>NZ_JBIFFV010000002.1:0-535359 GCF_043557345.1 Sulfitobacter sp. 1A12157
ACAGATCAAAAGCATACACATACAATCAGTCGTACTGACTTGGACAGGATCGCGCTCCAGCGAAGACGGAGCGGGAAGGGACATCCTTCGGATACCCCGCCTCCCGCCGCCGCTCTCCGCAGCAGCGCGCCTCTAGGAATTTATTCGGTTTGGTGATCATAGCGCGAGCAAAACACCTGGTCCCATCCCGAACCCAGCCGTTAAGTGCCGTAGCGCCGATGGTACTGCGTCTTAAGACGTGGGAGAGTAGGTCATCGCCAAACCTAATAAGTTCCTAGAGAAAATCAGTATCTCTCACGATGATCAGGATAACAAAACCGCCGCAGCTCATAGCTGCGGCGGTTTTGTGTTGAGGGGGGGGTGTGCCCAATAACTGTCTACTTTCCGCCCTGCGCTTAGCGCAATGGAGCGGTAACTCTGCCGCAACTGCGTAGAGAGATTTATAGGATGCCCCCCATTGATAACGTTGTCCCTGCTTCCCCCAAGCTGGATCCCGCCGCAATGTCAGCGATTAAGAACGTCATGGCGGATGCGGAGAGTGCTACCGACCCCCGCGCCGGTTCGGGGGCAGAGAAGCCTTCGGTGGCTCCTCGGCGGTTGGGACGCGTGGCTTTTCCGGACTTGCCCGCGGCGGAAGCCGTAGAAGTCGAAGCCCGCAAACCACGCCGGCGTAAGCTTCGGCCGAAACGTCCGCCGGCGCGGCCGGCGATCCTCAGCCTTCTGGCTCTCGCCGTGGTGTTACGGCCCGGGTTGGTTTTCGGGGTGCTATTCGTCACGGTGTTTATCGTGTTGGGGGTCTTCCTCGCCCTTGGGTACGATGGGTTCTGGCAGCGGGCGATGGCGCTAGGGCGCTGGTATGCCGGACGGCGGCCTGAGCGTGCGGCAATGCTTCATGCGCGGTTGGATGCCCTTGCGATGAAATGGGACGCCGTGCTCGACCGATTCCCCGAAGGCACCGTCGATGGGTTGTATCTTCCCGATTTTGGCGAGATGGCAGCGGCTGAGGCGCGGCACGACGCGGCGCTTGATCGCCGGTTCGATCGTCTGCGTGACCCGGAAGCCTGACGCGCGCGCGAAGACGTCTTGAAACTAGGGGGCGGACCCGTTACATCCGCCCAATCGGGCAACAGGGAAAGATGTCATGGCCACCACCAATCCGCTTCAGTTCATCCAGCAGGTTCGCACCGAAGTCGCAAAGGTTGTTTGGCCGACAAAGCGCGAAGTGATGCTGACCACGGTGATGGTCTTTATCCTTGCCGCGCTGACAGCTGTTTTCTTTGCGATTGTCGACATCCTGATCCGCGGCGGCTTGCAGCAGATTCTCGGAATGTTCGGCTAAGCACCGCCCGCATGGGTGATTTTATCTTTACACCCTTGAAACCTGCGTCTGCGCGGGCTATTGCGCAGACCTGACCTGAAAGGGGCGTGCGGCGATTCGAGTTGCGCGCCGATTTTTTGTTCAGATGTTGCGGGGCTTGGCCCCCGTGTTGATTGACGAATTTCATGCCGGGGCAGCCCGCATGGCAAGACAGGGACCAGAGTTCAGATGGCAAAACGGTGGTATTCGGTCAGTGTCCTGTCGAACTTCGAAAAGAAGATCGCCGAGCAGATCCGCGCGTCCGTGGCCGAGCAGGAACTTGAAGACCAGATCGATGAGGTGCTGGTACCCACCGAAGAGGTGATCGAGGTCCGGCGCGGTAAGAAGGTGACGACCGAGCGTCGCTTCATGCCCGGCTATGTGTTGGTGCATATG
Organism: Sulfitobacter sp. 1A12157; assembly: GCF_043557345.1. Classification (NCBI taxonomy): domain Bacteria; kingdom Pseudomonadati; phylum Pseudomonadota; class Alphaproteobacteria; order Rhodobacterales; family Roseobacteraceae; genus Sulfitobacter; species Sulfitobacter sp. 1A12157. The sequence continues at coordinate 1,754 of NZ_JBIFFV010000002.1, forward strand.
GAGATGTCCGACGCGGGCTACCACCTGATCAACTCGATCAACCGCGTCACCGGCTTCCTTGGCCCGCAAGGGCGCCCGATGCCGATGCGCGATGCCGAGGTTCAGGCGATCCTGGGTCGCGTGCAGGAAGGCGAAGAAGCGCCGCGCACGCTGATCCACTTCGAGGTCGGTGAGAAAGTAAAAGTCGCCGATGGTCCGTTCGAGGATTTCGACGGCATGATCGAAGAGGTCGACGACGAGAACCAGCGTCTAAAGGTTTCGGTCTCGATCTTTGGCCGGGAGACACCGGTCGAATTGGAATTCACTCAGGTCAACAAGCAGGTCTGAGTGTGCGGCGGGGTCGCCCCCGTCATCCCGGCACCTGAGGGCGCCGGTCATTGTGGGAGGGAAGGGCGCCGCGGCGCCTCGGCCCGGACCACGCAACGAAGAACCCGCGGGGCGCGCCCCAAGGGTGTTGAAAGGAGAAGGCCAATGGCCAAGAAACTCGTCGGTACGATGAAGTTGCAAGTTAAAGCGGGTCAAGCAAACCCGTCCCCGCCCGTGGGTCCCGCCCTCGGTCAGCGCGGCATCAACATCATGGAATTCTGCAAGGCGTTCAACGCCAAGACCGCAGACATGGAGCCGGGCGCACCGTGCCCCACCGTGATCAGCTACTATCAGGACAAGTCCTTCACCATGGACATCAAGACGCCCCCGGCGTCCTACTACCTGAAGAAAGCTGCCAAGGTGAACTCCGGCGCGAAAACGCCGAGCCGTGAGACTGTCGGCACCGTGACCACCAAGCAGCTGCGTGAGATCGCAGAAGCAAAAGCCGCCGACCTGTCCGCGAACGACGTGGAAGCGGCGATGAAAATCATCCTGGGCTCCGCGAAGTCCATGGGCATCGAGGTGAAGTAAGATGGCTAAAATTGGAAAACGCACCCGCGCCGCCCGTGAAGCTTTTGCTGGCAAAGAAGAGATCACCGTTGAAGAAGCGGTAAGCCTCATCAAATCGAACGCCACCGCGAAGTTCGACGAAACCATCGAGATCGCGATGAACCTCGGTGTTGACCCGCGCCACGCTGACCAGATGGTCCGCGGTGTTGTCGGCCTGCCCAACGGCACCGGCAAAACCATGCGCGTTGCTGTCTTCGCCCGTGGCGCGAAAGCTGAAGAAGCCGAAAAGGCGGGCGCAGATATCGTTGGCGCAGAAGACCTGATGGAAACCGTGCAGTCCGGCAAGATCGACTTCGATCGTTGCATCGCGACACCCGACATGATGCCGATCGTTGGCCGTCTGGGTAAAGTGCTCGGCCCGCGCAACCTGATGCCGAACCCCAAGGTCGGCACCGTGACCATGGACGTCGCCGACGCCGTGAAAGCGGCCAAGGGTGGCGAAGTGCAGTTCAAAGCGGAAAAGGGCGGTGTCGTCCACGCAGGCGTTGGCAAACTGTCCTTCGACGAAGCCAAGCTGGTTGAGAACATCCGTGCCTTCGTCGGCGCCGTGTCCAAAGCCAAGCCGGCCGGTGCCAAGGGCACCTACATGAAAAAGATCAACCTGAGCTCCACAATGGGCCCGGGCGTGTCGGTCGCTGTCGAGAACGCGACTGCCGAGTGATCCCGTCGGGTGGGGGCCAGCCTCCCACCTTACGACCCGAGATTTGGCGGCTTCGGTCGCCAGATACGCAAGGACCAGAAGATCGGTTCTCGCGTCTGTCCGAGACGGAGGGTTTGGGCCACGGCCTGAATAATTCCTTCCTGAGATGGGAAACCGGAAATTCCTGCCTTCGGGCGGTTTTGGCCGGGACCCTGACATTGGACCCGAATGGGATGCAGAAGACCGCATCCTGAACTGAGCCGGGGGGCAACCCCCAAATTTGGAGTGAAACTGTGGATAGAGCACAAAAAGAACAGTTGGTCGACGAACTCGGCCAAATCTTTGAAAGCTCTGGCGTCGTTGTGGTTAGCCACTACGTCGGTTTGACAGTTGCCGAAATGCAGGACCTTCGGGCGCGCGCACGCGCAGCCGGTGGGGCCGTGCGTGTTGCCAAAAACAGGCTCGCCAAGATCGCCCTTGAGGGCAAGCCATGCGCAAGCATTGCTGACCTTCTGACGGGTATGACCGTTCTGACCTATTCTGAGGATCCTGTGGCCGCGGCCAAGGTTGCTCAGGACTTCGCCAAGGAAAACCCCAAGCTGGTGATCCTCGGTGGTGCAATGGGTGAGAACGCGTTGGACGCCGCCGGTGTCGAAGCCGTGTCGAAAATGCCTTCGCGCGAGGAGCTTATCTCCTCCATCGCGGGCATGCTTGGCGCACCTGCTTCGAACATCGCCGGGGCCATTGGCGCACCTGCAAGCAACATCGCATCCATCTTGTCCACCATCGAGGACAAGGCGGCTGCGTAAGGCAAATCGTCAAACTGGCGCACGGGTTGAACACGCGCGTTGGAACACACATATCGTAACGGAAAGAGCTAAACATGGCTGATCTGAAAAAACTGGCAGAAGACATCGTTGGTCTGACCCTGCTTGAAGCACAAGAACTGAAAACCATCCTGAAAGACGAGTACGGCATCGAGCCCGCCGCTGGCGGCGCAGTGATGATGGCCGGCCCTGCTGAAGGTGGCGCTGCCGAAGAAGAAAAGACTGAATTCGACGTCGTTCTGAAGAACGCCGGCGCATCCAAGATCAACGTGATCAAGGAAGTCCGCGGCATCACAGGCCTGGGCCTGAAAGAAGCCAAAGACCTGGTCGAGTCCGGTGGCAAGATCAAAGAAGGCGTCGACAAAGCCGAAGCCGAAGACATCAAAGGCAAGCTGGAAGCAGCTGGCGCCGAAGTCGAGCTGGCCTAAGCCAGAGGTGCGTGTTCTCACGCACCACGCATGAACAAGGGCTGGACGGGAATTTTCCTGTCCAGCCTGACCTGTTTTGACGAATGTTCCCCAGAGCGGAGCATTTCTCTGGAGAGGTCCAAGGTCGGAAGGGGTGCAGTGGGACGCATTCCAAGAATTGACCCGGATTTTCCGCTCTTATGGGCGCGCACCACGGCCCCGGTGGTTGATGCGCTCGGCGAGAGACACGAAAGGTGACACGACACATGGCACAATCCTTCCTTGGCCAGAAACGTCTGCGTAAATATTACGGCAAGATCCGCGAAGTGCTGGAGATGCCGAACCTCATCGAGGTTCAGAAATCCTCCTATGATTTGTTCCTGAATTCCGGCGACGCCGAGTCCCCCACCGACGGTGAGGGGATCACGGGCGTTTTCCAATCGGTCTTCCCGATCAAGGACTTCAACGAGACTTCGGTTCTCGAATACGTCAAATACGAGCTGGAAAAGCCCAAGTACGACGTCGAGGAATGCCAGCAGCGCGACATGACCTACAGCGCGCCGCTGAAAGTGACCCTGCGCCTCATCGTGTTCGATGTGGACGAGGACACCGGCGCCAAATCCGTCAAGGACATCAAAGAGCAGGACGTCTTCATGGGCGACATGCCCCTGATGACCCCGAACGGCACCTTCGTCGTCAACGGCACCGAGCGTGTGATCGTCTCCCAGATGCACCGTAGCCCGGGCGTGTTCTTCGACCACGACAAGGGCAAGACCCACTCCTCGGGCAAGCTTCTGTTCGCCTGCCGCATCATCCCCTACCGCGGCTCCTGGCTGGACTTCGAGTTTGACGCCAAGGACATCGTCTATGCCCGCATCGACCGTCGCCGCAAGCTGCCGGTGACGACCCTGCTCTATGCCTTGGGCCTCGACCAGGAAGGCATCATGAATGCCTATTACAACACCGTCACCTACAAGCTGGAGAAGTCCAAGGGTTGGGTTGCGCCCTTCTTCCCTGACCGTGTGCGCGGCACCCGTCCGACCTACGATCTGATCGACGCCAACACCGGCGAGATCCTCTTCGAGGCCGGCAAGAAGGTTACCCCCCGCGCAGTCAAGAAGCTGTTGGACGAAGGCAAGGTCAAGGAACTGCTGCTGCCCTTCGATCACATCGTCGGCAAGTTCGCCGCGCGTGACATCATCAACGAGGAAACCGGCGCGATCTACGTCGAGGCCGGTGACGAGCTGACGCTGGAATACGACAAGGACGGCACGCTGATCGGCGGCACCGCGAAGGAGCTGATCGACGCGGGCATCACCGAGATTCCGCTGCTCGACATCGACAACGTCAACGTCGGCCCCTACATGCGCAACACCATGGCGCAGGACAAGAACATGAACCGCGACACCGCGCTCATGGACATCTACCGCGTCATGCGCCCGGGCGAGCCGCCCACCGTCGAGGCGGCCTCGGCGCTCTTCGACACGCTGTTCTTCGATTCCGAGCGCTACGACCTTTCGGCCGTGGGCCGCGTGAAGATGAACATGCGTCTGGCGCTCGACAAGCCCGATACGCAGCGCACGCTGGACCGTGACGACATCGTCGCCTGCATCAAGGCGCTGGTCGACCTGCGCGATGGCCGCGGCGATATCGACGACATCGACCACCTCGGCAACCGCCGGGTGCGCTCGGTCGGCGAGCTGATGGAAAACCAGTACCGCGTCGGTCTGCTGCGCATGGAGCGCGCGATCAAGGAGCGTATGTCCTCGGTCGAGATCGACACCGTGATGCCGCAGGACCTGATCAACGCCAAGCCCGCCGCGGCTGCGGTGCGTGAATTCTTCGGCTCCTCGCAGCTGTCGCAGTTCATGGACCAAACCAACCCGCTGTCGGAGGTGACGCACAAGCGTCGTCTCTCTGCGCTTGGGCCGGGTGGTCTGACCCGCGAGCGTGCGGGCTTCGAAGTCCGCGACGTGCACCCGACGCACTATGGTCGGATGTGCCCGATTGAAACGCCGGAAGGTCCGAACATCGGTCTGATCAACTCGCTGGCCACCTTTGCCCGCGTGAACAAATATGGCTTCATCGAAACGCCCTACCGCGTTGTGAAGGACAGCAAGGTCACCGACGAGGTGCACTACATGTCCGCGACCGAGGAAATGCGTCACACCGTGGCGCAGGCGAACGCCAACCTCGACGAGAACATGAAGTTCGTGAACGAGATGGTCTCGACCCGTCAGTCCGGCGACTACACGCTGGCGCCGACCGAGAACGTGGACCTGATCGACGTGAGCCCGAAGCAGTTGGTCTCGGTCGCTGCCTCGCTGATCCCCTTCCTTGAGAACGACGACGCCAACCGCGCTCTGATGGGCTCGAACATGCAACGTCAGGCCGTGCCGCTGCTGCAGGCCGAGGCGCCGCTGGTCGGCACCGGCATCGAAGAGGTCGTGGCACGCGATTCCGGGGCGGCCTATACCGCGCGCCGTGCGGGCATCATCGACCAAGTCGATGCGTCGCGTATCGTGATCCGGGCGACCGAAGACCTCGAGCTGGGCGACGCGGGTGTGGACATCTACCGCATGCGCAAGTTCCAGCGTTCGAACCAGAACACCTGCATCAACCAGCGTCCGCTGGTGAAAGTGGGCGAGAAGGTCACCAAGGGGCAAGTCATCGCGGACGGTCCGTCGACCGACATGGGGGAACTGGCGCTCGGCAAGAACGTCGTCGTCGCCTTCATGCCGTGGAACGGCTACAACTACGAAGACTCGATCCTGATCTCCGAGCGGATTTCCCGTGATGACGTCTTCACCTCGATCCACATCGAGGAATTCGAAGTTGCCGCGCGTGACACCAAGCTCGGGCCGGAAGAGATCACCCGCGACATCCCCAACGTCGGCGAGGAAGCCCTGCGCAACCTCGACGAGGCGGGCATCGTCTACATCGGTGCGGACGTGGAGCCGGGCGACATTCTTGTCGGTAAGATCACGCCCAAGGGCGAAAGCCCGATGACGCCGGAAGAAAAGCTTCTGCGCGCCATCTTCGGTGAGAAGGCCTCGGACGTGCGCGACACAAGCTTGCGTGTGAAGCCGGGCGATTTCGGCACTGTTGTCGAAGTGCGTGTCTTCAACCGTCACGGCGTCGAGAAAGACGAGCGTGCGCTGCAGATCGAGCGTGAGGAAGTCGAACGTCTGGCCCGTGACCGGGACGACGAGCTCGCGATCCTCGACCGCAACATCTACGCGCGCCTCAAGGACATGATCCTTGGCAAGGTCGCCGTGAAAGGTCCGAAAGGTGTCAAGGCGAACAGCCAGATCACCGAGGAACTGCTGGAAACCCTGACCCGCGGTCAATGGTGGCAGCTGGCCCTCGAGGACGAGGATGACGCCAAGATCGTCGAGGCCCTGAACGAGCAGTACGAGATCCAGAAACGGACCTTGGATGCACGTTTCGAGGACAAGGTCGAGAAGGTCCGCCGTGGCGACGACCTGCCGCCGGGTGTGATGAAGATGGTCAAAGTCTTCGTCGCGGTGAAGCGCAAGCTGCAGCCGGGCGACAAGATGGCTGGCCGTCACGGGAACAAAGGTGTGATCTCGAAAGTGGTGCCGATGGAGGACATGCCGTTCCTTGCCGACGGTACCCCGGTCGACTTCTGCCTCAACCCGCTCGGCGTGCCATCGCGTATGAACGTCGGTCAGATCCTTGAGACGCATATGGGGTGGGCCGCACGCGGTTTGGGCCTGAACGTCGACGAGGCGCTGCAGGAATACCGCCGCTCGGGCGACCTGACGCCGGTGCGCGAGGCGATGCAGCTGGCCTATGGCGAGGATGTCTACGAAGAAGGCATTACCGGCATGGACGAGGACACGCTGCTGGAAGCGGCCGACAACGTCCGCCGCGGCGTGCCGATCGCCACACCGGTCTTCGACGGGGCCAAGGAAGCGGACGTGAACGACAGCCTCAAGCGGGCCGGGTTCGACACCTCCGGTCAGTCGGTGCTCTTCGATGGCCGCACAGGCGAGCAGTTCGCCCGCCCGGTGACCGTCGGCGTCAAGTACCTGCTGAAGCTGCACCACCTGGTGGACGACAAGATCCACGCGCGTTCGACCGGGCCGTACAGCCTCGTCACACAGCAGCCGCTGGGTGGTAAGGCACAGTTCGGTGGCCAGCGCTTCGGGGAGATGGAGGTCTGGGCTCTGGAAGCCTATGGTGCCGCCTACACCCTGCAGGAAATGCTGACCGTCAAGTCGGATGACGTCGCGGGCCGGACCAAGGTCTATGAAAGCATCGTCAAGGGCGAGGACAACTTCGAAGCGGGCATTCCCGAGAGCTTTAACGTTCTCGTCAAGGAAGTGCGCGGCCTCGGCCTGAATATGGAACTCCTGGATGCGGAGGAGGATGAGTGAGGCATAGACGGAATTTTTCAAAAATTCCGGGCCGTTTTCTTTCAAAGAAAACGGCACCCCTCGCTCCCAACGCACCCCTTTCAAGGATTTGAAAATGAACCAGGAACTGACAAACAACCCGTTCAACCCGCTGACGCCGCAAAAAGCGTTTGACGAAATCAAGGTCTCTCTGGCCTCGCCCGAGCGGATTCTGAGCTGGTCCTTCGGTGAGATCAAGAAGCCGGAAACCATCAACTACCGCACCTTCAAGCCCGAGCGTGACGGCCTGTTCTGCGCGCGTATCTTTGGCCCGATCAAGGACTACGAATGTCTTTGCGGCAAGTACAAGCGGATGAAGTATCGCGGCGTCGTCTGCGAGAAATGTGGCGTCGAAGTTACGCTGCAAAAGGTCCGCCGTGAGCGCATGGGCCACATCGAACTGGCCTCGCCGGTGGCGCATATCTGGTTCCTCAAGTCGCTGCCCTCGCGCATCGGCCTGATGCTGGACATGACCCTGCGTGATCTGGAGCGCGTGCTCTACTTCGAAAACTACGTGGTGATCGAGCCGGGCCTCACCGATCTTCAATACGGTCAGATGATGACCGAAGAAGAATACATGGACGCGCAAGACGCCTATGGCATGGACGCCTTCACCGCCAATATCGGCGCCGAGGCGATCCGCGAGATGCTGGCCGCAATCGATCTTGAAGCTGAAGCCGAAAACCTGCGCGCCGATCTGAAAGAGGCGACAGGCGAGCTGAAGCCCAAGAAGATCATCAAGCGTCTGAAAGTGGTCGAGAGCTTCCTCGAGTCCGGCAACCGTCCGGAGTGGATGGTCATGACCGTGATCCCGGTCATCCCGCCAGAACTGCGCCCGCTGGTGCCGCTCGATGGTGGCCGGTTTGCGACTTCGGACCTCAACGACCTCTATCGCCGCGTGATCAACCGGAACAACCGCCTCAAGCGCCTGATCGAGCTGCGCGCACCGGACATCATCGTGCGCAACGAAAAGCGGATGCTGCAGGAGTCCGTCGACGCGCTCTTCGACAACGGCCGCCGTGGCCGCGTCATCACCGGTGCCAACAAGCGCCCGCTGAAGTCGCTGTCGGACATGCTGAAAGGCAAGCAGGGCCGCTTCCGTCAGAACCTTTTGGGTAAGCGCGTCGACTTCTCGGGCCGTTCGGTCATCGTGACCGGCCCGGAACTGAAGCTGCACCAATGTGGTCTGCCCAAGAAGATGGCGCTCGAACTGTTCAAGCCGTTCATCTACTCGCGTCTGGAGGCCAAAGGTCTGTCCTCTACCGTGAAGCAGGCCAAGAAGCTGGTCGAGAAGGAGCGCCCCGAGGTTTGGGACATTCTTGATGAGGTGATCCGCGAGCATCCAGTGATGCTGAACCGCGCGCCCACGCTGCACCGTCTCGGCATTCAGGCCTTCGAGCCCGTGCTGATCGAAGGCAAGGCGATCCAGCTGCACCCGCTGGTCTGCTCGGCCTTTAACGCCGACTTCGACGGTGACCAGATGGCCGTTCACGTCCCGCTCTCGCTGGAAGCCCAGTTGGAAGCGCGTGTTCTGATGATGTCCACGAACAACGTGTTGTCGCCCGCCAACGGTGCGCCGATCATCGTGCCGTCGCAGGACATGATTCTCGGCCTCTACTACACCACGCTGGAGCGTGAGGGCATGAAGGGCGAAGGCATGGTCTTCGGCTCCGTCGACGAGGTGCAGCATGCCCTCGACGCCGGTGCGGTGCATCTGCACTCCAGGATCAAGGCCCGCATCAAGCAGATCGACGCCGAAGGCAACGAAGTGATGATGCGCTTTGACACGACCCCCGGTCGTATCCGTCTTGGTGCGCTTCTGCCGCTGAACGCCAAAGCGCCGTTCGATCTGGTCAACCGTCTGTTGCGCAAGAAAGAAGTGCAGCAGGTCATCGACACCGTCTACCGTTACTGCGGTCAGAAAGAATCGGTTATCTTCTGTGACCAGATCATGACCATGGGTTTCCGGGAAGCTTTCAAAGCGGGCATCTCCTTCGGCAAAGACGACATGCTGATCCCCGACACCAAATGGCCGCTGGTCGAAGAGACCCGCGAGCAGGTGAAGGACTTTGAACAGCAGTATATGGACGGCCTGATCACTCAGGGCGAAAAGTACAACAAAGTCGTCGATGCATGGTCGAAGTGTAACGACAAGGTGACCGAGGCGATGATGGGCTCCATCTCTGCCGTGACCCATCACGAGGACGGTTCCGAGAAAGAGCCGAACTCGGTTTACATGATGGCCCACTCCGGTGCCCGGGGCTCGGTCACGCAGATGAAACAGCTGGGCGGGATGCGCGGCCTGATGGCGAAGCCGAACGGCGACATCATCGAGACGCCGATCATCTCGAACTTTAAAGAAGGTCTGACCGTTCTCGAGTACTTCAACTCGACCCACGGTGCGCGGAAAGGTCTGTCGGATACCGCTCTGAAAACGGCGAACTCCGGTTACCTGACACGCCGCCTGGTGGACGTGGCGCAGGACTGCATCGTGCGTGAGCATGACTGCGGCACCGAAACCGCGATCACCGCCGAAGCGGCTGTTAACGACGGTGAAGTTGTCTCTTCGCTGGCCGAGCGTCTGCTGGGCCGTGTTGCGGCGGATGACATTCTAGTGCCCGGCACCGAGGATGTTCTGGTGCCCGCAGGCACGCTGATCGACGAGCGCATGTCGGATGCCATCGACGAGGCGGGCGTGCAGTCCGCACGGATCCGCAGCCCGCTGACCTGTGATGCCGAAGAGGGTGTCTGCGCCATGTGCTATGGCCGTGACCTCGCACGCGGCACGCTGGTCAACCAAGGTGAGGCTGTCGGCATCATCGCGGCCCAGTCGATTGGTGAACCCGGTACACAGCTGACGATGCGGACCTTCCACATCGGCGGTGTTGCGCAGGGTGGTCAGCAGTCCTTCCTCGAGGCCAGCCAGTCCGGCAAGGTCACTTTCGAGAACGCGCAGACGCTTGAGAACAGCGCCGGTGAAGTGCTTGTCATGGGCCGGAACATGAAGCTGTTGATCGTCGATGAGAATGGCGAGGAGCGGGCCAGCCACAAGATCGGCTATGGCACCAAGCTGCACGTCAAAGAAGGCGACGACGTGGCGCGCGGTGACAAGCTGTTCGAATGGGATCCCTACACTCTGCCGATCATCGCCGAGAAGCCCGGTACGACCAAATACGTCGACCTGGTCTCGGGCATCGCGGTCAAGGAAGACACCGACGAAGCCACCGGCATGACCCAGAAGATCGTGATCGACTGGCGCGCGGCCCCCAAGGGCAACGAGCTCAAGCCCGAGATCATCTTGGTGGGTGAAGATGGCGAACCGGTCCGCAACGATGCGGGCAACCCGGTGACCTATCCGATGTCGGTCGATGCGGTTCTCTCTGTGGAAGACCACACGCAGGTTCAGGCCGGTGACATCATTGCGCGTATCCCGCGCGAAGGTGCCAAGACCAAGGACATTACCGGTGGTCTGCCGCGTGTGGCCGAACTCTTTGAGGCGCGCCGCCCCAAGGATCACGCCATCATCGCGGAAATCAACGGCTACGTCCGCTTCGGCAAGGACTACAAGAACAAGCGTCGCATCGCGATCGAAAGCGCGGATGATCCGGACGTGAAGGTTGAATACATGGTGCCCAAGGGGAAACACATCCCCGTGGCCGAAGGCGACTTGGTGCAGAAGGGCGACTACATCATGGACGGCAACCCCGCGCCGCACGACATCCTTGCGATCATGGGCGTCGAGGCTCTGGCCGAGTATATGATTGACGAGGTGCAAGACGTTTACCGCCTGCAAGGTGTGAAGATTAACGACAAACACATCGAAGTCATCGTTCGTCAGATGCTGCAAAAGTGGGAAATCCAAGAAAGCGGCGACACCACGCTGTTGAAGGGTGAACACGTCGACAAGCAGGAATTCGACACCGCCAACGAGAAGGCGTTGAAGAAGGGTGGCCGTCCTGCCAAGGGCGAACCGATCCTGCTGGGCATCACCAAGGCGTCGCTGCAAACCCGCAGCTTCATCTCGGCGGCCTCGTTCCAGGAAACCACGCGCGTGCTGACCGAAGCCTCGGTTCAGGGCAAGCGGGACAAGCTGGTCGGTCTGAAAGAGAACGTCATCGTGGGCCGTCTGATCCCCGCCGGGACCGGTGGCGCGACGCAGGCGATGCGCAAAGTGGCGACAGACCGCGACAATGTCGTGATCGAAGCGCGCCGCGAAGAGGCCGAAGCCGCCGCCCGTCTGGCCGCGCCGGAAGCCTCTGTAGATGACGACATCGTCGGTGGCGATGTGTTCAATACGCCGGTCGGTGACGACGAGAGCCGCGATTGATCGCAGCGCATCCGTGAAAAACGAAAACCCCCGCAGTGACGCTGCGGGGGTTTTTAAATGGGGTGGGCGAATGCCGCGGCCACACACCGCCCCGGGGGACTGGTTTCTGACATCAAAGCCTTACATCCGCCACATAGTCGGAATAGGTTTGCAAAAGCTTAACCGTCGTAAGGTACTTTGATGACGTTCCGCATTCTACATATCGACGACGACCCGATCGTTCTGGAACTGGTCAAGATGATCTTTTCCGACGATAGGTCGCTGAGCTTCGTCTCCTGCCTGAACGCCCGCGACGCGCTGGCGGTGGTCGATGATCTCAAGCCTGACCTGATCATCAGCGATATTTCCATGCCGGATATGGGCGGCTTGGAACTGGCCCATCGGTTTGGCGAGAATCCGGCCATTGCCGGGACGCCGATCATCTTTCTCAGCGGGCACACCCGCGATCTTGAAGTCTATGACGCCTTCCGCGATCTGGCGGCGACGGTAATGCAAAAGCCGGTCGATCCGGGATTGCTGCGCAGCACGGTCCGCACTCTGCTGGCCAACCGGCAGCAGCCGGTGGCACAGGCCTCGAACCAGTAGAGCCCGCTGGTCTGGGCGGCGCGGGCCGCCGTTCTTGACAGCCCCCGTAGCCGCTGCCAGTCATTCGGGGGCGGCACCGATATAAGCCGCACCATTTTTCCCGGAGCGCTTTCATGTCCCCCAATACCATCGGCGCGCTGCTGATGATCGCCTCGATGGCCTGTTTCACATTTAACGACACGCTGCTCAAAATGACCGACGGGGCGCTGCCCCTGTTTCAGCTGTTGTTTCTGCGGGGGGTGACAACCTCGGTGCTGATCTTGGCCCTCAGTCGGCAGCTTGGACGGATCGATTTCCGGCTTCAAGCGCGGGACTGGAAGGTCATCGGCCTGCGTTCGGTGGCCGAGATCGCGGCGGCTTATTTCTTTCTCACCGCGTTGTTCAACATGCCCTTGGCGAATGTCACCGCCATCCTTCAGGCCGTGCCGCTTTCGGTGACACTGGCGGCGGCGCTGGTGTTCCGGCAGGCCGTGGGCTGGCGACGGTTGGTGGCCATCGGCATCGGTTTCTGCGGCGTGTTGTTGATCGTCAAGCCGGGGGCGGAAGGGTTCAACATCTGGTCGATCTACGTGCTGATCGCCGTGCTTTGCGTGACGGTCCGTGACCTGTCGACCCGCGCCCTGTCACCGGCGGTGCCCTCGATGACCGTGACCTTGGTGACCGCCCTGTCGGTGATGACGGCGGCGGGCTTGGCGTCGCTGAGCGCGCCTTGGGCCCCGGTGACGCCCTCGGTCGCGGCGCTGATCGGCGGCTCGGGCGTCTTTGTGCTGGGCGGCTATTTCTTTTCGATCCAAGTGATGCGGGTAGGCGATATCGGCTTTATCGCGCCGTTTCGCTACACCGGCCTGCTTTGGGCGCTCTTGCTGGGCTGGGTCGTCTTTGGCGACTGGCCGGGGATCTTGACCCTGATCGGCGCGGGGATCGTGGTGGCCACGGGGGTCTTCACCCTCTACCGCGAACGGAAGTTGAGAGTTCAGGCCGAAAAGACGCGCCGCACCTGAGCTTGGTCGATGGCGAAACGCTCCTGAAACAGCGCTTCGCCTTCGGCATCCAGCGGGGCCACCTCTACATGCCGCACAAGCCCCTGCCGCGAATCGTTCGAGCCGTTGTGGCTGCGCACGAACATCGCCGCATCGGGCAGGCTGACGCAGGGCATGAAGCGCGGCAGTTTCTCATGGGCGAAGTTCATGATGGTGACCGGGCTGCCCCCCTTCACATACATTGCCAGCGCGGCGACGTTGAGCGGGCGGTACACTTCGGCGGCGCGAATGCCCTGCGGGCCGAATTCCGCGATATAGCCCTTTGGCCAGTCAAAGGCGACGGAGCGTTGGCCTTTCAGCAGCCCCGCGCTTTGCGCGACCGTTTGGCGCAGCCGGGCGATGAAGTCGACCGACACCGCGTCATCGTCGTCATAGCGAAATTGCAGGCAGGGCTCGGCCGGGTTAATCCGCGCGGCGTTCAACACCTCCTTCATCACCTCGCGGTGGTTCCGGGGCGGCTCACGGTGGATCACCGCTTGGGGGAGGCCGGCCAAAAGCGATTCGAGGCGTCGGGCGTGTTGGATGGGAAACTGATCTCCAATCACGAACACCATGGAGAAATCGGGCTCTGTCTGCGCCTTCAAACAGGGCAGGGCGACGGTTTCGAGCAGGCGAAAGCGCTCTTCCAAACGCGCTTCGTCATAGAGGTAGGCGATGCGTTCCTCGGGGGTCTCATGTCCGACTTGGAAACCGCCCAGGGCCGGATAGGAAAAGCGGCAGAGGCCGATCGCTTGCATGGGGATTTCCTTCTGTCGTTCTCCGGACTATGGCGAGCGAGGCAGGGGCGTGGCAAGGGTGGAATGTGCCACCCGGGCCCGGAACCAAGCCGCAGGCGCCGGGCGATCGCCTGCCAGCCCGTCACGGCAAAGGCGTGCCAGCATATCTGCGCGCGCTTCTATTCCGACCGGGTAGGCGACTTGGTGGGGCTTGGCGCAAGTGAGAGAGCGCACATCAAGGCTGCGCCATAAAGTGGCACGACGCGCCGTCACATCGCGGACCCGCGGGCAGGCGATGGCCCTCCTGACATCCCCACCCGGCAAACCTCCGCGCCCCCTCCTGGGTCCACCTGTTGACAGCCCCCGCGCAACGCTCTATACGCCCGCTATCTCGGAGGTGGAGGCCGCTCTGCCAGTCCGAATTCATAACTGAAGTGGTCACGATCCGGCCTACTACTGGCCCGATCCTCTGTTAACCCACCGCGTCGTTTTCCTCGGTACGGGAACGTTGCGGTCATTTTGCTTTGTGGACGCATGAAGTAACCGAAATTAGCCGCATGGGGGATCCCCCGTGTACACAATCTGAGCGATACGGGGATATAACCGGAATGCCAACGATCCAACAGCTGATCCGCAAGCCGCGGCAGCCGAAAGTCAAACGTTCGAAATCCATGCACCTGCAGGAGTGCCCGCAAAAGCGCGGCGTCTGCACACGCGTGTACACCACCACACCGAAAAAGCCAAACTCGGCGATGCGTAAGGTTGCCAAAGTGCGCCTGACCAACGGGTTCGAAGTCATCTCCTACATCCCGGGTGAGAGCCACAACCTTCAGGAGCACTCCGTGGTTCTGATCCGCGGCGGTCGTGTAAAAGACCTTCCGGGTGTGCGTTACCACATCCTGCGCGGTGTTCTCGATACGCAGGGCGTGAAAGACCGTAAGCAGCGTCGTTCGAAGTACGGCGCGAAGCGTCCGAAGTAATCTCGCACCGGTGGGGGCCGCCCCCGCCGATCCACCCGATGTTCGGTGGGGCCATGCCCCATCACCCGCCAAGAGGAAGACACTGACATGTCACGCCGCCACGCCGCTGAAAAACGCGAAGTCCTGCCAGACGCCAAATACGGCGATCTGGTTCTCACCAAATTCATGAACAACCTGATGATCGACGGCAAGAAATCCGTAGCCGAGCGTATCGTCTACAACGCGATGACCCGCGTCGAAGACAAGATCAAGCGCGCGCCGATCGAAGTGTTCCACGAAGCGCTGGAAAACATCCAGCCCTCCGTCGAAGTCCGCTCGCGCCGTGTGGGTGGTGCCACCTATCAGGTGCCGGTCGAAGTGCGCCCCGAGCGTCGTCAGGCGCTGGCGATCCGCTGGTTGATCAAAGCCGCCCGTGCGCGGAACGAAAACACCATGGAAGAACGCCTTGCCGGCGAACTGCTGGACGCTGTGCAGTCCCGTGGTACCGCTGTTAAAAAGCGCGAAGATACGCACAAGATGGCCGACGCGAACAAAGCGTTCAGCCACTACCGCTGGTAATCTCAACGTCGCGCCCGGTTTCGGGCGCGATCCGTTCGTACTGATATTTTCGAGGAAGCAGCCCCATGGCACGCGACTATCCGCTCCAACGCTACCGCAACTTCGGCATCATGGCTCACATCGATGCCGGTAAAACCACTTGTTCCGAACGCATCCTGTTCTACACCGGCAAAAGCCACAACATCGGTGAGGTGCATGACGGCGCCGCAACCATGGACTGGATGGAGCAGGAACAAGAGCGCGGCATCACCATCACTTCCGCCGCGACCACCACTTTCTGGCAGCGTCAGGAAGAGCCCACAGCCGATGCGA
The DNA here is from genome assembly GCF_043557345.1 of Sulfitobacter sp. 1A12157. NCBI lineage: Bacteria > Pseudomonadati > Pseudomonadota > Alphaproteobacteria > Rhodobacterales > Roseobacteraceae > Sulfitobacter > Sulfitobacter sp. 1A12157. The sequence continues at coordinate 17,503 of NZ_JBIFFV010000002.1, forward strand.
CATCCGACACCAAGTACCGGATGAACATCATCGACACCCCCGGCCACGTCGACTTCACCATCGAAGTTGAGCGTTCGCTGGCCGTTCTCGACGGCGCGGTGGCTGTTCTCGACGCCAACGCCGGTGTTGAGCCGCAGACCGAAACCGTGTGGCGTCAGGCTGACCGCTACAAGGTGCCGCGCATCGTCTTCGTCAACAAGATGGACAAGATCGGTGCGGACTTCTTCAACTGCGTGCACATGATCAAGGACCGTACAGGCGCCACGCCTGCGCCGATCCAGATCCCGATCGGTGCCGAGAACGAGCTGGAAGGCATCGTCGACCTCGTGACCATGAAGGAATGGGTCTGGGCCGGTGAAGACCTTGGTGCCGCTTGGGAACAGCGCGAGATCCGTGACAGCCTGAAAGAGACCGCCGACGAATGGCGTGCCAAGCTCATCGAGACCGCGGTCGAGATGGACGACGAGGCGATGGAAAACTACCTGATGGACGGCGCAGAGCCCGACGTCGAGACCCTGCGCAAGCTGATCCGCAAGGGCACGCTGGCGATCAAGTTCATCCCCGTTCTTTGTGGTTCCGCCTTCAAGAACAAAGGTGTTCAGCCGCTCTTGAACGCCGTGATCGACTATCTGCCCAGCCCGCTGGACGTTGTCGACTACATGGGCTTCAAGCCGGGCGACGAGACCGAGACCCGCAACATCCCGCGCCGCGCGGATGACGACATGGCCTTCTCGGGTCTGGCGTTCAAAATCATGAACGACCCCTTCGTCGGCTCGCTGACCTTCACCCGCATCTACTCGGGCGTTCTGCGCAAGGGCGACACGCTTCTGAACTCGACCAAGGGTAAGAAAGAGCGCGTCGGTCGTATGATGATGATGCACTCCAACAACCGCGAGGAAATCGAAGAGGCCTTCGCGGGCGACATCATCGCGCTGGCGGGTCTCAAGGACACCACAACCGGTGACACGCTCTGCGCGCAGAACGATCCGGTCGTCCTCGAAACCATGACCTTCCCCGATCCGGTGATCGAGATCGCGGTCGAGCCGAAGACCAAGGCCGACCAGGAAAAGATGTCTGCAGGTCTGGCCCGTCTGGCCGCCGAAGACCCCTCTTTCCGCGTCGAGACCGATCTGGAATCCGGTCAGACCATCATGAAGGGCATGGGCGAACTTCACCTCGACATCCTCGTCGACCGTCTGAAGCGCGAGTTCAAGGTCGAGGCGAACATCGGTGCGCCGCAGGTGGCCTATCGTGAGACGATCTCGAAAGAGGCCGAAATCACCTACACCCACAAGAAACAGTCGGGTGGTTCGGGTCAGTTCGGTGAGGTCAAGATGATCCTGACGCCGACCGAGCCGGGCGAAGGTTACTCCTTCGAGAGCCGCATCGTCGGTGGTGCCATTCCCAAGGAATACATCCCGGGCGTGGAAAAGGGTATCAAGTCGGTTCTGGACTCCGGTCCGCTGGCGGGCTTCCCGGTCATCGACTTCAAAGTGGCCCTGATCGACGGTAAGTTCCACGACGTGGACTCCAGCGTTCTGGCCTTCGAAATCGCCGCCCGTATGGCGATGCGCGAAGGTATGAAGAAAGCCGGTGCGAAGCTTCTGGAACCGATCATGAAGGTCGAAGTTGTGACACCGGAAGAATACACCGGTGGTATCATCGGTGACCTGACATCCCGTCGGGGCCAGGTGCAGGGTCAAGATACGCGCGGCAACGCCATCGCGATCGACGCCTTCGTGCCGCTGGCCAACATGTTCGGCTACATCAACACCCTGCGGTCGATGTCGTCGGGTCGTGCGAACTTCACTATGCAGTTCGACCACTACGAACCCGTGCCGCAGAACATCTCGGACGAGATTCAGGCCAAGTTCGCTTAAGGAAATCGGCGCGTGGGAAACCGCGCGCCGACCCAAATCGTTGGGTGTGTGCTGCGCATACACCATTGAGAAAGACCAAAAGGAGCCAACACCATGGCAAAGGCAAAGTTTGAACGCACCAAACCGCACGTCAACATCGGCACGATCGGCCACGTTGACCACGGTAAAACCACGCTGACCGCGGCGATCACCAAATACTTCGGTGACTTCCAAGCGTATGACCAGATCGACGGCGCGCCCGAAGAGAAGGCCCGCGGCATCACCATCTCGACCGCGCACGTCGAGTATGAGACCGAGAACCGTCACTACGCCCACGTCGACTGCCCCGGCCACGCTGACTATGTGAAAAACATGATCACCGGTGCGGCCCAGATGGACGGCGCGATCCTGGTTGTGAACGCGGCCGACGGCCCGATGCCCCAGACCCGCGAGCACATCCTGCTCGGCCGTCAGGTTGGCATCCCCGCCATGGTCGTCTTCATGAACAAAGTTGACCAGGTTGACGACGAAGAGCTGCTCGAGCTCGTCGAGATGGAAATCCGCGAACTGCTGTCCTCTTACGACTACCCCGGCGACGACATCCCCGTCGTGCCCGGCTCCGCTCTGGCGGCGATGGAAGGCCGTGACGAGAACATCGGCGAGAACGCGATCCGCAAGCTGATGGAAGAAGTTGACGCCTACATCCCGACACCTGAGCGTGCCGTGGACCAGCCCTTCCTGATGCCCGTCGAAGACGTCTTCTCGATCTCCGGTCGTGGTACCGTTGTGACCGGGCGTGTCGAGCGTGGCGTGATCAACGTGGGCGACGAAATCGAAATCGTCGGCATCCGCGACACCAAGAAAACCACCTGCACCGGCGTGGAAATGTTCCGCAAGCTGCTGGACCGTGGTGAAGCAGGCGACAACATCGGCGCCCTGCTGCGCGGCGTTGAGCGTGACGGCGTCGAGCGTGGTCAGGTTCTCTGCAAGCCCGGCTCCGTGACACCGCACACCAAGTTCGAAGCCGAAGCCTATATCCTCACCAAAGAGGAAGGTGGCCGTCACACGCCGTTCTTCGCGAACTACCGTCCGCAGTTCTACTTCCGTACAACTGACGTGACCGGCACCGTTCAGCTGGCAGAAGGCACCGAGATGGTCATGCCCGGCGACAACGTGTCCTTCGGCGTTGAGCTGATCGCACCGATCGCCATGGAAAACGGCCTGCGCTTCGCGATCCGCGAAGGTGGCCGCACCGTCGGCGCAGGGGTCGTTTCCAAAATCACCGAGTGATCTTTGGATCGGGCTTTCAAGCCTGACATCTGAAGAAATAGAAAGGCCGCAGCGTTTGCTGCGGCCTTTTGCGTTGGCAGGAGAGGGGCCTGCGGAGTGCGCCTGATACGGAGGGGACGGCGCGTTTTCCGGTTGTGATTGAACGTTGACGGGGTGCGCGGTCACGCCGGGGCGGCGTGACTTTGCGCACTGGTTCTAAAAACACGGGGGTTTTTAGAACCCTCTTGCCACTTGCTTTGATTCCCCCTATAGGACGCCCATCGAACCGGGGTGCGTTAGACGCGCCCCGTTTGATTTATGACCAAGGCGCGAAGAGGGGGCCGGATGAGCCTGCTTCCTCCAATCCGTTAGAATCCCAAAACAAGGGATATGCATATGGCCGTTCAAAGCCAGAACATCCGCATTCGCCTGAAGGCGTTTGACTACCGGGTGCTCGATGCCTCCACTCAGGAAATCGTCAGCACTGCCAAGCGCACAGGCGCTTCGGTTCGCGGTCCCATTCCGCTGCCGAACAAGATCGAGAAATTCACCGTTCTGCGTGGCCCCCACGTTGACAAGAAATCCCGTGACCAGTTTGAAATCCGCACGCATAAGCGTCTGCTGGATATCATCGATCCGACCCCCCAGACCGTGGACGCGCTGATGAAGCTCGACCTCGCCGCTGGCGTGGACGTCGAGATCAAGCTGCAATCGTAAAGCCGGGAGGGTAATCATATGTTGCGCTCAGGCGTTATTGCAAAAAAAGTCGGCATGACCCGGCTGTTCATGGAAGACGGCAAGCAGATCCCTGTGACCGTTCTTCAGTTGGACAAGCTTCAGGTTGTCGCACAGCGCACCGCAGACCGTGACGGCTACACCGCCGTTCAACTCGGTGCCGGTTCGGCGAAAGCCAAACGTACAAGCCAAGCCATGCGTGGCCACTTCGCCGCGGCGAAAGTGGAACCCAAGCGCAAGCTGGCCGAGTTCCGCGTCGACGCGGACGCGATGATCAACGTCGGCGAGGAAATCACCGCTGACCATTACTTCGCCGGTCAGTATGTCGACGTTGCGGGCACTTCCATCGGTAAAGGTTTTGCCGGTGCGATGAAGCGCCACAACTTCGGCGGTCTGCGCGCCTCGCACGGTGTGTCGATCTCCCACCGTTCGCACGGCTCCACAGGCCAGTGTCAGGATCCCGGCAAGGTTTTCAAAGGCAAGAAAATGGCCGGTCACATGGGTGCTGCCCGTGTCACCACGCAGAACCTCGAAGTCGTCAAGACCGACAGCGCGCGTGGTCTGATCATGGTCAAAGGCGCCGTTCCCGGCTCCAAAGGTGGTTGGGTTACCGTCAAGGATGCGGTCAAAAAGCCGTTCCCCGAAGACGCGATTCTGCCCGCCGCTCTGAAATCCGCCGCTGAAGAAGCCGCGAAAGCAGCCGAAGAGGCCGCCGCCGCCGCCGCCGCAGAGGCAGAAGCCGAAGCCAAGCGTTTGGCCGAAGAGCAAGCCGCACAGGAAGCCGAAGCGCTGAAAGCCGCAGAAGCCGAAATCGCAGCTGAAGGTTCGGATGCCGACAATTCCGATGCCGACGCTGACAAGAAAGAAGGTGACGCATGAAACTCGATGTCATCAAACTCGACGGTGGCAAAGCCGGGTCCGTAGACCTGGACGAAGCCCTGTTCGGCCTGGAGCCGCGTGCCGACATCCTGCACCGCGTCGTGCGCTGGCAGCGTAACAACGCGCAACAGGGGACGCACAAGGTCAAGACCCGGTCCGAGACCAGCTACTCGACCAAGAAGATCTATCGCCAGAAGGGCACCGGCGGCGCACGCCACGGTGACCGCAACGCGCCGATCTTCCGCAAGGGTGGTATCTACAAGGGTCCGACCCCGCGCAGCCACGGCCATGAGCTGACCAAAAAGTTCCGCAAGCTGGGCCTGCGCCACGCGCTGTCCGCCAAGGCGAAAGCCGGTTCGCTGGTCATCATCGACGAGGCGACCTCCGAGGGCAAAACCGCCGCTCTGGCCAAGCAGGTCTCGAACCTGGGCTGGAAACGCGCGCTGGTCATCGATGGCGTTTCGGTCAACGAGAACTTCGCACAGGCCGCGCGCAACATCGATGGGTTGGACATCCTGCCGTCGATGGGCGCAAACGTCTATGACATCCTCAAGCGTGACACTCTGGTGATCACCAAAGCGGGGATCGAAGCATTGGAGGCACGCCTGAAATGAGCGCCAAGCATCAACACTACGACGTGATCCGCAAGCCGATCATCACCGAGAAGGCCACCATGGCGTCCGAACAGAACGCCGTTGTCTTCGAAGTCGCGATCGACAGCAACAAGCCGATGATCAAAGAGGCCGTCGAGGCGCTCTTCAACGTCAAGGTGAAGGCCGTGAACACGTCCATCACCAAAGGCAAGGTCAAGCGTTTCCGGGGCCAGATGGGCCGCCGTAAGGACGTGAAAAAGGCCTATGTGACGCTCGAAGAGGGCAACACGATCGACGTCTCCACCGGGCTCTGATTGCCGGTTAGACATTTGGAAAAGGCCTCCGCATTGCGGGGGCCTTTTTCGTTTCGGGGATGCGCCGGGGCCTGGAGGCAAGCCGCAGGCGCCGGGCCTCCGGCGAAGGTTGCCGCCCCAGCCCGGAATCAAGCCGCAGGCGCCGGGCCATCGCCTGCCCGCCCGGACGGGTAGGCGATTTGGTGAGACTAGGTGCGACCTCGCGAACGCACATCACGGCTGAGAGATAAAGTGGCACAAGCCAACGCCTGATCGCCGACCCGCGGGCAGGCGATGACCCTTCGTGCGAGTCCCCTCGAAGCCCGTGGTACACCGCAGGGGCCGGCCCATCACCTTCCCGCCCGTCACGCCGAAGGCGTGCCAGATTTATTTGGGCGCACCTTTGGTGCAACCGGGTAGGCGATTTTGTAAGGCTGGGCGCAACCTCGTGAGCGCATATCATGCCTGAGCCATGAAGTGGCACCAAGGTCCGCAGCATCGCCGACCCGCGGGCAGGCGCTGTCCCTTGGACCGTGAATGCCACCCCGGCCATGGACTAGCCGGAGGCTCAACCCTCCCCCCACTTCCGGCCATTTCCAGCCTAAATGGCGGGACGTAACGGCAAAGGGTGACGCGGGCGTTGCCTGCTGCGCGCATTCCTCTACAAGACCTCGGAAAACGACAAAAAGCAGGTCCATGTCTCACGAAAAATCTACTCCCGGCGCGTCTGCGGATGTGTCGAACGCGCGCGACTGGGTGCGCGTGCTGGCCCGTTACCGCGAGCCGAGCACCTGGCGCAGCAGTTTTGAGCTGGCAATCACCCTCGGCCCCTTCATCCTCCTTTGGGCGCTGGCTTGGTGGGCGCTCTCGGTCAGCGGCTGGTTGACGCTGGCGATCTCGCTGGTGAACGCGGGTTTCCTGCTGCGCCTTTTCGCGATCCAACACGACTGCGGCCATGCGGCCTTTTTCAGCAGCCGCCGCACCAGTGACTGGGTGGGGCGTGTGCTGGGGGTGCTGACGTTGACGCCCTATGACGTATGGCGCCGGACCCACTCGATTCACCACTCCTCGGCCGGGAACCTTGGCCGTCGTGGCATTGGCGATATCCACACGCTCACGGTTGCGGAGTATCGCGCGCTTGGGCTGTTCGGGCGGCTGCATTACCGCCTGTACCGGAACCCGATCGTGCTGTTTGGCCTTGGGCCGACCTATCTGTTCTTCGTGCAGAACCGCGTGCCGCTGGGGCTGATGGCGCAGACCCGTTATTGGCTGAGCGCGATGGGCACCAATCTGACGATCCTCGCGGCCCTCGCGGTGATCTTCTACTTCGGGGGGATCATGCCCATTGTGCTGATCTTCGTGCCCAGCACCCTTCTGGCGGCCACGGCGGGCATGTGGCTGTTCTATGTGCAGCACCAGTTCGAGACGACCCATTGGGAAGAGAACGACGCTTGGGACCTGCATGATGCGGCGTTTCACGGCTCCTCGCATTACATTCTGCCACGCCCCTTGCAGTGGCTGAGCGCCAATATTGGCATTCACCATGTGCACCATCTCTATAGCCGCATTCCGTTCTATCGCTTGCCGGAGGTGCTGCGCGATCATGTCGCCTTGGCCGAGGGGAACCGGATGACCATCCGCGAAAGCCTCGCCAATGCGCGGCTGCACCTGTGGGATGAGAAAAGCAAGCGCCTGTTGTCCTTCGCGCAGGCGCGCCGGGTCGCCTGACATCGCTGGATTTGATGATGTTCAGGGCCCCCGCTTCGGCGGGGGTCTTTGCATCTGGAAGGGTGCCATTACCTGAAGGCACGATCCCCCTGCTACCCGCTCAATCATGCGGCGACCCCCAGGAAAGTTCCGAAAAAAAGCCTTCAATTTTCTCGGAACAGAGCGAAAAGCTGCCGGTTGTCTCCCCGTGGAAGACGGGGTGCTGCGCACCTCACTTATCGTAAACGAAGACGGGAGAGACCTGATGATCTATACCAAAACACTCATGGCTGGCGTATCTGCTGTTGCCCTTTTCGCGGCCGCTCCGGTTCTGGCGCAGGATGCGACTGAAAAGGTCGAAGAGACCATCGAACGCAATGCCGAAGCCGAAGCCCAGATGGAAGCCGAAGCCGAGGTCGAAGGTGCTGAAGCCGAGGTCGAAGGTGGCGCAGCCGCGACCGCAAATGTCGCCGGCGGCCAAGTGGTTGTCGAACAGGAAGATGCCGAAGTTGACGTGACCGTTCCCGAACCCGACGTGAACGTCTCGCAAGACGCCCCCGTGGTGACGGTGGAGCAGGGCCAGCCCGAGGTGAATGTGGCCGTCCCCGAGCCGACCGTGCGCGTGCAGCAGCAAGCGCCGATCATCACCGTTGAGCAGGCACAGCCGCAGGTTACCGTGCGCATCCCCGAGCCGGTTGTGACCGTGCAGGTGCCGAAGCCGCAGGTCGACGTGGAAACCGGTGAACCGATTGTCGATCTGGAGCAGCCCGAACCCGTCGTGAAATTCGTGCGCCCCGAGCCAAAGGTCACCATCGAAGAAGCCGAGCCCCGCGTGACCGTTGAGCAGGCCGAGGCCAACGTGAATGTCGCCGAGTCCGAGGAAGCCGAAGTCGACGTCGAGCAGAAAGAAGCCGATGTGAACGTGCAGCAGGGTGAAGACGCGAATGTCGTGGTCGAAGAGGCCGAAGCACCGCAGGTCAACGTTGAAGGTGCCGAAGGTGCCGAGATCGACGTCGAGCAAGAGCAAGCGCGTGTCTTGATGGAAGACTTCAACGCCGACGCGCAGGGCAATATGGCCGATGAAGACCGCGCCCGCTATCAGGAGAACGTGCAGCGCCTGCCGATCTTCAACCTGACCGCCGAAGAACTGACGGGCCGCAGCGTTGCCACCGAGACCGGTGAAGACGTTGGCGAAATCGACTTCATTGGCGTCCGTGGCGATACCGTAGTGGCGATCATCGGCGTCGGTGGTTTCCTCGGTATGGGCGAGAACGAAGTTGCCATCCCGGTTGAGAAGCTGATCATGCGTGAAGACGAAGTCATCGTTCCCGGTGTGACCGAAGAGCGTTTGGAAAGCATGCCGGAATTCAACGAAGCCGAAGTTGAAATCCTCGACCCCGGTATGCGTCTGGCCGAGAGCATTGGCCTTGACTAATACCCGGTTTGGGTAACCGCAGAACTAGTAGAAGAAGGCGCTTCGGCGCCTTCTTTTCTTTTGTGCGGGGCAGGGGGAGGATTTTCGCTCTGACCACTGGACGGGCAGTTGCGAACCTGTTAGGTCGCCACATCGGCTCAGACCCCGGATTCGTCCGGGGTTTGGCTATTTGAACGATCCCGGTGGTTGGGATGCTTGCCTCGCAAGAGATTTAAACCCACCCACCACTCCCACAGGGGACCTTCGGGGCCCTATAACCAACGCGCTTTCACCTCGGTGCGAGCGTGCCTAGCAAACGGAAGACAGAGAACATGGCACTCAAGTCGTACAAACCGACGACGCCAGGCCAGCGTGGACTGGTACTGATCGACCGTTCGGAGCTGTGGAAAGGCCGCCCGGTCAAAGCCCTTACTCAGGGTCTGACCAAATCCGGTGGCCGGAACAACACCGGACGAATCACAATGCGTCGTACAGGTGGTGGTGCAAAGCGCCTCTACCGTATCGTTGATTTCAAGCGGAACAAGCTGGACATGTCCGCTGTTGTCGCGCGGATCGAATATGACCCCAACCGTACCGCCTTCATCGCACTGATCCAGTACGAAGACGGCGAGCAGGCCTACATCCTGGCCCCGCAGCGTTTGGCCATTGGCGACAAGATCATCGCCGGCGCCAAAGTGGACATCAAGCCCGGCAACGCGATGCCTTTCTCGGGCATGCCGATCGGTACGATCGTCCACAACATCGAGATGAAGCCCGGCAAAGGCGGTCAGATCGCCCGTGCCGCCGGCACCTACGCCCAGTTCGTGGGTCGTGACGGTGGCTACGCTCAGATCCGTCTGAGCTCTGGCGAGCTGCGTCTCGTGCGTCAGGAATGCATGGCCACCGTCGGTGCCGTCAGCAACCCCGACAACTCCAACCAGAACTACGGTAAAGCGGGCCGCATGCGCCACAAGGGCATCCGTCCCTCTGTGCGTGGTGTGGTGATGAACCCGATCGACCACCCGCACGGCGGTGGTGAAGGCCGGACTTCTGGTGGTCGTCACCCGGTGACGCCCTGGGGCAAGCCGACGAAGGGTGCCAAGACCCGCAACAAGAACAAAGCGTCCAGCAAGCTTATCATCCGCTCGCGTCACGCCAAGAAGAAGGGGCGTTAATCAATGGCTCGTTCAGTATGGAAAGGTCCTTTTGTCGACTCTTATGTCCTCAAAAAGGCAGAGGCTTCCCGCGAGGGCGGTCGTAACGAAGTGATCAAGATCTGGTCGCGCCGCAGCACGATCCTGCCCCAGTTCGTGGGCCTGACGTTCGGCGTCTACAACGGTCACAAGCACATTCCTGTCAACGTCAGCGAAGACATGATCGGTCAGAAGTTCGGTGAATACTCCCCGACTCGGACCTACTACGGTCATGCCGCCGACAAAAAAGCGAAGCGGAAATAAGCCATGAGCAAGGATAAGAATCCCCGCCGCGTGGCAGACAACGAAGCAATGGCAAAACTGCGCATGCTTCGCACCAGCCCGCAGAAACTGAACCTGGTTGCTGCCCTCATCCGTGGCAAGTCCGTGGATAAGGCGCTGACCGACCTGACCTTCTCCAAGAAGCGGGTCGCGCAGGACGTGAAGAAATGCCTTCAGTCCGCCATCGCCAACGCGGAAAACAACCACAACCTGGACGTCGATGAGCTGATCGTGGCCGAGGCCTATGTCGGCAAGAACCTGACCATGAAGCGCGGTCGCCCGCGTGCACGTGGCCGGTTCGGCAAGATCATCAAGCCGTTTGCCGAGATCACGATCAAAGTGCGTCAAGTTGAGGAGCAAGCCTGATGGGTAACAAAGTCAATCCGATCGGTATGCGCCTTCAGGTGAACCGCACCTGGGACAGCCGCTGGTACGCCGACACCAAGGATTACGGTGATCTTCTGCTCGAAGACCTCGCGATCCGCGACTTCATCAAGAAAGAGTGCCACCAGGCCGGTGTTGCCCGTGTGATCATCGAACGTCCGCACAAGAAGTGCCGCGTCACGATCCACACAGCCCGCCCCGGTGTCATCATCGGCAAGAAAGGCGCGGACATCGAGACGCTGCGCCAGAAAATCGCCAAGATGACCAACTCCGAACTGCACCTCAACATCGTTGAGGTCCGCAAGCCTGAGCTGGACGCACATCTGGTTGGTGAGAGCATCGCACAGCAGCTGGAGCGCCGGGTGTCCTTCCGCCGCGCCATGAAACGTGCCGTGCAGAACGCCATGCGCATGGGCGCACTGGGCATCCGCGTGAACCTCGCGGGTCGTCTCGGTGGGGCCGAGATCGCACGTACCGAATGGTACCGCGAAGGTCGCGTGCCGCTGCACACATTGCGTGCCGACATCGATTACGCGCATGTCGAGGCGTCCACCGCCTACGGCATCATCGGGATCAAGACCTGGATCTTCAAAGGCGAGATCATGGAACACGACCCCGCTGCGCGTGACCGCAAGGCACAGGAACTCCAAGACGGCCCAGCACCTCGCGGTGCCGGCGGTCGTCGCTAAGGGGGAATGAGAAATGCTTCAACCAAAGCGTACTAAATTCCGCAAGCAGTTCAAAGGCTCGATCAAGGGTCTGGCGAAGGGCGGGTCTGACCTGAACTTCGGCACCTACGGCCTGAAGGCGCTGCAGCCGGAGCGGGTTACAGCCCGTCAAATCGAAGCGGCACGCCGCGCCATGACGCGTCACATGAAGCGTCAGGGCCGTGTCTGGATCCGCATCTTCCCGGACGTTCCGGTGACCTCCAAGCCTGTCGAAGTTCGTATGGGTAAAGGTAAAGGTTCCGTCGACTTCTGGGCCGCCAAGGTCAAGCCGGGCCGCATCATGTTCGAGATCGACGGTGTCGGCGAAGACGTGGCGCGCGAAGCCCTGCGTCTGGCAGCCATGAAGCTGCCGATCAAGACTCGGGTCGTAGTCCGCGAGGACTGGTAATCCCGCAGCCCTGCAAGGGGTGGCAGAAAGAAAAAACCCCCGTCGAGCGATCGGCGGGGGTTTTGCTTTGGCGGGGCAGGGGAATGACGCGCAAGCGCCGGCTGGCGCAAATCTCGCCGGTCCGTGCCACCCGGTGCGGAATCAACCCGTAGGCGGCGGGCCGTCGCCTGCCCGCCCGTCACGCCAGAGGCGTGCCGTCATATGTTGGGCGCACCTTCGGTGCGACCGGGTAGGCGATTTGGTGAGGCTGGGTGCGACTTCGAGAACGCACATCTTGGCTGCGCCATAAAGTGGCACGAGGCACCGTGGGATCGCCCACCCGCGGGCAGGCGCTGGCCCTCAGCTCTCCCAGGCGTAGTTGAAGCTCACCGACACCCGATCGTCCTCGATCATGTTCATCGGCACTTCGTGGCGCAGCCAGCTTTCCCACAGCAGCACGTCGCCCGCTTCGGGGGCCACATAGATGAAGGGCCGCAGCTCCTCGCGCGCGTCCTTCACCCGGCCGGGGGCGGCCATCATCATCGGCAGGCGCGGGTCCTCGAAACGGATCGCGCTGGCGCCCTCGGGCATGGTCACATAGGTCGTCCCCGAGACCACCGAATGCGGGTGGATATGCGAGGTGTGGATGCCGCCCTCGGGCAGGATGTTCAGCCACAGCGAGTCCAGCACCAGCTTGCGGTCGCCGAGATCGAACTGCAGATCCTCCGCAAAGGCCGCGACATGGGCATCCAGCACCTTCTTCAGATCCGCAAAGATCGGAAAGCGGTAGGGCAGGTCGTCGAGCGAGGCATAGGAGGTGTAGCCGGCATAGCCATTGGCCTCGCACCAGTCCTGCCCGGCCTCGTCATCCTCGGCGATCGAGAAACACGAGGCGGTCAGCTCGTCGATGTCGATGAGCTTGCCCTTCTCGGAGAGGGCGGCGTGATAGAGGCGGGTGGCGAAGAGCGATTTGATGTTTGACATGGGCCCTGATTACCGGGCTGAAGTTCGATTGGCGAGCCAAATATCCCTTAGTGCCTGCCGCAGGCACGGGCCGCGCCTGACCTCCCCCCCCCCCCGGGAAGGCGCCTTGAACCGTTCCGGCGGACATAGGGGTTGCGGGCCTCTCAGCCGCGGGGCAAACTGTGAAGACAGATGCGCCTACCCAAGGTCAGGCGCGGCCCTTAGCGCATTGCGCGCATGAATCCGGATAAGGGGTTGCGTTATGGCGGCACCCCGCGTATTGGCACCTTTCATCATGAACTCCACCAGAATCATGGTCACCCTGACAGGGGCCTACTGGTGATGTTGAAAGGAAGAGGCCGTGAAAGCCAGCGAACTGCACGACAAGACGCCGGACCAGCTCCGCGACGAACTTGTGAACCTGAAAAAAGAATCCTTCAACTTGCGCTTCCAGCAGGCCACCGGCCAGCTGGAGAACTCCGCACGTCTGAAGACTGTTAAGCGTGACGTGGCCCGTGTCCACACCGTGCTGAACCAGAAAGCCGCTGCTGCGGCAGCCGAATAATAGGAGCCTGAAACATGCCCAAGCGTATCCTTACAGGCACCGTGACATCGGACGCCAACGCACAAACAGTTTCCGTTTCCGTAGAGCGCCGCTTTACGCATCCGGTTCTGAAAAAGACCATCCGTAAGTCCAAGAAATACCGGGCTCACGATGAGAACAACACGTTCAAGGTGGGCGACACTGTGCGCATCATCGAATGTGCCCCCAAGTCGAAAACCAAACGTTGGGAAGTTCTGACTTCGGACAAAGCCGAGGCCTGAGCCCCTTAAACGAAACCCTGGGATGAGGGCCGCATCGCCCCCCAGAAGGTCGGGAGAAACCAAATGATCCAGATGCAGACCAACCTGGATGTTGCTGACAACAGCGGCGCGCGCCGTGTTCAGTGCATCAAGGTCCTGGGTGGTTCCAAGCGTAAATACGCGTCCGTCGGCGACATCATCGTCGTCTCGGTCAAGGAAGCCATCCCGCGTGGTCGTGTGAAAAAGGGCGACGTCCGCAAGGCCGTTGTCGTTCGCACCGCCAAAGAAGTTCGTCGTGAAGATGGCACCGCCATCCGCTTCGACCGCAACGCCGCTGTTATCCTGAATAACAACAACGAACCCGTCGGTACCCGTATCTTCGGGCCGGTCGTTCGTGAGCTGCGCGCGAAGAACTTCATGAAAATCATCTCGCTCGCTCCGGAGGTGCTGTAATCATGGCTGCTAAACTTCGCAAAGGTGACAAGGTCATCGTCCTGTCCGGCAAGGACAAAGGCAAGACGGGCACCATCTCGTCCGTTGACCCCAAGTCGAACAAGGCCATCGTTGACGGCGTGAAAATCGCCATCCGCGCCACGCGCCAGACACAGACATCTCAAGGCGGCCGCATCCCCAAGGCGATGCCGATCGACCTGAGCAACCTCGCACTGGTGGATGCCAATGGCAAAGCCACCCGCGTGGGTTTCAAAATCGAAGGCGACAAGAAAGTGCGCTTTGCCAAGACCACGGGGGACGTGATCGATGCTTGATACCGCAACCTACACACCCCGCCTTCAGGCCGAATATCGCGAGAAGATCCGCGCCGCCCTGAAAGAGGAATTCGGCTACAAGAACGACATGATGATCCCCAAGCTGGACAAGATCGTTCTGAACATCGGCTGCGGTGCCGAAGCCGTGCGCGACAGCAAAAAAGCCAAGTCGGCTCAGGAAGACCTGACCGCGATTGCAGGCCAGAAGGCTCTGACAACCGTGGCCAAGAAATCCATCGCTGGTTTCCGCGTGCGTGAGGACATGCCTTTGGGTGCGAAAGTGACCCTGCGTGGCGAGCGTATGTATGAATTCCTTGACCGTCTGATCACGATCGCAATGCCCCGTATCCGCGACTTCCGCGGCATCTCGGGCAAGAGCTTTGACGGCCGTGGCAACTACGCCATGGGCTTGAAAGAGCATATCGTGTTCCCCGAAATCGACTTCGACAAAGTTGACGAGACTTGGGGTATGGACATCGTGATCGCCACCACGGCGAAAACCGACGCTGAAGCCAAGGCGCTGTTGAAAGCATTCAACATGCCCTTCAATTCATAAGCGCGGGAAGGATTAGAAATGGCTAAGAAATCCATGATTGAGCGCGAGAAGAAGCGCGAAGCACTGGTTAAAAAGTACGCTGACAAGCGCGCGGCTTTGAAAGAGATCGTGAGCGACGAAAGCAAACCGATGGAAGAGCGTTTCCGCGCTTCCCTGAAACTGGCGAAATTGCCGCGCAACAGCTCTGCTGTGCGTCTGCACAACCGTTGCCAGCTGACGGGCCGCCCCCACGCCTACTATCGTAAACTGAAAATTTCGCGGATCGCGCTGCGGGACCTTGGCTCTTCCGGCCAGATTCCCGGCATGGTCAAGTCGAGCTGGTAAGGAGCGCATCAGATGAACGATCCTATCGCAGATATGTTGACACGCATCCGTAACTCTTCGCTGCGCGGCAAATCCACTGTCATGACACCGGCCTCCAAGCTGCGTGCATGGGTTCTGGACGTGCTGGCTGACGAAGGCTACATCCGCGGCTATGAAAAAGTCACGGGCGCCGATGGCCACCCCGCCATCGAGATCAGCCTCAAGTACTACGAAGGCGAACCTGTTATTCGCGAGCTGAAGCGGGTTTCCAAGCCCGGTCGCCGCGTCTACATGGCCGTCAATGACATCCCCGTCGTCCGTCAGGGCCTCGGCGTGTCGATTGTCTCCACCTCCAAAGGTGTGATGTCGGACGCATCTGCACGGTCTGCCAATGTTGGCGGCGAAGTGCTCTGCACCGTATTCTAAGGAGAAGACAATGTCTCGTATCGGTAAGAAACCAGTCGCTATGCCGTCGGGTGTCTCGGCAGAGGTGAGCGGTCAGACCATCGAAGTGAAGGGCCCCAAGGGCAGCCGCAGCTTCCGTGCCACTGACGACGTGACCCTCGCGGTCGAAGACAACGCCATCACTGTGACACCGCGCGGCAAGTCCAAGCGCGCCCGTCAGCAGTGGGGCATGTCCCGCACCATGATCGAAAACCTGGTGACCGGCGTCACCACGGGCTTCAAGAAAGAGCTTGAAATCCAGGGTGTTGGTTATCGTGCGGCCATGAATGGCAACACGCTGAAACTGAACCTCGGCCTCAGCCACGATGTCGACTATGTTGCGCCCGAGGGCGTGACCGTGACGGCACCGAAGCAGACCGAAATCGTTGTGGAAGGCATCGACGAACAGCTCGTTGGTCAGGTTGCCGCGAACATCCGCGCATGGCGCAAGCCCGAGCCCTATAAGGGCAAAGGCATCCGCTATAAGGGCGAGTTCATCTTCCGCAAAGAAGGCAAGAAGAAGTAAGGAACGGATTGATGGCAAATACCAAACGACAGCTGTTCCTGAAGCGCCGCATGCGCGTTCGGAACAAACTCCGCAAAGTCAACGCCGGGCGTCTTCGCCTGTCGGTACACCGTTCGTCCAAGAACATCTCGGCCCAGCTGATCGACGATGTGAACGGCGTGACACTGGCCTCCGCCTCCTCCATGGAGAAGGATCTGGGCGTGGTTGGCAAAAACAACATCGAAGCAGCGACCAAAGTCGGTGCCGCGATTGCCGAACGTGCCAAGAAAGCCGGCGTCGAAGAAGCATACTTCGACCGGGGCGGCTTCCTCTTCCACGGCAAGGTCAAGGCTCTGGCCGAAGCCGCGCGTGAAGGCGGTTTGAAGATCTGATGGTGCGGTGCGTGGGCAACCACGCACCCGCTTTCATACGAAGGCTATGCCCGGTGCATAGCCTTCCTGCGAAGAGGGCCGGGAAGGCCCTCTCGATGATCCGGGGGCCATGGGCTCACCAGGATTGATCCTAAGGGCCGGTAAGGCCACAGAAAAAGGAAGATGCCAGATGGCAAGAGATGACAACCGTGGGGGCAACCGCCGCAACCAACGCGACGAGACCCCGGAATTCGCTGACCGTCTGGTCGCGATCAACCGCGTGTCCAAGACCGTTAAGGGTGGTAAGCGTTTCGGCTTCGCCGCACTCGTGGTCGTGGGCGATCAGAAAGGCCGCGTCGGCTTTGGCAAGGGTAAAGCGAAAGAAGTGCCCGAGGCCATCCGCAAGGCGACCGAGCAGGCCAAGCGTCAGATGATCCGCGTGCAACTGCGCGAAGGCCGCACCCTGCACCACGATATGCATGGTCGCCACGGCGCAGGCCGCGTCATCATGCGCACAGCACCTGAAGGTACCGGTATCATCGCCGGTGGTCCGATGCGTGCCGTGTTCGAGATGCTGGGCGTGAAAGACGTTGTGTCCAAATCGGTCGGTTCGCAGAACCCCTACAACATGATCCGCGCCACTCTGGACGGTCTGAAGAAAGAGCAATCGCCCCGTTCCGTCGCGCAGCGTCGCGGCAAGAAAGTGGCTGACATTCTGCCCAAGCGTGAAGACAACGTCGAGTCCTCCGCTCAAGTGGCTGAGGAGGCATAAGCATGGCCAAGACACTCGTAATCAAGCAGGTCGGCTCGCCGATCCGCCGCCCCGCCAAACAGCGCGCAACGCTGGTCGGCCTCGGCCTGAACAAGATGGGTCGTACCCGTGAGCTGGAAGATACACCTTCCGTCCGCGGCATGATCAACAAGGTCTCGCATATGGTCGAGATCGTTGAAGAGAAAGGCTGAACCTAGGGTTCAGCGGTAGGGTGGGGGACCACGCTACGAAAGCGCCTCGCAGGGAACTGCGGGGCGTTTTGCGTTGCGGTGCAGGGTGCGTCGTTTCGCGGGACCACAGGCCCGGAATCAAGACGGAGGCGCCGGGCCATCGCCTGCCCGTACCGGCGGGCTGGCGATTTGGTGGGGCTGGGCACCCCTTTGATAGCGTATAGCTTCGCCGCACCATAAAGTGGGATGGATAGCCGTTCAGATCGCCACCCCACGGGCAGGCGCTGGCCCTCTTCGCTCCGCAAAAAGCCCTACGCGCCACGCCCCCCTTGTCACGCCCCCCGCCATCCCCTATACGCCCCCGGTGGCCCGTGTTGGGTCGCAATGGAATCGCAACGCCGCGTTTGGCCACTCCCGTCGCTGGGGGCCATTTCCGGCATAAGGAGAAGCGACATGAAACTGCACGAACTTTCCGACAACGAAGGCGCAGCCAAGAAGCGTATGCGCGTTGGCCGTGGTCCCGGCTCTGGCAAGGGTAAAATGGGTGGCCGTGGTATCAAGGGTCAGAAATCCCGCTCGGGTGTGAGCATCAATGGCTACGAAGGCGGCCAGATGCCCATCTACCAGCGTCTGCCCAAGCGCGGCTTCAACAAGCCGAACCGCAAATCCTTCGCTGTCGTCAACCTGGGTCTGATCCAGAAGTTCATCGACGCCAAGAAGCTTGACGCGGGCAACACCATCGACGCCGCGGCGCTGGTGGCCTCCGGTCTGGTCCGTCGTGAGCTGGACGGTATCCGCGTTCTGGCGAAGGGTGACATCACCTCCAAGATCGACCTGAACGTCGCAGGCGCCTCCAAGTCCGCCATCGAGGCGGTCGAGAAGGCAGGCGGCAAGGTGACCGTGACCGCCCCCAAGGCGGCCGAGGCATCCGAGTAAAGCGGCCTTAAGGCTTGTGAGCGGCGCGCCAGCCGCTTACATAACCTCAAGTTTTCCCGAACGCCGCCCGCCGGAAAACGGCCCGGGCGGCGTTTTCGCAACAAAAGAAGAGACCCCTCATGGTATCTGCCGTCGAAAACATGGCCGCGAACACGAGCTGGTCCGCATTGGGCAAGGCAACAGACCTGCGCAACCGGATTCTGTTCACGCTCGGGCTGCTTATCGTTTACCGCCTTGGCACCTTCATTCCGGTTCCCGGCATCGACGGTGGCGCGCTGCGTGACTTCATGGAGAGCGCGGGCCAGGGCATCGGCGGCATGGTGTCGATGTTCACCGGCGGCGCGCTTGGCCGGATGGGTATCTTCGCTCTGGGCATCATGCCCTATATCTCGGCCTCGATCATCGTTCAGCTGCTGACCTCCATGGTTCCGGCGCTGGAGCAGTTGAAGAAAGAGGGCGAGCAGGGGCGCAAGAAGATCAACCAGTACACCCGCTACGGCACCGTGGCACTGGCGACGCTGCAGTCCTACGGCCTTGCGGTCAGCCTTCAGGCCGGTGACATCGTGGCCGATGGCCAGATGGGTTTCAGCTTCATCGCGGCCTGTATGATTACCCTTGTCGGCGGCACCATGTTCCTGATGTGGCTGGGTGAGCAGATCACCGCACGCGGCATCGGCAATGGCATCTCGCTGATCATCTTTGTCGGCATCATCGCCGAGGTTCCCGCCGCCATCGCGCAGTTCTTTGCCTCGGGCCGATCGGGGGCGATCAGCCCCGCCGTGATCGTGGGCGTGCTGGTCATGGTGATCGCGACAATCATGTTCGTGGTCTTCATGGAGCGCGCCCTGCGCAAGATTCACATTCAATATCCCCGCCGTCAGGTCGGGATGAAGATGTATGACGGCGGCACCAGCCACCTGCCGATCAAGGTGAACCCGGCGGGCGTGATCCCGGCGATCTTCGCCTCCTCGCTGCTGCTGCTGCCGGTCACCGTCAGCACCTTCTCGGGCAATTCCACCAGCCCGGTGATGTCTTGGCTCTTGGCGAACTTCGGCCCCGGTCAGCCGCTCTATCTGCTGTTCTTTGTGGGCATGATCGTCTTCTTCGCCTATTTCTATACCTTTAACGTCAGCTTCAAACCTGATGACGTGGCCGACAACCTGAAGAACCAGAACGGCTTTGTCCCCGGCATCCGCCCCGGCAAGCGCACCGCTGAGTATCTGGAGTATGTGGTCAACCGCATCCTCGTGCTCGGCTCGGCCTATCTGGCGGCGGTCTGTGTTCTGCCCGAGATTCTGCGCGGCCAATTCGCCATTCCCTTCTACTTCGGCGGCACCTCGGTGCTGATCGTCGTCTCGGTCACCATGGACACGATCCAACAGGTTCAGAGCCATCTGCTGGCGCATCAGTATGAAGGTCTGCTCGAGAAGTCTCAGCTGCGCGGCAAGGGCGCGGGCAAAGGCAAAGGTACACGCAAGAAACGGAGCCCCGTACGTCGATGAATATTATCCTACTCGGGCCTCCGGGTGCAGGCAAAGGCACCCAAGCACGTCATCTGGTCGAGACCCGCAACATGGTTCAGCTGTCCACCGGCGACATGCTGCGTGAAGCCAAGGACAGCGGCACAGAGATGGGCAAGATTGTGGCCGACGTGATGGACCGCGGCGCGCTTGTCACCGATGAGATCGTCATCGGCCTGATCCGGGAGAAGCTGACCGACAAGGCCGAGCATGGCGGCTTTATTTTCGACGGCTTCCCCCGCACGCTGGCGCAAGCCGATGCCCTGGCCGATCTGATGGCGCAAGAGGGCCAGACCCTTGATGCCGTGATCGAGATGAAGGTCGATGATGAGGCGCTGGTCGCCCGCATCACCGCGCGGTCCACCTGCGCAAGCTGCGGCGAGGTCTATAACGACCTGACCAAACCGATCCCCGAAGATGGCAAATGCACCAACTGTGGCGGGACCGAGTTCAAGCGCCGCGCCGACGACAACGAGGAAAGCCTCAAGACCCGTTTGATGGCTTATTACAAGCAGACCTCCCCGCTGATCGGCTACTACTATGCCAAAGACATGCTCAGCGGCGTCAACGGTCTGGGAAAGATCGACGAAGTGCGCGGCGCGATCGCGCAGGTTCTCGAAAAGTGATTTCCCGGCAGCGCGGGGCAGGGGGTGCTTTCCTTTGCCTTCGCGCTGCCGATCGGCATACAGTTCTGCGCGGGCCTTGACGCCCTCAGCAAAACCTCATAGTCACCCCTATCTCGTAAGAGAATCAAATTGCGGCAAGGGTTCCGCCCAACCCCGCAAGATCACCTGATCAGCCTTAGCCCGATGGCCCTATGCCTCGGGCTTGTGTTGTGAAAAAAGGGTCTGGAATCACGGACCCGCAACGAAAAGGAATAGCTAACGTGGCACGTATTGCCGGCGTAAACATCCCGACTGCAAAGCGGGTTCCCATCGCCCTCACCTATATCACCGGTATTGGCAGCTCCTCCGCCAAGGCCATCTGCGAAGCTGTCGGTATCGACGAGACCCGCCGGGTCAACGAACTGTCCGACGCCGAAGTTCTGGCCGTGCGTGAGCACATCGACGCCAACTACACCGTCGAAGGCGACCTGCGTCGTGACACGCAGATGAACATCAAGCGCCTGATGGACCTCGGCTGCTACCGTGGCCTGCGCCACCGTCGCAACCTGCCGGTTCGCGGCCAGCGCACCCATACCAACGCACGCACACGCAAAGGCCCCGCGAAGGCCATTGCTGGCAAGAAGAAATAAGGGAGGGTCCGATCAATGGCACGCGATAAGACACGCACCAAGCGTAAGGTCTCCAAGAACATCGCCGCAGGCGTGGCGCATGTGAACTCGAGCTTCAACAACACCAAGATCCTGATCTCGGACGTGCAGGGCAACGCGATCTCTTGGTCGTCCGCTGGCACCATGGGCTTCAAGGGTTCGCGCAAGTCGACCCCCTATGCTGCCCAGATGGCCGCCGAAGACGCGGGCCGCAAGGCGCAGGATCACGGCGTCAAGACGCTGGAAGTCGAAGTGCAGGGCCCCGGTTCGGGCCGCGAGAGCGCGCTGCGCGCCCTGGCTGCCGCCGGTTTCAACATCACCTCGATCCGTGATGTGACGCCGATGGCCCACAACGGCTGCCGCCCCCCGAAGCGCCGCCGCGTTTAAACCGGGACTGTTTGACATGGGGTCGCGCCTGGCGTGCGGCCCCATACCGCTTTTCAGAAACCTCGAGCGTTTGTGTCATTTGGACATGAGGCACAAACAAGGATGGAGGGACGCATGATCCACAAGAATTGGGCTGAATTGATCAAGCCGCAACAGCTTGACGTCAAGCCGGGCAACGACCCCGCACGTCAGGCGACCGTCATGGCCGAACCGCTGGAGCGGGGCTTCGGTCTGACCCTCGGCAACGCGCTGCGCCGCGTGCTGATGTCCTCGCTGCAGGGCGCGGCAATCACCTCCGTGCAGATCGACAACGTGCTGCACGAGTTCTCCTCCGTCGCCGGTGTGCGCGAAGACGTGACCGACATCATCCTGAACCTCAAGGGCGTCAGCCTGCGCATGGAAGTCGAAGGGCCGAAGCGCCTGTCGATCTCTGCCAAGGGCCCGGGCGTCGTCACCGCCGGTGACATCTCCGAATCCGCCGGCATCGAGATTCTGAACCGCGAGCATGTGATCTGCCACCTCGACGATGGTGCGGATGTTTACATGGAACTGACCGTCAACACCGGCAAGGGCTATGTCTCCGCCGACAAGAACAAGCCGGAAGACGCGCCCATCGGTCTCATCCCGATCGACGCGATCTATTCGCCGGTCAAAAAGGTCTCCTACGACGTGCAGCCGACCCGTGAGGGTCAAGTGCTGGACTATGACAAGCTGACCATGAAGGTCGAGACCGATGGCTCCATCACGCCGGACGACGCCGTGGCCTTCGCCGCGCGCATCCTGCAGGACCAGCTTGGCATCTTCGTGAACTTCGACGAGCCGGAATCGGCGTCCCGTCAGGACGACGACGACGGCCTGGAGTTCAACCCGCTGCTGCTGAAGAAGGTCGACGAGCTGGAACTCTCGGTCCGTTCGGCAAACTGCCTGAAGAACGACAACATCGTCTACATCGGCGACCTGATCCAGAAGACCGAAGCCGAGATGCTGCGCACCCCGAACTTCGGCCGCAAGTCGCTGAACGAGATCAAGGAAGTGCTGTCGGGCATGGGCCTGCACCTCGGGATGGACGTCGAGGACTGGCCGCCAGAGAACATCGAAGACCTCGCCAAGAAGTTCGAGGATTCGTTCTAAGATACGGGCGCCGGAAACTTCCGAAGTTTCCGGCACCGATTTCTTCCAAAGAAATCGGCACAACCGTGAAGACCGGGCACACGCCCCAAGGAGAGCCCGTGACACGCATCGCGGGCCAGACAAAGCAAAACCGCCCGTAGAGGGCATCACGATTGGAGTAAGACAATGCGTCACGCACGTGGATACCGCCGCCTGAACCGTACACATGAACACCGCAAGGCGCTGTTCTCGAACATGGCAGGCTCGCTCATCGAGCATGAGCAGATCAAGACCACCTTGCCGAAAGCCAAGGAACTGAAGCCGATCATCGAGAAGATGATCACGCTCGCCAAGCGCGGCGACCTGCACGCCCGCCGTCAGGCCGCAAGCAAGCTGAAGGAAGATCAGTATGTCGCCAAGCTGTTCGACGTGCTGGGCCCCCGCTACAAGGACCGTCAGGGCGGCTACGTCCGCGTCCTGAAGGCCGGCTTCCGCTATGGTGACATGGCGCCGATGGCGATCATCGAATTCGTCGACCGCGACCGCGACGCCAAGGGTGCCGCCGACAAGGCGCGCCTGGCCGAGGAAGACGCGGCGGAATAAGATCCCCGCCATCGTTATTCGGAAAGCCCCGCCCCTCGGCGGGGCTTTTCTTTTGCCGGGCAGGGGCGTTAGTTCGCAGTTGCACCGGCCCCGCTCCCTGCGCATATCTGGGGGCATGAGAGCCCTTGCCCTGATCCTCATGCTGCTGGCCGCGCCGCTGATGGCGCAGCAGGTGCCCAGCTCTGCCGCGCAGATGCAGCTGAGCTTCGTGCCGCTGGTGAAACAGGCCGCCCCCGCGGTGGTGAACATCTACGCCCGCACCATCACCGAATCCCGGCGCACGCCGTTGCAGGCCGATCCCTTCTTCGAACGTTTCTTTCGCGATCCCTTTTCCGAGCGGCCCCGGGTGCAGAATTCGCTCGGCTCCGGCGTGATCCTGTCCGCCGACGGGATCGTCGTGTCGAACTACCATGTCGTCGGCACCGCCACCGACATCCGCGTGGTGCTGAACGACCGGCGCGAGTACAGCGCCCGCGTGCTTCTGGGCGACGCCGAGAGCGATCTGGCGATCCTCAAGCTCGAGGGCGCGGAGGATCTGCCCTTCCTTGAACTGCGCGACAGCGACGCGGTGGAAGTGGGGGAGCTGACGCTCGCCATCGGCAACCCCTTCGGTGTGGGCCAGACCGTCTCGAGCGGGATCGTCTCCGGGCTGGCGCGCTCGGGCGCGGCAGGCGGCGGCGGGCAAGGCTATTTCATTCAGACCGACGCGCCGATCAATCCCGGCAACTCCGGCGGCGCGCTCATTGACATGTCCGGGCGGCTGATCGGCGTGAACACCTCGATCCTCACCCGCTCGGGCGGCAGCAACGGCATCGGCTTCGCCATCCCTGCCGATCTGGTCGCCGCCTTCGTCGCACAGGCCCGCGCGGGCGAGAGCGCCTTTCAACGCCCCTGGGCCGGGTTGTCGGGCCAGCCGGTGGATGCCGAGATGGCGGGGCCATTGGGGCTGGACCGTCCGGGTGGCATCATCGTCTCGGGTCTGCATGCGGCGAGCCCCTTTCACGGCGCGGGGCTGAAGGTCGGCGACGTGATCGTCAGCGTCGACGGGGAGCCGGTGAACACGCCCGCGGAGATGATCTACCGCATGTCGGTCGCGGGGCTCGGCCATTCCGCGCGCGTGGGCGTCATGCGCGCCGGTGACCTGATGGAGGTGACAGTGGCCCTGATCGCCGCGCCCGACGTGCCGGACCGGGCCGAGGTCACCTTGGGCGCCCGCAGCCTGCTGCCGGGGCTTAGGGCCGCGCGGATCAACCCGGCGGTCATTGCCGAGATGAACCTGCCCTTGGAAAGCGCGGGCGTCGTGGTGCTTGATACGGGGCGCTTCGGCCCGCGCGTGGGGCTCCGGAACGGTGACGTGATCCTCGCGGTCAACGGCGTGGCGGTGGAAGACACGGCCGCCTTGGTGGCGCTGCTCTCGGGGCAGGTGCGGCGCATCCAGATGGTGATACAACGGGGCGACCGGCGCATGGCGCTGCAGTTCAGGGGGTAGCGTGGCGGATCTGTTCGGAGATACAGACGAGGCGGAAGAGGGCGGCCACCGCCCCTTGGCCGACCGGTTGCGGCCCAAGTCACTGGCCGAGGTGATCGGGCAGGAGCAGGTGCTCGGCCCCGATGCGCCGCTTTCGGTGATGCTGGCCGCCGGGGCGCTGTCTTCGCTGATCTTCTGGGGGCCGCCGGGCGTGGGCAAGACCACCATCGCGCGGCTTCTGGCCGACGAGACCGACCTGCATTTCGTGCAGATCAGCGCGATCTTCTCGGGCGTGCCGGAACTGCGCAAGGTGTTCGACGCGGCCAAGTTGCGCCGCAGGCAGGGGCAGGGGACGCTGCTCTTCGTCGACGAGATACACCGTTTCAACAAGGCGCAGCAGGACGGGTTTCTGCCGCATATGGAGGATGGCACCATCCTTCTGGTCGGCGCCACCACGGAAAACCCGAGCTTCGAGCTTAACGCCGCCGTGTTGAGCCGTGCGCAGGTGCTGGTGCTGGAACGCCTGCCGCATGACGATCTGGAGCGTCTGGCGCAACGGGCCGAGCGCGAATTGGGCAAGCCCCTGCCGCTGCAACCCGACGCGCGCGAGGCGCTGCTGGAGATGGCCGATGGCGACGGGCGCGCGCTGCTCAATCTGATCGAACAGGTAACGGCGTGGAAGGACGACGCGCCGCTCGACAAGGCGGGCCTCTCGAAGCGCCTGATGCGCCGCGCGGCGCAATACGACAAGTCGGGCGATTCGCATTACAACCTCATCTCATATTTAACTCTATAGACCAAAGCAAAAAAATACCCAAACCAGCGTTTTGAGGGTCGTTTCGACGACGGGGTATATTTTTACGGCAAAATGTAATATTGAATGGTGAATTAACTACCTGCCCACAGCCTGCAGATCATCATCAGGAGCAGTATGAGCGGATTTGAGGTTGTCACTTGCGAAGTCGAACACCAAGGCATGGTGAGAACCGTCAAGATGATCCGAGACGGTGATACGCTCGCACCCTACTTCCCTGCGTCTATCTGGCTCATGAATGAATACTACCGGAAGCCGAGAGGCTATGATCAACTGGCTCACCAAGTCGCAAATTTCCTGAACTTTGCCAAAAGCAAAGGGATAGAGCCTCTCCAAGTCGATGCGTTCTTTCTCGAAGCATACTTAGACAAACATCTCTTTCAAGAGAAGCGATTAGAAGCGACTACCGTTGAACACTATCACGGGTTCATCGCAAAGTTCTATAGGGCGATGGAGCATCTGGGGTTCATTGAGAAGGCTATAGAGGTATCGGAATACATAAATCATAGTCTGCAAGAGGAAGTGAATCTGGCGGCCGGAACAAAGAATTCACTCGATCCGTTTGGCCTTTACGCGAAATACCTTTCCTATAAAGACTTCGAAACCCTCTCTGGTTACGTTGTTAAAAAGAACGCGAGGCTAAGAAGGCGAGATGAACTCATACTTCGTGTAGCCTACGAGACCGGTTGCCGCGGCGCTGAAATTGTTGATCCCGACAACTTCAGTATTCCAAGAATTAGGAGTGAGCTGAAGAAAGCTGAAAGCAGCCAGAGAAACGAATTTTTGTACGCAATCATTGGTAAGGGGCGGGGTTCCGGAAAGGTACGGAAGATTGCTTTCCCAACTGCCTTGGCGAAGGATATCCTCCGCTATGTTAATACCTTTCATGTGTCGGGCGATATTGCGTTTGGGTCGGCGCGCGACAGAAGATTAAGCACGTCATATCCGTCAAAAATTTATAAGTCTTGCAAGGACGCCATACTATTGAATGGGAATGCGAACACTCCCAATCTCGATATGTGGATACGGCATAGCCGGACACGGACATTCCACGGATTGAGACATACCTACGCGACTAACCTTGCAAATAGGCTTCGCGCTTTGAACGAAAACTATGAGCAGCTTAGAGAGAGGTTAGGGCATGAAAGTCTCGACACCACGAATATATACATCAACTTCGAAATCCTTCTCCATGGCAACGCCGAAGAACAGAATGCCAAAATGGTCGATCAAACATCTGATGCCAGCCAAGTCCGCTACTTGACGGAGGAGTTTGAATGACTAATCGATCTTCATTTGCGGAAGCGCGTTTAATTCGTGGAGGCCTTACTGAAGAAGAGAGCGACTATGCTGCAGAATACCGTAGCAACGTCCAGAATGTACCAGGCACATTGAAGGGGGTGGCACGGATTGGTGTAGATAGCCTCGGCGTGGTTCAAGAGGTTGGCGTCCCTGCCCAACTACGATGCCACCGATATATCGGGCCGATGATTGCAGTCATAAATTCCCCAGAATCGGGCATCACAGCTTCCCGTGTGCCAAGTTATAAAAGAGCATTTGAATATATAGTGAAGGTAGCGGTCAGCGGTGAAGAATCAGACAGGCGTTATTTTGGAAGAGCGCTACTCAAGCGTTTAAAGTCTGAGTTGACATCAGAATACAGCATTAAGGCAAGCATGGACGACGCCAAGAGGCTGTTCAATAAAGCCGCCGATAAGAGCGATGATCTAAAAGTGAAGCGCGAGATCAGAACCCTTATCGGGGGGAAGGGGGCAAAAGCCCTCGATAGCGGCTATTGGCCAAACCTAAGAGCGGTAGAAAGATACCCGACCAGGTCTCTCGAAGATGTATTCGGCGATAGTCTTAACTATACGAATGAGCAGTACATCGATGCTGTTACTGATTATGCATCTGCGTTTATCCGAAAATGGTCAGATGTTCGAAAGCGACTTCGGAACGAACATCCAGAGCTATATGCTAAGATCTGTGATGCGGTGACGCGGATCGGCGTGGAACGGCTCAAGAAGATTGAAAGAACACAAGCGTACTCACCCAGAGTTCTGAAATGGGAGAATGAGTGGTTCGAAATCTTGGGTATTAACATCGAGATTCTGGTGGCTATGGATGATGCGTTTCTCAATGCAATCGCAATGTCCCAATGGCGGAAGTCAATACATTTCGAACGTTTTTCATCCGCAGTGAATTTGGCCAAAAATGGAGCGAAGGGTTTCGCAGACCAGCTTTTAAAAGTCACTGCGTCATGTTCATACCCGAAATCTCAATGGTCTATTTGGGAAAATGGAGGGAAGAATTTCTCCATTATGTCCAGATTAATGCTTTCACTTCTCGACTTCTTAGGCCCCAGTTTGGAAGAAGAGACGTGCCTTGTCTGGCTGTTGGCATCACGAAGAATTCAGTTGTCTAACACGGTTCGCCTCAAACGGGCGCAAATTGATGAAGATGCGACAGGAATTTGGATTAGAAGCTTCAAGGGGCGGAGTGGTAAGGCCGAGAACGTTTGTATTAAGAAGAATACTAGGATGGGTCGAGCGCTTAAAGCATATCTGTGGGACTATGATCAGCGCCCATTGGGGAATGTCGTTTCTGAAGCGATGATATCACCCTATAAACCGCAGACTGCCCGTTTTAGCTCCACCTGGAATTTCTATCATTTGGCTTTCTCCGATCACTCGGAAGGGCTGATCGAGTACGGTTTGTCAGACGCAAACTTAATTGTAGTTAAACAGATATACTTAAGCGTCGTTCAAGTCAAACGTCAGAATGGCAGAGCGTTTAATTTTGGTGACGTCGAAAGGCGTACGGCTAAAGCGCTGCTTCCTTCGGCAATTGCTCAGTCGCATGTATATGCGGAAGAAGCAAAACGAGGAGGATTCATTAAATCCACTACGCTGCTGAAGTCCTATTACAGTGAAGATCCAGATGAACTCTCACGACAAGCGCAGAATGAATTTCATACATTGAAGACCCGTGAGGAAATCTATCGGGCGCGGTCGAGAGATAAAGTGAAGCTGAGGAAGGGCAGGGCGTTTGCCGCCGCCGTGTCAGAGGAAATGGCCAGTATTTCACATGATATTATTGGTGAATGGGAGGAGAGAACAAGCCCGTTTTCAGTTTCTGCTTTAGTGGATTTTATAGGCTTGCGGGGAAGTAGTCTCGAAGCTCCTCCCGAAACAATCCTAGCGGCCGCCAAGGCAGAGAAATTTATTGTCGAAAAAAGCGGTTTGATTAAAAAGGATGGAATGATTTATCTCTTCGATTCCGGTCTCACGGCTCGCATGATGATGGAAGAGGTGCGCCATATCGAGGGAGAGTTAGAGGGTCTTTTTGCCACCCAAGACCTCGACAAGGCTATCAATGCGTGGGCAAAGCTTAACTTTCTTGAGTTGCTCCTGAAGCGCTTCAGTGCTGTCAGTCTGAAAGATGCATCTGAAAAATATGGGCATTTGGAACGCAGGATACCACATGCACCGATATCGGAAGGGGGGAACTCATGGATCGTGGAATGATAGATGCTGCTAGTTCGTCTGACGGTGCTCCTCTCATTGACTCTTCTTGTTACGCCAAGAACCCAGGTAAGTATTTCGACGATATTTGGTTTATTCATCACGTCGATTCAGGCGAGGTAGTGAAAATTGACTTTAGGAGTCGTTTCGGGGAGCTTCGAAGCTGGCAGCAGCTGGTCGCAAAGAATATTGTGTTCTTGCGTTGTGAAGGAGTGGATAATGGCTTTGCGACTGTGCAGAGTCCCAGAAGCATGAGTTCTACCTATGGTAACATTGCCTCAGTATTTCATTTCATGAACAGTAAGTTTCAGGGGCGACTGCTAGCTGATCTCAGTGAGAGTGAACTTATAGAGCTCGTGATACACAATATCGATGGTTCGATTGCTCGGGGGCCCACGGTGTTCAGTAGAATTCGTCTACTTGCGTGGATGTATGATCTGCGGTACGCGGAGCACCGTTTGGTGCCTGAGCAGTACTTACCGGCGTCTAATCTAAGTGGGCGTTGGGAAGACCTTTGCTCAGTATGGGTGAGAGATGCCGGCGAAAGCTACGCAGATTGGCGGGCTGGCGGAAGTTTTTCGATCGTTCCTTTCGAAATTGCTTTGGCTGTCCTAGGTTATTGTTTCCAGCTGATAAAATCGGATGAGACCAAATACGTCCTCGCGTGGTTTCAAACGGAACGAAGGCTTCGCGAAGAGGGAAGGCTTCCTAGTTGGAAGACCGCTGGCCAATTTTTCTCAAATTTTGGTGAACGGAGCACATGCTATGGCAGCCGATTAAAGGCTTGGTCTGTAGATCAAGTGTTCTTCGAGGAGCTTTGCAAGTGTTACCCGAACGTGAAGTCGAGAGATCAGCTTCCCCTTCCATCAATCCCATTCGCGATTGGCACACATTCAATTAAGAGTTCAATTACCCGAAAGGGGGACCATCTTCTTACAGCATGTTATTTGGCGATTCTTATTTTGACTGGTATCCGACATAGTGAAGCGAGCGGAATGGCACGCGACGCGTTCGAGAAAAAGGGGGCGGACTATATCTTCGCGTCGAACATCGAAAAAACCAACCATGGGGTCGTTACGGATCGGCATGTTTCGGCTGCTGTCGCCGATTTTATCGATGTCCTGGATGGTCTAGGTGGCGTCGGCTTGACCTGCGAGAGGAGGAAAGAGCTTTTCTCCTACTTTAGGTATAGTTTCAACTCGCAGAACCAGCCGGTATACTCTCTGAATAAAAACGCTATTAACGTTACGATGCAGGTTAATTCCTTCTACGAGATTTTTCTTGAGGGACAGGGTGATGATGTCCGTAACTATTGCCCGCACGTAACAGCTCATGGATTCCGCCATGCTTGGGCCGAGTTTGCCATGCGCCGTTTCGATGGAAATATTATGCCACTTATCCGCGATCATTACCGGCACCATTTCGGGTCGAAAATGACTGGAGTCTACACGCATAATAAGGTCGAGCTGTCGGAGTATCAGCACCTTGGTAGGCGCCAGATTTTTGAACTCGTCAGTCGATACGTAGATGGTGCTGCCACCCTCCATGGGCAGCTGGGTGAATTCCTCACGAGGCAAGCGGACAATATTGGTTTAGTCGAGATGCACGATAAGAGTGCGCGTGATGCAACCATTAGGCAGATTATAGAAGAGCATGTTGGCGAGCCGATTGTCACCCCTCATGAATATGGTTTATGTGTTTTGACTGAGAACACAAAACAACTCGCGAATTGCCGTGACGAAGCGGGTATTCCAAGAACCCAAACGGCTGATGTAGATAGCTGCGTAGGGTGTGTAAATAGTTGCATAATAAAACAAACTGACAACAAGGATGATCCTCACTTCCTGACATTAAAACGACGTCTTGCGACCTACCGAGCGGAGGCTCAGGAATGGCAAGGCAATGATCTGATCGGCCCACTGTTCGTTGATGGCGCTCAAAAGACTCTTAGGGCTCTGGAGGCTCTGGTGAGAAAAATGGAGAAGGTGGATGTCTGACCTTGAAATGGAAGATTTTGATCTCGATTTCTCTCCTCAGCTGCCTGACAAAGCTCGCCCGCCTCTCTGGTATTATGATGCTGATGTTGCGCAAAGCTACAAAAGCATTGTGGATGTCGCACTCGTAGCGTTCGAGAAGAAGCTGGCATTCACCCGGGGATTGAAGCCCGGACGCACAGTCAAAATCAAGGAGTGGAAATTGGTCGCCGCAACTCTCAACAAAGCAGCGGGGCTCAACGAGGGACACCTCAGAAATAAGGATCGGCGAGATGTTCTGCGCACTGTAGAGTTCATAGGGTCGCTGAACACGCGCTTGGAGGCCGCGATCAAGGCCCGGAGTTTGAGCAACGCTAGGCCCTCAGCAACTGAGAGAAAGGCCGCCTACTCCGCCCTGCTTGAAAAGTATCGTAAGCTCGAGCAGATAAAGCTTTCGGAGTATGCCAAAGCGGCGTTCGAGCAAAACATGGCCGATCGCCTAGCGTCCCAGAACCATTCCTATGTTTCGCTATTCCAACAGAACAATCGTCTTCTCGAAAATAACGCCAAGTTGGATGAGGATGTAGAGCGACTACAAGGGAAGCTTGTTGAAGCATACGAAGAGAT
This sequence comes from Sulfitobacter sp. 1A12157, assembly GCF_043557345.1. Taxonomy (NCBI): domain Bacteria; kingdom Pseudomonadati; phylum Pseudomonadota; class Alphaproteobacteria; order Rhodobacterales; family Roseobacteraceae; genus Sulfitobacter; species Sulfitobacter sp. 1A12157. Next base: position 49,096 of record NZ_JBIFFV010000002.1, read on the forward strand.
CAGCAGGCTTAAAGATCAGTTGAGGACCAAGTTCCAGATGAAGGTGGCGGAATAATGTCCAGCGGTCGGCAATTAGGGAGCGAGAACTTTGCTCGCTTCGTTGCATGGGTCTCTGAGCGGGAAGCGCGGGGTGATCATGCGGACTATATTCGTCGGGGTAAGCTAAACCGCAAGGAGGTTGCCACTGAGCTTGGCTTCAACAGACGTTCATTTGGACAGAACCCCGCCATCAAACAACTCGTCGAAGAACTCGACGTTCGATGGGGTTCGCAACATCCAGCCCTATCCAAATCCATCGCTGAGGAAAGCGCCGCGAGGGAAAGAGCCAATGATCGAATGAAGCGCACAGCGACGTCGAATTCGAAGCTGTTGCAGCGGATCGCAAGCTTGCAAGAGGAGAACCGACAATTGCGCCGTGAACTCGAAGAGGTGAAGCATTTCAAGTCGGCGAGAGATGCCTTCTTGGAGACGACGAAAGACTTCCGCTGACCCATGCTCATCCAGGTATCGAAGAGGCGTCGAAATGGCTCTGTCAGCGCCATGCGCATCGCAGCTGATGGCAGCGTCATACACGTGGCGAATAGCCTCTCTGTTTCGCTGCCAGAAGCCTGCAAGGATGCTGCCAAGGTTGGTTCCTTGTGGGAAGTCGACGGGCCGACGGCACAGACAACGTTCACGGCCGGCGGATACACAATCATCGAGGATCATCTCGAAGCCCATACAGCTCGGTTCGTAAAGCCAAACACTCGCTTGCTGGAAACGTGGCTCCAGAGAAACGTGAAGGGCATTGGGGAGGTCAAGGCTGGTCGCCTGGCCCGCAATCCTCGCTTGATCGAGATCATCGAGGAACGGGACATTAGCTCGCTTTTGGAGGCTGGGGTTCCGAGTCGGTCCATCGGCCCACTGCTACTGGAATTCCCAAGCGATGCCTACATGGCAGCTATCAACTGGCTTGCTGATCACCATCTGCCGGTAAAGCTGGCTGAAACGCTTTCGGCGGTTTGGCGTGAGAAAACCATCGCGATGTTGAAGGAGAACCCGTTTCGGCTGCTGAACTTCGACGTCCCATTCGAGCTGTGCTGCAAGATTGCAAAGGGGTTGGGCTTTGCCTCGGATCACCCGAAATACCAAGCTGCGTTGGCAGCTGATCTCATTTCGCAATATTGTCGCGCTACGTCATCGACTTTGATGCTACGGCCTGCGTTCGAGAAGAAATGCAGAGAGATGGGTGTCGACTTCAATGTCGTCCTGCGGCACGCGATGGAACAGGAACTCATCGGCTATATCCGTGGCGAGGACGGCTTTCAACTTGAAGGGGAATTTCTGCTTGAGGCCCTTACGGGGCAGAGGCTGCGTGATGCAATCCTTCGACCGCCGGGCGCGGGCAGCAGCGCGGCGGATTGGGAGTGCAATCTAACCGTTGAGGCGGTTAAGGAGCGATTGCGCGAATTTGAGCAGACCATTCAATTCAGGCTCACGGATGAGCAAAGGCGTGCGGTGTTGCTTGCGTCAAGTATGAACGTGTTCGCGCTATCGGGCGGAGCAGGGACGGGCAAGACGACAATCCTTCAGGCTATCGTGACGGTGTTGGAGAGGGTCTCCTTTGGTGTTGATATCTTCCAGGTCGCGTTGTCAGGGCGGGCTGCACAAAGGATGGTTGAAGCCACTGGTAGACCTGCTTCGACAATTGCTAAGTTCTGTGCGGACATGGCAAGGAAGAAGCAGGACCAGCGTCCCGACCATTGCATCGTTGTGATCGATGAAGCCAGTATGGTCGATCTATATTCCATGCACGCCCTTCTGCTACACCTACCTGCTGCCACGCGTTTTATCTTCGTAGGTGACGTGGACCAATTGCCGCCCGTCGGGGGCGGCCTGTTGTTTCATAACATTATGAAATCGACCTTCCCGGCCGTCGAACTAACTGAGGTGAAACGCCAAGGAGCCGAGAGCGGAATTCATCGGTTTGCAACGGCGGTGAGGCATCAACACGGGTGCATAGCTTTGCCTGACTATCAGGAGGGAGTGGAAATTGATTGCGCTGTCCTACGACGCGTCGACCCAGATGAAATTGGTCAGTTGTTCCAGGTTCACGGGGGGGCTGAACGGTGCGCAATTCTAACCTCGATGCAAGCTGGCGAAGCTGGTGTCGGAAACCTGAACATGGGCATGCAACGCCGGCTGGGCTTCAACCGTCCTGTAGTTCGTCTAGTCCATGAGGACGGCGTCTATGACTACGTAAATTTCACAGGCAGCAAGTTCTACCTGAACGATCCAATCCTCATAACAAAGAACGACTACGACATTGGCGTTAGAAATGGCGATCTCGGCACCATCGTGGAGATCTTCGATGAACAAACCGAGGACGGGCACCTTGGCTGCGTTAAGATCGGCGGCCGGATGTTCGATCTAAATGCAGACCTGTTGGACAAGATGAGCCTCGGTTACGCTATGACCATCCATAAGGCGCAGGGGTCGCAGTGGGAGAACGTAATCCTCGTCTTGAACAGAAGGGCAACGCACATGCTGGATAAGACGCTGCTCTACACGGGCGCGACACGCGCACAGAAGAAACTAATTGTTTGCAGTGAGGATATGGGCCTGGTCCAGCAAGCGGTGGATCGAGGCTCAATCGCCCTCCAGCGAAAGACTAACCTTTTACAGCACCTGGACGCGGACTTCTAAGGTGGCCCGAATTCGATGCACGTTTGTCGCGAACCTCGAACGAAGACCTGATGTGCCTTTGATTGGGGAAATGAATGGAGCGACGAATGAACCTGTTTGAGCAACAAGACGATGCGACTGAGCCTGAAACAGGAAAGGCTAAGACCCGCCCCTTGGCTGACCTACTGAGGCCTCAAGCCATCGAGGAAGTTATCGGTCAAGACAAGCTACTGGCCGGCGATGGTCCGCTGGGCTCCATGTTGGCAGCAGGGAAAATCTCGTCTCTAATCCTGTGGGGGCCGACCGGCGTCGGGAAGACCACTATTGGCAGGCTGCTGGCTATGAAAACGGATTTTCATTTCGAGCAGATCAGTGCAATATTCAGTGGCGTCGCGGACCTTAAGAGGGCTTTCCAGGCGGCGCGCGGCCGCCACCGCAGGGGGCAGGGAACACTCCTTTTCATTGACGAGATCCACCGTTTCAACAAGACCCAGCTTGACGCCTTGCTGCCAGTGATGGAAGACGGGACGGTTACCGTATGCGGAGCAACGACAGAGAACCCATCATTCTCTGTGAACAGGGCTGTGCTTAGCCGGTGTCAGGTGATGGTCTTGGAGCGCCTTGACGAACGAGCGCTATCCGCCATAATTGCACGCACTGAGAGGGTTCTTGATAGCCCCCTGCCTTTGGACGACGAAGCGAAGGAGCTCCTTTGTGCCATGGCGGATGGTGATGGGCGAGCTCTTCTGAATTTGGTCGAGAGCACGCTCACTTGGCCCCGGGACCATATCTATTCTGCAAAGGAAGTGGCCAATCGCTTGACACAGCGCGCGGCGCAGTATGATCGCGCGTCAGATGGTCACTACTCGATCGCAAGTGCCATCCAGAAATCGATAAGGGGTTCTGACCCCGAGGCCGCAATTTACTGGGTCCATAGAGCGCTTGAGGGCGGCGAAGATCCTCGTTTTATCCTGCGGCGGCTGACAATGATCGCATGGGAGGACGTAGGGTTGGCAGATCCGGAGGCATCCCGTATCTGTCTGAGCGCGTGGGACACTTTCGAAAAGCTTGGCAGTCCCGAAGGCGATCTGGCTGTATCTCAGGCCGCAATTTACTTGGCCTTGGCCCCGAAATCGAATGCCGGCTATTTGGCACACAAAGCCGCGCGCGCTGATGCGAAAATATCCGGTTCCGCACCTCCCCCCATGCACATCGTGAATGCGCCCACAGCAATGATGAAGAATCTTGGATACGGCGAAGGGTATCAATATGATCACGATGCTCCCGACGGTTTCTCTGGTCAGGTTTTCTTTCCTGATGGGATGGCAAGGCCCCAGCATTATCTGCCTGTTGAACGCGGGTTCGAGCGAGAACTATCAAAAAGGGTTCGCTACTTCGAAAAGCTTCGGAAAGTCCGCAACTCCGAAGGCGGGTAAGAACTAGTAGGTGCGCCCCGCCGATCATTTCGCAGCAATGAGGGCCGACCGCTCTCATCATTAAGGGCCGTAGGTTGGCCCTCATTGTTTGTTGCGACCGGGCTATCGCCTGATAGACTTTTTACCTTCCGCGGTAGAAAAGGCGCTGGTACCAAATACTCGCACAGGAGGCTGTATATCTGCATGAATTGCAGGACGGGTTTCAAGCCAAGCGCTTAATCAAAGACTGGGTCGGGTTTTACAACTCCGAGGTGTCACACACGGCTCTCGACAAACAATCCTCTGACGACGCATTCGTTGAAGCAGAGCGGACCCAGAGGGCGGCATGAAACCAACCAAATTACATCTTAGCTGAGCCACAAAGCTGTCCTAAAAAACAGGACCATTTCAGGGGCACGAGAGAGGGGCGATATCGAGGTGAGCTTCACCGATACCTCGGGCTGATGTTCGCAGAAGCGCATCGGTGAAACACATGACGGAGCGAAACTCATCACTGGCAGGGGCGGCGCAGGTGAAAGCGATGCCCGCAGCTTACCCGACGGCCACTTCGGACGTAGGGTCGATTTTCTGACGGGGTGGCGTTCGGTCTTTTAACGCTGTCTGAAAGCAGTTTGTGGGGCCTTATCGTGGAGGCATTTCACTCGCCCCACCGACTTGGCCGGATGGTCCGCCACTCTTCATTCTTGTGCGCATGAGTGCGCTCCATACCGTTTGCTCTGGCAAACGATGCCGGTGACATTGTCACTGTCTTTCAGTATCTTTGTTGTCTTCGTGGTCGGGTTTCTTCTCTACGTCGCCGTGGCCGAAGAGTTGGACGTTCTGGTGCGCGTGGTGGATGTTCTCGAACTCAAAGCTGGAATGCATTATGCTGAACTCCGCACTCAGCCGTTCTTTGATTTCCGCCTTGACCGGTTCGATGCGGCTCCAGCCCGCCTCTGTCAGCACCACGTGACAGTCGAGCGCTGCTTCGTGTTCCTGCATTTGCCAGAGATGAACGTGATGCACGTCCTCGACACCATCCACCTCGGTCATCGCCCGGACCACTGCACGGCTATCCATGTCGGGGGGGCTGCCGAGCATCAACGTACGGATCGGCTTTCCGATTTCGGTCAGGGCGAGGTAGAGAATGTAGAGGGCAATGGCAATCGTGATCGCCGGATCGACCCAAGTCACGTCGTAGAGAATGATCAGCGTCCCCCCGATGATCACCGCTACTGAGGCCAGTGCGTCGGATAGATTGTGTAGGAAGAGCGCGCGGATGTTCACGCTGCCTTTCTGCATCGACCAGGTGAGCCATGCGGTCAAGCTGTCTACCGCGAGCGCCACGCAACCGAGGATAACGACGGTCCAGCCAGCGACCTCCGTTGGCTCGATAAAGCGCATCGCGCCCTCGTAAATCAGATAGACGCCGACAAGGATTAGGGTGGTGTAGTTGATCAGCGCCGCTACGATCTCGATCCGGCCATAGCCGAAGGTCATGCGTTCATCTGCCGGTCGCCGGGCAATCTTGCGCGCGACGAAGGCGATGACTAGCGATGCCATATCAGAGAAATTGTGCAGTGCGTCTGCAATGAGGGCAAGACTGCCAGAAAAGATGCCGCCGACGACCTGCGCAACAGTCAGAAGAGCATTGGCCCAAATGGCGACCGATACCCTCCGGTCCCCGGAAGTCGGGTCCATGTGGGCATTACCGTGATCATGCGGCATAATGCGGCTCCTCTTGATTGTGGGCCGTAATCTCTGGCGAGGGGACCAAGCGGCCCGACCGGAGCGCGGCGACACGTGCGTTCATCCAATGGCGAATTCCGTGTCGGTAGAGCCATCCACGAAGGCGTCCGAATTCCTGCCGATGTTGCCGATAGAATTCATCCGGGGCATCAAATGTTCCGAGGTCGCGCGTGATGCCAGTGCGTTGGATGTAGGTGTCACCACCGCGCCAGTCGACCGGTGGTGCGCCGAGACAATCTGTCCCGATGCCGTAACCGCAGAACTCTTTGCGTCCGGGGAAGTGCGCTTGGAGCCGGGTTAGGTAGTCAGTATCCAGAATAAAGCCTTCGAGGTTCACCCAGGTGCCAATAACGCGAACCTCGACCCATGAATGCAGGATCTCTACCGGCGCAATCGGGTAGACTGCTTCGGGCACGACGCCACGCTGAAGAGCCTTGTGAATGGTGAAGCCATGCAGCCGGCAAGGGAAACCGAGCGCGCGCAGAAGCGCCATCAGCAGCGTGGCCTTAGTATTGCACTGGCCATAGCCGTCCATCAGCACGACTGAGGCCGGAATGTTGTCCGCGCGGTTATAGCCGAAGTGGATCTCATTACGGACGAAATCATATGCTGCGCCGATCCGACCATGTTCGGAAAGCGCCAGCCAGCCACGCTTTTCGATGAGACTACTGATCGGGCCTCGGCAAAAGTCGAGTAATTCTGTCGGCTGAAGCAAAGTTGTGTCGGCATTCATTCCCGTCTCCATCGAATCGTGATGAGACAAGTGTAATTGCTACAGTAGATGTAGCTTCAAGTCGAAAGTTATCCCGTGCGCTGCGCTACTAGGATGATGTTCGCTCCCGCGAGGCACCATCACCAAAAAAGTCGAAATCCATTTTGAACATCCTGGAGGTTGATCCCTAGGTTAATGCGCTACACGAAGCCAACTACAAGTTCGGACCACCTAAGAACTCGAATTCCGTTCAGGGCGGTTAGCTCAGTTCATTTGTGTGGAAAAATCTGCTGCGATGGTGAGGTGCCCACATGCCAATGGATAGCGATGACCGTTTCCTTAACTACATCTTAGCTGGGGGCTGCGGCGTTAGCTGGGGTTTATGGGGCTACTTACATGCCTGTATGCCTGTGAAAACGGATCAGCGCCAATGGCCCGCGTCAGGAAGTGGCTGGCGTTATACATTCATAAAAGCCGGCCTTTGACCCTTGGCCGCAAACCGCCTGCTATTGTCCGTTGGCAGAGAATTGAAACGGTGAACTCGTATCATCAGTTGCTAGAAGTAGCTTTTTTCGTCACAGAAACCGCCCGAGTAGGGGTGTTAACACAAATAAGGGAACGGATTTAGGTTCCAAGAAGCCCGGTTCGATAGAAATATTTCTCTTGAACCTACAGCGGCTTTAGGAGTTAGGACCGCAGGCGAAGAACGGCATTCGAGTCAAACAGGCCATACTGCTTCAGGCTTTCCTTACTGAACGGCAGAGTGGTCTTGTTTAAGCTTAGTTTGCCTACCTAACGTTGAAGGAATAAGAATGATGCTGACAAGACGACATTTTCTCCAGACCAGCGGTGCGCTGTTTTCTACTCCAATCGCTGGCCCGCTACTGGCAGCCACCCGGCCCACCAAGGAGGAGAAGGCCGCCTGGGACGCGCAGGTCACACCTCCCGCTTTTGATCCAACTACGTCAAACCCGTGGGGCCTGCACCCGCGCTTTTTGCCCCAGCGGGTGGACGCTAAGGACGGGCTTGTTCCGGGAGACGTCCACGTCGATGCCGTAGCGCGCTACATCTATCACATCGAAGAAGGGGGAACTGCGATGCGTTACGGTGTGGCGATCGCCCGTGGTAACCTGTACGAGCCCGGCACGTATACGATCCAGCGAAAAGTGGAATGGCCAAACTGGACGCCGACCCAAAACATGATCGCACGCGATCCCGAGCTCTATGGCCCGGTTGCCGACGGTGTTGACCCTGGCCCAGAAAACCCTCTTGGCTCGCGGGCGCTTTACCTTTTTGAAGGCAACCGAGACACCTATCTACGCATTCACGGGACGCCCGAACCAAGAAGCATCGGCGGGCGCGCGAGTTCGGGGTGTGTCCGCATGGTCATGGCACATATCAACCATCTATACCCGAACGTCAAAACTGGTTCGACGGCGTTCCTGTATTCGGCAGAAGAAAGCGTGACCCCGCGAACGTGATCTACGCCCAACCAGTCTGCACTGGTCAATTAGTCACGCCGAGCGCGTGGCGCAGATCGGGTTGCCACCTATTGAGCGGAGCGGCACCAGTGTCGTTTCTACTGGACCGCTGTGCTCATACCAGTAGCATCCATCCTCGGAACGAAGCCGAGCTGTTGTGAGGTCCTGACCAGGTGCAGCTAGGTTAACGATTTGTTCGGGAAGGTTTCCAACCGCGTCTACCGGCGCGCGGGAGTTAGCCATTGGTGCGGCACATCCGCTTGCGAGCAGCAGGGCCGCTCCAATCATCATATGTCGTGTTTGCATTCAGTCCTCTGACCTGTCCTAATTTGGTTTTCACCAACAATCTTGCATACCGGGCACAGGTCCACAAGAACCACCCTGGGGCGGTCGGAGCGCGGCATCTTCAAAAGAGTTCATAAAAAGAAACGCAATTTTTCTATTGAACCTCTAGTAACTGTAGGGGCTATGTCAGAGTTGAATCAATCTAATCCTAGGGTCAATCTATGTCTATCCATGACCACCGCCGCGACCACAAACACAAATCTGACCGCGATCGCGAGCACAGTGATTATCAAGAGCATCCGAAAGGAGTTTCCCACTCTCATGGAGAAGGTGGTACGTGCTGCGGTGCTGGAGCCGACACGGAACCAGCACAACCCATCCCCGCGACCGGACGAAGTTTCCAGGTCTCTGGTCTGGATTGTGCCGAAGAGGTGGCGATCCTGAATAGGGCTGTCGGTCCAACAGTTGGCGGGACAGAGCATCTGGCGTTTGATGTCATTAATGGACGAATGACGATTCTGGATACTGCGGATAAGATTTCAGATGATGAGGTCGCTGAGTTGGTCGCGAGCACGGGCATGAGCGCGAAACCGTGGGATGCCGACAACGCGGCCGAAAATCAGGCAGCGCATTTGGCACGTCAAAAGCGTTTTACCACGCTGAGCGGCGGGTTTTGGGCGGCAGGATTTCTCTACCATATCGTCGAAACGGGCATGGGTGGTGCGCTTGGTCTGTTTGCAGGGCATGGCACGGCGCCGATGCCCATCGCGGAAGCCGGGCTGTTTGCCGTCGCAATCCTTTTTGGCGTCTGGCTCGTTGCACCAAAGGCCTGGTCTTCAGCACGCAGAATTAGCCCTGACATGAATCTATTGATGGTGGTGGCCGTGGCGGGTGCTATCGGGCTGGGCGAATTATTCGAGGCAGCGACAGTTGCGTTTTTCTTTTCACTGTCGCTCTACCTTGAGAGCTGGAGTGTGGGGCGGGCGCGCAATGCGGTGTCGGCCCTTCTGGATTTAGCACCACCGACAGCCAGGATTATCCGGCCGGATGGTAGCGAGGCGAATGTTCCAGCGGCAGAAGTTGCCGTGGATGATCGCTTCATCGTGCGCGGCGGCGACCGCATCCCACTTGATGGCGAGGTCTTAGAGGGGGCCGGGGCTGTCGACCAGGCCCCGATCACTGGCGAAAGCGCACTGGTTCCGAAGGAACTCGGCGACGAGGTTTATGCCGGCACAATCAATGGTGAGGGCACACTGACGGTGCGCGCGACGAAGGCCGCCTCGGACACGGTGCTCGCGAAAATCATTCGCATGGTCGGCGATGCCCATGCCCGTCGCGCCCCGGTCGAGCAATGGGTCGCGAAGTTTGCACGCATCTACACCCCCATAGTGATGGCGCTGGCGGTCGCCCTTGCGCTGGTGCCGCCGCTCCTCCTGGGCGGTGCCTGGGACTATTGGTTCTACAATGCGTTGGTGCTGCTGGTAATCGCCTGCCCCTGTGCCCTTGTCATCTCAACACCAGTTTCGATCGTGGCAGCGCTGACCGCGTCGGCGCGAGCAGGGGTGCTTATCAAGGGGGGCGCTTATGTTGAGGCGCCAGGTCGCACCACTGCGCTGGCGATGGATAAGACGGGAACGATCACTATGGGCGAACCCGAGGTTGCAGCAGTTCACGCATTGGGCGAAGCCTCCGCGCGCGATCTCATAACGCTGGCAGCGAGTTTGGAGGCACGGTCTTCGCACCCGCTGGCACGGGCCATTCTCGCGCGCGCGCAAACTGATGGTGTTTCCATAACTGCTGCAGAGGATACACGCACCGTGCCTGGACGCGGGCTGGAAGGGCGCGCCGACGGGCGTGTAATCTGGCTCGGCTCGGATCGGTTCGCTGAGGAGAAGGGGTTTGGCAATCACATTCCGACAGATTTGAGAGATCGAATAGAAGGAGCAGGGAGCACCTTAGTTGTAGTGGGTGACGAGACTGCCGTGGTCGGCATACTAGAGCTGCGCGACCGCATCCGCCCTGATGCTAAGGGGGTCGTTGAAAAGTTGCATGCGCAGGGTGTGGAGACGATCGTGATGTTGACGGGCGACAACGAACGCACCGCGCGTGCCGTCGCGGCCGAAGTTGGGATCGACGAAGTGCGCGCCGAACTTTTGCCAGAAGATAAGGTGACGGCCATCGAAGAACTGGTGGAAATCCACGACATGGTGGCGATGATTGGTGACGGCGTGAACGACGCACCGGCCATGGCGCGGGCGCATTATGCCATTGCCATGGGGGCTGTCGGATCTGATGCGGCCATCGAGACGGCCGACATTGCGCTGATGACTGACGATATCGGCAAGGTGCCCTGGCTTATTGGTCATTCACGCCGGACCATGTCGATCATCCACCAGAATATTGGTATATCGTTGGCGACCAAAGCGCTGTTCGTCGGGCTGACCGCGTTCGGCATGGCCTCTATGTGGGGCGCCATCGCTGCGGATGTGGGCGTATCCCTGTTGGTGGTCGCCAATGCACTGCGGCTTTTGAACGGCTATCAGGTCGAGGGCGGGCCTTCGGGCGGTGAACCGGTGGGCGAGAATATGGCAAAGGGAGCACTCGCGCACGGTCATTGATCCGGCATTTGCGGTTAAGTAACGCCTAAAACACATCAGACCTCACGAAAGGGGCATCAAGCAGTAATGACTACCAATTTTCCACGACGGGTCTTTATTCTAAGTGGGTTGGCTGCCTTCCTGTCAGGCTGTGCAGATAAGTTCCGGACCTACAACGGACCCAAAGTAACCCGTCTTCGCATGTACAAGGCACAGCGGTTGCTCGTCCTTGACGGGAAGGCGGGCGTTTTGCGTACATTTCCCATCGGATTGGGCTTCGCGCCCCAGGGTCACAAACAGTTCGAGGGAGACGGCCGTACGCCAGAAGGCACCTACGTGATTGACCGACGCAACCCGGACAGCCTCTTCCACCTCTCCATCGGCATCTCATATCCCAACGCGGCGGATATTGCCTTTGCTGAGTCCCAAGGAAAGTCGCCGGGTGGCGATATTTTTATTCACGGTGGGCCACGCAAGGGGATCGACCCGATGAACAAGCGTGACTGGACCGCAGGATGCATCGCCGTAACGGACCGTCAGATCGAGGAAATCTACGCAATGGTGAAAAATGGAACACCGATCGACATTTATGCTTGATGGTTAGGTAAATCGACGACGCAGCGTGATGTTGATCGCCTCGATGACGATGACTAGGCCGACGACGGCAATCGTGACGCTGGCCGCCTTGTCATACTGAAAAGAGCGGATGTAGGTCTGGATGTAAAAGCCGATCCCGCCCGCGCCGACGATGCCGAGGACCAACGACTCACGCAGGTTCAGTTCGAACCGGAAAATCGTGTCGCGGGCGATGACTGGGGCCATCTGTGGCCAAATCGCATGTCTGAGCCGCACGAGCGGTCCAGCCCCTGCACTTTCAAGTGCTGCGATGGGGGCGCGAGATACGCCGTCGATCGCCTCGGCATAGAATTTAGCGAGCATCCCAGTGGCATGAAAGGCAACTGCGATGATGCCGGGCAGCGGCCCGAGCCCGACCGCGCCCACCATGAGCATGGCCACGAGGATCAGCGGTACCGCCCGGATAAAGGCCAGCAGCGCGCGGACCGGCCCGAACACCGCACGCGAAACCATGGTTTCGGACGCGAGAATAGCCAGAGGGGTCGACAGCAGCACTGCGCCGAGGGAGCCGAGGATTGCTATTCTTAGTGTCTCTGCGCTGCCTTTTTTGATCTCGGTCATCACTGTCGGATCGGGCGGGAACATCCGGCCGATAAAGTCGGTAATCCGTGGACCGACCGAAGCAAGACGCGACAACTCGACATCGGTTCTGACGAGGGACCATAGGATGGCAATAGCGATCAGCGAACTGGTGACGAAGCCGCCGAAGTCGCGGGGGGCCATCATAACACCGCCCGGGGACCGAGTTCCGGCGTCGGTCCTGACCCCCGATAGAGTTCGGCAGTCGCATCGTCTTTCAACTCGGACGTTGGCACGTTAAACGCGATCCGCCCCTCTCGTATGCCGATGATGCGCCCTGCAAAACGCCGCGCCAGATCGGGTTGGTGCGAGGAGAATAGCGCTGTTGCATCACGCGCTCGCGCCGCCTTGGTCATCAACCCCAGAACCTCTCCAGCGCGGGCGGGGTCGAGGTTGCTCACTGGCTCGTCGGCGAGGATCAGCCGTGGTTCCTGCGCCAGACATCGCGCAATAGCCACGCGCTGTCGCTGTCCTCCGCTGAGACTGTCGACACGGCGTTCCGCGAGTTCTGCGATGCCGCAATCGGCGAGTGCTGTGCGGGCAATATCGAGATCGTGAGCCATTGGCGATCCCAGTACTGCGTGGAAAGGTGACATCCGCCCCAGGCGGCCGTTGAGCACGTTGCGTAGTGCCGTGGAGCGTTCTACGAGGGCGAATTCCTGAAACACGAAACCGGTATCAGGACGGCGAGCTCGGGGTGGTGGGCGGTCGGGATTGAGCGGCGCACCCAAGACAGAAACGCGCCCGCGCCATCCCTGAATCCTACCGTCGAGCAGCGCCAGCAACGTCGTTTTGCCCGCCCCGGATGGGCCCAGTAAAGCGACACACTCGCCCGCCGGGATCCGAAATGAGACTCGTTCCAACGCTGGTAGCTGTGCGCCCTTATGGACATAACTCAGATCGTCTATTTCGATAGCCATGCTCATCGTAACAGCCCGTATTTCTTTGCCATATCGCGTACGCCTTCATACGCGGTGCCGTCTGCCCTGACGTAGCCATCTGGTCCGTAAAGATAGCTCAATTTGTCGCGGTGCTTCGGTTCGTTGAGCTTCAGCATGACGTCAACAAAACGAGCTTGCAGGGCGGCATCGAGTTCTGGGCGTGCGATCACAAGGTGACTTGGAATCGGCGCGCTTTCTACGAGCCAAGTCACCTCGGCCTGCTGTTGTGGGGTCAACAACAAATCCGCATACTGACTGGCACCGGCGGCATCGACCAGACCTTCGGCCATAGCCTGCATGGCTTGCTGGTAGCCTCCCGCAAAGAACACGCGGCCGAAGAATTTCTCCGCTGCGCCAGGACCCTCAATTAGCCCGGCCTTAACGAATTCGGAAAGAGGATAAAGATAACCTGATTCAGAGATCGGGTCGGCAAAGGCGATATCGCGCCCGCGCAGGTCTGCCAGCGTTTCGATACCGCTGTTGCGGCGGACAAAAATGCGTCCTGTGTAACTTGACGCGCCCCGGTAGACCTCAGACAAGAGAGGTACCGCGCCAATTTCCGCCTCCGCCAGAACGAAAGGCAATGCGCCCATGAAGGAGACGTCTGCATCTCCGTTGCGAAGTGCCTCGACAGCCGCAGCATGGTCGATGGTGACGAAGCCTTCCACGGGAACGCCAATCTGTTCGGATAGCCATCTTGTGATGGCCTCAATGTCGCCTAAGAGCTTGTCGGGATTCTCCTGCGGAATGAAAGCAAGCCGCAAGGGAGTGTCTTGTGCGGTCAGCGGGGAGGCCAGCGAGATCGCGCCTGCACTGGCCAAGGCCAGCATATTTCTGCGGGTTAGGTAGAATTCCATCAGAATGCCCTCTCTTCGATCGCGTCGGCTTCGGTCTTGAACGCGGTCCAACTTGCTTCGGCGGCCCCCCAGTCGTCGTCACGGACTGCATCGCCGACTGCGGCAAGACGCTCGGCCAAGGCATAGACTTCGGGCCGTGCGGTCAGGTTCGACATGGTGCTCGCGTCTGCGGCGAGGTCCGCAGCGACAGTATCGGTCAGCAGCAGGATGTGCTCTGCGTCACGTCGGGGCAGAAGCGTGTCGAGCGTCGATGCAAATGTCGCCAATTCGGCAAATGTCAGGCGAAAGGCGGTGTTCTCTGCGTCGAACTTCTCGTAAGGCTCGTCTGCCGACCCTACAGTCTCCAGATACGCGGTCAGTTCAGTCCGTTCCGTCTCTGATAGCCCAAGCGATTTCGTCTCATCGAACCACTCAACAACGGCGGCCAACGTCGACAGCGAACCGTCGTGAAAATAGGGGGCGGTATATGCGGTTCCCAGCAAGGACGGCGTATCCAGCGCGCCTGCGCGCGCGCCACTATATGCCGGCGAGACCGATCCAATGTCATGGGCTTGCCGATCGAGGAAATTTGCGTCAGGCACGTGGCAACTAGCGCAGGAGCGATCGCCTAGCCCAGCGAAAGGCCGATTAAAAATAGCCTCGCCTCGGTGCGCCGCGTCCGGGTTTGCCTCGGACAGCGTACCATCCGCATTCAGCTTAGAGTTTGGTAGGAAGTCGAACTCGAGCATGTATCCTACCAGCGCGTCGAGCATCAAGGGCGTCGGCTCCGCGCCGCCAAATTCATTGACGATCACGTTCCGGCTGAAGTCGCGCAGAGAGGCAAAGCGCCCATCGCGACCATAAGGCCCGGTGAAGCGCAGCCCGCGCAGGCTCGGAATGTCGATCGGGTCGTCGCGCCGGTCGTTGAAGATAGGATTAAAGAACGCGCCATCGACGTCGATGGCACCGGGTTGGTGGCTGGCGCCCGGGATGAAGAGGCGCTGGTTCACATCCGAGCGATTGTGACAGGTCGAACAGGCGATCCCGAGGTTTCGCGCAGGATTTCCGAATATCTGCGGGCTGTCGAAAAGCATGTCGCCATAAGCCACCAAGGGCAGATCGGTCTCGTCGATACCTTGTTCCTCGAAGTTGAGGACAAGCAATGGCAGCGGGTCCTGATCGAAGATGTCGGAGCCAGGCGGCAAGCTTGGCGGCACCTCGATAGTGCGTCGGCTGAACACAGCGGTTTCGGGCAGGGCACTCAGTGTCTGACGTGGAGCATAGTTGGCTAAGAGGTAATTTTCCGCGAGATAGCTGGAAATGACTGCGCGCGCGGCCTCCAGCGTGTCGCGATCCGCGGAAAAGGCGCCAGCGCCGAGAAGACCAGCGGACCCCGTGCTACTGTTAAGTTCCAGCCAAGCGAGGCCGATACGTCTTGCTGCTTCGGGGTCGGCTGCCGCGATACCATCCTCAAACGCACGGTAGAGCTCGCCTGCCGTTCGCAGAGCCTGGCGCGCCTTTGCAGGCTCTTCGGCTGCGAGAGTCCGGTCCAATTCCTCTTCGATCCTAAGCGCTACAAGACGAGTGGCCTCTGTGAAAACTGCTTGCCGGTCTTCACGTGCCATGGCGTCAAGGATACCATCCGGCTTGATACCGCTTTTGCGGTCCACCCACTCCAACGCGCCGGTCGAGAATTCCGAACCCCGGTGAGGTTCTGTCCAAGCGGTCTCGATGTCGTCCCAAGGCACTGGCGCGAGATTTCCAAGAAAAAGTGTCAGCCGATAGGCTGCCGCCTCAGGAAGCCACGGAGCCTCTTTGACAGGCGTCGCCCCCCCGGGTCCGGACAGCAGGACCGCGCTTGCAGCGGTTAGCAGCAGCCTCGAAAGATTTTTTATCACCATAGCCTCCAGCGCTAAAACTTAGACTCGTCTAACTTAGGTATTCTAGGCTAATTAGATTGTCAATTTTAGTTATTCGTTGCAATGTCCGGACATGTCGAAGCTACAATCATACGAACGCGAGGCGTTCGAGACTGTCGAGAGAGCTCCCGAAGCGCAGGCTAAGGGTTTCGCGACTGTGCGCCGAGCACATGAAAGCGAAATGGCGGAGGATTATGTGGAACTGATCGCAGAGCTGATCGAGTTGCGGGGGGAGGCTAGGCCGGTCGAAATCGCCGAGCGGCTTGGCGTGAAATCTCCAACAGTGACCAAGAACATCTCCCGACTCAAGGCTGCTGGTTTGGTGCGGCGGGAGCGTTACCGCGCAATATTTCTAACCGATGCGGGCCGAGAATTGGCCGAGGCCTGTCGCCGCCGCCATAGAGTCGTTGTCGCGTTTCTTCTCAGCCTGGGAATCGACGAAGAGACTGCGGAACGCGATGCGGAGGGGATCGAGCATCACGTCAGCACGACCACGCTGGAGGCCTTCGAGCACGCCCTCCAGAAGTTTCAGAGCAGCAAGTAGCGCAGCATCGAGTTCTCTCGAAATTCAGCAAGGCGAGACTCAAGAGGCTGCAGCGTCAGCAGTCATACGTTGGCGGGGTAGCATTTGTGTCAATGCTTAACTCTGGTCCAACCCATCGCGTCCTCTGAGTTTGGCCAGCACGAAATAGTGCGCCCAATATTCCTACCTGCGCCGACCATGCAGCGAAAATGCCGGTCGCGTGAAAAGAGGTAGGCGCAACCCTTGAGTGGGTCCTCTGTTCAAAGCGCATAGACAATTGTCACCACCGTTGTGATGACGATCAAGAACATGACCAATGCGCCTATGGCAAGGGTCCGGCCCATGTCGCGGTTTGTCTTTGCCACTTTCAGACGCAATTCTTCGGCGGTTTCCGGAAACTCCAGTGCCGCTGAATTCGAGCCGCGTAGCAGGTCGTATCTCGTATTCCAGCGACGTACTTCCGCAGCGTCCCAGCCGTTCATGACCAGAATGATCGCGACGATCATCACCATCGAAGACGGGACCCAAATAGTATAGCCGCCGATCGTTTCGTCGGACAGCGCATCGATCAATCCAATTCTTTCCCTATGGGAGAATGCGTAAAGGCTCACCTCCTTGAGTGTCGTCAGGGAACCTAGAAAAATGTTTGCTACGATCACAACAAAGGCGGACAACAGCCTCGCTCCGCGTTTGGCGCCCACAGGGGGGTCTCTGGGATCGAAGAGCATGGTAAAGAACCAGAGCCCTGCTAGTACCATTCCCAGATGAGCGAACACTTCGATAGCCGCGATACGCTGCGCAAGTGCGTAAATGACAGGTACCTGCCAGATAAATAGCGCTCCAACAATCAACCCAGTTGCGGCCGTTGGATGCGCTACGAAACTTTGTCCCCGGGAGTTCGCTGGCGCACTGAAGTGTTGACGCCGGCGTCTTTCGAGGCTGGATAGCAGGATGCGCCACGGCTGCGATACGGCGATGAGAAGGGGGCCGATAAGGCGAAGAAGAAGATGTTCGACCTGATGTATTGAGAATAAGGTATGTCCCATTACAGCGAGCGGTGCGTTCATGGCTGCAAGAATGCAAGCAAGGCCGGCGAAGAACAAGATCGGACGCCAGACAGAGATCGTTCCGCGGATACGCACGGGTCGTCTGAGGCCGCGCATATAGAACCATGCGGCCAAACTGACGGATACAATGGACACTGGCGAAATCGCAAATCCAAACGGGTCGAAAAGAAGAAAGAAGGGGATTATCAGCTCCTGTCATTTTGTATTGTCAGCCAGTCGATAGGTACCGATGAACGTCGGGATTTTCCCATTACGCAACCCTAGGAAGCGGGCAGTTTTAATTCGATACAAAGACCAAATTCGCGTCAGGAAGTGATGCGTAAGAGAACCACTGAGATGAAGAAACCCAGTAGGCCTAGGGCGATGCCGAAGCTTGCCGCATATTGAAGGATGTCTAGGTAGTTCCCTTTGCGGCTCCGGGCTAAATAGCCTCCCCAAAAAGCACCTCCGATAAAGCCTACAAACATTAGCATCACGGTTCCTTTGGGTTTGTTTTTACAGACTTATGTCGCTGTTTGGCCAAGCCGAAGGCAAATCTCAACGTCCAAGCTGCACAGATGAGCGACAGAAATGTCCAATCGCCGAAACGTCCGTAAGGCGTAGCCGTACGCGCTGCCGGTAGGCTTTCATTTATGACGTCTGTTCGCCCAGTGTCGAGGCGCGCGACGATCTCGCCGTTAGCATCAATAATTGCGGATATCCCGGTGTTCGCAGCGCGCACCACGGGTAGCCCTTCCTCCACAGCGCGCATGCGCGCGGATGCGAGGTGCTGCTCGGGCCCGATGCTGGCGCCGAAACAGGCGTCATTTGTGGCGTTGAAAATCCAGTCGGGACGAAAAAGATCGTCGACCACCTGGCCCGGGAAAATGATCTCGTAACAGATTGCCACCGCAACCAGAGGCGCGCCCGGAATTGCCAGCGTTCGTGGCCCTGGTCCCGGCGTGAAATCACCCAAACCTTCGGCCAGACGCTCGAACGGCAGCCAACCTTTCAGGGGCACATATTCCCCGAACGGAACAAGATGATGTTTTGCATATCCCGTTAGAATTTCGCCGCTGCCGTCATAGACCTGAACCGTGTTGAAATATCGGGTTCCCCCATCCCTCTCTACGCGGTCAGGCACACCTGTCAAAAGGATCCTACCGTCTGGCAAAACCGTGGATAACCGCCTGCGCGCCAAGGCGTCTTCGTCCAGAAAACCGGGAAAGGCCGTTTCCGGCCACAGCAGCAGGTCGAAGCGTCCGGGTTGAGCGGACAAGCCGAGGTATTTTTCCAGCGTGCGTTCGCGGCTGCCCGGCGCCCACTTCTCGACTTGCGGCACATTGCCTTGGACGATGCGCAAAGCAATGTCCGTTGGCGGCACGTTCTGATTTAGCCGAAGCACACCGCCCCCCCAAATTACCGTCACCGCGACGGCAAAGAGCGCCAAAACAGCTGCGCGGCTGTTTGGCGCGGCTGCGATGAACACACCTGGCAATATGCTGATAAATACCGTGACAAAGCCCAGACCGTAACTTCCGACCCATGCGGCGGGTTGGCGCAGGGGGGCATGTTCGACAAGGGCATAAGCAGCAAGGTTCCAGGGAAACCCCGTCAGGACATGACCACGCAGCCATTCCGCGGCAACCCAACACGTTGCAAGCAGAAGACCTGCCGTAATGCCGCCGACAGCACGGCGCTGCATTACGGTGGCAAATAACATCGCCGCAATAGCTGGAAAAATGGCCAGTCCGGCGGACAGTCCCGCGACTGCTGGGATCGCAAGGGCACCGAAACGTTCGGAATCGACGTAAAAGCTTTCGGCAATCCAGGAAATTCCAAACAGGAACTGGCCCATTCCAAAGATCCAGCCGATGACGAAGGCGCGCGCGGTGGAAACCTGCATGAGCACGAGAAAGAGTGCTGAGAAGGCGACTGGAACAGCGATGATCCATGAGAACGGTGGAAGGGTTAAAACCGTTAAACCGCCCGCCATAAAGCTAATCCCTGATCGCAGGGGAAAGCAACGGCTGCAGCCAGTCAATTGCAGCCAACCCGTCATCATGGGTCAGTGTGAAGTTTAGCGGCTAACCACGGTGCTAGGAGCAGCAGCCCCACGCCACCGACCACGAACACATCCGCCATGTTGAAGGCGGGCCAATGCGTGGAGCCGACGTAGAAATCGAGGAAGTCCGTCACACCCCAAAATCGAATGCGGTCGAGGACGTTGCCGAGCGCGCCACCGATGATCGCACCATAGGCGATAGCCTCAACCCGGTTGTCAGTGCGTACCAGCATGACGGTCAACCCGCCGCAGATGGCTAGGGCCAAGGTCGCAAGGCCCCACCATGGTGCTCCACCAAGCAGTCCGAATGTCACGCCATCGTTGCGCAAGTAAATAAGATTAAAACTGGGAAAGACCGGAATTCCGGCGCTCAAATCTGTCGCATTAGCGACGACGATTGCTTTTGTCACCTGATCGACAAGAAAAGCAGTTCCAGCCGCAATGAAGCCTTGGAAATGGGACTGTTTCATCTCATCACCCCAGCCATACATCTAGGAACAACATGATCACGAGGCCGACCGCGAGACCGAAAGTCGCCCTGTTTTGATGGCCGGATCGGTGGGTTTCGGGAATGATTTCGTGGCTGATTACGTAGAGCATCGCCCCGGCGGCGAAGGCGAGGCCCCATGGCAACAGGGGCTGCGAGATGCCGATGATGCCAGCGCCAAGAAGCCCGCCTACCGGCTCGACAAGACCTGTCAGGGCGGCAACCCCCCACGCACGGCGCCTGGAATACCCCTCACCAAGCAATGAGACCGCTACGGCGAGACCCTCGGGCGCGTTTTGCAGCCCGATGCCAATCGCGAGCGGCAAGCCACCAGAGAAACCATCAGCCCCAAACCCGACACCAACGGCAAGCCCTTCGGGAAAATTGTGGATCGTGATCGCTATGATGAAGAGCCAGACGCGGCGCAGAGATGCGGCGGCGGGCCCTTCTCGCCCCGTTTTGAAATGTTCATGCGGCAGTCGTTCATTCATCAGAGCGACCGCCCCCATGCCAAGCAAGATCGCAACACAAACGATGGCTGCCGGGAGAGCACCGTTGTCGAACTGTCTTTCGGCTGCGTCGAGAGCCGGAATGATCAACGAAAAGAATGAAGCAGCGAGCATGACACCCGCCGCGAAGCCAAGCAGCAAATCGCGCGTGGCACGGGAGGGGACGCGTCCAAAGAGAACGGGGGTCGCCCCGACCGCTGTCAGCGATCCGGCGGCAAGGCTTCCAAGAAAGCCGAGAGTTATTGGGGACAAGGGTTCCAAGCGCTGAGTTCCCGCCGATACGTCAGTCAGCGGCCAAATAGCTGCTAAGGATTTCGGTCGACCCATCGCCCTGGATCAAAAAGACATCGTAGCCCTCGCGATCATTTTCCGGTCCCATGCCCGGGGAGCCATAGGGCATACCCGGCACCGCCACCCCCACTGCATCTGGACGCTCATCCAACAAACGCTGGATGTCTGATGCCGGTACATGACCTTCGATCACGTAGCCGTCGACCAAAGCCGTATGGCAGGATACCATGCGCTGAGGCACGCCGGTGTCGAGTTTGAATCGCACAAGAGATCCCCCGAACATGTCCTCGCCTATCGGCGCGAATCCGCTTTCCTCAAGGTGCTTCATCCAGGACAGACAACAGCCGCAGCCGTTTGTCTTCCGGACATCAATCTGGATCGCATCGGCGACAGCTTGCGCCGCGGAAAACAAGGCCAGCGTGACTGCAAGAGCGGGAGCCAGTCGTTTCATGGATTAAAGCCTTTCGGTTGTTGTCTGCACAAATTCGCTGGTGAGCCTCTCGGCCAGTAGCGAGCGAGCCTCAGCCAATCGCTCAAGTGCAGCCGTGCCAACCGCATCCCGGTCGGCCGCCTCTACCAGTCGGTCGTCTGAGAGAGGATCCGTCGGGCGACCATCGACCAGAACCTCATAATGCAGATTTGGGCCGGTCGCGGTGCCGGTCGCACCGACGCGACCGATTATGTCTCCGGCCATCACGCGCTGCCCTTGTTCGAGTGTGTCCGGCACCTCGCTGAGATGTGCGTATCGTGTCAGGGTGTCGGAACCATGCGATATCTCCACCACCCGGCCATATCCACCACGACGTCCGATGAAGCTCACGCGTCCAGGCGCCGTTGCTTTTACAGGCGTACCGCGGGCCGCAGCAAAGTCGACGCCGGTGTGCATGCGTACATTCCCATAGACCGGGTGCGTGCGACGGCCGAAGACGGAACTCAGCCGCGCTCCTTCCACCGGTTGGGCAAAGACACGCAGGACCTCTCCATCCACATAGATCGTCGCTTGACCGCTGCCGTCATCCGGCCAGACGATCTCATAGACCGATCCAGCAAGGTCCAATGCGGCAAAGGCAAGCTCGGGCTGGCCAATCCTTTTGTTTCCTTCTCGCGCCTCACGCCAAAGGAGACGCATCCTCTCACCCCCGGAGAGTTCACGTCGAAAATCGATTGTGCCGCCCAGCATCTGTGCCAGATCGACCGCGAAGCGTGCAGGTATCTTTGCCTTGTCCAACGCTGCGGAAATCGAACTTTCAACCACCGCCTCGCTTGCGAAAATCACCACTTTAGGGTCTGGTTCCAATACGCGCGTAAGAAGTTCTTCACCAAAAACCGTTTCGATCCGCACTCCATCATCAATGGCCAGTTCTACGCGCTTCGGATTGCCGTCCGCGTTTGAGATCACGGTGATCTCATGGCCTGGGCGCAATCGGCGCAGATCATATTCCACTCCAAGTGCCAGAGCGATCTCCGCACGGGCGGGTGCGGCAACGCCGGCGTTCGCTAAAACTGCATCCAACGTCTCACCCGACGCGATTTGACGCGTCCAAGTCACCAAGGGCGGTTCAATTGCTGGCAAGGCGGTTTCGGTGACGTCAGGCTGCAAGAGAGGGACGTTTAGGATTTTGCGCGCTCCGCCGACTTGTGTGGTTTTGGGAACCGTCATGACGCTATCAGCAAGTCGCGGTTCCAAAACTGCAGCAGGCGCCCATTGCGTTGCTTCGGCAATCGATTGGGGCACCGGTTCTTTGGGCCACCACCCTAAGGTGGCGATGGCAGTCATCGAAAAGGCGCCTACCAGGGCCACCGAGGCAACTCTTATTCTCATGTTGTGATCTCTACATCTTCTGTCAACGCACGTCGGATCTTCGGTACTGCGAATTCTCTTGGCTCGTGGTGGTCAATCATGGTGACGAACTCACCGTTGGCGCCAAAAAGAAATATGCTTGCCGTATGGTTCATCGTGTAGTCACCTCCCTCGGTCGGGACGCGCTCATACGAAGCCCGAAACCCTTCTGTAGCGCGGGTAATCTGGTTTTCCGTCCCGGTCCAACCCCGAATGGCCGGATGAAAATAGCCGACATATTCGGCCATGGCCTCGACCGTGTCACGCGCCGGGTCGACCGTGATGAAGACCACGTTCATCTGCGCGGCTTCGTCTCCGAGATCTTCAAGCCAGCCTGAGATATCCGATAACGTCGTGGGGCAGACATCCGGGCAGTAGGTGAACCCGAAGAACACCATGGTCGGCCGTCCGATCAGGGTTTCTGGGCCCACTTCATGGCCTTCGTGATCGGTCAGTCGGAAATCCATCGCCGTTAGGGGGAGCGGCCTTTGGCCAGTAGGTTTCGGAGCGCCGGGACCATCCACGCGCCACCAGCCGATACCAAGCATCATAGCCAGAGCGCCTGCACCGTATTGGAACAATTGCCGACGCTGCATCAGCTTTCCGGCCCGCGCGCGGCGATCCCCAGAATTGGGACCTCAACAGTCACTTCGCTACCGTCCGAGAAAGTCAGTGTCAGCGGGAAGGTCTCGCCTTCGATCATCGGGTCTTGCAGCTTCATGAGCATGGCGTGCAGCCCGCCCGGCTCCAATGCCACGCTTTCGCCCGGCCCAATCGTGATGTCGTCTGCAGGTGACATTGAACTGACGCCTGCAGCGTTGGTTTTCGTCTCATGGATCTCGGGCATCGTGGCAAGTGGTGTTGTAAGTCCGGTCAGCGTGACTGTGTCTTCAGTTGCGTTATGTATAGTGAAATATGCCGCGCCCGGTCGGTTTATACCAATCGAAGCACGGGACCACGCGTTTACTACGATGACGTCCTCCGAACCGGCAAATGTCGGAGTCGATATGCCCGAGAGCAGCAAAAAAAGAGTCAAGCCCTTGATATAAGGTAGCTCTATCATGACAGATTCTCCTTTATCTATCCGAGCATCAACTTTGGCTGACCGCAATTTCTGCAGCGACCAGTCGCCGCAGTTCGGCCTCACCGAACGGGTCTAATGGCTTGGCGTTGACGAAGAACGTGGGCGTTTGTCGCACGCCTACCGCTTCGACATCAGCGCGGTCCTGATTGAGCACTGCCACGACACCGGGGGCCAGCATCTGTGTTCGAGCAGCTTCGACATCCAGACCACCGCTTGCGGCAATCTCAAGGATCAAACCCGGTGCTGGAGTGCCATGGGACGCCCATCGTGGCTGCTCGCGCAGGACCGCTTCCAGCACGGGTTCGAACACATCCTGCATCCGCGCAGCTTCGAGAACACGGATCGCTTCCACTGAAGCTTTCCCGTGAAAGGCAGTATATCGAATGACGACACGGACCGCACCACCGTGCTCAGTCATGATATCCTTGACCACGGGATAAAAGGCGCGGCAGGCCTCGCAAGCTGGATCGAAAAACTCGACAATCGTGACAGGTGCCGTTTCGGGGCCAAGGATCGGGGAATAGGACCGGATCAGCACATCGTTCACTTCTGGCGCGACAGGGACTGCCTCTGCCATGGGTTGGGGGCGGGTGGCATACCAAGCCGCGCCGCCAAAACCTGCGGCACCAACAGCCAGAACGGATAGAACGAGGCCGCGTCGATTCATGTTTATTTTTCCTTCAGTGAAAGGGCCGACAGCACCCCGATAATCGTGAAGGCGACAAGCGCCATCAGCGGAATCGGAATCCCGGAGACCAACTGGTTGTCGTCGGTACAAGAGGGGCCAGTCGCCGTGCAGGGCTGGATCGCCTCGGGGATCAGACCGACATAGAGGCCGATGTGATACATCGCCACCGCCGCCCCCCCAAGCGCCAGTGCAACGCCATAGCGCCCCACGCGGGAATCCTGCCACCACAACCCGAGCCCAAGAACGATGGCCAAGGGGAACATGAAGGCGCGCTGGAACCAGCAAAGGATGCAAGGCGTTTGACCAAGCACCTCGCCAATAAAGAGCACGGCAAGCGATGAGATAAGCGCAATGATCCACGCTAGGCCAAGGGCTGTTTCTCCGGAGAGTCGGGGCATGACGATCAGATCCTCTCTTTCAGATCGGCGAGGATCTCTTCGGCGGGCGTGCCATAGGGCCAGGAATCCGCGAAGCCTGCCTGTTTGTCGAAAAGGAAAAGGTGCGACGTGTGACCCATCGTGTATCCACGCGGCGCAGTAGCCTCCTCGATCCGCTCAAAGAAAATTGGGAAAGTCTCGGATGTTGCGGCGATCTGCTCCGGCGTGCCGGTCAGCCCGATGATTCTTGCGTCGAACACGGGCACGTACTCTGCTAAAGCCGTCGGCGTATCTCGCTCAGGATCGATCGTTATGAAAATCGGCTGAACCATTGCCGCCTCATCGCCCAGACCCTCCATCACGGCCGCGACTTCGGACAGTGTTGTCGGACAGACGTCGGGGCAATTGGTGAAGCCGAAGAAGACCAACATCCAGCGACCTTTGAAATCTTCCTCCGTTTGGACCATCCCGCGATGATCGGTCAGTTCGAAATCAGCAAAAAACGGTGGTTCACTCTCTGTGCGGGCAAGGTCGGCACGGTAGTCCAACCACAGCAACAGCCACATGAGAACGAACGCCGCCACGCCCGCCAACACCTTCGATACCTTCTGAAAACCTGGAAGCCTCACACCGCTACGCCCGAACTTGATTCTATATTTTGGAGGTGTCTACAACTTCTAGCAGCTGTAGGTTCAAGCGCGATTGTCGCTAATTGGCTGGCAATCACGGACCTGTGAGGAGGTGGTGAATCTTGTGATGTCTGCCACTTAAAGCTACACCCTCTGTAGCTAATGTGGAGAGCCTGAAATGTTGACCATTGGGACGCTTGCAAAAAAGACTGGTACAAAAGTGCAGACAGTCCGGTATTATGAGCAGATCGGGCTCATGCCAGAACCCGGCAGAACTGAAGGCGGCCAGCGACGATATGGTGATGCCGAGCTTGACCGCTTGTCGTTCGTCCGGCACGCGCGGCAACTGGGGTTCTCGTTGGATGCGATCCGCGAACTGCTCGACCTCAGCGATCACCCGGGAAAATCTTGCGCGGAGGCCGATGCGATTGCCCGCCGGCAGCTTAAGCAAGTTGAGCATCGACTGGCTCGCCTGGAGGCGCTGCGCACGGAATTGAAACGTATGGTGCATGAGTGCAGTGGCGGGCAGACCGCTGACTGCCGTGTGTTAGAGGTGTTGAGAGACCACTCCGAATGCCTGACAAACCATGAAGAGATCGGCGGCTAAGATGCCCGTTGCGTTTGTCTATCCGATCGCGGCGCTTGCCGAAATCGCAGGGTGTTTCGCTATCTAGGCCTGTTGGCACTTTGGGTTTCGCCTGGCACTGCTGCTGTCCTAGCCTTGTTCGGATGGCTCTAGGCGCAGGTGGAAGCTGTCGCCGCGGGACACACATTTACAGCTTATGGTGGCGTCCATATAGCGGCCTCGGTTGTGTGGATGTGGTGGGCAAAAGTAGGCCTGACAGCCGGGAACTGCTCGGGACCGTTATTTGTTTGCTAGGGGCAACAGCCGCACCGCATGAATACTAAGAAATGGGCCCGTTCGGCTCAAGCGAAATCTGGTTCAACTTACTTTGATTCATTCCAGAAAGACGAAAGAACTCCGGAATAATAGCTCGTCGTTTGAGTTTGCAATTCTGCAAGTTCTGGGATTAAGAATAGCGCATGGTAGAGCAGAAGAATGCATCGGAAAGACGCACACTCTGGATCGTTCTGGGGCTGAACATCGGGTTGGCTATCGCCTTCTTTATCTCGGGCGCATTTGGCGATTCAACCGCCCTTATCGCCAATGGTCTCGACAATTTATCAGATAGTTTTGTCTACGGGATCAGTCTCTTTGCCTTGTCCCGATCCGCGAAGTGGAAGCGTGGAGCGGCGAATGTTTCGGGCGGCCTGCTGATCCTTTTCGCCGTCGGCATCCTTTATGATGCTTGGCGTCGCTACGTTGGCGGATCGGATCCTCTTGGCATAATCATGATCATCATGGCACTGGTCGCGGCGGGCATTAACGCGCTCTGCGTTTGGCTGTTGGCACGTATTCGCGATCCAGATGTGAACATCCGCGCGGCGAACACATTCAGCTGGAACGATTTCGCCGCCAATCTCGGCATTGTTGCCGCAGGCTTACTCGTGGCTTGGCTTGGAGCGAATTGGCCCGACCTTATTGTTGGCGTTATTGTTGCTGGCATTGCTGCTTGGGGCGGTGTCGGAATACTGAAAGACGCACATGGTGAACATCATAAGGCTGTTTGCCATGACGATTAGGTAGGGACGTGGGCTTGACCGGAGGGGTAATGACAGTTTAGCGCGCTGTGATTGTTTTTCTTCTGGCCTTTCTACGCTGTCTATCTGATCAAGCGAACGACTGTAATTCGCTCTTATCCTGTCCGATTTAGGAAAAACCTTGGAAGGATTTCACATGACCCTCACACGCCGCCGCCTTCTGGCCTGTTCCGCGAGCTCATTCGTCGCTGCGCCATTCGCAGTTTGGGCTGAAGAAAAGCCTACCATCCACGTGATGAAAGATCCCAATTGCGGGTGCTGTTCGGCTTGGATCGACATCTTGGAAAAAAACGGTTTTGCCGTAACAACTGAACGCAGCTTTGGGACGCTGTTGATCCGGCACAAGTTGGACAGCGGCATCCCGCAGAACATGACCTCGTGTCACACCGGCGAGATTGAAGGCTATATGATCGAAGGTCACGTTCCGCCCGCCGACATCCGCAAACTGCTGGCCGAGCGTCCAGATGCCATCGGCCTTGCCGTGCCGGGGATGCCCTATGGCTCACCAGGTATGGGGTCAGAAGATGAACGCGAAGCCTATGAGGTCTTTCTAATCTTTA
The DNA here is from genome assembly GCF_043557345.1 of Sulfitobacter sp. 1A12157. NCBI lineage: Bacteria > Pseudomonadati > Pseudomonadota > Alphaproteobacteria > Rhodobacterales > Roseobacteraceae > Sulfitobacter > Sulfitobacter sp. 1A12157. The sequence goes on from NZ_JBIFFV010000002.1 coordinate 76,671, forward strand.
GGGACGGCAGCACAAAAGTGTTTTCGCATTACGACGCTGCATAGGGCACTGCGCTGAAACTTGCTGCAAAGTATGGTGACAGGAACCTCAGTGTCCATCTTTTGGTTTGCACTGTGTCAACCAAAGCAAGGAGCAAGATCATGCAAGTTCAGGACATCATGACGAGCAATCCCACCTGCTGCGACCCCGATACTTCGATTCAGGAAGCCGCTGCCCTTATGGCTGAAAAGTCTGTCGGCTCCATTCCGGTGCTCAATGACGCCGGTGAGCCCGTTGGCATCGTGACGGACCGCGATATCTGCTGTGGTGCCGTTGCGCAGCGCAAGACGGTTGAAACACCGGTTTCAGAAGTCATGTCGAACGACCTTCTGACAGTCTCTGCTGACGACGACGTTGAGAGCTGTTGCAACAAGATGGAAGAAAAACAGGTTCTGCGTAGCGTGGTCACCGACGAAAGCGGTAAATGCTGTGGCGTCGTCGCCCAAGCGGATGTCGCCCGGGAGGCCGGTGAAGCGGAGACCGCAGAGTTGGTGGAAGAAGTTTCGCAACCCAAGAAGAAATCGGGCTGCTGCTGACAACGTAATGAGCCCAACGGTTCATCCGGATAAGGGCTTTCAGTTTTTTGCCAATGGAAATGATCAGAACGCGGTGTAGGACCGCGTTCTGATCGAACTAACAGAAAGAGGCGCGGCCGATGGCTCACGATCACGCTCATATAGATCCCGAGAGTGGTGACCGCAGGGTATCCATTGCGATTTGGGCGAACGCGCTGCTTACGGCGGCACAGATCGTTGGCGGGATTTTCGCCGGTTCGTTGGCGCTTATTGCTGATGCGCTGCATAACTTTTCTGACATGGCCTCATTGGTCATCGCCTTTGTCGCCCGAAAAATCGCGCGACGTCCAGCGGATGAACGCATGACCTTCGGCTATGGCCGGATCGAAGTCGTTGCCGCCCTGATCAACTACACCACGCTTATCCTTGTCGGGCTTTACCTGATCTATGAAGGCGGGATGCGCATGATTGACCCGCCGCAAGTGGCGGGTTGGACTGTCGTGATTTTGGGCGGGGTCGCGCTTGTAGTCGACACTCTTACGGCGCTGCTGACCTACTCAATGCAAAAGGGCAGCGTGAACATCAGAGCGCTGTTCCTGCACAATTTATCGGATGCTTTGGCTTCAGTTGCCGTAATCATCGGCGGCATCCTGATCATCCTTTACGATCTTCGGTGGGTTGATCCGGCCATCACCATCGGCATTGCCCTTTATATCCTATACCTCGCTCTAACTGAGATCGGCGATCCTATACGTATGCTGATGCTGGGCAGCCCGCCTGACATGGATGCGGGTGCGGTGGTTGAAGCGATGACGAACGTCGAGGGTGTGCGCGATGTGCATCACGTTCACCTATGGCAAATGCAGGAACATGAGGTCGCACTCGATTGTCATGTGGTTTTGGAGGGAACAGGTCTCGAGGACCTTGAGTCTGCAAAAGATACCCTCAAAGGAATATTGGCAGACGACTTTGGCATCACCCATTCAAGCCTTGAGTTTGAAACCCTCGGCAATGCGCATGAGAATGCATCACTGTTCGGTCATGCGGATCGGCGAAAGAGTAAAGGCGAAGGAACCGGCACAGATTGAGCGGCAGCCGAACTCGCGAAGGCTGCGCGCCGCCTTGAGCAACGTCCCGCCCATATGAGCGCATTCCGCCATTCTTCCGCTTTCCTTTTTCGACCAAGGATCGACATTTCAACAACGTGCTCCTATATCACCATCATGCGCATTTTGCTTCGCCTTGCCACGTTCTGCCTATCACTCGTTCTCCTAACGGGTGCGTTGGCGCATGATCTGGCGGCGGCGAATATGTCGATAGAGATGTCCGGCATGACCGTATCCTCGACAAGTGATCAGGGCGAAGCCTGCGCAGCTTGTTTGCCAGGGGAGCAAAGCGAGGTTGTCTGCGACATAGATTGCACAGCTCCCGTATTTGTTTATTCGCAGATGCATCAGTCATCCATAGAGAGCGTTCAGCGCTTCTTCATGCCTGCGCCAGCGGATCTCAGCCTTGCCGGGCTTAATCCCGGGTCTGATCCTTTCCCACCAAGAACCACCTTCCTGAGTTGACCGGCCGCACCGAAGGGTGAAGGCCCGGTCTCGCGTTGTCTGCTGCCAAGCGGCAGCAAAGCGATCGACCTTATCCGTCACTTTCGGGAACGACCTTCATGTCACTTTATCAATCGCGCGATATTTCGCGTAGACGCATGCTGTCCAGCGGACTCGCTGCCATGGGTGCGGCGCTGACCCTACCTCATGTGTCATATGCAACCACTCAGGGGGCTTCGATCCGGGCCCTCGGATACGACGGCAACTCATTGATCGTCGCGTCTGAGCATGCTCTCTGGCGCGTCTCCACCGCAAATCAAATAAGCGAACGGCCACTTGATCACACAGTCACCGCGATCGCCAGCCACCCCGAGGCTTCGGGCAGTCTCTTTGCGGCGGTCGAGCCAACCGGTCTCTTGCGCAGCCGCGACGGCGGGCGCACGTGGACCAACGCAGGTGCAGGTTTGCCTCCAGTCCGGGTTACTGCTCTGACCCAAGCGGCCCTTGAGCCAGGTTTGGCCTATGCTGCGCTTGCGGGTGACGGGCTCTGGCGCAGCGAAGACGCCGGGGAAAGCTGGGAGTTCGTGATGGACCGGCCCTATCTGAACGGAGCCGAGCAGGAGGTGCTCACGCTCGTTTCTGTGGGAAATCCGACTGGCATGGGCGGCATCTGGCTATATGCCGGAACTGAGGCAGGACTAACCCGCGTGCCCGATTGCTTTTGTCGCTGGCAGGATGTGACGGCGGGTAATGCCATGGATGCTCTGGTCGAGGGTAAAGCGCTGCCGCCCACGACACCGCTGCCTGTAGGGCAGCCTGTCCCACATCTCGCGCTCTCGCCCAAAGCACCGGAGCAACTCTACGTGGGCCTCGACAGTGGCCTTTGGACTTCGGCAGACGCAGGGGTGAATTGGTCGCTGGTTGCTGATGGAAAAATCGACGCACTGGCTGTCGATCCTGCCGATCCTCAGCGTCTGACCGTCGTTCGCGACGGCAATCTTTCTGTCAGCCGCGATGGCGGCCTGACGTTCGACACTCTCGACATCTTTGAAGGAGACAAAAATTGAACAGTAAATTCACCCTCGGCACGGTTGCCGCAATCACAGCCGCCGGCATCATTGGTTTTGCCACCTTCGGCATGGCCGAAAGCGACAGAGCGCCTGACACGGATACCGCTGCGATCACCGTTCCGGCTGACCGCCAGATGACCATTTGGCGCGATCCGTCCTGTGGCTGCTGTGACGCCTATGCCGATTATGCAGAAGAAAACGGTTATCATGTCACCCGCATTGACGACCGCGATTTTGACAAGCGTTCTGTCGAAGTTGGCGTGCCAGAACAGGGGCTCGGTTGCCACCTCGCTGAGGTCGATGGCTATTACATCAGTGGTCTGGTCCCTGTGGAGGTCATTCAACGCCTAACGTCTGAACGCCCCGAGATCACCGGCATTACGCTGCCGGGTATGCCCAGCAACGCACCCGGCATGGCGGGCAAGAGTGGCACCCTCAAGACCTATGCCTTCGGCGAGGACGGCGTGGCCGTGTATTCAAATGAGTGAGGATGGAATGATGGAAATGATGAACGGATCTATGATGAATGGGCCGATGTCGGCCGGAATGATGATCGGCTGCGGCCTGTTGTTCCTTTTGGTGCTGGCGGTGCTGGTTCTGGGCGTGTTGGCTCTGGTCAAATACCTGAGGCGCTCGGCATGAGAGCGTTGATCGTAGCCGCTGTGGTTGGCATCACGGGCGCCGCTGCGGTTGCTGTCTGGGCCGGGGGGAAGGAAGACGCCCCCCCGGCGCTCACCGTGCTTGGCGTGCCTGTGGATGCGGAAATGCTCGATCAGGGCGCTGACCTCTATGCGGAGAACTGTGCCTCCTGCCACGGCGCAGACCTCGAGGGCCAACCGGACTGGCGCAGGCGGCTCGACAATGGTCGCATGCCCGCGCCGCCGCATGATGAAACGGGCCATACATGGCACCATGCCGATCAGCAGCTTTTCGACATTACCAAGAACGGGCTGGCCTCGGTCGTGCCGGGTTATGAAAGCGACATGCCCGTGTTCGAGGGCATTCTGAGTGACGCGGAAATCACAGCGATCCTTGGCTATATCAAGAGCACATGGCCCGAGCGTGAACGCAATTATCAGGCCGAGATCACCTCGAAGAACGAGGAAGGATCATGAGCAACCAGGATCAAGCTGCGCCCAAGTGGCGATGGTCCCTTCTGATCGCCGCGCTTCCTGCGGCGGTCTTCGCGGCCATCGCGGCGGCTTTCCTATGGGGACTGTTTAACAATGAAGACAGCCTTCCGAGCACCATGATCGGCCGGGACATCCCAGAGTTTGATTTGCCTCCAATCGAAGGACGCGAAAACGGCTTGTCGACATCAGATCTCCGCGGCGAAGTTTCACTCGTAAATGTCTGGGCCTCCTGGTGCGTGCCATGCCGGGTCGAGATGCCGCTGCTGGTGGAGCTTTCTCAGACCGGCAGCGTGTCAATCCACGGCATCAATCTAAAGGACAAGCCAGCCGCTGCACGCAGGTTTCTCGCAGAACTCGGCGATCCCTATGACCGGATCGGTGCGGATAGCTCTGGCCGGGCCTCTATTGACTGGGGCGTTTACGGAGTGCCGGAAACCTTTGTGATCGATTCAAAAGGGCGCATTGCTTACAAACATGTTGGCCCCTTCAACCGGCACTCTCTGGAAAACGATATTCTTCCAGTGGTGCGGCGTTTGCAACAGGAGCAGGGGGCATGAAGCGGCGCGGTTTTCTTGGCGGCGCACTGGCGCTCGGGGCCACGCCGGCTGCGGCGCGTCCGGTCATGGCCGAGCACAACGCGCCCTTACCAATGCTCTCGCCGCCGATCACCGACGGGAGGGGCCGGGACCTGACTTTGGCAGATTTCCGGGGACGCACGGTGTTGCTTAACATCTGGGCGACATGGTGCGCCCCTTGTCGTGATGAGATGCCAACCCTCGACAGACTACAGGCAAAGCTTGGCGGGCCAGAGTTTCATGTGCTCGCCTTGTCGATCGACCGGGGTGGTTTCGACACCGTCCGCGCATTCTATTCCGACATCGGCATTCAGCATCTTGCTCTCTACGCCTCGGATCAATTGAGGGCGATGATGGCTCTTGGCGTGGTCGGCTTACCGACGACACTTCTTGTTAGCGCCGAAGGCCGCGAAGTCGCCCGCAAAGTGGGACCGGCCGATTGGGACAGCCCGGCGGTAATCTCTCAAATCAAGCACGTCGTTTCAAAAGGATGAACCCAACAGTGACCCAAATTTCAAACAACGATAGGTCAGCAAGTGCAATCCCCGTGCCTTCGCGGCGACAGACCCTCATGCTGACTGGCTTTGCCGCTATCAGTGGCGGCGCTGCGCTCAACTGGGACTGGCTGACTGCTGTTGGTGCGGCACCTTTGATCCTTAGCCTCGCTCCTTGTGCCGCTATGTGCGCTCTGGGGCTTTGCATGCGCGGCGGCTCTGCCGGCTGCGCCAAAAACGATCCGACAACCAAGCCGGACACCACGACAGACTAATTCTCAACCCAAGAAGGAACTGACATGACTTACAAAATGAAAATCACCGCTGCTGCCCTGACCGGCATGATGTTGGCCGCTCCCATCGCTCAGGCACAAGATGCAAAACCAGAAGCGGGCGATATGCCGATGGCCGAAGGTCACAGCATGAACGGCGAGATGTCCGGCATGAAAAACATGGAAGGCATGAAGGGTATGGAAGACATGATGCCCATGATGAAAATGATGTCTGATATGGGGCCGATGATGGAAGCCTGCACAGAGATGATGCAGTCCATGACCGACCACATGAATTCTGCGCATGGCGAAGATCAAAAGGGCTGAACCTCGGTCCGCCCGTCTGACTGGCGGGCGGATCATTCTATTGAAAGAAGTATCATGACTAAGATTACGCCGGCCCGTCGTCGGCTAAGCATTGCCCTGTGGGCGAGTGCTATCGCTGCCGCCGTGCTTGTTGCGGGCCTTGCCCTGCTGCGCCCGGACCACGTTCCTGCCGGCCAAGCGGTCTATCGCGGCGACGCTGACATCCGTTCAGAATTCTCGTTGCTCGACCACAACGGTCAGGTCGTTAGCCAAAAGGACTACGCAGGCCGCTGGCAGCTTGTGTTTTTTGGCTTCACCCACTGCCCAGATATCTGTCCAACCACCTTGGCATATATGGGTAACGTGCTGGAACTGCTGGGCCCTGAAGCTGATGAGATTGCTCCGCTCTTCGTGACGGTCGATCCAGAGCGCGATACGCCTTCGGTTCTGAAGGAGTATGTCGCGAATTTTCACCCGAATCTGATCGGGTTGACCGGAAGCGAGGACCAAATCGCCGAGGCGACCGAGGCCTTCAAGGTTTACAACGAGAAAATTCCCGCAGAAACGGCGCCCCACGGATACATGATGGCCCACGCCGGCCATATTTACCTGATGAACCGCAAGGGTGAGTTTGACGCTGTTTTTCTTGAAAGCGCGCAACCAGCTGAGGAGATGGCCGAACAAATCTCCATGCGTATCGCGAAAGAGAAACGGACCCAATGACCCAAAAATACACCCCCATCACATGGCGCAGCGCCCTCTTACTTGTTGCCAGCCTACTTTTGGCCTCACCGGTTTTTGCCGATCATCCGGGTGAGAACCTTAATCAGGTGATGGCTGCCAAGGAAGCCGCCTTCGAACCGATCTTGCCCGGCGACGCACCAGACCTCGCTTGGATAGGGGCGGCGCATGAAAGCACATCCCTCAATGCTTTGAGGGGAAAGATCGTGGTTCTGAGCTTTGTGCCCGAAGGTTGTGGCGATCCTTGTGAGGCACAACAAGCTACGCTCACCGAAACGCTCACTGCGCTCAACTCCAGCGCGATGCGCGATATGGTGGTCTTTGTTACCCTTAGCGACGAGCCGCAAAGCGGTCCCGCTACGCAGAACAGGATATTCGCGCGGACGCCAGACCCTGAAAAACTTAGTCATCCAAACGCTGCTCTCGCTGGGGTAAGCGAACGGAAAGACCTAACCCCTCAGGTCCATCTGCTGAACCGCGCAGGCCAGCAGGTCGGCATTTTTCACGGCGCTGATTTTGAGCCGCTTAACCTCTTGCTCTATATCAATGTGCTGACCAACACCCATCCTCATGCTGAACCCAGCTTCTGGCAGCGAATGACTGGATGGTTCTTATGAAATCTTACAGCACGATCACGGGACCCCATTGGCTTTCCGCACTTCGGCGTTTTGCCGTAATCACCTTCCTGGGGCATCTTATTTGGGAGGCCGCACATATTCCACTTTATACCATCTGGGTTGAGGGAACGTGGGGTGAGATTATCTTTGCTGCCGTGCATTGCACCGGAGGCGATCTACTGATCGCCATGAGCAGCATATTGCTTGCCCTGTTCTTCTTTGGCACCGGCTCTTGGCCGCAAAGGCGGGTATATCCTGTTTTAGGCGCAATGATGGTGATGGGGCTTGGCTACACGGTTTTCAGCGAATGGCTAAATATCGAAGTGCGCGAAGCATGGGCCTACCGCGAGATCATGCCGGTCATTCCGATCATCGACGCCGGGCTAACCCCCATGTTGCAATGGATCTTCGTTCCTCTCGCGGCCTACTTCGGCGCGGTTAGGCATTCCTCCCGCAAGGTAGACGTGCCTGATGCTTGATGTCTCCTCTCTCGGGCTCATAGCGGCTTTGCTCGCCGGGATAATCTCCTTTGTGTCACCTTGCGTCTTACCTTTGGTGCCCGGCTATGTCTCCTATATCGCGGGACGAACTGGGGTTACTGGGGCGCATCGCAGCCGCAAACAAGCGGTTTGGTTAAGCTTCTGCTTCGTAGTGGGGTTTTCGACGATTTTCATAGGACTCGGGGCTTCGGCAACGGCTCTGGGGCAAGTGCTGCTGCGTTGGCGGTTCGAGTTAAACCTGATTGGCGGCGCAATCGTAATCCTTTTTGGGCTGTTCATGCTCGGGGCCGCCCGCATTCAGGCCATGGAACGTGACATGCGTTTCGACATTGACCTTCCCGGCGGGCAGCCGGTGGCATCCTACGTTCTGGGGCTTGCTTTCGGCTTTGGTTGGACCCCATGTATCGGACCGATCCTGGGTGCGATCCTGACAGCAAGTGCTGCCAGCGCCACAGTATCAGAAGGGATCGGATTGTTGGCTGTCTACTCAGCCGGCCTTGGCGTGCCATTCCTCATCGTTGCGGCTTTTACGGAGCAGGTTGCGGCCCGTCTGCGTGCCATCGGCTCTGTCGGGCGACGGCTCCATCAGGTGGCGGGGGGGATTATGGTCGTTATGGGGCTCACTATGATGACCGGACAGCTCAGTGCTTTCTCATGGTGGCTCTTGGAAACCTTCCCGATGCTGGGGCGGATCGGCTGAACTTTATTTGGAACCTTCCAGGGCTGGAAAGTGATTGTCCTCTTATAGGGTTAGTTTCGACCAGCAATAGATAGGGAAAAGAGATGATGGACGGTGATATGATGGGCGGCGGGATGATGTTTGGGATGGGGATCGGCTGGCTTTTGATCATCGTGATCCTCATTTTGGTGATCGCAGCTCTGGTTAAATATCTACGCAAGTAAAGCAGGAGACTGGCAATGAAGGAGTCCGACAAGCCAGTCATCGTCGTCACCGGTTCAAGCGGCTACCTCGGGGCGGCGGTCGTCAAACGATTGCACGAAAAATACCGTGTCGTTGGACTGGACCGCCATTCACCGCCTCATCCCCCGCATCAGGCCGAATGTATCTGCTTTGCTGGATACCTCATTCCTCGAACTGCCCAGCCCCTGTCATGCTTTTTTGAGCAGACGGTTCTCGAGTGTTAGGTCGGCCGCGCATTCTTTCAGAGCCATGGCTTCCGATCTCAACTCCTTCACCTCAGGGATGTCGCCTGACGCGCTGTCTCGCCGGAAAGACGACGATTTCCAGTCTCAAGGAATTCCTTCGACCAAGTGCAGTACAGGCTGTCAGAGATGCCCTTGCGGCGACATAACGCCGAGATGCTTTCCTCCCCGCGCAATCCGGCTAAAACAATTCTGATTATCTCCTCCGCCGAGTAGGTCTGGCGGTCTTACGGCGGAAGTTCTTGACCAGCTTGTTTGCTGCGTCTTTCGATGTTCCGGGCTTCTTGTTCATCTTCGCTCCTTAAAAGCTACGATGAACCAAAAACACTCCGTCGTTCAAATTCTAAAATCTGTCCCCCGGGGTGCTGGCGTCAGGCAGCGGACGCTTAACGATCGAAGCGTTACGCTAGCGTAAAGACGTTGGTGCGACTTCAAAAATAGATTGGAGAAACCGACAAGGATTGGTCCCAATACATTTCAGTATGACGCACAACTCGACCACATCTAAACGACGTTCTCCCAACTCATACTTGGCTACGTAAGAAGGAGGCTTTCCTAGCATTTTCGCAAGCTCAGCTTGTGAAAGTGCTGCAGCCTTCCGGCTTTCGATCAATTTTTTGCGGAAAACCAAGTATGTCTCCGTGTGCGCGGCGCCTGCCAATGTTTTGCTCCAATCGTGCTCGACAGGGTGCAATACGTTGGTTAGTCAGGCACTCCCAAAATAGGAGTGATTCGTGTCCCCAATAAATGGCCAACTTTCTGCCCTCGGTCTAAGCAATGATCTTGTTCTGCCCTTTTTACTCGTTTGGTATGGTTGGCTTTCTAAAGAGCAAGCTGGCGTTGCGAAAAAGCGGCGGCTCATAGTTATCAAGTGCAAGCTATCTGCCGAACCTGATGGAGGGCGTGCGTTTCTAACAGAGCGCGGGAGACGCAAGTTAAAAGCTTTTTTTGCAACCGACGTAGATCACGAAATGGCGTACGTTTATGCTACCTATCTAAAGGAGTACGGCAAGGTCAGCTCTGATCGTTGGTGCATGTACGCGGGCACTCCTCTCGGAGGCGGAGCAAGCGGGTTTGATTGGTATCACAATAAGGAAAATCTCATGCCATAAGGGCTTTTCGCTGACCTGCTCCCCTTAGTCCGCTATTTTGAGTTAGCTCTGTTCAGGTCTGGGTCTTTTACTAACCGTTGGTGATGCTCTCACGGAATGAGCCCGTCGAGGCTCGTGTGTGGGCGATGGGGATTGTAGTCCTCGCGCCAGGCAGAGAGCAGGTCCCGGGCTTGGCGCAGGTCGGCGAACAAATGCTCGCTGAGGCATTCGTCCCGCAGACGGCCATTGAAGCTTTCCACGAAGCCGTTCTGCATAGGTTTTCCGGGGGCGATGTAGTGCAATTCGACGCATCGCTCCTCCTGCCATTGCAAGATGGTGTTCGATGTTAGCTCCGTTCCATAGCACGTAGGGAAGAAGCGCCGCTGAGAGGTTCTAGCAGCTTCCGCAACCCTCAAATTGCGCAGCGGCTAGCCATAACCGGGTCTCAGGTCTCAACAGTGGTTTTGCATAACCACACCGCTGAGGAGACCGGCAATGGCGGCTATCTATGCTACCCTTGTCAACCGTGTTGGTCGCCATCGACATGAGGTTCTGATCAGCACTCCCGGCAAGTAGCGCCGCCGCCGCATATCGATCATGAACACGCTGGAAGATTTCGACCGCTTAGCCATAAATCCCGCCAGCTACGCCCGCAACAAGAGCTGCGGTTTGCCGGGAAGGCCCAGTAGGTCAGCCCACATCACACGTGAGCAAAATCGTGTTACTCGACTGGTTGTCGGTACATCTGTGGAATCACCACATACAAATCGACATGGCCGACACACTATTACTGCGGCGCAACGGCTGCGCACCGAACCGACCCGATCTGAGAAATCTGCAAACAGACACACCTTTCAATCTTGTGAGCCCGAGATTCTGGGTGGAAAACTCTGTATCACCTATTAGGTGACGATCTGGACGCTCGCCGATAGGTTGCGATTGGGAAGAAAAAAAATATACCCATGGAGAATACTGTTAAGGTTGCAGTTTCAGAACGCGCCGATCTACCTGATTATAAAGAAAATTTACTCGCTCACTCACTCACCGGGTAGAAAAACAAGTTAAATACGATTTCGGCGCTGCACAAATCCATGCGCGGCTCAGACCCGGACGCGGCGCTTTACTGGCTGGGGCGAATGCTGGAGGGCGGCGAGGACCCGCGCTACCTGATGCGGCGGATTACACGCATGGCAGTGGAGGATGTGGGCCTCGCCGATCCGCAGGCACAGGCCGTCTGCCTGCAAGCATGGGAGACCTACGAGCGCCTCGGCAGCCCCGAGGGGGAGTTGGCCATCGCGCAGGCGCTGACCTATATCTGCCTCGCCCCGAAATCCAACGCGGTCTACAAGGCCTACAAGGACGCGCGGCGACTGGCGCGCAGCACCGGGTCGGAGCCGCCGCCGAAACATATCCTGAACGCGCCGACCAAGCTGATGAAGGAACAGGGCTACGGCGCGGGCTATGCCTATGACCATGACGCCGAGGACGGGTTCTCGGGGCAGAACTACTTTCCTGACGCGATGGCGCGGCCCAGCCTTTACGAGCCGGTCGAACGCGGTTTCGAGCGGGAGTTGAAAAAGCGGCAGGATTACTTCGCCGGGCTGCGCGCCAAGCGGAAAACTTGACTCCGGGCCGCGCAGGCGCGATGGGGTGTCGATGATGAAAACACTGATCATGGTGGCGCTCGGCGGCGCTCTGGGCGCGTGTCTGCGCTACCTTGTCGGTCTGGCCGTCGGCTTCCCGCTGGGCACGCTTGCGGCCAATGTCGCAGGCTCGCTCGCCATCGGGCTGGTCTGGGTCACGTTCGCCGACAGGGCGTTGCTGCTGCCTTTCCTGATGACAGGGCTTCTGGGCGGTTTCACGACCTTTTCGGCGTTTTCACTCGATACCCTGCGGTTGCTCGAAGAGGGCCGGTCAGGGATCGCACTTTCATATGTGGGGGCCTCGGTGATCTTGTCGCTGGCCGCCTGTTTGCTGGGCCTCTGGCTGGCCCGAGAGGTATTGGCATGAGCCGCGTACAGACAGTGACCGTCGCCGAGGGCGATGGCGACCAGCGGCTCGACCGCTGGTTCAAGCGGATGTTTCCGCAGATCAATCAGGGCCTCATCGAGAAGATGTGCCGCAAGGGCGAGATCCGTGTCGATGGGGGACGGGTCAAGGCCAACACCCGGCTCGAGGCGGGCCAGCAGGTGCGCGTGCCGCCGCTGCCCGATGCCGCGCCGCCGCCGCCGCCCAAGCGCACGCGCATCACCGAGGCCGACGCCAAGATGATCCGCGACTGCGTGATCTACCGCGACGATCATGTCATCGCGCTGAACAAACCCGCCGGTCTGGCGGTGCAGGGCGGCTCGGGGCAGGCGGACCGCCACGTCGACGCGCTGTCCGAGGCGCTGACCTTCGACGCCGAGGAAAAGCCGCGCCTCGTGCACCGGCTTGACCGCGACACCTCGGGCGTCTTGCTGCTTGCGCGGACCCGCGCGGCGGCCAAGGCGCTGACGGCGGCGATGCGACACCGCGAGACCCGCAAGATCTACTGGGCCATCGTGGCGGGCGTGCCGACGCCCTATCTGGGCGAGATCAAATACGGTCTGGTCAAGGCGGGCGGTCATGGCCGCAAGGGCGAGGGCGAGAAGATGATTGCCGTGCACCCGCGCGACATGGACGACACGCCGGGCGCGAAACGCGCGCATACGCTTTACGCCACGCTTTTCCGCGTCGGCTCGCGAGCCTCCTGGGTGGCGATGGAGCCGGTCACCGGCCGCACTCACCAGCTGCGCGCCCATATGGCCGAGATCGGGCATCCCATTGTCGGCGACGGTAAATACGGCGGCTCGGGGCAGGAGAACCTCGGCGATGGCTGGGGCGCGCAACTGGGCGGGATCATCTCGAAGAAGCTGCATCTGCACGCGCGGATGATGCGTTTCGAGCATCCTCATACCCGCAAGGTGGTGACGATCACCGCCGAACTGCCCGACCACATGGCCCATAGCTGGGACACCTTCGGCTGGACCGAGGATTTGGCCGACGAAGACCCCTTCGAGTCGCTGCAATGAGCAAACCGCTCCGTTTGGTGATCTTTGACGTCGACGGCACGCTGGTCGATAGCCAAAGCGATATCGTCGCGGCGATGACGGCGGCCTTTGCGGCTGTGGAGGCACCCGCGCCAACGCGGGCCGAGATCCTGTCGATCGTCGGCCTGTCGCTGGATGTGGCGATGACGGTACTGGCCCCCACGCGCCCGGCGGGGGATCACCTTGCGATGGTTGAAGCCTATAAGGCTGCCTATATGACCCTGCGGGCCGAGGCGGGGGTGGCGCAATCCTCGCCGCTTTACCCCGGCGCGTTGGAGACGTTGCGGTGTCTTCACGCAGAGCCGGAGGTGCTGTTGGGCGTCGCCACGGGCAAGTCGAAACGCGGGCTGGACAAGCTGATCGCCGGTCACGGGCTGGAGGGTCTTTTCATCACGCAGCAGGTGGCGGATTTTCATCCCTCCAAGCCGCATCCGTCGATGATCCATCAGGCGATGGCCGATGCCGGGGTGGGGCCTGAGGCGACGGTGATGATCGGCGATACCTCTTTCGACATGGACATGGCCGCCGCTGCCGGGGTGACCGGGATCGGCGTCAAATGGGGCTATCACGGCCCGGACCGGCTGGCTGCCGCCGCGCATCTGGTCGAGGATTTCGCGGCGCTGCCCGCCCTGCTGGAACAAATCTGGAGCATTCCCGCATGAGTGATTGGAAAGCCAAACGCTTTTGGAAAGACGCCGCCGTGGTCGCGGTCGAAGACGGTTTCACCGTCGAATTGGATGGCCGCCGGGTGAAAACCCCGGCCAAGCGCCCGCTGACCCTGCCCACCCGCACCATGGCCGAGGCCGTGGCCGCCGAATGGCAGGCGCAGGAAAAACAGATCGACCCACGCACCATGCCGGTGACCAAGACCGCCAACGCCGCGATCGACAAGGTGGCCGTGCAAAAGGCCGAGGTCGTCGGGATGCTCGCGGCCTATGGCGACAGCGATCTTCTGTGCTACCGCGCCGACAGCCCCGAAGGTTTGGTCGCCCGGCAAGCGGCTGAGTGGGATCCGATGCTGGACTGGGCCGCGCAAATCCTTGGCGCGCGGTTAGAGACGCGGGAGGGCATCATGCACGAGCCGCAAGCGCCCGAAGCCCTGGCCGAGTTGCACCGGCGGACGGCGGCGCTTGATGCCTTTGAACTGGCGGCTTTTCATGACCTTGTGAGCCTCACCGGCTCGCTGATCCTTGGCTTTGCCGCGCTGGAACAGGCCTTTGACCCCGAGGAGATTTGGGCCCTGTCGCGGCTGGATGAGACATGGCAGGCCGAGCAATGGGGCCGCGATGACCTGGCCGAGCAAGAGGCCGAAATCAAGCGGCAGGCGTTTTTACATGCATGTGCAATAATTGTGCTTTGCAAAGCTGCTTAACTTGATAAAAGCTTTGCGCCGCGATGTGAAAACCCGCCCTGATTTTGCCCATCGTGCCCTTGACCTTCAAACCTGAATCCGCCCACACTGCTGCTCATTGAGCAGGGGGAACTCTGCACAAGATCGCTTTCGGCGTCATCTGGCGTCGGATTAACCGCCAGTGAACGTGGCGGACTATCAGGAAGAGGTAAAAATGAAAAAAACCGTAATTTTTGGCGCGCTGACCGTTGCTGGCCTTGCGGCCGGTGCTGCTGGTGCCGCCACGCTTGATGACGTCAAGGCGCGCGGCAAGCTGAACTGTGGCGTGACCACCGGCCTTGCTGGCTTTGCCGCGCCGAACGCCAACGGCGAATGGGAAGGTTTCGACGTGGCCGTGTGCCGTGCCGTTGCTGCCGCCGTTCTGGGCGACAAGAACGCCGTGGAATTCGTGCCGACAACCGGCAAGACCCGCTTCACCGCGCTGGCCTCGGGCGAGATCGACTTCCTCGCACGCAACACCACATGGACCTTCAGCCGCGACACCGACCTGAAGTTCGACTTCATCGGCGTGAACTACTACGACGGTCAGGGCTTCATGGTGCCGAAAGCGCTTGGCGTTTCCTCGGCCAAGGATCTGGACGGCGCGACCGTCTGCATCCAGACCGGCACCACGACCGAGCTGAACCTCGCGGACTTCTTCCGCAAGAACAACATCAGCTACGAGCCGGTGCCCGTTGAAACCAACGCCGAAGGCCAGCAGCAGTACCTTGCCGGTGCCTGCGACACCTACACCACCGACGCCTCCGGCCTTGCCGCGACACGCGCGACCTTCGAGAACCCCGATGAGCACGTGCTGCTGCCCGAGATCATCTCGAAAGAGCCGCTGGGCCCGCTGGTCCGTCACGGTGACAACGACTGGGGCGACATCACCCGTTGGGTGCTGAACGCGCTGATCGCTGCCGAAGAACTGGGCATCACCTCGGCCAACATCGAAGAGATGACCGGCAACACCAACAACCCCGAAGTCGCCCGCCTCTTGGGCACCGAGGGCACATTGGGTGAGATGATCGGCCTCGACGCCGACTGGGCCAAGCGCGCCATCATGGCCGAAGGCAACTACGGTGAGATCTTTGCCAAGAACATCGGCGAAGAGACCCCGATCGGTCTGGCACGCGGGCTGAACGCCCAGTGGACAGACGGTGGCCTGCTCTACGCACCGCCCTTCCGCTAAATCGCGAAGCGAGGGGCGCGGGAATTCCCGCGCCCCTTGCGCCTCTGGCCGGTGGGGCTGCTTGCCTCTGGCCTACGAAAACTCCCGACTGAAAAGAAGAACGGTCCAAAACGACTGACGAAACCCCAACGAGACAATAAAAATCCACGATCGAGATAAATCGATCTACGACCAAAAATGATTCGGCCAAGGTGCGCCAAATGCACCGGAAAAAAAGAGCCGGAACACAGGGATACATACATGACGACATTCTCCGACCCTCCCAAGGCGTCGTTCCGGCCATCTATGCTGTTGAGCGACACCCGCTATCGGTCGATCACCTTTCAGGTGATTGCGCTGGCGCTGCTGGTCACGGCGATCTGGTATCTGGGATCGAACCTTGCCGCGAACCTGCGCGCTGCCGGGTTGAACATCTCTTTCCAGTTCCTCGGCAATCCGGCGGGCTATGACATCAACCAGACGCTGATCCCCTATACCAGCCGATCGTCGAACCTTCAGGCGGCTTGGGTCGGGATCATCAACACGCTGCTGGTGTCCTTCCTTGCCTGTGTCACTGCCACGATCTTTGGCGTCCTCGCCGGGGTGCTGCGCCTGTCGAACAACTGGCTCGTGCGCAAGCTGATGGCGGGCTACGTCGAGATTTTCCGCAACATTCCGGTGCTGATCTGGATCCTGATCATCTACACCATCATGACCGCCGCGATGCCCGCGCCCTCGGCCTTCCGTGGTGACGATCCGGCCTCGACCATGATGCTGGGCTCTTTCGCCTTTACCAACCGGGGCGTCTATATTCCCGGGCCGGTCTGGGGGCCGGGGTCGATGATCGTGGTGGCGACTTTCGTGGCCTCGGTGATCGGCGTTTTCGCCTACCGCCGCTACGCGACGAAACTGCTCTATGACACAGGGCGCCTGCTGCCGATGCTTTGGCCTTCGGTCGCGATCCTTTTGCTGCCGACGATCATCATGTTCTTCATCATGGGCATGCCGATCGGGCTCGACTACCCCGCGCTCAAAGGCTTCAACTTCCGTGGCGGCATCCAAATCGGCGCGCCGCTGATCGCGCTGTGGTTCGCCCTGTCGATCTACACCGGTGCCTTCATCGCCGAGAACGTCCGCGCGGGCATTCAGGCGGTCAGCAAGGGCCAGTCCGAAGCCGCCGCTGCCTTGGGCCTGCGGTCGGGCCGGATCATGAACCTCGTGGTGCTGCCGCAGGCGCTGCGGGTGATCATCCCGCCGCTCATTTCGAACTACCTCAACATCACCAAGAACTCCTCGCTGGCGATCCTTGTGGGCTATGCCGACATCACCGCGACGCTGGGCGGGATCACCCTGAACCAGACCGGACGGGCGATCGAATGCGTCGTTCTTCTGATGCTCTTCTACCTCGTCATCTCGCTGGGCATCTCCATGGTGATGAACGTCTACAACAACGCAACGAAGCTGAAGGAGCGTTAAGCCATGTCAGACACACATGCTGAATCCATCGCCTTCGTGCGTGAAACCTCGCTGCCACCGGCGGCCCCGCCGGATAAGGTCGGCGGCCCGCTGAAATGGGTCAAGGACAACCTTTTCCCGACATGGGCGAATGCGATCCTGACCATTGTGGCGCTCTATTTCCTCTATCTACTGCTGTCCGGCTCTCTGCCGTGGCTGTTGAATGGCGTCTGGTCGGCAAGCAGCCTGTCGGAATGTCGCGAGATTTTGGATGGCACGACCGGGGCTTGCTTCTCGGTGCTGAGCGAGCGCTGGCATCAATTGCTCTTTGGCTTCAAATATCCCAGCGACCAATACTGGCGTCCCACCGTCGCGCTGGTGCTGCTGTTCTTGGCCGTCGCACCCGTGCTGTTCATCGACCTGCCGCGCAAGCTGCTGCTGTTCACCGGCGTCTACCCGTTCCTTGCCTTCTGGCTGATCTGGGGCGGGCCGATCTGGGGGCCGATCTTCGCGCTGCTGGGCGTCGTGGCGGGCTATGTCGTCTATAGCCGTCTGGTGCAGAAAAGCTTTGCCATGGCGCTGGCCGGCGGCGTCGTCGCTGCGGTGATCGTCTGGTATGTCGGTGGCTTCATTGGGGAGGCGCTGCGCCCCGCATCGCCGCTGCTGCAAGCGATCCCCAGCCGTGACCTTGGTGGCTTCATGCTCAACATGATGCTGGGCATCACCTGCGTGTCGCTGTCGCTGCCCATCGGCATCGCGCTGGCGCTTGGGCGTCAGTCGCATCTGCCGATCGTCAAGGGCATCTGCGTGGTCTTCATCGAATTCGTCCGCGGCGTGCCGCTGATCACGCTGCTCTTCGTGGCGAACGTGATGCTGGCGTATTTCTTCCCGCCGGGTTCGGGCGTTGACCTCTTCATCCGCGTGGTGATCATGATCACCATGTTCTCCTCGGCCTATATCGCCGAGGTGATCCGGGGTGGCCTCGCCGCACTGCCCAAGGGCCAGTACGAGGCCGCCGACAGCCTTGGCCTCGACTATCCGCAGGCGATGCGGCTGATCATCCTGCCACAGGCGTTGAAGATCTCGATCCCGGGCATCGTCAACATCGCAGTGGGTCTGTTCAAGGACACCACGCTGGTCTCGGTGATCTCGCTGTTCGACATCATCGGCATGATCCGCGGTCCGATCCTCGCCTCGACCGACTGGAATGGCGTCTACTGGGAGCTTTTCCTCTTTGCTTCCGTGCTGTTCTTCATCGTCTGCTACGGCATTTCTCAATACTCGCAGTGGCTGGAACGCCGTCTTGCGACTGACCATCGTTAAGGGAGGGTTCTCGCATGGCTGAGACCGCACAAATGAAAGTATCCGACGAAGTCGCGATCCGTATCGAAAACATGAACAAGTGGTACGGGGCCTTCCACGTGCTCCGCGACATCGACCTGACCGTGCACCGGGGCGAGCGGATCGTGATCTGCGGGCCCTCGGGCTCGGGCAAGTCGACGCTGATCCGCTGCATCAACGCGCTCGAAGAGCATCAGAAGGGCACCATCGAGGTCGACGGCACGCTGCTGTCCTCGGACCTCAAGAACATCGACAAGATCCGCTCCGAGGTCGGCATGTGCTTCCAGCACTTCAACCTCTTCCCGCATCTGACGATCCTTGAGAACTGCACGCTGGCGCCGATCTGGGTGCGCAAGACGCCCAAGAAGGAAGCCGAGGAAACGGCGATGCATTTCCTTGAAAAGGTGAAGATCCCCGATCAGGCCAATAAGTATCCCGGCCAGCTTTCGGGCGGTCAGCAGCAGCGTGTGGCAATTGCCCGCTCGCTTTGCATGCGCCCGCGGGTCATGCTCTTCGATGAGCCGACATCGGCCCTCGACCCCGAGATGATCAAGGAGGTGCTCGACACGATGATCGAGCTTGCCGAAGAGGGCATGACCATGCTCTGCGTGACCCACGAGATGGGCTTTGCCCGTCAGGTGGCGAACCGCGTGATCTTCATGGATGAGGGCCAGATCGTTGAGCAGAACGAGCCTGAGGCCTTCTTCAACAACCCGCAAAGCCCGCGCACCCAGTTGTTCCTGAGCCAGATCCTCGGGCACTGAGCCGCGAAAAAACGGATCAAGCTAGAACAGACGCCCCGGCCATTCGGTCGGGGCGTTTGCGTTTCAAACCAGTTGCTTGGGGACGGTGAAGGCGTGCAGCAGGCCGCTGCCGGGGGCCACATCGGCCCAGCTTTCAACCGCGAAATCCATCACCGTCGTCGCGCCCGAGGGGTAGCGGTCAAAGGCTTCCTGTTCGGGCGGCTGCTGCAACAGCCCTGCGGCGGCAGCGGCGATGCCGGGGTTATGTGCCACCAGCAACAGGGTGTCGCCGGTGCCGCGCTGGCGCAGGGTGGTGATGATCTGATCAGGCTCGGCGAGGTAAAGTACGCGCAGATGCTCAACCTGACAGCCCTCAGGCAGCGCCAAGCGGGCGCAGGTTTCACGGGTACGGGCCGCGGTCGAGCAGAGCGCCGCATTGGGCAGCAACGCCTCTGCGCGCAGCCAATTGCCAAGGGCTTGGGCCGCCCCACGCCCGCGGGCGTTGAGGGGGCGGTCGTGATCGCTGGTCCCATGGGACCAGTCCGATTTCGCGTGTCGCATCAGGATCAGGCGGCGCATGTCACTCCTCTCACGGCTTGGCCCATCATAGGCGCGAAGCAGGGGCAGGGGGCAAGCGCTTTGGACCTAGCCCTTGCGAATGATGCTGCCCGCGCCGTGTTCGGTGAAAAGCTCCAGCAGGCAGGCATTGGGTGCGCGCCCGTCGAGGATGACCGCCGCCCGCACACCGCCTTCGAGCGCATCGAGCGCGGTTTGCACCTTGGGAATCATCCCGCCCGCAATGGTGCCATCGGCGATCATCTCGTTGATCTGGCTCGCGGTCAGGTCGGTCACAACCTCACCCTTGCCGTCCTTGACGCCCGCCACATCCGTCAGCAGCAGCAGGCGGTCGGCCTTCAGCGCGCCTGCGATGGCGCCAGCAGCGGTGTCGCCGTTGATGTTATAGGTCTCCCCCCCGCGGCCCATGCCGAGCGGCGCGATGACGGGAATGATGCCCTTGTCGGCAAAGTCCCGCAGGATGCGCGGGTTGACCTGTGTCGGGTTGCCCACGAGGCCCAGAACGGGGTCTTCGGGGTCGCAAACGATCAGGCCGCTGTCCTTGCCCGAGACACCGACCGCGCGGCCACCTTGCTCTGAAATCGCCTGCACGATCCGCGCGTTGACGAGGCCCGAAAGCACCATCTCGACCACTTCCATGGTCGCGGCATCGGTCACCCGTTTGCCGTTCACGAATTCGGATTTGATGTTCAGCCGCGCCAACATGTCGTTGATCATCGGGCCGCCGCCATGGACGATCACCGGGTTCACCCCCACCTGCCGCATCAGCGCGACATCGCGGGCGAATTCGTCCATCGCGTCGTCGCTGCCCATCGCATGGCCGCCCAGTTTGATGACCACGGTGGCATCGGCGTAGCGTTGCAAAAAGGGCAGAGCTTGGCTGAGGGTTTGGGCGGTGGCGATCCAGTCGCGGTTCATGTCTTGCGTTCTCATCTGTTGACCCATGGGAAGCCGATAGCGGCAGGAGGTGCTATACCAGCGTGGCGATGATGGCACGCAGAGTAGGGATGCCCCAGCCCTTTTCCGAAGATGTCACGACAATCTCCGGGTAGGCGGCGGGGTGTTTGCTCAGCGCGTCTTTCACCTGCGACAGAATTTTCGCGCGCTCGGCCTCTTTGACCTTATCGGCCTTGGTCAGCACGACCTGAAAGGTAACGGCGGAACTGTCGAGCAGGGACATGATCTCATCATCGACCTTCTTCACCCCATGGCGCGCGTCGATCAGCACGAAGGCGCGGCGCAGGGTCTGGCGGCCCGAAAGGTATTGTTTCAGCAGACGCTGCCATTTCTCGACCACCGGCAGCGGCGCATTGGCATAGCCATAGCCCGGCAGGTCGACGAGGTAATGCTCTTCCCCGGCGGTGAAAAAGTTGATCTCTTGGGTGCGGCCCGGCGTGTTCGACGCCCGCGCCAGCGCCTTCATCCCGGTCAGCGCGTTGATCAACGTCGATTTGCCGACGTTGGAGCGCCCGGCAAAGCAGACCTCCATCCGGTCGGGGGGCGGCAGCCCATCCATCGCCACCACGCCTTTGACGAATGTCGTCTCACCGGCGAAAAGCATCCGGCCCTTCTCGGCGCTCGGCGCGTCGGGCTCTTCGGCGATGGTGTAGTTCACTTGCATCAGATCAGCTCCAGTTCGTCGCCCACGGCGATCTCTCCGCCGGTGGTGACGGTCAGGGTAACACCGAAATCCCGGTGACCCAATTGGTCGAGCGCGGCAAGCGTGTCGACGTCGCGCGCGCCGGTATCGGTGTTTACGGTGGTGGCCAGGCAACGGGTGATGCGTTTGGACACATGCAGCCGTACTTGGCCAATTTTCAAATCGCGCCCCAGCCAGTCGAACTCGGCCCAAGGGGCGGCGCCGTCAAACCAGATATTGCCGCGCCAGCGGGCGGTTTGCAGCGGCGCAGCTGCCAATTCCTCGACCGCGCGATGGGAGGTGAGGCTGTTGAGCGACAGCGTCGGTTCTGCGCTGTCGGTATAGCCACGGCCATCGAGACGCAGGATATCCACCGGAGCGGCGCGGCCTTCGGTCACGAGCGGGCGCACCCAGTCGAGGAAAGCCGCCTGTTCGCGATCCGGGTGAAAGGTGATTTCCCCGCGCGTCGGGTGGCGCAGGCTGAGCATCTCAGTGGTCTCATCCAGCTCGGCTGTGATCGCCTGCAACTGCGGCGATGACGCGCCCCGGGTGAAATTCAGACAGCGCGCCCATTCTCCGGGCGCGGCTTTGGAGGCGTCATGGGCCACGGCCCAGAGCCGGTCATAGGGCATGGATTGCCCGGCGCGCAGGGTCACACGCTCAACCGTCTCGCGGCCATGGGCCTTGAGCGGATGCCGGTTGAGCGCGGTGACCTGCATCACTTTTTCGACTTGCCCGATTTGGGCTTGGCATCCGCATTGGCGGCAGCGCTCTTGGGCGTGCGCTTGAAGCCGCCTTTGATATTGCCCCAAAGGTCAGGTTTGTACCCCTGGCTGCGCATGATCAGATATTGCTGGGTGAAGGTGATCGTGTTGTTGGCGATCCAGTACACCACCAAGCCGCTCGCGAAACCGCCCAGCATGAACATGAAGACCCAAGGCATCCATGCAAAGATCATCTGCTGTGTCGGATCGGTGGGCGCCGGGTTCAGCTTTTGCTGCAGGAACATGGAGATACCCAAGAGCAGCGGCAGGATGCCGATGAAGATCAGCGCCAGCATCGAACCCGGCTCGGGCGCGGCATAGGGCAAGAGGCCCCAGAGGTTCATGATCGAGGTCGGATCGGGCGCGCTGAGGTCTTGGAACGGGCCAAAGAAGGGCGCGTGGCGCAGCTCGATCGTGACGAAAATCACCTTGTAGAGCGAGAAGAAGATCGGGATTTGCAGCAGGATCGGCAGGCAGCCCGCCGCAGGGTTCACCTTGTTCTTCTTATAGAGCTCCATCATGCCCTGCTGCATCTTCTGCCGGTCGTCGCCCGCTTCTTTCTTCAGCTTTTCCATCTCGGGCTGAAGCTCTTTCATCCGCGCCATGGAGACGTAGGATTTATAGGCCAGCGGGAAGAGGACAGCCTTGATCAGCAGCGTCAGGCCGATGATCGCGACACCCATGTTGCCGATAAGCTTGTTCAGCTCGTGCAGCAGCCAGAAGATCGGCTTGGTCAGGAAGAAGAACCAGCCCCAGTCGATGCTGTCGATGAATTTGGCGACGCCGGAGGATTGGTAATCCTGAAGGGTTTCCCATTCCTTTGCCCCGGCGAAAAACTTGCTGGAGGTGCTCACGCTTTCGCCTGCCGCGACCGAGCGGGTCGGCTGGCGGGTAAAGGCGCGGTATGTGTCCGCGCGCGGGTCATAGGTGAGCGCCTGTTCAAAGGTTTCGCCCGCGTCGGGGATCAGCACCGCCTGCCAATAGTGATCGGTAAAGCCGACCCAGCCCTCGGTGACGCCTTCGGTAACCACGGCGGGGCGGCCCCAGGTGCTGTTCACATCGGCTTCGGCGATATCGTCCCAATCGACTTCGGCAAGTTCACCATTGGCCATGGCCACGGCGCCTTCATGCAGGATGAAGAAGCTTTTCAGGTCTTCGGGCAGCCCGTGCTGCGCGATCATGCCGAAGGGGGCCACGTTCACCGCGCCTTCGCCGTTGTTGGTTACGCTCTGGGTAATGTCGAACATATATTGGTCATCGACCGAAATGGTGCGGGTAAAGACCTGCCCGGCGCCATTGTCCCAAGTAAGGGTCACGGGGCTGTCGACGCCCAGTGTTTCGCCCTCGCTCAGGGTCCAAAGCGTATCGACACCCGGCACGGCATCGGGGGCGAGGCCCGAACCTGCGGCCCAACCGTGCAGCGCGTAATAGGCATCGCTCGACCCTTCGGGGGAGAGCAGGGTCACGATTTCGGCATCCGCGTCGAGCGTGGTCTGGTAATCGTTCAGTTTCAGATCGTCGATCCGACCGCCCATGAGCGAGATAGAGCCGCTGACCTTGTCGGTCGCGATTGCCACGCGGGGCGCTGCCGCCAGCGCCGCGCGGCGGCCTTCGGGGGCGGCGCCTTCGCCCTCTTCCGTGCCGGGGGCGGCAGCGGTATCGGCGGTGGAGGCGGGGACGGAGGTGCCCTCGACGGTTTGGCTTACCTCGCTGCCGGGTTCCAGTGCAGGGTCGGCTTCAGGGGGCGGGAACAGAAGGAACCACACGAGGATGACGGCAAAGCTGAGCGCCGTGGCAAGGATGAGATTCTTGTTCTGTTCGTCCATGGGGACCGCCACCTGATGTCTTTGAATATCACGGGGGTTCAACAGAGTGCGGGGCCAAAGGTCAAGTGGAATCGGGCGGGATGAAGGGGGATGCAGGGTGGTTTTGGTCCATCTGGCATGGGTTTTGCGGAGTTTCGCCGGGGGCGGTTGCGGGGGAGCGGTGGCCCCAGCTTTGAGCGGGGCGGGGGGCGGAGAGTTTGCGGCGCTTCGCGATGCGGTGTTCTTGTTTGCTCTGGGCGCGACGGGCAACTGCCACTTCCGCAGCTTGCTGCCCCGGCCCGTGCTGAGCGCACGCCGCCTAGGTGGCACGCCCGTTCATGATGCGCGGCACGTCTTGCAGTTTCGCGTTGTGGCGGGCGATCCAATCGAGTGTTTGCTCAAAGGGCATGGGGCGGGCGATGCCGAATCCCTGCACATGGTCACAGCCGAGTTGGGCGAGCAAGACATGCTCCCCCACTGTTTCCACCCCTTCGGCAAGGGTCTCAACGCCCAGTCGCTCGGCCATGGTGAGAATGGCGCTGATCATGCGCTGCTGGTCGGGGTCGCGATCCGCCCTCATGACGAAAGAACGGTCGATCTTGATCCGGTTGACGGAAAAGCGGCGGATGGACGCGATGGAGGCATGGCCTGTGCCGAAATCGTCAAGATCGATACGGCACCCGAGCTTGCGTAGGGCGGTGATATTGCGGGTGATCACATCGTCGGCGGTTGAGGCGACGACGGTTTCCAGCACTTCGATCGCGAGCCGGTCGGGGGACAGGTCGAACCGGTCCAGTTCCCATGTGATTTTGTCGATGAGCCGGGGGTTGGCAAGCTCGCCCCCGGCGAAATTCACCCCGATCTGGGGCACTACAGTGCCGGACCCATCCCAGGCTTTGAGGGCGGCAAAGGCGTGGTACAACATGACTTCGGCCAAACGCTCCAGCAGACCGGCCTCTTCGACGGCGGGCAGGAAATCCGAAGGGGGGATCATGCCCTGTACCGGATGGTTCCAGCGCGCCAAGGCTTCAAAGCCGGTGATCTGGCCTGTGTCGGTTGAGATTTGCGGCTGAAACCAGGGTTGTATTTGGCCGCTGTCCAAGGCTTGCGCGACCTCTTCGCGCAGTTCGGCGCGGGTTTCTGTTTCGCGGCGCATCTGGTCGGAAAAGGCGCGAATGGAGGAGGGGCCGCGCCGCTGCGCGCTGCGCAGGGCGGTGGCGGCGGCGGCAAGCCATGCGGCGGCATCCCCATTTGGGGCGCGGGTATTAAGGCAAAAGCCGACGGAGGCCGAGAGATAGATCGTAACCCCATCCACCGAAAACGGCTCTTCCAAGGCCGCTTGCAAGCGCCCGGCCAGCTGAATGCAAAGCTCAAGATCAAGCTGACGCACCGGGGCCGTGCAGATGGCGAACCGCGCTTCTCCCACCTTGCCGATGAGATCATCGTCGCGCAGGGCGCCCTGCAATCGTTCGCCGCTTTGCCTTATGACCCTATCGGCAGCGGTCTGGCCGTGGCGTTCGACGATTTGGTCAAGCCCTTCGAGCGCAATGAAACATGTGGCCGACAAGCGCCCCCGCGATTGGGCGGTTTGAAAAACCTGTTCGGCCAGCTCCTCAAAAGCGCTGCGCTGTAGGATGCCGCCGCGCGCATCTTGGGGGGGCTGAGAATCTCCGCCAAAGCGCTGCCCGGCAAGAAAAAGAAGCGGTAGCGCGGCGGAGGCGGCGATCAGAGCCATTTCGCCGCCGATCCAAAATGCCAGCAGCATCAGCGCGGGGAGAAAGGCCAAAGCGGCCTGCCCGCTGAGCACCGCGGCGAGTGACTGGCGCAGATGCGTGAGCCCGGAAAGCCGGTGAAATGCCATCGCGATATCCCTTCCCAATACGCGCAATGCCTGCGCTGACGGGGGAGGGATATCGCCTTTAGGGTGTGCTGTGGGTTAACAGAACCCGCTTTTTTGCGGATTATTATCTAAAATTGTTCTTGCTCTGTACTCTCAACGTTCCGCATGAGCCCGGCGAAATCGAAAAGCTTGGGATCCAGCAGATGCGAGGGGCGGGCGTTCATCAGTGCGCGGAACATGACCTGCCGACGACCGGGGCTGTTGGCCTCCCAACCGTCGAGAATCGCTTTCACTTGCTGGCGTTGAAGCCCGTCCTGCGAGCCGCAAAGGTCGCAGGGAATGATCGGGTAGTTCATGGCCGTGGCAAAACGCTCGCAATCGCTTTCCGCAACATGGGCAAGGGGGCGGTAGACGAAAAGATCCCCCTCTTCGTTAACCAACTTGGGCGGCATGGTCGCCAGTCGTCCGCCATGGAAAAGGTTCATGAAGAAGGTTTCGAGGATGTCATCCCGGTGATGCCCCAGCACCACGGCAGAGCAGCCTTCCTCCCGCGCGATCCGATAGAGATTGCCCCGGCGCAGGCGGGAGCAAAGCGCGCAGAAGGTGCGCCCGGCGGGGATCTTGTCCATCACGATCGAATAGGTGTCTTGATATTCGATGCGATGCGGCACGCCCATCTTTTCAAGGAATTCCGGCAGCACGGTCGCCGGGAAATTCGGCTGGCCTTGGTCGAGGTTGCAGGCCAAAAGCTCGACCGGCAGCAGGCCGCGCCATTGCAATTCATGCAGAACCGCCAGCAGGGTATAGCTGTCCTTGCCGCCCGACAGGCAGACCAGCCATTTGGGCTTGGGCGCGTCTTGGGCCGTCGGCTCGACCATGCCGTATTGTTCGATCGCCTCGCGGGTCATGCGGACGATGCGTTTGCGCAGTTTCTTGAACTCGGTGCTTTGTGGTGCACCGGCAAAGAGGGGGTGAATCTCGTCGGTTTCGTCCAGCATCGTCGGTCTCTCACTATCAGCTTGGCTTCACCTAGGGCATTTTGCCCCTTTGCCGCAAGCGCGGCGCTACTCGGGAACGTTGTCGATCCCGCTTTGCCCCCAAGGGTGGCAGCGCGCGATCCGGCGGGCAGCCAGCCATCCGCCTCTCAGCCCGCCGTGTTTTTGCAAGGCTTCCAGCGCATAGGCGCTGCAGGTGGGCTGATAGCGGCAATTATGCCCGACCCATGGGCTGAAGATCAGCCGGTAGCCGCGCACCGGCAGGGCAAGAAGCGCGGCCAGGGGAGTCATTTTCGCACCCCGTGCAGGATATCCAGCGCGCGGGCCAGATCGGCCAGCAATTGGTCGAAGGGCAGGGTGGCTGTCGCCTCGCGCCGTCCGACAAAGACATAGTCCATGCCCGCGCGCCCGGCCTGCGGCAAGGTGAGCCGCGCGATCTCGCGCAGGCGGCGCTTGGCGCGGTTGCGGGCCACGGCATTGCCGACCTTCTTGGAGCAGGTGAACCCCACGCGAATGGGCGCCGCGCTGGGCTCATCCTTCCGGCGGGGGCGCATTTGCAGGATGAAGCCGGGGGTGGCTACGCGTTTGGCGCGGCTGGCGCGTTGGAAGTCCGCCCGTTTGGTCAGGGTCTCCAGACGCAGAGAAACCGCCGGGGCAGGGTTCCCCTTCGTGGCGCAAATGCCATTCAAGGGTGCCTCCGGCGGTGTCATATTCTGGTTCCGAAGATCGAGGGCGCTTATGCGCTCAGCGATTTCCGGCCCTGTGCGCGGCGTGCGTTGATGATTTTACGGCCGGCTTTGGTGGCCATGCGCGCGCGGAAACCATGGCGCCGCTTGCGCACGAGGTTCGAGGGTTGAAAGGTGCGTTTCATCGCTCCGTCTCCATCTAAAGCTGGCTGGGCACGGAATCACTTGAAGGTTCCACCGCGGCCAGCGTCAATTCAAGCCCGTCCTCTAATGCGGCGGGACGCGCAAGTCAAACCCTCTGACAGGGAAAAACCGCGCTTTGCAACAAAATGCCGGTTGGCGGGGGCGGAATTGTTTCAGTTCACCCCTTAACTTTGCAAAATCGCCCCTTCCCGCACAAGTCCCATCAAGCGCGCGTGAGGAGCCTGTTCCCGCACCCCGCTTCACGCCATCATTGAGGAAAACGAAATTGGTCTGATGTAGGCCCAAGGAAGTGTGATGATGAGCCGCAACGACCAAAGCAAACCCGCGCTGGTGCGCTATCTGCCCCTTGCGGTGATCGCCGTTATCGCGGTCATCGGGGCTTTTACCCTGCGCGATTACCTGAGCTTCGACGCGCTGCGCGACAACCGCGAGGCGCTGATCGCCTTTCGCGATAGCAATTACCTGCTGACTGCGCTGGTCTTTGTCGCCGCCTATGTAGTGATTGTGGCCTTTTCCCTGCCGGGGGCCACGGTGGCCACTTTGACGGGCGGTTTCCTCTTTGGGCTGTTTCCGGGCGCGCTTTATAACGTCAGTGCTGCGACCTTGGGCGCGGTGGTGATCTTTCTGGCCGCGCAATGGGGCCTTGGTGCCCGGTTGAAAGAGCGGATGGATGCCTCCGAAGGGATGGTGCGCAAGATCAAGGCGGGGATCGACGACAACCAGTGGTCGATGCTCTTCTTTATCCGGCTGGTGCCGGTGGTGCCGTTCTTTGTCGCGAATCTGCTGCCTGCCTTTCTCGGCGTGCCGCTGTTTCGCTTCGTGATCTCGACGTTTTTCGGAATCATGCCGGGGGCGTTGGTCTTTACCTCTGTGGGCGCGGGGCTAGGTGCGGTTTTTGCCCGGGGTGAGACGCCCGACCTTGGGATTATTTTCGAGCCGCATATTCTGTTGCCCATTCTGGGCCTCTGCGTGCTGTCGCTGCTGCCCGTGGCGATCAAGACATTTACCGGCAAGAAGGATCTGCTGAAATGACCAACCGTATCAAGACCGACGTTCTGATTATCGGCGCAGGCTCTGGCGGGTTGTCGGTGGCGGCGGGGGCCGTGCAGATGGGCGCGGATGTGACCCTGCTCGAAGGGCATAAGATGGGCGGCGATTGCCTGAACTATGGCTGCGTGCCCTCCAAGGCGCTGATCAAGACCGGCAAGACCGCCTATGCCCAGCAACACAGCGCACAATATGGGGTCGCGAATGCCGCCGGGGTGGTGGATTACGCCGCCGCCAAGGATCACGTGGCCGATGTCATCTCGCAAATCGCGCCGGTCGATTCGGTTGAGCGGTTCGAGGGCTTGGGCGTGCGGGTGATCCGCGAATACGGGCGTTTCATTTCCGATAAAGAGGTGCAGGCGGGCGATACCATCATCACCGCGCGGCGCATCGTCGTCGCCACCGGCTCCTCTCCTCTGGTGCCGCCCATTCCGGGGCTGGAGGATGTTCCCTATGAAACGAATGAGACCCTGTTCGACCTGCGCGAAAAGCCCGAGCATCTGATCATCATCGGGGGCGGCCCCATCGGCATCGAGATGGCGCAGGCCCATGTGCGGATGGGCTGCAAGGTGACCGTGATCGAAGGCAGCCGCGCGCTTGGCAAGGATGACCCCGAGCTGTCCGAAGTGGTGTTGCAGACCATGCGGGACGAGGGCGTGGTTTTCGAGGAAGGCAGCGATGCGGCCAAGGTCAGCGGTGCGGCGGGGGCGATCACGGTCGAGACCAAGGATGGCCGCGTGATCAAAGGCTCGCATCTGCTGATGGCCGTAGGGCGCAAGAGCAACATCGACCGGCTTGATCTGGAGAAGGCCGGGGTGGAGACCACCAAGGCAGGCATCAAGGTCGACGACAGCCTGCGCAGCAGCAACCGGCGGGTCTATGCCATTGGCGATGTGGCGGGCGGGCTGCAATTTACCCATGTGGCAGGCTATCACGCCGGGGTGGTGATCCGCTCGATCCTTTTTGGCCTGCCGAGCAAGACGAAGCTGCACCATATCCCATGGGTCACCTATGCCGCGCCGGAACTGGCGCAGGTGGGGCTGACCGAAGCACAGGCGCGCGAAGAGCATGGCGACAAGCTGGAGGTCGTGCGGTTCCACTACACCCATAACGACCGCGCGATTGCCGAGCGTCAGACCAAAGGGTTCATCAAAGTCATGGTGGTCAAGGGCCGCCCGGTGGGGGCCAGCATCGTCGGCCATCAGGCGGGCGAATTGATCACCCTGTGGTCGCTTGCGCTGGTCAATAAGATGAAGATGAGCCAGATTGCCGCCATGGTTGCCCCTTACCCCACAATCTCGGAAATTAACAAACGCGCGGCAGGAGCCTATTTCAGCCCGCGCCTGTTCGACAGCGCTCTGGTCAAAACGGTGGTGCGCGCCGTGCAGCGCCTCTTGCCCTGAGATCGCCCATGATCCACTCGCTTTCTGGCCGCCTGCTGATCCTCACCACCATCTTTGTGATGCTGGCCGAAGTGCTGATCTTTGTCCCCTCCATCGCGCGGTTCCGCGAGGAATATATGCTGACGCGGTTGGAGCGGGCGCAAATTGCCTCGCTGGCGCTTTTGGCCGACGACATGCTCGACCCGGAGTTGGAAGAGGAGCTGCTGCGCAACGCCGAGGTCTTCAATGTGGTGCTGCGGCGGGATGAAGCTCGGCAACTGGTGCTGGCCTCTCCCATGCCGCGCATGGTGTCGCAGACCTATGATCTGCGCGATGCCTCGGCGACGGTCTTGATCCGCGATGCGATGCTGCGGCTGTTCCGCCCGGGGAACGAGGTGGTCCGCGTGATCGGCGCGCCGGTGCGCGAAGCGGGGCTGTTGATCGAGGTCACGATGGAAACGGCGCCCATGCGTGTCGCCATGATCGACTATGGAATTCGAATCCTTATCCTCTCGGCGGTGATCTCGGTCATCACGGCGGTGCTTTTGTTCTTTGCCATGCGGGCCTTGCTGCTGAAACCGATCAAACGGGTGGCGGGACATATGCAGCGCTATGCCGCGGCGCCCGAAGATGCGCGGCGGATCATTGAGCCTTCCGCCAGCGTGACCGAATTGCGCGAGGCCGAAGAGGCGCTTCAGAAGCTGCAAACCGACCTCACGCAGGCGCTTAAACAGAAAGAGCGTTTGGCCCAATTGGGCAGTGCCGTCAGCAAGATCAGCCATGATCTGCGCAACATCCTCGCCTCTGCCCAGCTGTTCACCGACCGGATCGAAATGTCAGAAGACCCGGCCGTGAAACGCATGGCCCCCAAACTCGTAGGCTCGATCACCCGGGCGGTGCACCTATGCGAATCGACGCTGGCTTTCGGCAAGGCCGAAGAGCCGGGGCCGACGCTGACGCTCATGCCGCTCGAAGAACTGGTGGAAGAAGTCATCGACGGCGAACGCCTTGCCGATCCCGAAAGCATCGTGCGCTTTGCCGCCGATATTCCGGCTTATCTCACCGTGCGCGCGGACCCCGAGCAGATGTACCGCGTGCTGGCCAACCTCATGCGCAACGCCCGGCAGGCGATCACCGCCACCGGCAGGCCGGGTGAGGTCTATCTGCGGGCCGAGGATATGGGCGAGGCGTGGTGCATCACCGTCAGCGATACCGGCCCCGGCTTGCCGCCCAAGGCGCGGGAGCATCTCTTCACCGCCTTTCAGGGCGGGGCGCGCAAGGGCGGGTCTGGTTTGGGGTTGGTGATCGCTTCCGAACTGGTGCGCGGCCACGGCGGCAGCCTCGCGCTGCGCAACAGCGGGCCGGAAGGCACGGTTTTCGACATAACACTGCCCAAGGGGGACGGCGCCCTGTAGATTTTTGAAGAAAATTGCATTTCCTCCAAACGAGGGCTTGCAACTCCCCGGGGCTAAGACTAAACCCCCGCTCAGTGGACCGATAGCTCAGCTGGATAGAGTACCTGACTACGAATCAGGGGGTCGGGGGTTCGAATCCTCCTCGGTCCGCCACTTCACAAAATTGAAAGCACGGCGCTTTTGGAGCGTCTCACCCGCCTCGCGGCGGGTTGTAAAAACCCCTCTCGCGGTAGGGCTGGTCAAAGGCGTGGTCCATCAGCTCCAGATGATCTTGGCCGTAATACATGTCGCCATTCAGAAAATAGCTGGGTGAACCAAAGATGCCGCGGGCGATTGCCTCTTCGGTGTTCTGGGTGTGGATCGCTTGGACATCCTCCTCCATCGCCTGTGCGATCAACCTGTCACAGCCGGGATCGATTCCCGCACACGCGCGGCGCAGATGCTCGGGATTCGCGAGATCAATATCATCGCGCCAATGGGCCTGAAGGATCGCAGAGGAAAGCGCGTCGGCATCCCGCCCGGCCTGAACGGCGGCGATCAGAAAGCCGTTTGCAAGGTTAAGCGGGCTGTCGTGGTGGGTCGGGCGGTGATTGAGAATTTCTAGCCCGCGATACTGCGCCCAACGCTCGATCTCTCGGCCAAAGAAATAGGCGATGTAATGCGGCGTGAAACCGCGAAAGTGGCTCACACGGCCTGAGGCGATCACGGGGGTCAGGTCAAACGGGCGATGCACCAGCCGTGCGCCGCGGGTCGCGCAGATTTCCAAGAGTTTGCGATGCCCCAGATAGGCATAGGCAGAATGGGCGGAATAGAAATATTCAATGGTGTCCAAGGTCGGCTTCCGTCGGTTGCGCCAGCATCATGGCGGAAACCGGGGGGTAGGCAAGGACGGGGGCGAAAGCCGAGGGTGGGATCGCGGGTGTGGTCGCAACAGGATGCTTCTAGCCGCGATGACGCCTCAATACCGGCGGTTATGCAATCTGTTCGCCCGGGGCCGGGGCGCGATTGCGCGGACCTTCCGAGGCTGGGGGCGCTGCTTGGCCATGAATGCCACTGCCGCCGCCGCGGCCATGATCAGGATCAAGAGTTGGTAAGTCCACATGAGCCATTCCTCCTAGGGCATGTTCATAAGGTTAACCTTATCTTTGCCCGATGGGTTCCGTCTTGGCGGAGATGGTGGCGGCCTTTGGCCGGGGCCGCAAGTCAAAAAGGCCGCCGCATTTCTGCGACGGCCTTCTTTCGGCACGGCGGTTCCGGGCGTCAGCCCATTCGCCGCACCACGGCCATGGTGGCGATGGCGGGCAGGGTCAGCAGCACACAGATGGGCCTGAAATCTTCTCGGAAATGCCGCACGGGATGCAGCGCTGCGGTTAAAAAGGTGGCCAAAGCGGCGAAAATGCGCGCGCTTTGGCCTGGAGGGAGACGGAGAGAGAGAGGAGTGGGGCGCGCGGTCAGGAGGTGCCGCGTGCCGTGTTTTCAAAGATGCTTTTCATATGGCTGTCGAACTCGTTCCAAGTGATGACAGCCCGGTTGCCCGCATGGCCGTGATAATAGGACCGGCCCGTCGAAGTGGGCAGCCCGGCCCAGATGCGGGCGAGGTTTTCCATGAAACGATGGCGGCTGATTTTGCCCCTCATAAAGGGGGTGAATCCCGCATCTTCGAGCAATAGATCGGCCAGCAGGTCTTGAACCTGTGGGGTAAACCGATCGCTCTTGCTCAGCCCCGCTTCGGCGACGAGCGTTTTCAAAGTGTTGGGGATGAACTGGTAGCGCCCGATGGCATGGGGCTGGCCGGGGGTCGCCTTGATCCAGCGATAGATTTCGCCGATGGTCATGCTTGTGGGGCGCTTGGGCGGCTTGATCCGCGCCCCATGCTGCACCGCGTCATAGCCTTTCGCGCCCGCCTCTGCCGAGGCGATGACATGGCGCACCGCCGCCGATGGGCCGCCGCGCGGGGGCAGGGTCAGTTTGCGGGGGGCCTGTGCCTGTTTGACAGGCGTTTGGATCATGGCCCGGTTGAGGTGGATCCGCGCATCCGAGGCGGAAGGCGACAGGGCGAAGTTCAGGCCGGTCACGGCGATCTTGCGGCTGTCGAAACGGGCGAAATCATTTGCATTTGCCGCGCCGGAGAGGGTGGCGGCGATCAGGCAAAAGGCAGTGCTGGCAGCGAGCTTTTTCATCGGAGTTTCCCATCGGGCTGGAGGTTTGCATTGTCCCTGATCATGCGCCTCTAAAATCGATATTTCATTAATGCGGACAGCTAGTTAGCGTCTCGAAAGGATAGTCGGCCCGGCGCTTGGAATAGGCCGGGTCGACTTTGGAGCGACGCCGCGCTGTGAAAGAGGAATGAGCCACGTTCCAGATGCGCTTGGAACGTGGCTCTCCCTCGGGGCTGAGTCTCCCGGTCAGCTTCCGAGGAACTGGTCGAACTGGGTCCAGAGTGAGTTGTCCAACAGCAGGTTGAACCGGAAATAGAACCCTTCGTCATAGAGGCTGCTTTGCCCTGCCACCCGGCCACGGGCCTTGTTGTAGCCGAGCGCCAGCAGGACACCTTCGCGCGGGGTGAAGCCAAACTCGGCGCCGATCCCGTTGGAAGAATTGCCCTCGCTGTCCCACAGATGCGTGGCGTTGAGGCCGAGTTGGAACCGGTCGTCGCCGAATTCGTAGTTCAGACCGCCTTGGATCAACTGCGTGGTGGTACTGGCCCGCGCGCCGGCAGTGGTGCCGATCTTCTGATGCTGGCCCGCATATTTGCCGTTGATCCGCAGGTCGGCGTCGATCTCGTAATTCGCGTCGATCGACCACAGATGCGTTTCCGTTCTGGCGTGTTTCTCTTCCAGACGGTGCTCGTACCACGCCAGCACATCCAAGCGGGCGTTGTCCTTGGGGCGATAGGCGGCGCCGATGCGGGTGCGCATGCGGCGGGAGTTTTCGCCCGCGCGGCGGTCGAGCGCGGCGCGGCTGCGGGCCAGAACGGTCAACTCAGGGGTGACATTGCCGGCGATGCCGAAGCTGGCGTAATGGGTCTTGCCGCTCTCCTCCCAAGTGGTTTCCAGCTCGGCATCGCCGACCCAGTCGCCATCCGCCGACTCCCAGCTTGTGCCGATGGCGAAGGAGGTGAGCTCCCCGTCATTGGTCTCAAGGTTGCGCGAATGCTCAAGATCGGCGCGCAGATTGGTGCTTTCGTTGATGTCCCAATCGACGGACAGGCCCTGCACCATGGTGGTGTCGCTGGTGCCGCTGGCCTTGGTCATTTCGGTCCGGCCAGTGACCCATTCGTTCATCGTATAGGTGAAGCCATAGGCCGCGCGGGTGACCAGAGTGTCGCTGCCGAATTGAAGCTCGATCTCGTTATAGACGCGCCAGCCGTTCTTGGGCTCGTCATAAAGGCCGAGGGTCAGTTCGGTGGGGGCGTCTCCGCTGAGCGGGGCGCGCAGCTTGGCCTCGATCACGGTGCCGGGGCGGGCTGCCGGGGTCCAATGCGCGCCGAGGATCAGGGCGGTGTCGGTCTCGCTGCCGCTGGCGGTGCGGTCACGGCTGTACTCAAGGCCGATCTCGCCGCGCAGAGTCTTGCTCAGATGCCGGGAATAGATCGCATCCACGGTTAGCCGCGTGCTGTCGTTGATCCGGTCGCGGGTGTATTCCGCGCCGAAGGCGATGTCGCTGCGCCGGTCGATTTCCTCGCCATAGCTCAGACGGACCTGGGTGGTGCCGGGGCGGGCCAACCCGCCTTGCGGGTAGAAGTCGCGGCCGGTGTGGATCGCCTCGAAAGCGAAGTGGCGGGTTTCGGTCTTGAGTTCATAGGACAGGCGCGCGGCGCTGTCCTTGTCGCCCATGGCGTTCTCCGACCGGGCCACCTCGGCTTCCCACAGTCCGCCTTGGCGGTCTTCGTGCTGCAGATAGGCCGAATGCATCCGCTGGCGGGCCGTGTTGCCCAGGGGGGCATCGGCATGGACCGCGCGGGCGCCGACGGAGGTCCGCTCGGACAGGGCATAGTTCACCTCACCGCCATAGAGCCAATAGGCTTCGGCGCCCTCGGCTTCGACCTCATAGGTCACGCGGATCGACACGGGGTTGCCGTCAAGGTCGAACTGGCGCACCGGGGTGTCGAAAGTGATGGTGTTGCGGAAGAAGTCGAGTAGGTAGTCGGTGCCGCGCAGCAGGGGCGTGGCCGACAGGATATCGCCGCCGTCTTCGTCCCGCACGAGGATCTCCACCCGCTCGGACCCCTGCACATAGCCGCTCAGGTCAAGGTCATAGGGGCCAGAGACACCGCGCCCGCGGATTTCCTGAATCTGCTGCTCTTGCGCTGTCCGGGCGGCGAAGACGGTGACCGAGACGCGGTCGTTCTCCCAATGGCCTTTGGCGCCGGTGGCGACACGTTGCAGGCCACCGAGTTTCAGCGCGCTGGCCTCGGGCGCGATGGCGATGTCGCCGTAGAGCACGTAGGAGCGGCCTTTCTCGACCTTCACAAAGAGGTTGGACGAAGATTGCGCATCGGCACCGCGTTCGGAATTGTCTCCGTAGACGGGGTAGTATTCCTCACCCCGGATGTCGCGGAACAGGCTGTCTTCGGTGTCCCGGTCCGAGCTGTAGCGCAGGGTCAGCAGGGCATCGCCACGGATCACCCCTTTGAGGTAGAGCTCACCCCGGATCCCGGTTGTGGTGTCTTCGAAGGCGCTGATGCGATCCTCTTCGATGACATTGCCCGCATCGCCGCTCAGCGAAACCGCGCCTTCGATCACACCGATCAGCACACGTTCGTTCAGGTCGGGAGTGAAGGTCACCCGCGCCTCGGCTTCGCCAAAGGAGGAGCGCACGGTGATCAGATCGGGGCCGGAAGCCTGCGGCGGGATCAGGTTGAAGGTCGCCTCGCCATTGTCGAGATAGGCCTGCACACCGGGCGCGCTGCTGCGGATGTCGGTCACGTCCCAAAGCGACCGGCGGGCGGCGAGGGTCACGGTGCCCGAGGCGGGCACCGGGCGGCCCCCGGCGTCAAGCACGCGGACCACGACCGGCACCACAGAGGCGGGATTGGCCGACGCGGTTTCCGGCATCAGGATCTCGATCCGGGCGGGTTTGCCGGGGGCGGTCAGGCGCAGCTCTTTGCGGACGCGTTCGATGCCGAAACCGTCACGACCCACCAGCGTCAGCACATTCTCGCCCGAGGCCAGTTTCACCGCCACATATTCCAGCGCCTGCACATTGTTCTTTTCCAGACTGGTGCGTTCGCCCACCCGGTCGCCGCCCAGCTCGCGCCCGTTCACCAAAAGCGACAGCGTGAGATCGGCCTTGCCCTTGATCCGGATGTTCTGCGTGGCGCGGGTGACGGACGTGTCTTCGGCAAAGTCGACAAAGCCCGGCGCGCTATCGAGGTTCTGGATCATGCTGTCGAGCGATTGACGCTGGGCCGAGGCACGGGCCGCTTGCGCGATCGAGGAGGGCGCGCGCCCGGCCTCTTCGCTTTGCGCCGCGATCATGCCGGGGGTCAGCTGAGTGGTGGTAGCGATGCCAGCCTCACTGCGCACCGAGCGGGTGCTGCTGCGCTGACCGTCGATCGG
This sequence comes from Sulfitobacter sp. 1A12157, assembly GCF_043557345.1. NCBI lineage: Bacteria > Pseudomonadati > Pseudomonadota > Alphaproteobacteria > Rhodobacterales > Roseobacteraceae > Sulfitobacter > Sulfitobacter sp. 1A12157. Next base: position 113,823 of record NZ_JBIFFV010000002.1, read on the forward strand.
CAGATCGGCTGCATTCATGCCGGGGGTCTGGCGTTTCCCGGCGAAATGGTCGCGGCGTTTGCCGACTTCCTCAAGCGCATCGGGGGTGCATTGGGCCACAGCAAAGTTCTCGGTCCGCAACTCGCCCTTCTTCAGCGGCACGATGCGCGAGCCACCCCGGCGCAGATCGTTGGTGCGGGTCACCTGCACCGCGGTTCCGGCAGGCAGGGTTTCGGGCTGCACGAGGAAGGCATGGGTCACGGGGCGCATGCCGTTGAGCGAATAGGCGCCATTGATATCGGTCACCACGAAGAGCCCTTCCTGGGTCCCGATGCGGACGCCGGGAATGCCCGGCTCATCCTCGACGCGGTCGCGCAGACCGTTGCCGTTGCAATCCATAAAGACGGCGCCCAGCACGGTGCCTTGGCGCGCAAAGACACCGCCCGAATTGTCGAGCCGAACCATGGCGCGCGCGGTTTGCGATTGTTGCAACGCCCCGGTGCCCGCTTGGCGGCCCGACAGGATGGCGGTGTTCTCGTTGCGGCCTTCGCGGGCGGCGGCAGAGAATTGCATCACATAGGACAGCTCATGGCTCGACAGCGGTTCAAGCATGCCCACGTCAAAGCGCAGATCGCCATTGCCGATCTCTTGCGGGTCGTCCAGCGGCTCTCCGTTGAGGGTGACCGTGCCGGGCACGAAGTTCACCCCATAGGCAGGCCGGTCGAGGATTTCGCCGCCGATCAGCGCCTGGTGCATATTGTTGGTGAAGCTCAGCGTATAGGTGATGAATTCACCGTGACCCACGCGGTCGAGGTCGGCGGCTTTGTCCAGCGCCAGCGGCGTGCCGTAATGCGGGTCCACCGGGATGTCGGAGACGAACAATGCGCCGCCCGCGTGTTTGAACGCGCGGCCCCAACCGGCATCCATCACCCTGCGGCCCATGCCGGCATAATCCAGACGCGCGGAGGGGAAGATCCATGCGGGCGCATCCATCACCTGATAGCGGTAGTCGCCTGCGGGCATTTCGGAGAAGGTGAAAAAGCCGCGCTGGTCGGTCTGGGTGCGGGCCATTTCGTTGCCCGAACGGGCGTCGACAAGCGCCACGGCCACGCCGTCGATCGGGGCGTTGGTGACGGAGTTGAACAGGAAGTTGCCGGGGTTGATCATCAGATCGTCCTCAAGCACCGCGCTGTCGCAAGTCGCTGTCGCGATGAAGCTATCGCCAAAGTCGGTGGCCATGACCTGATCCCCGGCAACGGCGGGCGACATCTGCGCCATCGGCAGGGCGGGGGTGAGGAAGACACCGGTGTTGGCCCCGGTCTCGGTCGCGATGAGGGTTTCCACATCGCCGGTCAGCATGCTGCGGATGGTCACCGCCGTGCTGTCGACTTCGGTGCTGATGTTGCAGGCGCCTGAGGTGAGGCGCAGGCGGGTGTCGCTGCCCGGCGTGCCATAGGGCTGGTCCGCGCCGGTCTCGGGGTGTTCGAAGATCAAGCTGCCCGCTGTCTCATCGTCGCGGTCATAGACCACGGTGTTGGAGGCCAAGAGCAGGGTGCTTTCCTGGTTGTTGTAAAAGGCCGAGGCTGTGTTCTGCACCTCCACCTTGCCCAAGTCGGCAGGCACGCGCACCGAAAAGCTGGGATCGGTCGCATGGCCAATGGCGTAGTCGCCCTCGTGAAAGAAGGCCACCGCGTCCACGTCATGGGAAAGCCCGGCGGGGGCGACGCTGACGTAGTGATGGTCAGGCGCGCCGCGCATGTGAACCAGTGCGGTCATGGTGCCCGAATCCTGCACCGCGTGGAACACGGTGTTCAGCGGGATCGCATCGCGCAGCAAGACGCCGGTCCGGGGCGTACCTTCGATCACGATCGGCTGGCCCTCAATCTCAGGGTAGCCAAAGGCGTCCCGCTCGGAGTCGTTCCGCAGCCGCAGGGTGTAGGTGATGAGCGCGCCCGCGTCACTCTCTGCGACGACCTGCTCTTTCGAGACTTCGAGCCCGCCTTCCTCAACCCGCGAGACGCCCATGGCGTCGTCGGTCAGGCTTTGGCCATCCTCGGTCACGGCCGATGCGGTCAACATGCTGGCGAATTGGGTGCTGACGGGGGTCTCGGCGGAGATGCGGAATTCATAGATCAGCTGCAGCCGCTCGCCCACGGCAAGCATGAAGGGCGCGGACATATCGAAGGCGCGGTCTTCGGTGTCGATCAGGCCGTTGCCGTTCAGGTCAGGGAAAAGCGATTGGCGCGACATCATTCTGGCGCTGCCTTGCTCGCCGATGCTGACCGATGTGGAAAGCGGCACGTTGCCGCTGTTGATTACGTCGAAATGGTAGCGGCCAAAGGCACCGCGGGTCAGCAGAAGGTCGGAGTAGCCGGTCACTTCCAGCCCGGGAACCGCGGCGACTTCGGCCCGCACGGGGTTCGAGAAGACGCGTTCCATGATGCCAAGGGAGGTGTTGAAATAGCTGACTTCTGCCACGTTGCGGATGAAAGACCCACCGGGGGCCGGGGCGGCGGCGGCGGTCTGGGGCAGAAGGCTCAGGCCCAGTGCGGAGGCGCTGATCAGGGCCAGAGCCGGGCGGGCTTTAGACATAAGGAAACTGCGCATCAGCTTGCTCCTGTTGCGATCCCTGGGAAGGGCGTGAAAATCGGGGAGACGGAAACGGGGAGAGGAGGGGGCGCCCCCGGGGAGAGCATCGCTCAGCCCGGGGGCGCCCGAGAGGTCGCTTAGTCGTCGACCCGCACGGTGAACTCTACCCGGGCAAAGCCGCCGGGAAGGATCGTGCCATGCGTGCTCGATACGTTGGTCGAGGTGACGGTGGCCGTGCTGGTGCCCGGGAACAGGCTTTCAGGGCAGGCGCCGCCACAGTTCGTGATCGCGGTATAGGCCGGGGCCGCGTCCGTGATGATCACGTTGTCCGCCGCAGAGGCACCTGTGTTCTCGGCTTCGACCATGTAGCGGATGCACTGGCCCGGCTCGACATCAAGGCGCGTCTTGGTGAAGGTGCCCACGGTGCCATCGCAGCCCGCGTCGATGTACTGATACTTGCTCAGTGTGACATCGCCCGAGATGATGACCACGCGGTCTTCGACGGCGTTGTTGGTCTGGTCGATATCGGTCCCGACACCGTTCAACGTGTTGTTGATGGTGATGGTGCCGACTTCGGACACACCTTGGGTGGCTGTCGATGGCGTCTGCACACGGTAGATCAGCGAGATGCTGTCGCCCGGGGCAAGGCCGTTGACACCCGGCGAGACGCCGTCGGTCAGGTCATCGAAGTTGTCGATCACCGGTTCGGACGGATCGATCACGCCGTTGCCGTTCTGATCCCAGAAGATCGCACCGGAGAAGTTGGTCAGACCCGATTGCGTGATCGACGCCTCGGTGATGGCCACGTTCCCTTCGTTCGAGATGGTGTGGAGGATGTCCACGATACCACCCGGCGAAGCCTGCGCGCTTTGGTTCTCGATGATCTTCACGTCGTAGATTTCGTTGACCGTAACTTGGTTGACGATCCGGTCACCTTGACCCGAGACGGAAGAAACGACCGCGATGTCGACCAGCGTATCACCGGGCAGGGCGCCATCGGCTGGCGTGATCACGGCGCGGATGGCCTGCGATGCGCCTGCGGGGATGGTGCCGGTGTTCGACACGATCGAGCCGTCGGGCAGTTGGAACTCAACCGTCCAGCCTGCGGGCAGGGCTTGATCCAGCGACAGGTTGAAGCTGTCCGAGGTGGGGCCGTTGTTTTCGACCAGCATGTCGAAGACAACCGGCGCGCCCGGGTCTGTCGATTGGGTGACCCATGGGTTGCCACCGTTCGTCGGTGCCGCGCCATCACCTTCGGAGCCGGCCACGGCGTTTTCAAGATCGACCGAGGCCGCAAGCACCGCACCAGAGAATTCGGCGGTCGACACGTCGCTGACGCCCGAATTGTCCGAGGTCGTGGTGATGATCGCGGTGTAGTTGGTGGTCGCGGTCGGTGCGACATCGGTCGGCAGTGTCGCGATCAAGGTTACCTTCGCACTGTCACCGATCCCCAAGGGACCGACAGAGCCGACCACCGGCGTGACACCATCGGCGCCGACAAAGCGGAAGGTGGTGCCGGCGGGGAAGTCGTCATTGGCCACATCAACGGTCAGGCTGTCCGGGCTGTTGGAGAGGTTGGTCAGCACGAACTCCTGACGGATCGTGCCGCCTTGGTAGACATCGCCGGTTTCGGTGACGACATCGTTGTTGGCCGCGTCATCGTCGGTGGCCGAGGCGATGGCCGGGTTGGCGGTGCCGTTGGAGTTGATTGCCGTATCGGCAACCGCCACCGCATATTGGTTGTCCACGGTGACAGAGGCGGTGTTCGATGGCGGGAAGGCCACGCCGTCAACGTCCTGGGTCGCCACGTTGGTAATGATGCCCGCATTGGCGGTATCCGCGATCACGGCACGGAAGGTCACCTCACCCGAACGGCCGGAACCGACAGAGGAGATCAGGAAGTTGACGTTCTGCGCATCGTCATAGTCCCAAGCGATGGTCTCGCCAGAGCCGTTTGTCGCGTCGACGACGGTGGAGCCGTTGTCATCGTCCAGCGGTGTGGCAGAGTCAGACCAGCGGGCCGAGCCGGGCACATAGGTCAGGCGGCCATCGAGCACGTCCTGCACAGAGTAGCTGTTGGCCGCGGCCAGACCGGTGCTGGAGTAGGTCAGCGTGATCGTTACCGTATCGCCTGCGTCGATGATATTGGGGTTGCCGCCCGAAGCCGGGTCCGCAGTCATCGATTTGACCAACTCGACAATCGCGTCGTTGGAGATTGTCAGCGTGTCCGTGTTGGTGCTCAGCACGGTGCCGTCGAGGGTCGAGGCCGCCGTGACGGTGATCGTGTCGGAACCGGTCGCCGTGGAGGCGACGGAGGCTTCGATCACGATGCCGAACTGCTCACCGGGGGCGAGGGTCGGGGTTTCGGTCAGCGGGGTGGCGCTATCGGCCACGCCGTCCATGTTGGCGTCGGGGTAGAAGACCAGTTGCGAGGTGTCGAGCGTGCCGGTGTCGGTTTCCACTGCCGTCAGCGCAAAGGCATCCGGGCCGTTACCATCGTTGGTGATGATGTGCGGCAGGAACGCCTTACCGCCGGGGGCGATGGTTTCGGTGTTGTCGGAGGTCAGGGTGACGCCGGCAACTTGCTGAACGACTGTCTCAACGGTGTTGGAGGTTACCGTGATCGTGTCGCCCGCAGCATTGGTATAGGTCGCCACGGCTTGGTTGCCGATGACAGAGCCCGCTTCGGGCGCCGCGAAAGCGACAGTGCCGATCACGGCGGTCAGAGCAACGGCGCTGACAGAGCGCAGGAAGGTTGTTTGATGTTTCACGTTAATATTCCCTAGTTCTATAGTAGTTGGAGAGAGAGTGGAGAGAGAGGCGCCGGGATTAGTTCAGGCGCACGCGGTAGCTGTTGAAGGCGGAATCGCCTGCTTCGAGCGGTTCGGAAAAGGTCCAGCGCACGGCGGCGACGGCCTCTTCAGGGAGCGGCTCTTCGGTCATGTTGCCATCGGCATCGACGACCTTGCGGATGGCGGGAACGGTGGACCATTCCAGCCCTTCCTGTTCAGGGTCCATCTCGGCTTGAACCTCGAATACCGCGGCGACAGAGGTCACTTCGGCACCCAATGTGATAGAGACGCCCTCGGGGACCGGCGCGGCAATGACGAGCCCTTCCATGGCGCTGTCGGTCATGTTCTGGTGACGCAGCTCATAAGAGATGACCTCGCCCGGGCGGACCGTCTTACGCTCGACGAGCACTTCTTCGCCCTCGGCATTGGTTTCCACCACGCGGAAGGAGAATTCGCTTGTGAGCGCATCAGCCGCAGCCGCGAAACCCGCAAGCGACAAGGCCGTGCTTGCAATGAGGGTCTTGGACAGTTGGGAGATATGTTTACGCATCTAGTAGTTCCCTTGTTGGCCGGTGAAGAGCCGGCGATTGCAATGAACGGACACGCCCATTGCGCTGTCCTGTTCTCATCTTCGGGGAACCGGATACCGATATCATCTGAGCGAACGGTTAACTCGCTGAGCCTGTGGTCAGGCGCTTAGCCGAAAGGATAGGAGGCCCTATCGGGTCGCGCCGCGGCCTATCATTTGGCGCGGAAACGGCGCTGGGTGCGGGCCGCGCATATGGTTAATTTTGCTGGGAAAATTGCGGTTTCCGAATCTTTGGTTCGACGCGGGTCACCATAGCCAGAACGCAAAAACGCCCGCACGGGGCGGGCGATTATGGTTTACACTCGGAGGGGAAATTGGCGGCGCTCCAGGGCGCGCGCTGGGCCGATGCCGGGGGGTGGTTCAGGGGCGGAAAACGGGCCTCAAACGAAGCCCGCGTCGCGCGCGATGATCGCCGCATCGGTACGATTCTTTGCGTCGAGTTTTCGGCAAAGTGTTTTGACATGCAGTTTGATCGTCACTTCCTGCAGATCGAGGTCGCGGGCGATCTCTTTGTTGGACTGCGCGTTCATCAATCCGCGCAGCACCTGGCGCTCTCGCTCGGACAGGGATTTTTCGAAATCGGTCTCTTCGGGATTGTCCTTGCCCGACATGAAGGTGACCGGGGCATAGGTCTCTCCCGCTGCCATGAAACGCACCGCGTTGACCAGTGACTTGGCGGGCAGCGTCTTGGGCAGAAAGCCGATCGCCCCCATTTCGAGCGCCTGTTCGGCAATCAGCCGGGTGGCGGTGCCGGAGATCAGCCCGACCGGGCGACCCTCATTGATATCAAGGACGGTTTGCAGACCCTGCAAGCCCTTCATGCCGGGCATCGTATAATCCAGCAGCACCAGATCATAGGGCGCCTCTGATTTGATCTTGTCCAGCGCCCCGGCCAGATCGCTCGCCGCTTCGGTGACGGTGGCCCCATCCGCATCAAGAAACATGGCAATGGTCTCTCGGACCATGTCGTGATCATCGGCAATTAAAATACGCAAAGACATAATAGATCTCCTGAAGCCAAAATGGCCGGCGTTCTTTAATTGGTAGAGTGTGCCCGTTTCAAAAGAAAGATGAAAGCCCAAGGGGGAAGGGGGGCAAAGGCATGCGCCGCTATCCTTTGGGATGGCAAGGCGGGGCGCGCCGGGTCAGGGGCACCTATCCTTTGGTATAGAGAGGATGCGCTTCTGCACCTTCGCGCCTTCCCTTCGGGCAGGGTATGGTCAGGTTACCACGCCAGATAAGGAAATTTGTCATGACCTTTCAGTACCTCAGCAAGACCATCACCGCGGCCGCCCTCTCTTTGGGCCTTGCGTCGGCGGTTGCCGCCCAAGACGAAGAGGCCGTGCTTGAAGTAACGCTGGCCGATGAAACCCATAGCTTCACCCTTGCGGACCTCAAATCCATGCCGGTCTCAAGCTTTGAGACGGCGACGATCTGGACCGATGGCACGCAGGAGTTCGAAGGCGTATCGTTGAAAGACCTCTTCGAGACGCTGAACGTCGAAGAGGGCACGATCACCGCGACGGCGATCAATGATTATGCGGTGGAAATCCCCATGTCCGACGCGGTCGAAGACGGGCCGATCATCGCCTACCATACCAATGGCGAGGAGATGTCGCGCCGGGACAAGGGGCCACTTTGGGTGGTCTACCCCTATGACAGCGACATCGCCTATCAGACGGAACTGGTCTACAGCCGGTCGATCTGGCAGCTTGACCGAATTCGTGTCGAGTAACTTACAATGGCGCAGAGGGCTTGGATGAACGACGCAGGAGAATTCGGGCCCGCGCGCGCAAGAAGCCGACAGGTCTTGATGCTGATCCTCGTGCTGGGGATGAGCATCGCCGCCTATCTGGCCTATAACGTCTGGGACCGGATTCAAGCGCTCGACAGTGCGCAGCAAGACCATGCCGAATGGGTCTTTACGCAGATCGAGATCGAATTCCTCAAGACCGACCGCGCCTTGGCGCAGGCGAAATCCGCCACGCCCGAGGCGCTGGACGAGTTCCGCAAGCGGTTCGACATCTTCTATAGCCGTGTCCTGCTGGCCGAACGGGTGCGCAACAATGCAAAGGCCAAGCCGAAAATCCGCGAGTTGCGGGCTCTGCTGGATGGGTTCCTGCCTGCGATCGACGGGTCTGATGCCGACCTGATCGCGGCATTGGACGATATCGACGCCATGTTGCGCAGCATCGAAGACGTGCCCCGCGAGATTGCCCTCGCCTCCATCGCCATTGCCAGCGAGATGTCCCAGAACGAACGCCATGAGATCGTGCGGCTGATTGAGGTGATGGCGGCGATTGTCTTGATCGTCACCCTTGCCTTGGTCGGGGCGGTCTACCGCTTGTCGCGGCAGGCCAGCCGATTGAACCGCACTTCGCAACTGGTCGAGGAAAATCACCTGCGCCTTGCGACCACCCTTCAGGCATCGCTCGATGCCATCGTCGTCATCAACGAACAGGGGGAGATCGAAGATTTCAACGGCTCCGCCGAAGAGATCTTCGGCATCACCCATGAGGCGGCGGTGGGCAGGGACTATATCAGCCTGTTGATCCCCCCGGCCGACCGCATGGTGCACCGCGAAAGGCTTGAAAGGTTCCGTCGCACCGGCGAGACCGAGGTCGCCGACAAGGGCCGCCGCGAGTTTGAGATGATCGACCACGCCGGGCGCGTTTTCCCGGTCGAAATGTCCGTGTCACAATCGCGCATGGGGCAGGGGTCGCTCTTCATCGCCTATATTCGGGACATCACCGAAAAGCGCCTTCGCGAGGCCGAGATCATCGCCGCGCGGGACGAAGCACTTGACGCCTACCAGGAAAAGTCGCGTTTCTTCGCCATGATGAGCCACGAGATGCGCACGCCGCTCAATGGTGTGATATCGGCCCTGCAACTGCTGCAAGATGACCGTCTCGACGATGAGCAAAAGCGCTATCTCGATGCGGCGATGACCTCGGGCGAGATTTTGTTGGGCCATATTAATGACGTGCTCGCCATTGAGCGCAGCGAGGCGGGAACCTATGAACAGGTGCGTCAGACCTGTGACATGACCGTGTTGATGGCGGGAATCATCAACACGATGGACCCTCTGGCCGAGGCCGGTGGCACCCGGCTGCATCTTGATCTGACCCAGTTGGATGACAAAGCCATCGTGACGGACCCGCGGGCGATCCAGCAGATTTTGGTCAACCTGCTGAGCAATGCGATCAAGTTCAGCCCCGGCGGCGATGTGACCCTGCGCGGCTGGTTCGCCAAATCGGCGGGCGAGGGGGAAGTCTTCCACCTGCAGGTCGAGGATGACGGCCCCGGAATTCCTGCGGGGGATATCGACCGTATTTTCGAAGATTTCGTCTCGCTCGACAGCCGCTATGAACGCCGCACCGGGGGCACCGGTCTGGGGCTTGGGATCGTGCGCCGACTGGTCAAGCGGCTGGGGGGCGAGATCACCTGCGAATCGACCGTGGGCGAGGGGACATGTTTCACCCTGCGCCTGCCGGTAGAGCTTGCCGATCTGGCCGAGATCGACTGCGACGCGGCCCCCGACCCGCAAAAGCGCGCCGAACCCACCGCGGCCAAGCGGCTCAACCTTCTGCTGGTGGACGACAATGAGATCAACCGCGAGCTGATCAAGGCAATGCTTGAGAAGATCGACCATGATGTCACCCTCGCCACCGGCGGGCGCGAGGCGATTGACCTGGCCGAAGACGCGCCCTTCGATGCGATCCTCATGGATATCTCCATGCCCGAGGTGAACGGCATTCAGGCGACAAAGGCGATCCTCTCCGGCGACGGCCCCAACCGCGACACGCCGATCATCGCCGTGACCGCCCATGCCATGCCGAAAGAACGGGCGGAGTTCAGCGCGGTCGGAATGTCGGGGTTCTTGCAAAAGCCGCTGGATATGAAGGTGCTGCGCGCCAAGCTGCGCGAGCTTTCGGGGCGCGCGGTGATGCCGGAACAGGCTCTGCCCGAACGTTTGGCCAGCGCCCCGACATCGGTGCAGGCGAAATCCGCGAAACGGCCCCTGTTGAACGAACAACAAATCGCAGACCTGCTTGACCTGCTGGGGGCGGAGAAACTGCGCGAGCGGGTGGAAAAGCTCGATCAACAGGTCGCGACCGATCTGCCCGACTTGATGGCCGCTGATGCGCTGCCTGACCTACAGGCACGCGCCCATGCCATGGCCGGGATGTGCGGTATGCTGGGTGCCGACCGGCTGCACGGCCTACTCAAAGAGATCGAGACCGCCTGCAAGACCGGCAAGGACGAAGAGGCGCGCGCGCTGGCCGAGGCGCTGCCCGCCACCTGCGACGCGACGCTGGCGGCGATGAAGGCGCAGCTCGATCTCTGACAAGCCTGCTTGCGCAGGGCGGCGGAAACCTATCCTTAAGTCTAGCGCGTTTATACCCCCGCTCAGATGCAACACGACAAAACGCGATCTATATTTAAGTATGCCCGCCGAAAGACGGGTCTGCACGAAGGCGTCATTGACCAGAACAATGACCGCGTCCCAAGCTGGCAACCGGTTCATTTCAACCGCTTCGCCTGAAAATATGCTTCACGACGCGGGCCTTCTCGGGAGCTGCTGCCCGTTCCCCTACCCCAGGGAGCGGCTCCCTGATAGCCTTGCAGCGATGCGCCCCACCGGTTTTCCCCGTCCCTCCCCTCGGGGGGAAAACCGGGGGCGCATTTGGCGATCTGGCCAGCGCTGTTTCACCTATCCGTAAGTATATCGCGCTATCCGCAGTGGCATCCGCATTGACCGGACGCATCTTCGCATTGGCTCCAACAATTCGCGATAAATGTCCGGTAGATTTTTGTTCGTATGCTCACGGGGGGCCTCGTTGCGCGGGTTTTCCGGTTCGGACCGAAAGGTGAATTGTGAAACGTCTCCCTTGCCGAAAAGCGCTGCGCGGTGTCTCCCTCGCCGTTTGCGCCGCGCTTGCCGTCTCCTCCTCTCCCGCGGATGCCGGGGATTTCTCTATCGATTGGTCCACTTTCGATTGGCCCGCTGGCTTTGCCGGACCTTTGCTGCGCACCCTGTCGGACCAATATGGTTTCGAGATCGACACAACGGTCGAGATCACTGGCAATCTGCGACCCTATAGCGCTGACGCGCAGGGCAATCCGATTTTCACCCCCGACGATGTGAATATTCTGGGCGGTGGTGTCGATTCGCTTGTCATCGTGGGCGATGCCGCGCCGAATGCGGGGCGGCGCGGCGATGACCGGCTCACCGCCAGCGTATCGGCCAGTTCCGGCGGCGTCGCGTTTCAGGTCGACAATCTCACCGTCGACATCCTCGATGTGGATCCCACCGACACCCACAGCACCGGGGACCGGTGCGATTTCGTGACGGCCTTTGGCGATAACGGCAACCCAAGCATCACGACACTGGGTCCGGCGCCCACCGTCGTGGTCGGCCCGGGGCCGGGGTCTGGTGATACCGGCCTGCTGAACGGGAACGAGGCGCAATGTCTGTTCATCGACGGCAGCGCCTTCCTCTCTCCCGGGTCGGGCGATGATACCAACGGCTCGATCCGGCTGAGCTATCCCAATGCGACCTCAAGGATTGAGATTTGGTACGACGAAAGTATTGGCGAGGTCCGCAGCTACTACAATCCGGTAACGCTGCCCTATGACGCGGGGGCGCGGGGGATTGGCATCTTTGCCGCTGTGAACTTTACCACCGAACAGACCATCAGCCTTGCACGTTTCACCAGCCCGCTCTCCGCGCTTCAGGGCACGACGGTCACCTTTATCTATGAGGTGACCAACACAGGGGAGTTGCCCTTCAACCCGAACCAGGATGTGGTGATCGAGGACAGTCTTGTCGGCACGGTTACGTGCCCGGCCATCACCGCACCCGTGGCACCGGGGGGCAAGGTGACCTGTACGGCGGAATATACCGTGACGGCGGCGGATGCCCTGTCGGGGGCGGTCGACAGTACGGCCACGGCGGGGATCGGCGCGATCGGCACGCCTTTCGTGTCGCGCCTGCAGTCCAACCCGCAGAATGCCAATATCGTCGCCAATGTCTTGTCCACCGACACCGGCCCGCAAACCTGTACGACGCGCTCGGTTTTCTCTCGGCCGCGCACACAACTGGCCGGGACGGGCAGCGCAGCAGCGCTGACGACCTCGGACATCTTCGTCTTCGATAATGTCACCACCGACATCAATGGCAACGATCTGGATGTCGTCTTTCAAGCGACCCAGATCAGCAATGCCACCGCGGTCAATATCAACAGCTCTCTCGAAGCGCGGATGACGCCCGCTGACAACGGCTTTGTCACCTACCGGCTCCGCCTTGTCGAAGACGGCAGCGCCACCCCCTCGAACCCCGAAGGGCGGGCGGTCGAGCAGAGCCGGATCAATGGCGTGATCGTTCAGCAGACCGATGTGGACAGCCGCGGGACATCGGATGACAGTTCGGATGTGGTCGGCCCGCTGCTTGCGCCCGATGGCATCTCGTATTTCAACACCGCCCCCCTTGCCAGTTTTCCTGCCGGGGGGCAGGCGATCACGATGGACCCCGCCAAGGTCGGTGACCCGACCAATTGGACGGAAGAGCCGAACGAGACCGGCTTTGACAACTATGCCACCTATGAATACGGCACTTTCACCGAGGGGGAGTTCATCCACGGTTATGCCGGCTCTTCGCTGAATGACGCGAACCGCGGCTCGTCGATCCGACTTTGCGCCGTGGCGAATACCTCGGCCAGCGTGGTGGCGGGCGACGATGACTATACCGCGACGCCGCTCAACAGCCTGCTTGGCGGCACGGCGGGAGAGGTCATGTCCAACGACACGATCAACGGCTTGCCCGCCGCGTTCCCCACCGCGACGCTGGAGGTTCTGACCGAAACCCTGCCGCAGAACAGTGGCGATCCGGTGCCCGTGCTTGAGACCGAAGGCGCGGATGCGGGCCAGGTGATCGTCCCGCCGGGGGTGCCCTCGGGCACCTATCTGATCGACTATGAGCTTTGCGACAGCATTGACCCCACGCAATGCGACAGGGCTCAGGTCACGGTCGCTGTTTTCGATGGTCTCGGGGTCGACTTCGGCGATGCGCCGATCTCTTACCTGACCGCCTCGCATGGGGTCAGCGACACGCCGCAGGTCTATCTTGGCGATGTGCCACCCGATATCGAACTGGTGGCGCAATCCGATGCCTCGGCCACGGCGGACGACCTGTTGGACAGCGATGACGAAGACGCGGTGATCTTTCCGGTGATGACCCAAGGGATGATCAGCACGCTCAACATTCCGGTCAAAGGGGCGGGCTACCTGCAGGCGTGGATCGACTTTAACGGCGACGGTGTCTTCGAGGGGTCTTTCGGTGAGAACATCGCCCGTGACCTGCGCGACGATGGCACCGGCTTTGACGATGTGGCGGGCGACGGCGTGATCCAGATCGAGGTGACCGTGCCCAGCGATGCCACCACCTCCACCACCTTCGCGCGGTTCCGCTACTCCTCCGAGGCCGGGCTGCCGGTGGCGAGCTTTGCCGTCGATGGCGAGATCGAGGATTACTCCCTCATCATCGCCGCCGCCGATCTGGTGGACCGGGGCGATGCCCCCGCCAGCTATGGTGAGCCGCGCCATATCATCGTGCCGGATATCTACCTTGGCGGTGGCCTCCCCGATTCCGAGACCGAGAGCATGTTCAGCGCCAATGCCGATGGCGACGACCTCGACGGGATCGACGATGAGGATTCCGTGGCCGAGTTCCCGGTGCTTGAGGCGGGCACCATCGTGCCGCTGACCATTCAGACCCATGAAACCCTCAGCGCGCAACTGGCCCTTGGCCTGCCGGTGACCGAAGGCATCACCAATCTTCAGCTCTGGATCGACTTCAACCAGAACAATGTCTTCGATCCGGTCGAACAGGTGGCCATCAACTTTCGCGATGGGGGCTTGGGCGATACGGATGGCGCATTCAACAATCAGATCAGCCTGAACATTCCCGTGCCTGTCGATGTGGGCAATGGCACCACCTATGCCCGCATCCGCTGGTCGACCTCCAGCGCCCTGACCCAAGACCCCTTCAGCGGTCTGAACTTCGATGGGGAGGTTGAGGACTACCTCGTGACCCTCGTCAACCTGTTGCCACAGGGCCGGATCGGCGGAACGCTGTATGAGGATGCCGACAGGTCCGGCAGCCGCGATGGGGCAGAGGCCACGCTGCCCGCGGGCATCACCGTGACGCTTTTCGACGATGCAGGCACGCCCGGCGACCGGGCCGACGATACGCAGGTGGCGGTGACCGAAACCGATGCAGCGGGGGACTATTCCTTCAGCAACCTCGACCCGGCGCGCGCCTATCTGGTCGAGGTGGATGAGGCCGACCCCGAAATACCGGCGGGCCTCACCCTGACCACCGGAAACCCGATCGCCAGCCTTGCCGTCGATGCGGGCAGCGGCAGCCCGGTCAGTTCTGACTTCGGTTTCGAGAATCTGCCGACCGAGGCCGATTTGGCCCTGACCCAAACCATCCTGCGCGCGGCGGACGCCAGCCCCGCGACAGAGGCCACGGTGGGAGAGGCGCTTGACCTCGTGTTGACCCTGACCAACAGCGGCCCCGGCAGCGCTTCGGATGTGCGGGTGCTCGATCTCATCCCCGATGGCTTCGCCTATGTCTCTGACGACGCGGCGGCGCAGGGCGACAGCTATAAGGCTTCGACCGGTCTGTGGCTGCTCGGCGACGTGCCTTCTGGCAGCAGCCACAGCCTGACCATCCGCGTCACGATGCAGGGCGAAGGCGCCACGGAAAATCAGGCCGAGATCATCGGCGCGTCGCTGGCCGACCCCGACAGCGACCCCGGCACTGGTGCGCTGGTGGATGACCTCGGCGATGGGCTGGCCGATGATGACGAGGCGGTAGCCCGCGTGGCCCGGCGCTCCAACGGGCCGGTGCTCTCTGGTGTGGTCTTCTTTGACATCGGGGCGGGGACCGACGCCTATGATGGGGCCCAGCAGACGGGCGAGGCGGGCACGGACCGCGCCGTGGTCGAGATCTTGGACGCGGATGGCGTTTTGCTGGCAACGGCCGATCTGGCGGCGGACGGCACATGGCGCGCGGCCTTGCCGGACGGGTATAGCGGCGCCGTCACCGTGGTGGCCCAGCCCGGCGCGGGTCTGCTCAATGTCTCCGAGGGCGGCGGCGCGGCCTTGCCCGGCCTGGTGAACGGCGATCCCCATGACGGGCGCCTTACCTTTACCCCCGCGGCGGGCACCACCTACGCCAAGCTCGACTTCGGCCTCATCGAGGCGGCGCGGCTGAACCAATCGCAGGACAAGACGATCCGGGCCGGGCAGGTCTTGGCGCTGCGGCATGAGTATATCGCCTCGGCCCCGGGACGCGTGACCTTCAGCGTCACCGCCGAAGCCGCGGCCCCCGCAGGGGCGTTTTCGACCGCGCTTTACGAGGATACGGATTGCGACGGCGCGCCGGACCAAGCGATCACGGGGCCATTGCCCACCGAGGCGGGCAGGCTGATCTGTGTCCTTGCACGGGTCACCGCCTCGGGCGCGGCGACGCAGGGATCGACCTATCGTTTTGATCTGGTCGCCGACACCAGCTATGGGTCCAGCGGGCTTGCCCAGCAAAACGTCAACACCGACCGGCTGGTGGTGGAGGCGGCGCAGGGCACGTTGAAACTGACCAAAACCGTCCGCAACGTGACGCGCGGCACGCCCGAGGGGATCAGCAACGGCGCCGCTGCCGGGGATGTGTTGGAATACCGCATCTATGTCGAGACCATTGGCACCGTGCCTGCGCGCGACATCGTGGTTTACGACAAGACACCGCCCTACACGGCCTTGGCGGCGGCGGTGCCCAGCCCGGTCGCCTTGGCCGATGGGGTGAGCTGCACCTTGGACGCGCCCATGACGAATGCGCCGGGCTATGAGGGGGCGCTGCGCTGGTCCTGCACCGGGGCGCTGCAACCCGGCGCGCAGGGCTTCGTCTCCTTCGCGGTCAGCATCCAATAACCCCAGTCCGGGGCCGTTTTGCACGCCGCCCCGGCACCGCCCGAAGCCGTGCTCCGATGAACTGCCCTGTTGCATCCCCGCCCGCAGCGGCATAACAGGCAATAGTTTACTAAAAGAATCGGATTAAAGGGGGCCGCGGTGCTCAGAACGTTGTCATTCATTTGCTTGGCCTTTGGCGCGACCGCCGCCATGGCGCAGGACTTTCCCGTCACCGTTGAACACGCCTTTGGCGAAACCACCATCGAAGAGCGGCCCGAGCGGGTGGCCTCGGTCGGTTGGGCCAATCACGAAGTGCCCTTGGCGCTTGGCATCGTACCGGTCGGTTTCGCCCGCGCCTCATGGGGGGATGACGATGGCGACGGGTTGCTGCCTTGGGTGATCGACCGGCTGGACGAGCTCGACGCCGAGGTGCCCACGCTCTTTGACGAGGGCGATGGTATCGATTTCGAGGCCGTGGCGAGCACCCAGCCCGATGTGATCCTGGCCGCCTATTCCGGCCTGTCGCAGTCGGACTATGAAACCCTCAGCCGCATCGCCCCGGTCGTCGCCTATCCCGAAGCGGCATGGACAACGACATGGCGCGAGATGATCCGCCAGAACGCGGCGGGCCTTGGCATGGCCGAGGAGGGCGAGGCGATGGTCGCCGAGGTCGAAGAGCGGATCGCGACCGCCCGCGCGGCGCATCCCGAATTGGCGGGCAAGACGGGCATGTTCGTCACCCACCTTGATCCGCGTGACCTTAGCACCATCGGTTTCTACGCCGCTGCCGACCAACGGGTGAAGTTTCTGACCGACCTTGGCATGGCGACACCACAAGCGGTGCGCGAGGCCAGCGAAGCCGGGAAATACTCGGGCCGGGTGAGTGCCGAACGGATCGACCTGTTCGAGGACGTGGACGCTGTGGTGACCTATGGCGATCAGGCGCGGTTGGACGAACTGGCCAAGAACCCGCTGATTGCGCGTTTCCCGGCGGTCGCCCGCGGCTCGGTCGTGCTTCTGGCGAATGACCCGATGGGCACCGCCGCGAACCCGACGCCGCTGTCGATCGACTATGTGCTCGACGATTACCTCGCGCGGCTGAGCGCCGCTGCCACACGCGGCGAATGATGCAAATGCAGCGCCCCCAACGGCTGGCGGGTCTTGCGGCATTGCTGGGCCTGTTGCTGCTGATGACTGGCCTGTCGCTGACCGTGGGCGCGCGCGCCGTGCCGTGGAGCGAGATCTGGGCGGGGATGACCGGCCGGATCGAAACCATCGGCGCGGCGGCGGTCGCGGTGCGGATGCCGCGCACGGCGCTGGCCGTTCTGGCGGGCGCGGCGCTTGGCCTTGCAGGGGCGGTGATGCAGGGCATCAGCCGCAACCCCTTGGCCGATCCGGGCATTCTGGGCGTCAACGCGGGGGCGGCGCTTTTCGTCGTGGTGGGCATCGCTTGGTTCGATATCAGCGGCGCGCAGAGCTTTCTGTGGCTTGGCATCGCCGGGGCGGGGGTGACGGCGGTTTTCGTCTATCTGATCGGCTCTGCAGGGCAGGGCGGGGCGACGCCGCTCAAGCTGACCCTCGCGGGCACCGCGACCTCCGTCGCGGTTTCGGCCTTCATCATCGCGGTGGTTTTGCCGCGCAACGACATCGCGGGCTCCGTACAATCTTGGCAGGTCGGCGGCATCGGCGGCGCGAGTTTCGAGACCCTCTTGCCCGCCTTGCCCTTCGCGCTGGTGGGGCTGGCGCTGAGCCTCGCCTCGGCCCGGGTGCTCAACGCTTTGGCCTTGGGCGAAGAACTTGCCACCGGCCTTGGTCAGAGCGTTGCCTTGGGCCGGGTGATGGCGGCGGCGGGGGCGGTGATCCTCTGCGGCACGGCAACAGCACTTTGCGGGCCGATCGGCTTTGTCGGGCTGGTTGTGCCGCATCTGTGCCGGATGATCGCGGGCGTCGATTACAAGCTGGTGCTGCCGCTTTCGGCTTTGGCGGGAGCTTCCATGCTGGGGCTGTCAGACGTGATGGGCCGCATCATCGCCCGCCCGAATGAGTTGGACGTGGGCATCGTCACGGCCTTTGTCGGCGCGCCCTTCTTTATCTGGACGGTGCGCAATCACGGGATGCGCGGGCTATGAGCGATGTGACCGCCAGCGCACCCCGCCGTTTCCGCCCTGCCGCGACGCGCCGTATACAGGTGCTGGGCGCACTGTCTGCGCTCGTTCTCGCGCTTATGCTCCTCACGCTCAGCTGCGGGCGTGGGTGCCTGCCGCCGGGCGATGTCTGGGCCGCGCTGACGGGGGCGCCGGGGACCAATGCCTCATTCGTGGTGGCCGATCTGCGCCTGCCGCGCGCGGTCATGGGGCTGCTGGCCGGGGCGAGTTTTGGCTTGGGCGGGGTGGCGTTTCAGATCATGCTGCGCAACCCGTTGGCCAGCCCCGACATCATTGGCATCAGCGCCAGCGCAGGGGCGGCGGCGGTCTTTGCCATCGTCATTCTGGCCCTCGACGGGTGGCTGGTGTCGCTCGTCGCGGTCGTGGCGGGGCTTGGGGTCGCGGCGATGATCTGGGCGCTGTCCTCGCGCCGCGGGGCCGCCGGGGCGCGGCTGATCCTGATCGGCATCGGCGTCTCGGCCATGCTCGACAGTGTGACGGCCTATGTCTTGCTGGAAGCGCCCGCATGGGACCGGGCCGAGGCGATGCGCTGGCTGACCGGCAGCCTCAACGGCATGCAACTCGTCCAAGCGCTGCCCGTGGCAGGGGCGCTGTTGGTCTTCGGCGGGCTCTTGGCTCTTACCGCCCGCGATCTGGAGGTGCTGCGTCTTGGCGATGACACCGCCGAAGCCTTGGGCGTGCGCGCCGATGCCACGCGGCTGCGGGTGACACTGGCCGCCGTCGGCCTTGTCGCCATCGCCACGGCTGCGACCGGGCCGATTGCCTTTGTCGCCTTCCTCTCTGGTCCCATCGCGGCCCGGCTGTTGCCGGGGTCGACCGGGTTGCTGTTGGGGGCCGGGTTGGTGGGGGCTTTGCTGGTCATCGCGGGCGATTTCGCAGGCCAGTTCCTGCTGCCCGCCCGCTTGCCCGTGGGGGTCGTCACCGGGGCGGTCGGCGCGCCCTTCCTTTTGTATCTCATCGTCCGCGCTAATAGAAATGGGGGCACGCTATGACCCACGACCACCGTCTTGAAACGCGCGATCTGGGCGCGGGCTATGAAAAGCGCGTGATTTTGGAGGGGGTGACCCTCACCGTGCCGGCGGGGCAGATCACGGCCATCGTGGGCGGGAACGCCTCGGGCAAGTCGACGCTGCTGCGGACGCTGGCGCGGATTTTGCAGCCCAAGTCCGGCGCGGTTCTGCTGGATGGTGCATCGGTGCACCAAATGAAATCGCGCAAGCTGGCGCAGGTCATGGGGCTACTGCCGCAATCGCCCATCGCGCCTGAGGGGATCGCCGTGGCCGATCTTGTGGGGCGCGGGCGGCACCCGCATCAGGGGCTGTTCTCGCGCTGGTCGGCAGAGGATGACCGCGCCGTGGCCCGCGCGCTGGCCGCGACGGGGACCGAGGAACTGGCCGAGCGTGATCTCGACACCCTGTCGGGCGGTCAACGCCAGCGGGTCTGGATCGCCATGGCCTTGGCGCAGGAGACCGACCTTCTGCTGCTGGACGAGCCAACGACCTTTCTGGACGTGGCGCATCAAGTCGAGGTGCTGGACCTGCTGGTCGATCTCAACATGGCGAAGGGCACGACGATCGTCATGGTGCTGCATGATCTAAATCTTGCGGCGCGCTATGCCGATCACCTGATCGCCGTGGGCGACGGCGGCATCCGCGCCGAGGGGCCGCCTGCCGAGGTCTTGACCGAGGAATTGGTGAAAACCGTCTTTGGCCTGTCGTGCCGTATCGTCAGCGACCCGGTCTCGCAGACCCCCTGCATGGTGCCGATCGGGCGTCACAAGGTGGGGCCGCCGCGCAAGAATGCCGCGGCCTAAAAATAACTGACTAAATTAGTCAGATTGACTCTGGTCTCCTCCGTGTCTTAGGGGTAAGGGAATCCCGACTGGTTCACTAGGTTATTACGGAGACAGCCATGTCCTCTTCCAAATTCATTCCTCTGCAACTGGGGCGCGGCTCTCTCAAAACGGCGCTTTTGTGCTGTACGGCGCTGGTGCCGGGCACGCTTTACGCGCAAGAGGCCTACCAATTGGATGATGTGATCCTTGAAGCCGAGGCGCAGACCTCCGGCGCGGCGGATGCCGAAACGGTTGTCGCCAGCGAGATCAGCAGCGGTGGCAAACTGTCGGGTGAGATCATCGACATCCCGGCCAGCGTCTCGGTCATCACCAGCCGCGAGATCGAAGCCCGCGGCGCGGATAGCGTGGAGCAGGTGTTGAACTACACCGCTGGTGCCAGCACCGACAGCTATGGCGCGGACGACCGGTTCGACTATTTCATCCTGCGCGGTTTCGAGGCCTATACCTACCGCGATGGGCTGACGTTGGGCGCGAACTTTGGCGCCGTCCGTGAAGAGCCTTTCGCCTATGAGCGGGTCGAGGTGATCCGGGGCGCGTCGTCTTCGACCTTTGGCCTGTCCGATCCCGGCGGCTCGGTCAACTATGTCTCCAAACGCCCCCGCGACGAGCGCTTTGGCGGCGTCTATACCTCGGTAGACTCCTACGGCAGCTTGGAAACTGGCGTCGATTTCGGCGACAAGCTGGATGAGGAAGGCACGCTCAGCTACCGTTTCACCGGTCTGCTGCGCAATGGCGAGCTTGAGTATCCCTATTCCGAGAACGATGAGATTTTCGCGATGGGCGGCCTGACATGGCGCCCCTCCGATGCCTCTGAACTGACCGTGATCGTCGATCACCTTAACCGCGATTCCGTGCCCGGCAGCGGCGGTTTCCCGGCGGGCGGTGATTTCGACCGCAGCGATGTGTTCTACGGTGAGCCTGACTACAACTACCGCGGGACGGAGCGGACGACCGTCTCTGTTCTGGGCGCGCATGACTTTGGCAACGGGCTGAGCTTTGGCGGCACCCTGCGCTATAGCGACAGCGCCGATGACTTCGGCTATGCCTATGTCAGCGATGGAACCCCGAATGACAGCACGGTGGACCGGGCCTACTTTGCCAGCGATGGCACGAGCGAGAGCATGATCTCCGATCTGCATCTGACCTATGAGGGGTTCCTCGGCGGGGCCGCCAGCACCACTACGGCGGGGGTCGAATTCTCTTGGTCCGACGAGTCTGACCAACGCTTCTATGGCCCGGCACCGTCGGTTGACCGCGACAATCCCACCTACACGGGCCGCCCCACCAGCGTGCCGATCTATGCCGATCTCGACACCCAGACGGAAGGCAAGGCGCTCTACCTTCAGCAAGAGCTGAACTGGAACAAGCGGTTCATCGCCTCCGTCGGGCTGCGCCACGACTGGATCGACGTGACCGAGACCAACAACCTTGCCGGCACGGTGCAGACCAACGACATCAGCGAAACGACAGGCCGCGTGGGTCTGACCTATAAGATCAAGCCCAACCTGTCGGTCTTTGGGAACTACGCGCAGTCGGTCGTGCCAGCGGGCCTTGGCGTCGAACCGGAAGAGGGGGAGCAGTTCGAACTGGGCACCAAATGGCAGCCCATGGGCACCAACGCGCTGTTGACGGCCTCGGTCTATGACCTGTCGAAAAGCAACATCACCCGCACCAACCCTGCGACCAACCTGCCCGAAACCATCGGTGAGATCGGCGTGCGCGGCCTTGATCTGGAAGCCAAGGCCGAGATGGGGGCCTATACCCTCACCGCCGCCTACAGCTATCTGGATGCCGAGATCAAAGAGAACGGCACCGCTGGCAACGTCGGCAACCGCCCCGCTCTCGTGCCGGAAAACGTCGCCTCGATCTGGGCCAGCCGGACATGGGAAAACCTTGGCCGCGGTGATCTGACCGTCGGTTTGGGCGCGCGGTTCAACAGCGGTTACTACTATAGCGACAGCAACACCGCGGGCGAGACAGGCAGCTTTGTCGTGGTGGATGCGGCCGTAAGCTACGACCTGTCGGATCAGACCACCCTGTCGGCCAATGTCACCAACCTGTTCGACGAAAAGCACACCTCCTACGGCGGTTTCTACGCTGACTTCTACAGCCCCGGCCGTGAAGTCACCGTGAAGCTGGCCCATAGCTGGTGAGCCTAGAGCGCGGCACCACCCTCGTGTGCCGCGCTTTTCTTTACCTCGAGAGGAGCCGCAGATGACCATCGCAAAAGCCAAGACAACCATCCCCATGGACGCTCCGCAGGATTTGCTGTCGCAAATCCTGTCCCATCTTGTCGATGATCACGGCATGGCCTTCCGCGCCAAGGGGCCGACGGGCCATGTGTTCGAGCAAGACGGCTACCGGGTGGCGTTTGATCTCTGCCCGCGTGGGCTGGAGGTCAGCCTCCAGGCGCCCAGCGAAAACGCCATGCAATTTTCGAAAGAGGGCATGGTCCATCATGTGGCGGAATTCGACCCCGCGCTGGCCGATCGCATCCGCTGGCAGGGCGTGGCGCAGGAGGTCGGAGAGATGCCGCAGAACTTCCGTTTGCTGGAAGTGCTGAACAGCGAAATCCTGTTCGAAGGGATGCAGCGCGTTACCCTACACTATCCGGATATTGCCGAACTTGCCCCGCAGGGCATTCATCTGCGCCTGATCCTGCCGCGCGATGCCAGCCGCACGCCGGTCTGGCCGGTGATGGGCGCCAATGGGGCGCCGGTCTGGCCCAAGGGTGCGGATGAGTTGCACGCCCGCTACGTCACGCTCAAGAACATCCGCCCCGAGCGCGAAGAGGTCGATATCGACGTGGTCCGCCACGGATCCGGCCTGATCTCGCAATGGGCGCAGAACGCCCACGCCGGGCAGCGGATCGGTGCGATGGGGCCGGTGGGCATCAGCGCCTTGCCCGAAGCCTCATCCTATTTCCTTGCCGCCGACGGCACGGGGCTGCCCGCCGTGGCGCAGCTTTTGGCGCGGCTGCCCGAGGATGCGGTGGGCGATGTGGTGGCAGCTTTGCCGCGCGGCGTGTCCTATCGCGACTACCTGCCCAAGACCAAGCTGCGCGTCCATGCCCTGCCGCCCGCCACCTTCGAGGCCGAAGTGCTTGGCCATGCGCAGGCGCTGACGGATGACGGTTTGGGCTATGCCTTTTTCGCCGGAGAGTTCCAGAACGCGCAGCAATTGCGCGGGCATTTCAAAACCCAGCTTGGCATGGATAAAACCCGCCAGATTTGCACCGCCTACTGGCGGCGGGGCTAAGCGCGGCCTAGCGCCATGGCCCCGCGTCGCGGCGTCTGCCGGTTTTCGGGATGCGGCTACTGGCGGTGGGGCGGGGGCTCTGCGCCTTTGCGGGCGCAGGGTTTGAGGTCATCGCACGCAGGGCCGCGATCCGGTTCTCCGTGGCCGGGTGCGTGGCGAAAAGATTGTCATGTTTATGCGCGTGGAGCGGGTTGATGATGAACATATGCGCCGTGGCCGGGTTGCGCTCTGCCGCGTGATTGTCGATCCGCGCAGCCCCCATGGCGATCTTCTCAAGCGCCGAGGCGAGCCAGAGCGGCTGGCCGCAGATCTCGGCCCCCGCCTTGTCGGCGGCATATTCCCGGGTCCGGCTGATCGCCATCTGCACCAGCGCGGCGGCCATGGGGGCGAGGAGCATCATCATCAGCGTGCCGATCATCCCCATCCGTTCTCGCGCGCCGCCAAAGAACAGCGCGAAGTTTGCCAGCATCGAAATTGCACCGGCGAAAGTGGCTGTGACGGTCATGATCGCCGTGTCATGGTTGCGGATATGGGCCAGTTCATGCGCAATGACGCCCGCCAGTTCCTCGCGGCTGAGGCTTTGCATCAGCCCCTTGGTCACCGCCACGGCAGCATTGGCCGGATTGCGCCCGGTGGCGAAGGCGTTGGGCTGGGGCGTGTCGATCAGATAGACCTTGGGCTCGGGCAGGCCCGCATTACGCGCAAGCTCTGCCGTCATGGCGTAGAGCCCCGCGCGGTCCCCCGGCGAGACGGGCTGCGCATTGTGCATCTTCAGCACCATGCGGTCGGAGTTCCACCAGGTGAAGGCATTCATCCCCGCCGCCACCACCAGCGCGATCAGCGCGCCGCCCGATCCGCCGATCAGATAGCCGACCCCCATGAAAAGCGCGGTCATTGCCGCCATCAGCATCGCTGTCTTTACATAGCCCATCTTGGTCTCTCGCGGTTGTCCTTTGCAAAGAGATATGGGGCAGGTTCGGCGCGGTGCAAGGCAAGTTGAGCGGGCAGGGTCGGTCGCTTCGTCGGTTTACGCCTGCTCTCTGGCTTTCAGCCGCAGGAAGCTGTCCTCTCCGGCCAGAACGTAGCGCAGCAGCAAAAGCTCGACCTTGGCCGCATCGCGGGCGGTAAAGGCGCGCAACATGTCGCGCTGCAATTCCACAAGGGTTTCATGCGCGACCGCGTCGCGCAGCGTGGCCATGCGAACGGCCTGAATCTGGGCCATGTAGCGCAGGATCGTGTCGCGTAACTCGATGTTGGGCACGGCCATGATCCATGTGCGGCGGATGTCTTCGGACGCGGCATAAAGGCTTTCGATATCGCCGGTCTTTAACGTGCGCTCGGATTGCTCCACCGCGCGGGTCAGGGTGGCGATGTCCTCGCCGGTCAGTTGGTTGGTGGCGAGGGCCGCGGCGCGCGGCTCCAACAAGCGGCGCAGCTCGAAAATCTCGCAAATCTGGCGCATCGACAGGTTGGGCAGGGTGAAGCCCCGCGTCGTGCTGTCGAGGTAGCCCTCATGCGACAGGCGCATCAACGCATCGCGCACCGGCATCCGAGAGACGTTGAACTCTTCGGCGACAGCGGTGTCGACAAAGCGGTCGCCATGGTTGATCTCGCCCCGCTGAATGCGCCCGAGGAAGATGTCGTAGATCTGATCTTTCATATGGCGCTTAGCTGAGCGGGGCATTCCGACCTCATTAAAAAGTATGCGATTGCACGCCAAACATGCGCAACAAATGCCCGTATGGCTAGGTATAAGTTTGCGTACTTGTAAAATTTAATTGAATTCGTATACGAAAACTGGCAGCCAATAGGGGAAAGCTTGCCGCGCTGCGCGGGGGCGTTCACAGGGAGCAAAACATGAATCTGAAAAATAATCTGATCGCTGGCCTCACCGTCGCGGCGCTGACGACACTGTCGGGCGTCTCTGCCATGGCGCAGGATGTGCTGAAAATCGGCTCTTACCCGGCGAACCCGCCGTGGGAGTTCAAGAACGAAGCGGGCACCTTTGAGGGGTTCGAGGTTGACATCATCAATGAGGTCGCGGCCCGGCTTGGCAAGACGACCGAGATCAGCGGCTACGACTTCCGCGCGCTTTTCGTGGCCACCGCCTCGGGCCGGGTGGATGCGGTGATTTCCTCGCTCACCATCACCGAGGAGCGGCTTGAGGCGCAGTCTTTCACGCAGCCCTATTTCTCGGGCGCATTGGGTGTCGGCACCAAGACCGACGCCGGGATTGCCGACCTCGACGGGCTGGAGGGCAAGCGTATCGGTTCCATCGCCACCTCTTTCCCGGAGAATTGGTTGAAGGAGCGGGAGGATGAGCTCGGCTATAAATCCTATGCCAGCTATGACACCACCGCCAATATGCTGACCGATCTGCGCAGTGGCCGGATCGACGCGGCGGTGAACGATATCGTCAGCCTGCGTTACGCTTTTGCCCAGCCGACGATGCAGGGCTTGCAGGTCTCGGTCGAGATTCCGACGGGCGATAAATTCGCGATCATGATGCCCAAGGGCTCTGAGCATCTGGAGCCGGTCAACGATGCGATCTCTGCGATGAAAGAGGATGGCACCATGGCGGCGCTCTATGAAAAATGGCTTGGCGTGGCCCCTGCCGAAGGCAGCCTTGCGGTGACCCCTCTGCCGGTGCCCACCTCGGCTGACTGATGCCTTGGGGCCGTGGGTGGGGCGCTGCCTTGCCTGCGGCCTTTGGCTCGCCCCCGCGATCAAACTGACGGACTGCGCCATGGAAATCATCGACATCTTCTTCAATCTCGACGTGATGCGCCGCGCTTTCCCGATCTTGATGCGCGGGCTGCTCAACACCATTCTGCTGGGCGCTTCGGCGATTTTCTTTGGCGGTATCCTTGGCGTGCTGGTCTGTCTGGTGCGGCTCTATGCGGCCAAGCCGTTCCGGCTGCTGGCGGTTTTGTATACGGATATCTTCCGCGCCATTCCGGTGCTGGTGGTGCTGATCCTCGTCTACTACGCGCTGCCCTTCGCTGGCATCGTGTTTTCCTCGTTCGTGGGGGCGACCATTGCGCTGGCGCTGGTGCTCGCGGCCTATACGGCAGAGGTCGTGCGCGCCGGGGTCGAAGCCGTGCCGCGCGGCCAGTTCGAGGCCTGCGATGCGCTTGGCCTGTCCTTCTTTACCACCATGCGCAAGGTGATCCTGCCGCAGGCGTTTCGCATGATGATCCCGCCGCTGGCCTCCTATGCGGTGGCGATCATGAAAGACACCTCATTGGCCTCGGTCGTGGCGATGGATGATCTTCTGAAACAGGCCACTGACGCGCAGGCGCTTTTCGCCAACCCCACACCGCTGCTGCTAGCCGCGCTGATCTATATCGCGATCCTTTGGCCGATGGTCCGTTTCACCGGCTGGCTAGAGCAGCATTACAAGCGCGGCTACCGCTGAGCCGAAGCTGTCCGAACTCCCACAAGACTACCGCCCCGCGCGCTTGCGCGGCCAACACCCTACGGAGATTACAATGTCCACAGAAACAGGAACGGGCGACGCCTATCTCCTTTATCACTCCATCGGCCAATACCCCGGCAAACATGCGGATATGTTGGCCGGGCTCACCGATTTCACCGATGCATGGGCCGCGCCCAACGGCGATCAATGGGCCGATGTCCTGCCCAAACGCCAGCAGTTCATCGACCTCTGGGCCGCGTTGATCGGCGCGCCGAAGGGCACCGTCACCACGACAGAGAGCGTCACCACCGGGCTGATGGCCGTCATCGGTGCGCTGCCCGAAGGCACACTGCGCGGCAAGAAAGTCTTGGTGGCCGAGGATGGTTTCCCCTCTCTGCATTTCCTCCTTACCGGCCTGTCGAAGCGTTTTGGTTTCACGTTGAACACTGTGCCGATCCGGCAAGGGGGGCATTGGGTCGAGGCCGAAGACATCATCACCCATTGGGATGAGGAGGTGGCGCTGGCCCTGCTCACATGGGTCAGCTCGACGACCTCGCACCGCTTGGACATCCCGCAACTGGTGGCGCATGGCCGCAAGATGGGGTCGCTCATTGGGGTGGATATGACGCAGGCCGTGGGGCTGCTGCCCTATGACGTGACCGCGCCGCGTGTCGATTTCGCCCTGTCGACCAGCCTCAAATGGATGTGCGGCACGCCCGGGGCGGGGATCGTCTATATGGATGCCGATCTGATCCCGCAGTGCCAGCCCGAGATGCGCGGCTGGTTCTCGCAAGGCAACCCGTTCTCTTGGGATCTGGACGCTTTCGAATTCGCGCCCGACATTCGGCGGCTCGACAGTGGCACACCCTCGACCGTTCCTGCGGTGGCCAGCCTGCCGGCGATGAGGTGGCGCATGGGGCAGAACACCGAAGTCTTGGCGGCGCATAACCGCAAGCTGACCGCGCAGCTACAGGCGGGGCTTGAGGGGATGGGCCTGACCCTTGCCAGCCCGGCGGACCCGGACCAGCGCGGCGGCAGCCTTATGGTGGTTCTGCCCGATCACATAGATGCGGCGGATGTGGTGGCGCAATTGGCGGCGCTGGAGATCTACGTCGACAACCGCAGCCAGACCCTGCGCATGTCGCCGGGGGTGCTGACCACCGCCGCCGGGATCGACCGCACGCTGCACGCGCTCGAGGCTTTTCTGACCTGACGCTCGCCGGGGCCGCGGTGCGCCGTCAGGAGGCGGCCACCGCATCCGGCCGCCCTTCGAGCGGCGGGAAATCCACGAAAAAGGTCGTGCCTTCGCCCTCGGCGGTCTCAAAGCGGATTTCCCCGAGATGCTGGTCGACAATGGCTTTGACAATGCTCATGCCCAGCCCGTGCCCCTCTTCGACCCGGTAGCTGGAACCGCGGGAAAACCGCTCAAACAGAACCGGTTGCAGTTCCAAAGGCAGGCCGCTGCCGTGGTCTTTGACCCAGAACCCGGTGCCATCCTCCGACAGGCCAAGCTGAACCGTGCCGCCTTCGTCCGAGGCTTTGATCGCGTTCGACAGCAGGTTCGACAACAACCGCGTAAGCCGCCCTTCGTGCAGCCGCAACAGGGGGGCAGGGGCTTCGGAGGGGGTCATTTCCAAGCCCACGCCGCGCTCTTTCGCGTAGGAGACCAAGGTCTCCGAGGCTTGCGCCAAGAGCGGCGCCAAGGGGCGTTCGGAGAACCCCGATTGATCCGGCCTGCGCAGGGTTTCGACATCCAGAATATCCCCCACCATCTGATCGATCGCCCGCGCGTTGCGCATCGCAAGCTGCAACAGTTTGCGCTTTTGCGGCGGCAGATCGTCCGGGTTCAACTCAAGCAAGCGCAGCGCCCCGGTCAGCGCGGTCAGCGGGGTTTTCATCTCATGGCTGACGGTGGCGATAAGCTGGTCCTTGGCGCGCTCAAACTCGCGCTGCTCACTGACATCGCGCACCACGCCGAGATAGCCCAGATGCTCGCCGCGGTCAGTCTCGACCTTGGCGGTGGCGACTTGCCCCTCGAAGGTAGAACCATCGGACCGGCGGCAGGCGACGGTAAAGCCGCTCTCCTTGCTCGACGTGCCAGCGTTTGAAAGCTCTTCGCCCATACGTTCGTAGCTGCCGAGGGTTTCGTAAAGAACCGCCGTCTGCCGGCCCAAAAGCGCGTCAGGGGTGTAGCCGAACAGCGTTTCCACCGCCGGGTTGACCATGGCCACGCGGCGGTTGGGATCGGCCATGATGATGGCCTCGGGCACCGCATCGACCATCGCCTTGAGCAGCCCGCGCTGTTCGCGCAGCGCGCGGCGCTCGGATTGCAAAGACAGCTCACTGCTCAGCCATCGGGCGAGGAAACGAACGAATTGTATCTGCGCCTTGCTGAACGGGGCGGGGCGCGGGGCAGTGCCGGAAAAATTCAATGTCCCGAAAAGCGCATCCCCAACTTTCAGCGGTGCCCCGATGTAGCTTTCCAGACCAAAGTTCTGATAGCAGGGATGGGCCGAAATCTCTTGCTGGCCCGCATGATGAAAAGAGGTCACATCATCGTTGCCAAGCGTATGCAGGCAATAGGTGCCATTGATGTCGAAGGTGCTGCCGGGGGCGGGCGCCCAATCGGGCCCATGGACATAGACGCATTCATAGACCGGGTGATCCACGCGGGAGACGATGCCAAGTTCGAGGTCTAGCGCCTCTGTACCCAGTTGCAAAAGCTTGGTGATCTTGTCTTCGACAGAGAGGTCAGGTTCGACAGCAAGCATATAGAGTTGCCGCAGCGGATCGTCGAAATCCGCCAGAGCGTTGTAAAAGTCGTTCATATTTGCCTCTGTCGTGGTCTTTGCATCTGTCTTGGCGAACAGGCAGATGTTTACCCAAGGTATCCCCCTCGGGCTCCGCTGCCAATGCCGCAACGGCCAAATTGGGGCAAGAACAAGACTTTTCACCCCGATAGGCAGACCGATGCCGATTGGCAGAGGCGGCGTGCACGCCATTGCAAAGCGGTGGTCATCGCCAACCCAGTAGCTATGGTACGGCCAACGAGGGTCGCGAAGAGGGGAGATTTGACCATGCGATTGATGCGATACGGGGCGCGGGACGGCGCGAAGACGCCGGTGGTGCTGGATGCGGCAGGGCAGGCGCGGGATGTCAGCGCCCTTGTGCCGGACTTCACGCCCGAGACAATCCCGACCTTGCGCAACGTGTTGGAGGGTGTCGATCTGGAAGGGCTGCCACTGGCCCAAACCCAAGGCCAGCGCATCGCCGCACCGGTCAGCCAGCCGCGCAACATTTGGGGCGTCGGGTTGAACTATTCCGACCATGCCGCGGAGTCGGGGATGGAGGTGCCGCGCGAGCCGATCCTGTTCAACAAGGCCAGCCGTACCTATTGCGGGCCGAACGATCCGCTTCTCTATTCCCAGCAGATGAGCAAACTTGATTGGGAGGTCGAATTGGGCGTGGTGATCGGGCGCACCGCATTGAACGTCAGCCGCGATCACGCGCTGAATCATGTGCTGGGCTATTGCGTCGTCAACGACGTGTCCGAGCGCGCGTGGCAGGCCGAGCGGGGCGGGCAGTGGGTCAAGGGCAAGAGCTTTCCCAACTTTTGCCCGACAGGGCCGGTGCTCGTGACGGGGGATGAGTTGGGCGATCCGGGCAAGCTGTCGCTTTGGACCGAAGTCAACGGCGAGCGGCTGCAAGACGGCTCTACGGAAAAGATGATCTTCGATGTGGCGACGATAATCTCCTATATGTCGGAATTCATCCAGTTGGAGCCGGGCGACCTGATCTGCACGGGCACCCCGCCGGGCGTGGGCATGGGGCTGAAACCGCAGCGCTATCTCAGCCCCGGCGACCGGGTTCGGCTGGGTGTGCAGGGGCTGGGCGCACAGGAGCAAGTGGTGGAGCACCTGCCCGCGCGGTGAGCCGCGATCTCGAAGTGCCGACGCGCGGCCTTCAGGCCAATTCGGCCTCCCGCGCTTCGGCGACGGCGGCGGCAATGGCAGGGCGCAGGGGCAGGGTCAGCAAAAAGCTGCTGCCCTTGCCCATGATGCTGGTCGCAACAAGGCTGCCGCCATGGGCGGTGGCGATGTCGCGCGAAATCGCAAGGCCCAGCCCGGTGCCGCCAAAGCGCCGGGTGGCGGTGGAATCGACCTGATGGAAAGGCTCGAAAACGCGCTCCAACTCATCCTCGGGGATGCCGATGCCCGAATCCGTCACGCGGAATTCCACCACCTCGCCGCGAATGCGGCAGGTCAGCGAAATGGTCCCCTCGTCGGAAAACTTCGTCGCATTGCTCAATAGGTTGATCAGCACCTGCTGGATGCGTTTGCCATCCGCCAGCATCACGCCGCTGGCCGATTTCACCTTTAATTCCAGTCCTTTGTCTTCGATCATCGGGCGCAGCTGATCGGCGGTTGGGCTGACGATATCGTCGATCTGCACCGGCTCCATCGCGATGGACAGGCTGCCCGCGTCGATCTTGGCAAAGTCGAGCACCTCGTTGATCAGGGTCAGCAGGTGATTGCCCGACCGCTCGACCGTCTGCATGATGTCGCCCAGCTTGGCCATCGTCGCCGAAAGCTTGGGAGAGAGCGTTTCGCGGGTCTGGGGGTCGGCCTCGATTGCGGTGCATAGGTCGCGCGCCGCCGGGGTCCGGTCGAAATGCCGCGCAAGGCGGACATGGCCCAGAATGACGGTCAGCGGCGTGCGCAGCTCATGGCTCAGCACGCCCATGAAATCGGTCTTGGCCTTGTTCGCATCCTCGGCGGTCAAAAGCGCCTTCTTCAGGTCGGTCACGTCGATCCGTAGGCCCACGACGCTGCCATCTTTCATCCGCCGGTCCGAGGTGCGGATGATGCGGCCATCGGGCATGCGCTGCTCGGTCTCGAAGGCGCCGTTCTCTCGTTTTTCGAGCCAGATGCGGATCCATTCCTCTTCCTTGCCGACGGCATCGGGAACCAGCCCGCGCCGGATGCTGTCCCGCACGATCCTTTCATAGGTCGATCCCGGCTTCACCACGTCGCTATAGCCATGAATCTCGCGGTATTTTTCGTTGCAAAGCACCAATGTGCCCTTGGCGTCATACATGACGAAACCGTGGTCCAGGGCTTCGACACCGGTGCGCAGCCGTTCTTCGGCAAGTTTGCGGTTGTCGGCCAGCCGCATGATGTACCACGCAAAAATCGTAACGCCGAGCGCGCCTTGCAGACGCAAGAGCCAGTTCAGCCAGAAGTCCGGGCGGTGCTCTGGCCAGCCGCCCTTGACCGTGGCGGCCAGTTGCCACGTGCCAAAGGCAAAGCTGAAGTTGAGTTTGATCGGGTCGTCCAAGGTCATTTCGGGGTCGCCGATGATGGTCTGTTCGACCTCTCCCTCTGGCGTCAACTCGCGGATGGCCAGATCGTATTTCTCGGTCAGTTCGGGGATTTGCAACCGGCTGACGAGGGCATCGTAATCCACCACCATCGACAGAATGCCCCAAGGCGTATCCGGCGCGGCAGTGGTGCCGGTTGAATCAAAGATCGGATGCCGCAGGATCAGCCCGCGCCCGCCCTGCACCAGATCGACCGGGCCGGTCACCAGCCCCTCGCCGCTTTGCATGGCCTGTTCGACTTTTGGCAATTGCGCCGCGTTCTGGCGGTAGTCCAGCCCCAGCACGCCGCGATTGGCCTCATAGGGGTGGACGATGGTGACAACGAGGTCGGGTGCCACGGCGAGGTTGATCACATCCGGGTTCTCGGCCATGAACTCTGCCGCGCGGGCGCTGAATTCGGATTGGGTGATCGTCGGATTCTCGCTGATGACGGTGGCCAATTCGCGCAGTTTCAGAATCTGCTCGAAGATATCCGCCCGGATCCGTTCACGCACTTCGATCAGCTCTAGGGTGGTGTCGAGCTCCAGATCCTGCATGTAGGTTTGATAGGACAGCGTTTCGATCCGATGACCAAAGCCAAGGACGATAGCGCATAGCATGACCAGCACGATAATCCGTTTCGCGCGCTGAGACAGCGCATTTCTGATCTTATCCATGCCGGCTTTGCCCAAAGTGGTCCCTGTCCTCCCCGCTCCGACCTTCTGAGGGCCGGATGCGTCCCGGGGACATTAGACCGCACAGTACTTTGTTGACGCAAGGAAAATACCGGGATGCGCTCAAATGGCGGGGCGGTAGCGTCAAATTTGCAAATGGGGCCCCTAATCGGGGCCGGATTGGCCCGTCAATTCAATCAGAACGCGACGCAACAGAGCGATATCTTGGGGGTTGGACATGCTGGGGGCATGGCCGCAGTCGGGGAATTCGGTCATGCCGGGGCGGGGTCCGCTTTGGGTCATGTGCTTTGCGGCTTCGGGGGGCAGCAGGTCCGACTGGGCGCCGCGCAACAGATGTGTGGGTGTGCGGGTCTCTGCCCAACGGTCCCATGTCGACAACTCATGCGCCGATGCGGTGAATTGCATGGTGATGCGCGGATCATAATGCAGGGTCAGCCGCCCATCCCCACGGCGCCGCAGCGACGTGCGCGCCATACGCTGCCAATAGGCGTCCGCCGCCGGGCCGAAGGGGGCGTAGGTCTGGCGCAGCCATGCTTCTCCTTCGGCGAAACTGTCGAAGGCGGGCAGGTTGCCCACATAGGAAAGGATGCGCTGCACCGCCGCCTCGGGCAGTTCGGGGCTGATGTCGTTCACCACCAAAGCGCTCACGCGCTGCGCCGCGGAGCTTGAGGCCACATGCATTCCGATCATCCCGCCCAGAGAGGTGCCGAACCACGCGGCGCGGTCGATCTGAAAGTGATCCAAGAGCCCTGTCGCGATGCGCGCGTAGTGGTCGACGGAATAGTCCACCTCGGGGTCTCGCGCCCAACCTGACTTTCCGCGCCCGATCATATCGGGGCAGAGCACATGGAAATCCCGCGACAGGGCGGCGGCGGCCTCATCGAAATCGCGCCCGGTGCGGGCCAGACCGTGCAGCATGAGCAATGCAGGCTTCTTACGATCACCCCATTCGGCGACATGCACCTCATGGCCCATTACGGGGACAAAGCGGGAATGAGGGGCGGTCATTGGCGCGCACCTTTCCGGATTGCCATGGACATAGCGCGGGTGATGCCACCCGCGCCCTTGCCTCTTGCCAGCCGTACCCGCGCGATCATGGCGCCGCCGCCATGCGCTTGCGTTTTAGCATCGCGTCCTCCCTGCGCGGGCCAGCGCCGTGTTGCGCCGTCTCCTCCCGTCGACTAGCTTGCGGTTTCAGCATCCGAAATAGAGTTGAACGGAGCAAGATGGTGGAAATACGTACCGACGATTGCTTTGCGCAGGGGCGCTTTGAAGAGCTTGCCTTTGTTCATGCGCCCGTCGGGCTTGTGGTGACCGAGAACCGCTGTATCCGCGACTGCAACAACGCCTTCGCGGCGATGTTCGGCTATGCGCGCGCCGACCTGCGCGACCAGCTTTTCGCCATTCTCTACCCCTCGGACGAGGAGTTCGTGAACATCCGCGACCGCGGCGTGGACCAGCTGCGCAAGACCAATACCTATTGGGATGAGCGCATCATGGCGCGGCGTGACGGCAGACTGTTCTGGTGCCGCGTGCGCGGCCATTCCTTCACCCCCGAACGCCCGCTCGACCGCGCGGTCTGGAGCTTTGCGGATCTCTCTGCCGAGCGGCCCTATTTGCCGCTGACCCGACGCGAGCGCGAGATCCTGAGCCATCTGGCAGAGGGGCTGACCAGCAAGCAGATCGCGCTCAACCTCGATATTTCGCACCGGACTGTCGAGGTCTATCGCGCGAAACTGCTCAAGAAATTCGGGGTCAGCAATACGTCGGGCCTGTTTCATTCGCTGGGCGGGATCGACAGCGACCATGTGGTGTCCAACAGCACGAAGTGAGCCGTCTCGGCGCTTAGCCCGCGTCATTTTGGTCGTTGCCCTGTTCGTCGCCCTGTTCGGCGTTTGGTGGGGGCGGGATCGTGCCGGGCGGGGCAGCGGCAGGCTGCGCCTCACCGTCGGACTTGCCCGCTTTCTCCGCCGCCTCGGCCATCGCGTCGGCCTGAGCGTAGAGGCTGCGAATCTCCATCAGATCGGCCCGGGTGGGCGTCTTTGTCTGCTGTGGCTGTTCGGCAGGAGCCTTCGAGGATGGGGTTTCACTATCTGTCACTGTAAAATCCGCGTTTTGACCATAAAACACACGGTTAATTCCGTAGGTGGCCAGAGGCTAACGGCCCGAAAATTTGTCGCCAATTGGGCAAAGCCCCAGCGGGGTCAGGGTTATCCCCTATAGGCAGGAACAAGCTGCTGAAATTAGGGCAGATATTTTCACGAATTTTCGGCGCGCCATCGTATACCCGTATTGCGAGGCAGATTAATCGCTCTTTGTCAGGGTTTCCCCCAATAGACAGGGGGGCCGAAAAAACAGACCTTTCGAGGGAAAGTAGAGGTGCGCATGAGCTTGGTCGCGGCGTTTACATTGATTGCGCTGTGCGGGATCGTCTTGTCTGGCTTGATGATTGCCAGACAGATCGGCGATGCGGTCAACCGTTTCGCCGTGGTGGGCGCGGTTGCGGTCTTGGCGCTCTATGTCGTCGTGGTGTTGGCGTCGGCCCCGCGCGGCGGCGCTTATGGCGATCCGATCGAACTGGTCTTCGCGGTGGCGGCGCTTGCGGTGCTGGTGGCACAGGTCTGGCGCGTGATGCGCAACCGGCGCAAGTTGCAAAACACCGCCAACACCGATGAGACACGGCGCAGATTGCCCGACTTCCTCGACCATTTGCCGGTGCAGGCGGCCTTTCTCACGCCCGATATGACCTATGCTTTCGTCAATGACGCCTATAGCGCGTCCTTAGGCAGGCCAACGGATGAGATCGTGGGCAAACACCTGTCGCAGATCGTCCCGCCGGACCTGCTGGAGGAGATTTCGGACAACCTTGAAAAGGCCTTGGCCGGGCGGCAGGTCACCTGGCATTTCGATTTTTCGCGCCCCGTGCTGGATCGCACCCAAGGGGCGGCGGTCTATCAGCCGCTGTCCGACCGGGGGCAGGTGGTGGGGGTGCTGGTGATGATCATGGACCGGTCCGCCGTGCAGGACGCGGTGCATGAGGCAGAGGTCAGCGCGGCGAAACATGCGCTGGCGGCAGAGGTGGCGGGGATCGGCTATCTGGAATGGGATCGGCAGGGCGCGCTGGTCGATGCCTCGCCCGAAGTGGAGGCTCTATTGGGCCGCGACGCGCAGAACCTGCGCGAGATGTGGCAGCAGGGGCAAAGTTTCGTCGAGCCGCGCAGCCGCGCCACGATCCGCAACAATCTGCATATGGCCGGCAGCCGTCCACGTGATGTGGTGGAGAACGTCAAGTTCCTTGCCGCCAGCGGACGCCAGATCGAAGCGCGTGCCTGTATTCGCCGTCTGGACCGGGGCCGGCACGCACATCTTCTGGCCGCGATCCAAGATGTCACGGATCAGCAGAACGTGCTGACCGAACTGGTGAAAAGCGAAACCCGCTTCCGCGACTTCACCGAAAGCGCGACCGATTGGGTCTGGGAGATGGACGCCGAGGGGCGTTTTACCTTTTTGTCAGGCGGGGGCCGTCAGACCGACAGCGAAACCCCGATTTTCGATCTGGGCAAAACCCTTTCCGACGCCAATGTGGCAAAGGACCAAGGCGATTACGACCTGCTGAAACAACGCTTCGCCGCGCGAGAAGCTTTCCGCGATCTGCGATTGGTCCTGCCCTTGGGCAAGGGGCGGGCGCGGCAGATCGACATGTCGGGCAAACCTTTCTTCGATGCCCAAGCGGAACTGGCAGGCTATCGCGGCACTTGTTTCGACATGACCGAAATCGCCACCGCCGAGACCGAGCGCAAAAGCGCGCTGGAGGCTTTGGCGCTGGCTTTCGAGAACATCTCGACCATGGTGGCGCTTTTCGACAGCAGCGACCGTCTGGTCTATTGCAACGAGGAATATCGCGCGACCTATGCCGGGATGGAGGGCGAAATCATCGGAAAACACTTCGATGAATTGCTCGCCCATTTCACACAGACCGGCAAATTGGCGACGACCACCGAAGGCAAGACCCGTTGGAGCGCGCAGCGGCGCGACCGGCGCAACACCCCGGCCAAGTTCTTTCGTGCGCGGACCTCCACGGGCCGTTGGCTGGAGGTGACGGATTACCCCGTGGCCGCAGGCGGGCTTTTGACCATCGCCTCTGACATCACCGAAAAGGTCGAGCGCGAAGAGCGGCTGCACCGGCATGAAACGGCGCTGCAACTGCTCAACCGGCGCGAAACTCTGGGCCAGATGACCGCCGCCATCGCCCATGAGTTGAACCAACCTTTAGCCGCTATTCACAATTTTGCCGCAGGCTGCGTGCTGCGTGCCAAGAACGACCAGCTTGAGAGAGAGGATATGATCGCCGTGCTCAACAATATGCAAAGCCAATCTGAACGGGCCAGCGCCATCCTGCGCTCCATGTCGAACTATCTGCATAACGACGATGCCGACCGCGATGCGGTCCGCTTTGACGATATCCTCCGCTCGGTGCAGCTGCTGATCCAACCCGAAAGCTCGGCCACCGGGGTCGCCGTGACCATCGACGATCAATGTGGGGAGGTCACCCTGCATTGCGCCCGGATCGAAATCGAGCAGCTGTTGATCAACCTGATCAAGAACGGCATCGACGCCTGTCGCGAGGCGGAGCGTGAGGACGCCGAAGTTTCGGTCACCGCGCGCTGCGAAGCCGGTGAGATCGTGATCGACGTGGCCGACGCGGGGCGCGGCTTTGCCCCGGACATGCCCGCGCAGACCGCGTTCAGCGCCTTCCGCTCGACCAAGGACAAGGGGCTTGGCGTGGGGCTGGCGATTTGCGAAACGATCGTTCTGTCCCATGGCGGAACGATCGCCGTGACGAAATCCGATGCCGAGGGCGCCTGCCTGACCGTGCGGTTGCCATTGGAGGTGCAAAAGTAGAATGTCGGAAGAGGGGATCGTTTACGTCGTCGATGATGACGCCGCGGTGCGGGAATCTCTGGTGTGGTTGCTGGGTTCCGTCGGGCTGCGCGCCATTCCTTTCGCGTCGGCGTCGGCGTTCCTTGATCGCTACGAAGACAACGGGTGTTGCTGTCTGGTCAGCGATGTGCGGATGCCGGGGATGAGCGGGTTGGAGTTGCAAAAGGCGCTGAACGCGCGGGGGATCGAACTGCCGCTGATCCTGATGACGGCCTTCGGCGATGTCTCTACCGCCGTGACGGCGATGAAGGCGGGGGCGGTGGATTTCATCGAAAAACCCTTCAACAACCAAAACATGCTCGACCTGATCAATGCCGCCCTTCAAGCCGATGCGGCCCGGCGCAAGAGCAAGGCGGCAGAAGTCGAAAACGCACAGCTCCTGGCCCGGCTCACTCCGCAGGAGCATCGGGTGTTCGAGCGGGTGGCGGCCGGGCTGTCGAACCGTGAGATCGGCAGCGAGATGGACATCTCCATCAAGACGGTCGAGGTGCACCGCGCGCGGGTGATGCGCAAGCTTGAGGCGAATTCGGTGGCGGAACTGGTGCGGTTCCATTTGCACAACGCGCCCTCCGGCGAAGGCGATGGCGGCGGTACGGGCCCGTAAAAAACCCCGGTAGTGCAGGACCACCGGGGCAGGCTGCCCAGCCCCGGCGAGGGGTGAGGGCTGGGGGGCGTCCCGGCGGCATGAGGGGCGCCGGGAAGGCATGGGTCACGCCGGCTTGGGTTCCAGCACGCCCACGGTCACGTCGAGGGTCTGCTCAGACCCTTTGCGCAGCACGACGACCTCTGCCGCGCTTTCGGGCGTGGTGGTGGCCACCGCACGGGTCAGGTCACGCAGATCGTCCACCTCCGTGCCGCCGAAGGACAGGATGATGTCGCCCTTCCTGAGGCCCGCTTTGGCGGCGGGGCTGTCCTCGGTGATCGCCTCGATCACCGCGCCGCGCGGCTCGTCATAGCCGAGCACATTGGCGACCTCGGGGGTCATGGGCCGGATTTGCACGCCCAGCCAGCCCCGTTCGACCGATCCGTCATCGGCCAGATCGGAGACGATGGTCTGCACCAGATCCGAGGGCACCGAGAAGCCGATGCCGACCGAGCCGCCACCGGGGCTCAGGATCGCGGTGTTCACGCCCACGACCTCGCCCTCGTTGTTGAACAGCGGGCCGCCTGAGTTGCCGCGGTTGATCGCCGCGTCGGTCTGGATGAAGTCATCGAAGGGGCCTGCCTGAATGTCCCGCGACAGGGCCGAGACGATGCCCGAAGTGACGGTGCCGCCAAGGCCGAAGGGGTTGCCCACGGCCACGACCTCATCCCCCACGCGCAGGGTTTTCGATGTGCCGAAGTCGACCTTGGGCAGGTCCACATCCGCAGAGACTTTCAGCAGCGCAATGTCGGTCATTGCGTCGCTGCCCACCACTTCGGCGTCGAACGTGCGGCCATCGGCGAGCTTTACGGTCACGGTCTCGGCCCCTGCGACGACGTGGTGGTTGGTCACGATCTGACCATCCTCAGAGATGATGAAGCCCGAGCCCAAACCTTGGCGCGGCGTTGCTTCGCCTCCGTGCTGGTCAGGCAGCATATGCTCGAACCGGCGGCGCAGTTCCTCGGGCATGCCGGGGGGCAATTGTTGCTGGATCTGCGCAGTTTGCTGCTTCGCGGTCACCTCGATAAAGACGACGGCCGGAGAGACGGCCTCGACAAGGTCGGCGTAGCCGCCCGGCGGGACCGCAAGCGCAGCCGAGGGGGCCAGCGCCAGCATCGGCGTGGCGGCCATCGCGGCGCTGAGCGCAAGGGCGGCGGCGCGGGGGGCTTTGGAAAGGGGTTTGGTCATTTCATGCTCCTTGCTGTGCATTCGGTCGTTCCGGGAGCCTATCTGGACCTGCGGATTTACAGTGCCTTGCCGCGCCCTATACAAATTTGTGAGATTGCCGCCTCTGGGCTGTACGGGCGGCGAATTTGGCATAATCCAAGGGCGATCCTACATGAGACCGCGATGAAACTTCTTGTTGTCGAAGACGATGCCACCACCAGCACCTATATCGCGCGCGGCCTGCGCGAAG
Organism: Sulfitobacter sp. 1A12157; assembly: GCF_043557345.1. Taxonomy (NCBI): domain Bacteria; kingdom Pseudomonadati; phylum Pseudomonadota; class Alphaproteobacteria; order Rhodobacterales; family Roseobacteraceae; genus Sulfitobacter; species Sulfitobacter sp. 1A12157. Next base: position 153,495 of record NZ_JBIFFV010000002.1, read on the forward strand.
AGGGGCATGCGGTGGATGTGGTGGCTGATGGCCGCGACGGTTTGGTGCAGGCCACCACCGGGCAATATGACGTGCTGATCCTTGACCGGATGCTGCCCGAGTTGGACGGGCTGACCCTGTTGAAAACCCTGCGCGGGGCGGGCAATGCGACGCCGGTGCTGCTGCTCACGGCCATGGGCGCGGTGGAGGACCGGATCGACGGGCTGAATGCCGGGGCGGATGATTACCTCATGAAACCCTTCGCCTTCGGAGAGCTCTCGGCGCGGGTCAACGCGCTGGCGCGCCGCCCGCAGGCGCTGGAGCAGGAGACCACCCTGCGCGCGGGCGACCTGACCATGGACCTGATCAGCCGCCGGGTGACGCGGGCGGGCCAAGAGATCGACCTCTTGCCGCGCGAATTTGCCCTGCTGGAGCATCTTCTGCGGCGCAAGGGCAGGGTGCAGACCCGCACCATGCTGCTGGAGGCGGTCTGGGACATTTCCTTCGACCCGATGACCAATGTGGTGGAGACCCATATCAGCCGGTTGCGGGCCAAGGTCGACCGGCCCTTTGACAGCGAACTCATCCAGACCGTGCGCGGCGCGGGCTATAGGATCGACGCATGAGGGCGCGGCTGGCGGGGCTCTGGCGGTCGATGCCACTACGTCTGGCGCTTTTGTTGGTGCTTTTGTTCACCATCGTCAGCCTGCTCAGCCTTGCCGCGAGTTATGCGGTCACCCAACGGTCTTTCGAACAGGCGATCCGCGCCGATCTGGCACAGGACATGGCGGGCTTCCGCGCCGCCCCCGGTGCCGCCGCCCTCGCGCGGCTGGTCGAGGCGGAATCGCGTGAGACCGATCCCAACCGGCTGATCCTCAGCTACATCGGCCCCAACGGGCGCATCTATGGCAACGGGGCCATCGCACGGGATAACGAGGGCTATCACATCGTCTCGATCGGCGCGGCGCGGGCGCAGTATACCGGGGTTTATCTGACCCTGACGGACACGCTTTATGGCGGGCTTTTGACCATCGCGCGCAGCCGGGCCGAGATCACGGCCCTGCGCGAGGTTTTCGTTAATATTCTGTTGGTCAGCCTGCTGCCCACGGTGCTGATCGCGCTGTCGGGCGGGCTGATCCTTGCCCGCCGTTCCAAACGCCATGTGGAGGTGATCCGCGCCACGCTGGACCGGCTGACAACGGGGGATCTGGCCGCAAGGGTCGCGCCGGGGCCGCGCTGGTCGGACGACCTGCTGCGCATCGGCGAGGCGGTGAACCAGATGGCCCGGGCGCAGGAAACTTCCGTGGCGGCGCTGCGGCAGGTGTCACTGGATATCGCGCATGACTTGAAGACGCCGATCCAGCGCGTCTCGGTTCATCTTGACGATCTGGACCGGGCCGAGGCTGCGGGCGCGGACCGCGCCGAACCGCTGGCCCGCGCCCGGGCCGAGTTGGAGGGGATCGCCGCGATCTTTCAATCGCTCCTGCAATTGGCGCAGGTGGAGCAGGGCGAGGCCCGGGCCCATTTCGCCCCCGTCGACCTCACCGCGCTTTGCCGCACCATGGTCGAGCTTTACGAGCCCGCAGCAGGGGAGCAGGGCAAACACCTGCGCTGCGACCTGCCCGAAACGCCTGTTCATGTCACCGGTGACCGCGCGCTTTTGGGGCAATTGCTGGCCAATCTGATCGAAAACGCCCTGCGCCATTCCGGCGACGCTGCGGCGGTAGAGGTCGCGCTGAAACAGGCGGCGGGGCAGGTCACGCTTACGGTGGCGGACGGCGGCCCCGGCATTCCGGCTGCGGACCGCGACAAAGTGTTGCAGCGCCTTTACCGGCTGGATCGCAGCCGGGGCACGCCGGGGCATGGGCTGGGTCTGGCGCTGGTCGATGGGGTGGCGAAACTCCATGGGGCAACGCTGGATCTTACCGACAACGCGCCGGGGCTGCGCGTCGTGGTCACATTCGACAGCTAGAGCGCGGCCCAAGCACTGCGGCAATTTAGCCTGTGCCTCTCCGGCCCCCCGGCCCTATATAGGTCAGGAAACAATACGCGGGGGCTTCATATGCTCGACGGTTACACCGCCGAAATCCTAGCGCGGGTGCAGTTTGCATTCACGGTTTCGTTCCACATCATCTTCCCGGCATTCTCGATCGGGTTGGCGAGCTTTCTGGCCGTGCTCAACGCGCTCTGGCTGTGGAAACGCGAAGAGACCTATCTGAAGCTCTTTGACTATTGGAAGAAAATCTTTGCGGTGGCTTTCGGCATGGGGGTCGTCTCGGGCATCGTCATGTCCTACCAGATCGGCACCAATTGGTCGGTCTTTTCTGACAAGGCGGGGCCGGTGGTCGGGCCGCTGATGGCCTATGAGGTGCTCTCGGCCTTTTTCCTTGAGGCGGGTTTTCTGGGCATCATGCTCTTTGGCCGCAAGCGGGTGGGCGACGGGCTGCATATGTTCGCGACAGCGCTGGTGGCGCTTGGCACGCTGGCCTCGGCCACATGGATCCTTTCGGTGAACTCTTGGATGCAGACGCCCGCGGGCTTTGCCATCAATGACGTGGGCCAATTCGTGCCCGAGGATTGGTGGGCCATCGTCTTCAACCCCTCCTTCCCCTACCGTTTGGTGCATATGGTGCTGGCGGCCTATCTCACCACCGCGCTGGTCGTGGGCGGGGTCGGGGGGCTGCATCTGCTGCGTGATCACGCCGACCGGGCCGCGCGGCGGATGTTCTCCATGGCGATGTGGATGCTTCTGTTGGTCACCCCGCTGCAAATTTTCGCGGGCGACATGCATGGCCTCAATACGCTGGAGCATCAGCCCGCCAAGGTCATGGCGATGGAGGGGCATTACGACAGCCACCCCGAGGGCGCGCCGCTGATCCTCTTTGGCATCCCGAACCCCGAGGAAAAGCGCATCGACTACGCGGTGGAGATCCCCAAACTGTCGTCGCTGATCCTCAAGCACGATCTGAACGCGCCGCTCGACGGGCTCGACACGATCCCGGACGAAGACGAACCGCCGGTGGCCATCGTCTTTTGGTCCTTCCGCATCATGATCGGGCTTGGCTTTGCCATGTTGGGGCTGGGACTTTGGGCGGCCTTCGCGCGGCTGCGCGGGCGGCTTTACGATGCGCCGATGCTGCACCGTCTGGCGCTGGTGATGGGGCCGACCGGCTTTGTCGCGGTGCTGGCGGGCTGGATCACGACCGAGGTCGGGCGGCAGCCCTTTACGGTCTACGGTCTATTGCGGACCTCCGACAGCCTCGCTCCGATCGAGGCCCCGGCGGTCGCGACCTCCCTGATCGCTTTCATCGTGGTGTATTTCTTCGTCTTCGGTGCGGGCACTTGGTATATTCTGGCGATGATGCGCAAACCCGTTGTCGGCCATGTGCTGGAAGACGAACGTGACGCGGCGCAGGATGACCTCGCGCAGGATGACGGGCCGATCCTTGCTGTCGGCGAAGAGGCCGCGGTCAGAGACAGGACCGCGCATAACAAGGGCGAGGAGAGCTGAGATGTTTGGACTTGAACTTTCGTTCATCTGGGCCGGGATCATCGCCGGGGCGGTGCTGATCTACGTCATCCTCGACGGCTTCGATCTGGGTGTTGGGCTGCTCTTTCCGATGACCAAGGACGAGGGCGAGCGCAACGTGATGATGAACTCGGTCGCCCCCATCTGGGACGGCAACGAGACATGGCTGGTGCTGGGCGGCGGCGGGCTCTTCGCCGTCTTCCCGCTGGCCTATGCGGTGGTAATGCCCGCGCTTTACATGCCGATCATCCTGATGCTGCTGGGGCTGATCTTTCGCGGCGTCGCCTTCGAGTACCGCTGGCGCACGAAACGCTGGAAACCGCTCTGGGATATGGCATTCTTCGGCGGCTCGCTGGTGGCCTCCTTCTGTCAGGGCATCGCCTTGGGCGCGCTGGTGCAGGGGATCGAGATCGAAGGCCGCGCCTATGCGGGCGGTTGGTGGGACTGGCTCACCCCCTTCTCGATCCTGACCGGGGTGGCGGTGACCACGGGCTATGCTTTGCTGGGTGCGACATGGCTCAACATGAAGCTTGAGGGCCGCATTCAGGCGCATATGCGCCGTCTTGCATGGCCGCTGGCGGTGGCGACCCTGGTCTTCATGGGGCTGGTCAGCCTTTGGACGCCCTTCACCGATGCGGTCTATTTCGAACGCTGGTTCGCGTGGCCCACCGCGCTCTTCAGCGGCATTGTGCCTCTCTTGGTGGCGCTGGCGGCTTTTGGGATGCTGCGCGGGTTGCAACGCCGCGGCGACAAACAGCCGTTCTTCTGCGCGCTGGCGCTTTTCGTGCTGGGCTTCATCGGCATCGGGATCAGTTTCTACCCGCATATGGTCCCGCCCAGCTTGACCATCGCCGAGGCGGCCGCCCCGGATGACAGCTTGATGTTCGCGCTGGTCGGCACGCTGGTGCTGCTGCCGCTGATCCTGAGCTACACCGCCTACGCCTATTGGGTGTTCCGTGGCAAGATCGACCCTGAGGAGGGCTATCACTGATGCGCCATTGGCTGAAACGCGCGGGCTGGTTCGTGGCGCTTTGGCTGGCCAGCGTCGCCCTGCTGGCGGTGGTGGCCTATGGCATCCGGCTGGTGATCATGCCCGGCTGACGCAGCGGCGCGGGCCACGGGTCTTGCCAAGCGCGCTGGCTTCTGGCCTCTTCTGGCCAAAGCAGCACGAAAGGACAGACCGATGCGCGCCATGCAAGTCACCGCCTATAACGAACCGCTTACCCTGCAAGAGCTTGAGATGCCCATGCCGGGGCAGGGCGAGGTTTTGGTGCAGGTCGAGACCTGCGGGCTGAACTTCGGCGACCTGCTGATCATCAAAGGCACCTATCAGGAAAAGCCGCCGCTGCCCTTCACGCTGGGGATGGAGATGGCGGGCAGGATCACCGCTCTGGGCGCGGGGGTGGAGCACCTGAAGGTCGGCCAGCGCGTGGCGGCCTATACCGGGTTTGACGGTCTGGCCGAATATGCCGCCATTCCGGCCGCGGTCTGCGTGCCGATCCCCGAAGAGATGACGGCGGTCGACGCGGCGGCCTTTCTCATTGCCTATGGCACCAGCCATGTGGCGTTGGACTATAAGGCGCGGTTGCAGCCGGGCGAGCGGCTGCTGGTTTTGGGCGCATCGGGCGGCATCGGGCTGACGGCGGTGGAACTGGGCAAGCTGATGGGGGCCGAGGTGATCGCCGTGGCGCGCGGCGCCGACAAACTGGCCGTCTGCAAAGAGGCGGGCGCCGATCACCTGATCAATTCCGAAACCGACGACATCCGCGCCATCGTCAAGGAATTGGGCGGGGCGGATGTGGTCTATGACCCGGTAGGCGGCGATCAGTTCAAAGCCGCCATGCGCGCCTGCAACCCCGAAGCGCGGCTGATCCCCTTGGGCTTTGCCAGTGGCGAGGTGCCGCAGATTCCGGCCAATATCCTGCTGGTCAAGAACCTCACCGTGCTGGGCTTTTACTGGGGCGGCTATGCCAAGATCAAACCTTCGGTGCTGACCGACAGTTTCGCCGAACTGATCAAATGGTATGCGGCGGGCAAGCTGAAACCCCATGTCAGCAACGTCATGCCGTTGGAACAGGCCAACGAGGCGCTGGCCCTGCTGCGCGACCGCAAGGCGACGGGCAAGGTGGTGGTGGAGGTGGCGGCTTAAGCCCGCCGCCCGCCCTGCAAACGGGTCACGCGCAGCGCCTTCTGGCGCTCGCGCAGGTAGACGAACAGGCCAGAGGCGAGGATCAGCGCGATCCCGACCCAGACCTCCCAGACCGGGAGGTCGCCGAAGATCACGAAACCCCAGAACACCGCCAGCGGCAGGCCGATATATTCGAACGGGGCCACGGTCGCGGCATCCCCCAGCCGGTAGGCTTGGCTCAGGCAATAGCCGATCAGCGCCACATTTAAGCCGATGCCGAGGAAGGTCAGGTAATCATCCTGTGCAGGCCAAACCCATGCCCTCAGCAAGAACGCCAGCGATGCACTGCTGTCGCCCGCCACAAAACGGCCATCGCCAGCAACCACGAAAAAACCAAGCGAAACCACGATAAACACCGCTTGAATATAGACCGACAGAACCGAAGCCTTGGTGCTTACCCCCAATTTGCGCGTCATCAACTGGTTCAACGCATAGGTCAGCGCTGCCAAAACCGGTAGGAACAGCACCAGTCGTGACGCCTGCAAGGCGTCCCCGCCGGCCCAAGGCCGCTGCATAATGACCACGCCAACAAAGCCGACAACCACCGCACTCATTCGCAAAGGGCCGACCTTTTCGCCCAGAATAGGGATCGACAAGAGGGTGATAAACAGGGGTGCGGCAAAAAAGAGCGCCGTCGCTTCGGCCAAGGGCAGGGCCGCGATGGCCAAAAAGAACGACATATTTGAAATCACAATGAGCAGCCCACGCAGCAGATGCAGCCCTGGCTGCCGCGTCTTGAGTAGATGAAGCCCGCCTTCGAGTTTGACCAGAACCAGCCCCAGCAGAATCCCGATGGCCGAGCGGGTAAAGACGATCTGATGCAGCGGATAGCCGCCCGACAGACGTTTGATCAGCATGTCATTGGCCGAAATCGCGGCGACGCCGAGAAGGATCAGCCCGATCGCCAGTCCGGCGCGGTTATGGGAATTACTTGTCATGGCAAAGACCTATCAGCCCGGCGCGTAAGGTCCAGCGCTTTGACATTGGTTTGCACAGAATTACTCGCTAGACTGCTGCGATACGTCAAAGGGAGAGCCAGCCATGCAGATGTCCGACACCCGCCAGATCGCCGCCACCCCCGCCGAGGTTTACGCGGCATTGCTGGACCCGGAGATGCTGCAAACCTGCGTACCCGGCGCGCAAGAGGTCTCAGGCTCGGTCGAAGAGGGGTATGACGCGACGGTGGTGCAAAAGGTCGGCCCGGTGAAGGCGACGTTCAAGGGCCATGTCACGCTCTCCGATCTGGTGCCGAACGAAGCGCTGACCATCACCGGCGAGGGCAAGGGCGGTGCTGCTGGTTTCGCCAAGGGCGGGGCGGAGGTGCGGCTGGCCGAAAAGGACGGCGGGACCGAGCTGAGTTACGATGTCGAGGCCAAGGTCGGCGGCAAGCTGGCGCAGCTTGGCAGCCGGATCATCGACGGTTTCGCCAAGAAAATGGCGGATCAGTTTTTCGACAACCTGCAATCCTCTCTCGAAGGCCCGGCTGTGGAACAGGAGGCGGAGGCGCAAGCCGCCGATGAAGACGCGCCCGCTAAAAAGGGCTGGTTCGGTCGCGCCAAGACCTGAAGGCATCTGTTCAGCCGGTGCAAAGCCGGTTAGGTTGCGCGCCTTACCAAAGCGGAGACGACCATGCCGACAATCGTGGATATTCAGAACCTGCGTAAATCCTACGCGGGCGGTTTCGAGGCGCTAAAAGGGGTCAATCTACAGATCGAAAAGGGCGAGATTCTCGCGCTTCTGGGCTCGAACGGGGCGGGGAAGACGACGCTCATTTCGACCATCTGCGGCATCACCACCGCGACCAGCGGCAAGGTAACCGTGGGCGGCCATGACATTCGGGATGATTTCCGCGCGGCCCGTTCGATGATCGGGCTGGTCCCGCAGGAGATCAATCTCGAACCCTTTGAGAAAGTCATCAACACGGTGCGCTTCTCGCGCGGGCTGTTTGGCCGTCCGGCGGATGAGGCGGTGTTAGAGAAAATCCTGCGGCAACTTTCGCTCTGGGACAAGAAAAACAGCCAGATCCGCGAGCTTTCGGGCGGGATGAAACGCCGCGTGCTGATCGCCAAGGCGCTGGCGCATGACCCCAAGGTGCTGTTCCTCGACGAGCCGACGGCGGGCGTCGATGTGGAACTGCGCAAAGACATGTGGGAGATCGTGGCGGGGCTGAAAGCCTCGGGCGTGACGATCATCTTAACCACCCATTATATCGAAGAGGCCGAGGCCATCGCCGACCGGATCGGCGTCATCGCCAAGGGCGAATTGCTGCTGGTCGAAGAGAAGCACGCGCTGATGGCGCGGATGGGCAAGAAGCAACTCGAAGTCCAGCTGACCGAGCCGATCACCGAAGTGCCGCTGGCGCTGCAATCGCCGGACGTGGAATTGTCCGCCGACGGGCAATCACTGATCTACACCTATGACACCAATGCCGAGCGGACCGGCATCACCAAGCTGCTCTCCAAGGTCGCGGAAAGCGGTCTGGTGCTGCAAGACGTGGCGACACGGCAAAGCAGCTTGGAAGATATCTTTGTCGACCTGCTCAAGGAGGATGCGGCATGAACTGGACCGCGATCAAAGCCATCTACGCTTTTGAAATGGCGCGTTTCTTTCGCACCATCACGCAGAGCATCATCTCACCAGTGCTGTCGACCTCCCTTTATTTCGTGGTCTTCGGCGCCGCTATTGGCAGCCGCATTGATGAGGTCGAGGGCGTCAGCTACGGCGCCTTCATCGTGCCGGGTCTGATCATGCTCAGCGTCATCACGCAGTCGATCTCCAACGCCTCTTTCGGGATCTATTTCCCAAAGTTCATCGGCACGGTTTACGAATTGCTCTCGGCCCCGATCAATTTCTTCGAGATCGTCATCGGCTATGTCGGTGCGGCGGCGACCAAGGCGCTCTTTATCGGCACGATCATCCTGATCACGGCCTTCTTCTTTGTCGACATCACGATCCAGCATCCCATCGCCATGGTGGCCTTTCTGATCCTGACCTGCATCAGCTTCGCGCTAATGGGCTTTATCATCGGCATCTGGGCGGGCAATTTCGAGCAGTTGCAACTGGTGCCGCTGTTGATCGTCACGCCGCTGGTCTTCCTTGGCGGGTCTTTCTACTCGATCTCGATGCTGCCGCCGGTCTGGCAGGTGATCTCGCATTTCAACCCGGTGGTCTATCTGATCTCGGGCTTTCGCTGGGCATTTTTCGGCGCGGCGGATGTGCCGATCATCACCAGCCTTGCCGCCATCGCGCTGTTTACGGCGCTTTGCCTCGGCGTGATCTGGTGGATTTTCCGCACCGGCTGGCGTCTGCGGGCCTGAGCCTAGGAAACTTGGGCCTCCGCCTTGTTTGCGCGGGGTGGGCGTTCTACATGAAGGGCATGAGAATTCGGCTGCCCTTCCTGAAATCCCCGCCCAGCGTTTCCGTAATCCGGCTTTCCGGCATGATCGGCGCGCAGGGCCGCGCGGTGTTGAACGATGCCACCATGGGTCCGGTCATCGAAAAGGCTTTTGCCAAGGGTAAGCCTGCCGCTGTCGCCTTGGAGATCAACTCTCCCGGTGGCAGCCCGGTACAATCGTCGTTGATCGGCGCGCGCATCCGGCGGCTGTCCGAGGAAAAGAACATTCCCGTCATCGCCTTTGTCGAGGATGTAGCCGCCTCTGGCGGCTATTGGCTGGCGGCGGCGGCGGATGAGATTTACGCGGACCCAAGCTCGGTTGTGGGCTCCATCGGGGTGATTTCGGCCTCCTTCGGGGTGCATGAGTTCATCCGCGAACACGGGGTCGAACGGCGCGTCTATACGGCAGGGCAGAGCAAATCCATGCTCGACCCGTTCCGCCCGGAAAACCCCGAAGATGTCGCCCGGCTGAAACTGCTGCTCGAAGACATCCATGAGAATTTCATCGACCATGTGAAGACCCGCCGCGCAGGCAAGCTGCCCGAGGGGCAAGACCTGTTTACCGGGGAAATCTGGCTGGCGAAACGCGCCGCCGAACTGGGGTTGATTGACGGGATCGGTCATCTGAAACCACTGCTGAAAGAGCGCTTTGGCGACAAGGTCAGGCTGCGGCGCTATGGTGTGAAGCGCGGGCTGTTGTCGCGTTTTGGCGTGCAGATGATGCAGGACGCGGTGCAGGGCATAGAGGAACGCGCGGCCTTCGCGCGGTTTGGACTCTAGCCCATGGTTTTCAAGATCGTCCTGCTGTTTCTGGTGGCCATGGGCCTGCTCGCTTGGTTCGGAAAGATGCATTGGCTGGGGGGCAAGCGCCTGACCCGGTCCAAATGCCGTGACTGCGGACGTTACCGTATTGGCAAAGGCGATTGTGCCTGTAAGGGAGGGCGTTGATGCTGATGCCATGGCTACTTTCGGGGCTTGGCCTCGTGATCCTGCTGTTTGCGGGGGATGCGCTGGTGAAAGGGGCGGTGAACCTGTCACTGCGCCTTGGCGTGCCCGCGTTGATCGTCAGCCTGACCATCGTGGCCTTTGGCACCTCGGCGCCGGAGTTGCTGATCTCGGTCAAGGCAGTCGTGGATGGGGTGCCGGGGCTGGCGCTTGGCAATGTGGTGGGGTCGAATACGGCCAATATCCTGATGGTGCTGGGCATTCCGGCGCTTTTGGCGACGATGCACACATCGGAATGCAGCACCCGCAAGACCTATAACCAGATGATCGCGGCCTCGCTCTTGTTCATCGTGTTGGCCTTCCGCGGCGTCTTTGACTGGATCGCGGGGCTGATCCTGCTCGCCGGTCTGGCCTATATGCTTTACGACGCCTTCGGCGATGCCAAGGATCACCGCCACGCCTGCCGCAGCGGTGCGGCAGAGGAAGAGGAGGAGCCCGAAGGCGCGGACCCCGATATGGCGGGCTGGCAGATCGCGATGTTCCTGATCCTCGGGCTGATCGGCCTGCCCTTGGGGGCGAGCCTGTTGGTGGATAACGCCACGATCATCGCCCAGACCTATGGGGTCAGTGACACGGTGATCGGCCTGACGTTGGTGGCCGTGGGCACGTCGCTGCCAGAGCTTGCGACCACGGTGATGGCGGCGCTGCGGCGTCAGGCGGACGTGGCGCTTGGCAATGTGATCGGCTCCAACATGTTCAACCTGCTGGCGATCATCGGCATTGCGAGCCTTGTCGGTCCGATCTCGGTCGACGAAGCCTTCCTGCGGATCGACCTGTGGGTGATGCTGGGCGCGTCGCTTTTGCTGATCCCCTTCGTCTATTTGGGGCGCGATATCACGCGGCTTTGGGGCGTGGTGCTGAGCGCGCTTTACGGGCTATATTTGTTTATCATCCTGATCTAAGGAGGGCGGCAGATGCGGCGGGCATTGGTGACCGGAGCCGGGCAACGTCTGGGCCGCGCCATGGCGCTCTACCTCGGGCAGCGCGGCTTTGACGTGGCGGTGCATTATGCCACCTCGCTTGACGGGGCCGAGGCGACCGCCGCCGAGATTGCGGCCATGGGTCGCCGTGCCGTGGCCCTGCAAGCCGACCTTCTGGACGATGCCGCAGCCGCGGCGCTTTTGCCCCGCGCGGCCGAAACGCTCGGCGGGCCGATCACCTGCCTTGTCAACAACGCCTCTATTTTCGAGCAGGACGATATCGGCAGCGCCACGCGCGAAAGCTGGGACCGCCATATGGGCAGCAACCTGCGTGCGCCCTTCGTCTTGACACAGGCGATGGCGGGGCAGGGGCTGTTGCCTGAAACCGACGCCGGGGGAGAGCCGCGTGCCAGTGGTTTGATCGTCAATATGCTCGACCAGCGGGTGCGCAACCTGACGCCAGAATTCACCACCTACACGATCGCCAAGATGGGCCTTTGGGCAATGACGCGCACCAGCGCGCAGGCGCTGGCCCCCGCGATCCGCGTGAATGGCATCGGGCCCGGCCCGACCCTGCAAGGCCCGCATCAAGACCCCGAAGACTTTGCCGCGCAGCGCCGCGGCACGGTTCTGGGCCGCGGCGCGAATCCCGAGGATATCACGGCGGCACTGGGATATTTTATCGATTCGCCGGGGGTCACCGGGCAGCTTATCTGCACGGATGGGGGAGAGCATTTGCAATGGGAAACAAGCCCTAAAAGCCCCCGAAACTGACGCACATGCGGGAAGTTTTGCACGTCCTTAACCTATGTAACCAAAGTGTTACCGAAACCCTTTTGTTTTCAGGGGCTTGTTTCATGGTAAACAAAAGAATGAGCAAAATCAGGATATTATGGCTGCGCCTAAAAATTAGGCAAATCAGCGAACCATGTTAAAAACAAAGAGAAATCCAAGATGCCCAGAAGTTATCGTCAGAGTTATCCACATGTTTGGTGGACATGTTAAAGCTTGCCCCCATTGCCGTCCTATTGCAGCGAAGCACGAGAATCAGCGCCTGAGATGACCACGCCCAATGACAGCCCTCCGCCGCAAGGCCGAAAGGTGATTCAAGCCTATCTGAAGTCGCTCGATTCCTCGCCGGGCGTCTACCGGATGCTCGATTCGGAAAGCCGCGTGCTTTATGTCGGTAAGGCGCGGAACCTGCGGGCGCGGGTGTCGTCCTACGCGCGGCCCACGGGCCATTCGGCGCGGATCTCGCGGATGATCGCCAATACCGCCTCGATGATGTTTCTGACCACCAAGACAGAGACCGAGGCGCTGCTGCTCGAACAGAACCTGATCAAGCAGCTCAAGCCCAAGTTCAACGTGTTGCTGCGCGACGACAAGAGCTTTCCCAATATCCTTGTCACCGCCGATCACGACTACCCGCAGATCAAGAAACACCGCGGCGCGAAAAAGGAGAAGGGCAGCTACTACGGCCCCTTCGCCAGCGCGGGCGCGGTGAACCGGACGCTGAACCAGTTGCAACGGGTCTTTTTGCTGCGGGACTGTTCCAACGCGATGTTCGACAGCCGCACGCGGCCCTGTTTGCAGCATCAGATCAAACGCTGCTCTGCCCCCTGCGTCGGCAAGATCTCGGCAGAGGATTACCGCGAGACCGTGCGCGATGCCGAACGGTTCCTCAGTGGCAAGTCGACGGATATTCAGGGCCGATTGGCGCGGGACATGGAAGAGGCGTCAGAGGCGATGGAGTTCGAACGCGCCGCCGCCCTGCGCGACCGGATCAAGGCCCTGACGCAGGTTCAGACCGCCCAAGGCATCAACCCGCAGGGGGTGAATGAGGCCGATATCATCGCACTGCATATGGAAAGCGGGCAGGCCTGCGTTCAGGTCTTTTTCATCCGCGCCAACCAGAACTGGGGCAACCATGACTACTATCCTCGGATCGGGAGCGAGATCGACGCCGCCGAGGTGCTGGAGGCTTTCATCGGCCAGTTCTACGACACCCGCGAACCGCCCCGGCAGTTGATCCTCAGCAACGAGATCGAGAACCCCGATCTGATGGCCGAGGCGCTGAGCGGCAAGTTGGGCCGTAAGGTCGAACTGCTGGTGCCGAAACGGGGTGAGAAGGCCGAACTGGTCGATGGGGCGCTACGCAACGCGCGCGAAAGCCTTGCCCGCAAGATGGCCGAGACGGCGACCCAGACCAAACTTTTGCAAGGGCTGGCCGATGCTTTTGACCTGCCCAAGCCGCCCGAGCGGATCGAGGTTTACGACAACTCGCATATCCAAGGCACCAATGCGGTCGGCGCGATGATCGTGGCGGGGCCGGAAGGCATGATGAAAAACCAGTACCGCAAGTTCAACATCCGTGGTGACGATCTGACCCCGGGCGATGACTTCGGCATGATGAAAGAGGTGCTGCACCGCCGCTTCAAACGGCTGATCAAAGAAGACCCGGACCGCAGCCGCGGCCTTTGGCCCGACTTGCTGCTGATCGACGGCGGCGCGGGGCAGGTGAGTGCCGTGGCCTCTATCATGGCGCAGCATGGGGTCGAAGATATTCCCATGGTCGGCGTGGCCAAGGGCATCGACCGCGATGCGGGCAAGGAAGAGTTCCACCGCGTCGGCAAGCGCCCCATGGCCCTGCGCCACAACGACCCGGTGCTTTATTTCGTGCAGCGTCTGCGCGATGAGGCGCACCGTTTCGCCATCGGCACCCACCGTGCCAAACGGGCCAAGGGGGTCAGCGCCACGCCGCTTGACGACGTGCCGGGCGTTGGCGCTGCGCGCAAGCGTGCGCTGCTCGCGCATTTCGGTTCAGCCAAGGCAGTGAGCCGCGCGAACCTTAGCGATCTCAAGGCGGTCGAGGGCGTGTCGGATGCGCTGGCAGAAACCATCTACGGCTATTTCCATGAAAAAGGCTAGGGCGGGCCGCCCCGTGGTGGCGACGGCCCGCAGGCGGAGCGGTTTCGTCCTTTCAGCCACGAACGGCGCAAGATAGGATAACGTCATGAAATGGAATTTGCCCAATATCCTGACCCTGCTCAGGCTGGTCGCGGCCCCCGGTGTGGCGGTCATGTTTCTCTATTTTACGCGCCCCTATGCTGATTGGTTCGCCCTGCTGCTTTTTGTCGGGGCGGCGGTGACGGATTGGTTCGATGGCTACCTTGCCCGCGCTTGGGCGCAGGAAACCAAACTCGGCGCCATGCTCGACCCGATTGCCGACAAGGCGATGGTGGTGATCGCGCTGATGGTGATCGTCGCCTTCTCAAGCTGGTCGCCGTGGTTGGTCTTGCCCGCCACGCTGATCTTGTTTCGCGAGGTCTTTGTTTCGGGCCTGCGTGAGTATCTGGGCGATGTGGCCGGCACGTTGAAGGTGACGCAACTGGCCAAATGGAAGACGACATTGCAAATGATCGCCATCGCGGTGCTGTTTTCGCAAGGCGTGTTCGAACATTACCTCGGGATGAGCGTTTTCGGGATGGACCAGCAAATGATCGAAGCGATCCTTGATGGTGAGGTCGAGGATCATCTGGGGCTGGGCTGGAAACTCGCCGGAATGGAATGGGCCGGGCTGCTGGGGCTGGCGCTACTCTGGGTCGCCGCCGTGCTGACCGCCATCACCGGCTATGACTATCTGCGCAAGGCGCTGCCGCATCTGAAGGAGCCACGCTAATGGATGTTCTGTATTTCGCATGGGTCCGCGAACGCATCGGCCTGCCCCGCGAACAGGTCGAAAGCCAAGCCGCCACAGTGGCCGAATTGGTCGAAGAATTACGGGGCCGAGAGGAGCGCTACGAAATGGCTTTCTCCGACCTTTCCGCGCTGCGGGTCGCCGTGGATCAGGAGTTGACCGATTTCGATGCCCCGTTGCAAGGCGCGCGCGAGGTGGCGTTCTTCCCCCCGATGACCGGGGGCTGAGCGATGCGTGTTTCGGTGCAGGAGGCGCCCTTTGATCTGGGCGAGGAAGCCGCGCGCTTTGCCAAGGGCGAGGGAAGCAGCGGCGCGATCGTGACCTTCACGGGCGTGGTGCGCGACAATGATGCGGGCACGCTCAGCGCAATGGAAATCGAGCATTACCCCGGAATGACCGAAAAGGCGCTGCGTGAGATTGCGCAGCAAGCGATGGCGCGGTTCGATCTGCAGGATGCGCTGGTGATCCACCGCTACGGGCGTCTGGTGCCGGGGGAGCAGATCATGATGGTCGCCACAGCCGCGCGGCACCGTCGCCATGCTTTTGAGGCGGCGGAGTTCTTGATGGATTACCTCAAGTCCCGCGCGCCCTTTTGGAAGCGCGAGATCACGGCAGAGGGCGACACTTGGGTCGCCGCAAAGGACGAAGACGAGGCGGCGCTGGAGCGTTGGTGAGCCTTCGGCTCAGGCGAAGCGGCCACCTTTTTCGATGACTTCGATCTGGTAGCCATCGGGGTCTGCCACGAAAAAGAACTTCGCCACAGTCTCTCCGGCGGGGCGGAAATCCACGATCTCGCGCGGGGTGGCACCGGCCTTGATCGCGGTCTCGCGCGCCGCTTCAAGGTCGTCGACCACGAAGGCCAGATGACCATAGCCATCGCCCAGATCGTAAGGGGTCTCGCGGTCCTTGTTGACGGTCAATTCCAGTTCGAATGCGCCCGCGGCATCGCGCAGGTAGATCAGGGTGAAGCCGTCGAAATCCAGACGGTCCGCAATCTGCAGCCCGAACACGTCTTCGTAGAATTTCACCGATGCCGCCTCATCAAAGACGCGGATCATGGAGTGGGCGAGTTTGGCCATGGCAGGGCTCCCAAGGTCTGGGGTCAGGCTTTCTGACGTTCGATATAGGCGCGCATCTCCTCGGCCTCATGGCGGGCGTCGCGCAGCCCGTCCATCGCCGCGCGCAACTCGGCCTCGGTCTGGGCAAGTTGATTGGTCAACTCGGCCTCGCGTTGTTGCAGATAGGTGATCGCCTGATCGCGGGTTTCCTCGGCCTCATGCAGCTCTTGGCTCATCCGGTCCAGCTGGGCCACATCGTCGGCGGCCACGCGGGTAAAGCGGTTCAGTAGCCAATTGGCGAACCATCCCATGCAGAAGGCCACGAAAAGAATGATGGCTGTTGCCAGGACAAACTCAGTTCTGCTCATCACCGCTGCCTTCTTCGGTTTCGTCGGATTCCCCGATCTCTTCTGCCGTGGTATCGCCCGTTTCTTCGGCAGATTCCAGCGCTGTTTCGTCCTCGGGCGTCTCGGCCTCGGGCTGGATCAGGCGGAATTCGATGCGGCGGTTGGCTTCGCGGCCCTCTTCGGTCTTGTTGTCTGCGATGGGGTTTTCCTCGCCATAGCCTTTGGCCACGAAGGAGGAGGTCAACACCCGGCGCGCGCGCAATTCGTTCAAAACCGATTCCGCGCGGCTTTGCGAGAGCGACAGGTTCATCGATTCGCGGCCCTGACTGTCGGTGTAGCCTTGAATCTCCAGCCGGATGTCGCCGCAGTTTTTCAGCACCTCGGCGATATCGTCCATCGTCCCGAGCGCGGAGGCGTCGATCGTGGCGCTGCCCGGCTCAAAGGTGATCTTGCCGATCTTCAGGATCTCCCGGATCTCGGCTTCGCATTCTTCGGGTGTCGGCAGGCCCGCGATGGGGTCGAGCTTTTCTTGATAGGTGATGTCGATGCTGTAATCGGCGCTTTCGCCCAGTTTGTCGGCCAAAAGTGAGGCGACGGCGGTATTGGCGTCCTTTTTGCCGGTATTGCCCATCACCTCAAGCCGGTCGGGCGTGACTTTGACAGAGCCGTTGGCAAGGGAGGCCATGGCCTCAAGCCCAGTCAGGACGCGGGTGGCCCAATCGCCCGGCAGGGTCTCGTCCAGCCGCGCGGCGGTATAGACATTGGCCGAGCCGAAATGCGATTTCGCGTAGCTGTCGGCCAGATCGCGCAGCCCCTCGGTCGAGAGCCGCCCGCGCAGTTGCACCTGCCCCTCGGGCGAGAGGGTCGCGGTGAATTCGGGCGGGCCTGCGTCGGGGTCTTCGACCTTGGGCAGTTTCGCAGTGAGGGCAAAGACATCGGGCAGGGCATTTTCCAACTCCCCCACAACGCGGTCGAATGTGTTGGACGCGGTGCCCGGCGCGGCCAGCAGGGTGATGTCCGCATCCGCAAAAGAGATGCTGCCTTGGCCCAGGCGGCGCAGCGCGTCGATGGTCAGCGCCACGGCGCGGCCCCAGTTCGGGCTGGGCACGCCCAGACCGATGGTGCAGTCGGCGCTCTCGGGCGCACCGGCGGTGATCCCCGCTTTCAGAATACGGTCGGCGGCGGCTTCGGTATCGGCAGAGCAGGCATCGAAACGCGCGCCTTCTTCGTCGATCTCAAACCGCAGGGTAAAGGGGGTGATCACCGGGCGCGGGGCCGCGATGTCCAGCCGCAGCCGCAGGCTGGGCGGGGCCGCACGTTGCAGTTTACGTTCCATCTGCGCCTTGGCGGCTGCGCTGTCGGCGATGGCGGTGATGGTCACACGCCCCGCATCGACCGAGGCTTTGGCCCGGGGCAGGTCGGCCATCGCCTGTACGGCAAAGCTCAGCGCGTCTTCCCAGCCTTCGGGCGCGGGATAATCCGCGGATTCCAGAAGGTCGGTGACCGAGGCGTCGCCCGCCATGTCGCCAAAGGCGTCGATCACCGCCTCGCGGTCGGTGCTGGTGGGGATCAGGCCGATGATCGAGATGCCCGCGTCATTGCGCAGCACCTCGGCAGAGAAACGCGGCGGGGCGATGCCGGATTGGGCCTCGACCTCCATCTCGTCGATGACGCGGGCGGCGTCGACCACGGTGCCTGCGGTCGACAGGGCGCGAAAGCGCACGGCCTCGGTCGGCGCAATCCCGGCGAGGGTGACCTGCAAGCCATCGGCCTGCACTTCGGCCCATGTCATGCCCTGCGCGTCCAGCGCGTCACGCACGCCGATTTCCGAGGTGTCTTCGATCAGCTGCACCGAAAAGCTCGCCGCCACCAGAGAGACCACCGCTGCGGCTGCAAAGGTCAGGGCGATCGTGAAAATGGCGGAGAGGCGCATGGGCGGTCTTCTGGTTGTTAAGCTCAAGACTTGATACGCGCGTCCTGCCGGGGGTGCAATCAGGCCAGCAGGCTTGCCGCGAAAAACAACAGCGGGATCATGCCGGTATCGCGGTTGGCCCGGAAGAGCTGCAATAGCTTGGCATTGTCCTTGGTATCCAGCCCGCGCAGCTGCCATGCCATATGCCATCCCATCGCCCAAGGCCCGCCAAGGGCCAGCGCCAGCGCCAGCACCGAGGCTTGGGGCAGCCCGGCATAGATCACGGCAATTCCCATCAGCCCCACCGTGGCCATCAGAAAGCGCCGCAGCCATTTGCCGGAATTCTCACCAAAGAGCCGCGCGGTGGATTTCACGCCGATCAGCGCGTCGTCCTCGGCATCCTGATGGGCATAGATCGTGTCATAAAACAGCGTCCAAGCGATGCCCGCGAGGTAGAGCACCACGGCAGGCGCATGCAATGTGCCCGCGTGGGCCGTCCAAGCCAGCATCGCGCCCCAGTTAAAGGCGAGGCCAAGAAAGACCTGCGGCCACCAGGTGAAGCGTTTGGCGAAGGGATAGACAGCCACCGGCAACAGCGCCAACACGCCCATGGCGATGGCCGCTTGGTTGAAGGACAGCAGGATCAGCAGCGCCAGCAGCATCTGCCCCACCATCCACGCCAGCGCCTGTTTCACCGAGACCGCACCCGAGGGGATGGGCCGCAGCCGGGTGCGGGCGACCTTGCCGTCGATATGCCGGTCGGTGATGTCGTTCCACGTGCAACCCGCACCGCGCATCAGGAAAGCGCCGATGGCGCAGCCCGCGAAAATCCACAGATCCTCCCACCGCGGCGACTGGTCGAAGAGGATCGCAAGGCTCAGTCCCCACCAGCAGGGTAGCAGCAACAGCCATGTGCCGATGGGCCGATCCGCGCGGCTTAGCCGCAGGTAGGGGCGTAGCCCCGCCGGGGCGTGACGGTCGACCCAATTGTCGGCCACCGCATCGGCAACAGGCGCATCGGGCGTAGCATCTAGCGAAGGCGGCTGGTTGTGCATATATCTGGCCCTATGAACGCGAAAATCAGATTGTATGTAGATCAGCCCTTGGGGCAGGGGCAAACGGTTCCTTTGGCGCGCGAGCAGGCGCATTACCTCTTTGGGGTGATGCGGCTCACGGTCGGGGCCGGGGTGCTTTTGTTCAACGGGCGCGATGGCGAATGGCTGGCCGAGGTCGCCGAGGCGGGCAAGCGCGGCGGGGTGCTGACCTGTGTCGAGCAGACCCGGCCTCTGCAAATGCCGCCAGATCTGTGGCTGCTCTTCGCTCCGATCAAAAAGACCCGCACCGATTTCATCGTCGAAAAGGCGGCAGAGATGGGGGCCGCGCGGATCGTGCCGGTGATGACCGAATTTACCAACGCAGGCCGCGTGCAGCAGCCGCGCCTTCAGGCCCATGCGGTCGAGGCCGCAGAGCAATGCGGCGGTACCTATGTGCCGGAAGTGGCCGAGGCCGAGAAGCTGGGCCGGCTGCTGGATCGGTGGGACAGCAGCCGTCAGATCATGTTCTGCGATGAGGCTTTGGCCGGGGAGAGCGGCGCGCTGCCGTCGGGCGCGCAGGGGCCGTGGGCCATCCTGATCGGCCCCGAAGGCGGCTTTTCCGAGGGCGAGCGCAAACGGCTGCACGGTCTTGATCACGCCCATGCGGTGACATTGGGCCCGCGCATCCTACGGGCCGATACGGCGGCGGTGGCGGCGATGACCATGTGGCAGCAGGCCTTGGGAGATTGGTGATGCAAAGGGTGGCCCGATGAGTTTCCTGCGCCAAGGCGCCCGCGACCAGCTTTGGCGCTGGCGCGAAGCGATTGTCGGCGGCGGGCTGATGGGCCTTGGCCTTTGGCTCGTGGCGGGGCCGGGGTTCCTGCTGGCGGTGCCAGGCTATGCGGCACTGGCGGGCGGTGCCGCGCTGATCTGGCTCGGCGTGCAACGCGCGCGTTTTCGCGGGCAGGGCGATGGTGCGGGCGCGGTGCAGGTCGTCGAGGGGCAGATCACCTACTTTGGCCCGCTGACCGGCGGCACGGTCGCCCTGCGCGAGTTGCAGCGGTTGAGCCTCGACCGGCAGATGTTTCCAGCCCATTGGCGGCTTGAGCCGCGCGATGATGAGACGCCTTTGTTGATCCCGGTGAACGCCGCAGGATCCGAGGCGCTGTTTGACGCTTTCGCCGCCCTGCCGGGCCTGCGCACCGAGCGGATGCTCTTTGAGTTGCGCAAGACCCGCCATGACGCCGTTGTGATCTGGGAGCGCGCGCCGCTGCGCCCGGCGCATGTCTTGCTGCATTGACAGCCCCGGAAAATCCGCCCATCCCTGCTAGACGCGACGCCATGTCGACATCTTAGAAGACACCCAAGACGACCCTTCAAAACGGAGCCCTCGCATATGTCCATTCCTCAATCCGGCGGCGGCCCGATCGAACATCACGACCAGATGGCGCAGTATCTGGCGGACGGCTCCAAGCCGCGCGAGCAGTGGCGCATCGGCACCGAGCATGAGAAGTTCGGCTATTGCAAGGACACGCTCAAACCGCTCCCCTATGAGGGGGAACGCTCGATCCGGGTGATGCTGGAAGGGCTGCGCGACCGTCACAATTGGTCCCCTGTCGAAGAGGGTGGCAAGCTGATCGGGCTTGAGAAAGACGGGGCCAACATCAGTCTTGAACCGGGCGGCCAGTTGGAACTCTCGGGCGCCCCGGTCGAGACCATTCACGAGACCTGCGACGAGGTGAACACCCACCTGCGCGAGGTGAAGGACGTGGCCGATGAGATCGGCGTGGGCTTCATCGGTCTGGGCGCCGCGCCCGAGTGGTCGCATGAGCAGATGGATCTGATGCCCAAGGGCCGTTACAAGCTGATGGACGGCTATATGCAAAAGGTCGGCACCATGGGAACCACCATGATGCGCCGGACCTGTACCGTGCAAGTGAATCTCGATTTCGCGAGTGAAGCCGACATGGTGCAGAAGATGCGCGTCGCCGTGGCCATGCAGCCCATCGCCAATGCGCTTTTTGCCAATTCACCCTTCCTCGACGGCAAGCCCAACGGCGTGAAATCCACGCGCGGGCTGGTCTGGCGCAATCTGGATGACGCGCGCACGGGCATGATCCCCTTCGTTTTTGACGAAGGCTTCGGGTTCGAGGCTTGGGTGCAATATGCGCTCGATGTGCCGATGTATTTCGTCTACCGCGACGGCAAATATATCGACGCGCTCGGTCAATCCTTCCGCGACTTCCTGAAGGGCGAGCTGCCCGCGCTGCCCGGCGAGAAGCCGACGCTGAGCGATTGGGCCGATCACCTCACCACGCTCTTCCCCGAAGCACGGGTCAAGAAGTTCATCGAGATGCGTGGCGCCGATGGCGGCCCGTGGCGGCGGCTCTGCGCCTTGCCGGCCTTCTGGGTTGGGCTGATGTATGACCAAAGCGCGCTGGATGGCGCGTGGGATTTGGTCAAAGGCTGGGATGCCGAGACACGGGAAGAATTGCGCATCGCCGCCTCTACCCACGGCCTTCAGGCCGAGGTCGGCGGGCTCAAGATGCATGATCTGGCACGCGAGGCCGTGGCCCTGTCAGAGGCGGGGCTGAAGGCCCGCGCCCGTCCCGGCGCCGGTGGGCTGGTGCCGGATGAGACGCATTTCCTCAACGCCCTGCGCGACAGTATCGAGACGGGCCGGGTGCCTGCCGACGATCTGCTGGCGGATTACCACGGCCCATGGAACGGCGATCTGAGCCGTATCTACGCTGAATATTCCTACTGAAGGGTAAAGAGGCTGATGCCGCCCTCGGGCGGTGTCAGCCTTTCTGGCCGATGCGCGATTCCGTACCTGCGCGGATCCGGCGAATATTGTCGCGGTGCCGCCAAAAGATCAGCAAGGTCAGGGCGATGCCCAGAAGCAGCATTTCCCCGTAGCCGAGGAAAATTAGCAAAAAGGTCGAGCTTGCCGCCGCCGCCAGTGCGGATAGGGATGAGATGCGCGAGAGCGCTGCCGTGGCCAGCCAGACCGCGCAGCAGGCCAGCCCGACCGGCCAAGCCAGCGCCAGCATGAGGCCCAGAAAGGTCGCCACACCCTTGCCGCCGCGAAAGCCCAGCCAGACCGGGTAGCAATGGCCGATCATCGCACCAAGCGCCGCCGCTTGCGCCGCATCTTCGCCCGCAAAGGCACGGGCCAGCAGCACCGCCACGGCCCCCTTGGCCCCGTCCAACAACAGCGTCAGCGCCGCCGCCTTCTTGTTGCCGGTGCGCAGCACGTTGGTCGCGCCGATGTTGCCCGATCCGATATCGCGCAGGTTGCCCAGCCCCATTAACCACGCCAGCAACATGCCAAAGGCGATAGAGCCGATGACATAGCCTGCCAGCGCCCAGAAAAGGATCAATTCGACGGAAGTCTCGAGTGGGGGCATCAATTCGCCTCGTAAACGCAGGAACCTGCTACATAAGTTGCCACGACCTTACCCTGCATCCGCATCCCGTCAAAGGGCGTGTTGCGGGATTTCGACCGCAGCGTCGCGCGGTCCAGCACGAAGGGCGCGTCGGGGTTGAACAGGACCATATCCGCAGGCGCCCCCACGGCAATCCGCCCGCCCGGCAGGCCGAGGCGTTTGGCTGGGTTCAGCGACAGCGCGCGCCAGAGCGTGGGCAGGTCCATCATCTCGGCATGGACCAGACGCATCGCGGCGGGCAGCAGCGTCTCCAGCCCCACCGCGCCGCTGGCGGCTTCCTCGAAGGGCAGGCGTTTGCTTTCTTCGTCCTGCGGGGTGTGCATGGAACAGATGATGTCGATCAGGCCGCTGGCCACGGCTTCGACCACGGCAAGGCGGTCTTCCTCATCGCGCAGCGGCGGCTTTACCTTGAAGAAGGTGCGATAGTCGGCCACGTCGAGGGCGTTCAGCGTTAGGTGGTGGATGCCCACGCCCGCGGTGATGTCGAGCCCGTTGCGCTTGGCGCGTTCCAGCGCGGGCAGGGCGCGGGCGGTGGTGATCTGGTCGGCGTGGTAGCGCGCGCCGGTCATCTCGATCAGTGCGATGTCGCGGTCCAGCCCCATCCGCTCAGCCATGGGCGAGACAGCAGGCAAGCCGCGCAATGAGGCGAATTTGCCCGAGGTGACGGTCGCCCCCTTGCTCAGCCCCGGATCCTGCGGGTGGGCGATGACCAGCGCGCCGAGGCTGCGGGCATATGTCAGCGCGCGGGAAAAGACCTTGGTATCCGTCACCACGCGGTCGCAATCGGTGAAGGCAGCGGCGCCAGCGTCCATCAGAAAGCCGATCTCGGTCATCTCGCGCCCTTCGCGGCCCTTGGTCAGCGCGGCCATGGGCACGACATTCACGGGGGCGGCTTCATTGGCGCGGCGGGTGACGAATTCGAGGGTCTCGGGGCTGTCGATGGCCGGATCGGTGTCGGGGCGCGTGACCATGGTGGTGACCCCGCCCGCCGCTGCCGCCAGCCCGGCAGAGCGGTAGCTTTCCTTGTGGCGCTCGCCCGGTTCGCAGACTTTCACGCCAATATCGACGATACCGGGGGCGATGATATGACCGCCGCAATCGACCAGTTCCGCACCCTCGGGCGCTGTGGCTCCATCGGTCAGCATCTCGGCAATCACCCCGTTGCGGACCAGAACCGCAGCAGGCTCAAGCGTGCCTGCCTGAGGGTCGAGAAGGCGCAGATTGGTGAAGAACTGGGTCATGGGCGGGCCTTTGATGCGATAGCGGATGCGCCGCTGTCATGCCCCAAATCGCCCCCCAAACCAAGCGGTCTTTTGGGCGGGTGCCCCCCGTTCTGACCGCTAGCCGCCAATCCAAATCATCAGCCCGACCACGCCGAAGGCCACCAGAAGGGCGACCATGGCGATACGGCCAGACATCTTGGGATCGTGTTCAGGTTCTTGCATGGGCCAGATGTAGCCCGCCAGCCCCGAGGGTGCCAGCGGTTTTCGCCTTAGGCCAGCAGCCACCAGATGATCAGCAGGATCAGCGCGACAACGGCCACGATCACCATCGTCTTGCCGCCACCGCCCTTGGCGGGCTCAGTTGGAGAGACCCGGGGGATGCCGGTGTAGGGCTGCGCGGCTTCGGCCTCCATCGCCTGCACGGGCGTGTCGGGGCCGCCTTCGGTATAGGTGCCTATATGGGTCAGCGCCGGGATTGGGGCCAGCTGCAACGATTGCCCGGCGAAAGCGCGGGAGTAGACGATCATCACCCAGCCATCGAGCGCGGCGAGCTTGCTGCGGTCCGTCTCGATCTGCTCGGGGTTCACGCCATTGCCGTCGCGCAGATAGCCCGCAAGCCCCAGTTGATCGAGGTCGGCCACCCGAAAGACCTCTGTATAGGCCGCGTCGATCAGCTCGACCCCGAGGGCTGCGGCCTGCGCGGTCTCATCATCCCGCATCGCCCGTGCCTCGGCATCCGAGAGCGAAAGGGCATAGACGCGAACCTTGCCAGCTTCTTGCGGGGCGACTTCTGTATGGGGCATGACGGCTTCCTTTGACTGTTCTCAGGAAAACGCCGCGCGGCCCTTCGGGGTTCCGGTCAGGCCGCGCCGGGTTGGGCAGCGATGTGGTTGCGCGCCAGCAGGTCCATCGCGGCCATGCGCACGGCGACGCCCATCTCGACCTGATCTTGAATGACGGAACGGTTGATGTCATCGGCCAAGGTGCCGTCAATCTCCACCCCGCGGTTCATCGGGCCGGGGTGCATGACGATGGCCTCGGGGCTGGCATGGGCAAGCTTTTCGGCGTCGAGCCCGTAGCGGTGGTAATACTCGCGCTCCGACGGGATAAAGCCGCCGTCCATCCGCTCTTTTTGAAGCCGCAGCATCATCACCACGTCGACACCTTCGAGCCCCTTTTTCATGTCGTCGAATACCTCGACGCCGAACTGGTCGATCTGGCTGGGCATCAAGGTCGGCGGGCCGACAAGGCGGATGCGGTTCTCCATCTTGCCCAAGAGCAGGATGTTCGACCGTGCCACGCGGCTGTGGGCGATGTCACCGCAGATCGCGATGCTGAGCCGGTGCAGCCGCCCCTTGGCGCGGCGGATCGTCAGCGCATCGAGCAGCGCCTGCGTGGGGTGTTCGTGCCGCCCGTCGCCCGCGTTGAGCACGGCGCAGTTCACCTTTTGGGCTAGCAGGTCCACCGCGCCGGATTGCGGGTGGCGCACCACCAGTAGATCGGGGTGCATGGCATTCAGCGTCATCGCCGTGTCGATCAGCGTCTCGCCCTTTTTGATCGAGCTTGCCTGCATCGCCATATTCATCACATCCGCGCCAAGGCGTTTGCCCGCGATCTCGAAACTCGCCTGCGTGCGGGTGGAGTTCTCAAAGAACATGTTGATCTGCGTCAGCCCGCGCAGCGCGTCGGAATGTTTGTTCGGCTGGCGGTTCCGGTCGGCATAGGTGTCGGCCAAATCTAGAAGGGTGGTAATGTCGGATTGCGAAAGCTGCTCGATGCCAAGCAGGTGGCGATGGGCGAATGACATGGTGGCGATCCCTTCTGCTGTTGCCGCCTTATAGGCGCGGGGGGCTTGGCGCGTAAAGCGCAGCGATAGGGCATTTCGCCTCTCGCCCACAGGGCGTAAGCTACGGGTCATGGAATCATTCGATTATCATCAGGCGGCAGAGATGCTGGCGTGGCAGGTCGAGCTTGGCGCGACCGAGGCGATCTGCGACGCGCCGGTCAACCGCTATGAGGTGCCCGCAAGCCCGCCCAAGGCCAGCGCCAAACTCGCCAAAGGGCCGCAGCCCCTGCAAGCCTCTGAGCAGCCCGATCCGGTGGCGCTGGCCCGGCGCGCCGCGCAGGGCGCGCAGAGCTTGGAAGAGCTTCGCGCCGCGATCCAAGGGTTCGATCATTGCGAGCTGCACAAGGGCGCGCGCAATCTGGTTTTCGCCGATGGGGTGCCCGGCGCGCCGCTGATGATCTTGGGCGAATCCCCCGACCGCGACGAAGACCGCGCGGGCAAGCCTTTCGTGGGGCGCGTGGGCCAGATGCTCGACCGGATGCTGGCGGCGATCGACATGGGGCGGGACCGCAATGTCTATCTGTCGAACATCCTGCCGTGGCGCACGCCGCAGGGGCGCGACCCGAAGCCTGATGAGATCGCGATGATGCGGCCCTTTGTGCAGCGTCACATCGAATTGGCCAAGCCCAGGGTGCTGGTGCTCTTTGGCAATTGGTCCTGCCAGTCGCTTTTGGAGAAACGCAGCATCATGCGTCTGCGCGGCAATTGGACCAAGGCCGCCGATCTTTCTTGCATGCCGATGGTGCATCCCGGCTATCTGCTGCGCAACCCCGAGGCCAAGCGCGAGGCTTGGGCCGATCTGCTCAGCGTTCAGGCCAAGCTGCGCGATGGTTGATGCGCTGACCCTTCTGGCCTTCGTGCCTGCCGCCCTGGCGCTGAACCTCACGCCGGGGGCGGATATGATGTTCTGCCTCGGGCAGGGGCTGCGCTCGGGCCCGCGGGCTGCATTGGCGGCGAGCGCGGGGATCTCGGCGGGCGTGCTGGTGCATGTGGCCTTGGCCGGGTTGGGGCTGGGCGCGGTCGTCGCGGCGCTGCCCTGGGCGCTGGACCTGATCCGCTGGCTCGGCGTAGCCTATCTGCTCTGGCTTGCGGTGCAAACCCTGCGACAGGCCGGCAAGCCGCGCGATACGGCGCCCGGAATGGGCGGTTGGCGCGCGTTCAACACCGGTTTCGCCGTCAATCTGACAAACCCCAAGGTGATCCTTTTCGTGCTGGCCTTCTTGCCGCAATTCGTGGTGCCCGAGGCTGGGCCGGTCCTGGCGCAGTTCCTGACCTTTGGGGCGGTGCTGGCTCTGGGCGGCTTCGTCATCAACGGCGCGGTGGGTGTCTTTGCCGCCGGGATCGGGCGGCGGTTGGCGGGCGGCGGGCGGCTGCTGGGCTGGATCAGCAGCGGTATTTTCGTGGCACTGGCCGCGCGTTTGGCAATGATGGAGCGGACATGAGCAGGATCGACGACAGCCGGGCGTTCATCCCCGTGAGAATCGCCGTGCTGACCGTCTCGGACAGCCGCAGCTTGGCCGAGGACCGCTCGGGCGACGTGTTGGTCGCGCGGATCGAAGCGGCGGGCCATCTGCTGGCCGCGCGCGAGATCGTGACCGACGACCGCCCCGCCATCGCAGCGCTTCTGCGCGACTGGTGTGCGGACCCTGAGATTGACGTGGTGATCAGCACTGGAGGCACCGGCCTCACCGGGCGCGATGTGACAGTCGAAGCGCACCGCGATGTCTATGAGAAAGAGATCGACGCCTTCGGCACGGTCTTTACCATGATCTCGATGGAGAAGATCGGCACCAGTGCGGTGCAAAGCCGCGCCACGGGCGGCGTGGCGCAGGGGACGTATCTGTTCGCGCTGCCGGGCAGCCCGGGCGCCTGTAAAGATGCGTGGGACGGGATCCTTCTGAAACAATTGGACTACCGCCACATGCCCTGCAACTTCGTTGAGATCATGCCCCGGCTGGACGAGCATCAGCGCCGCAAGTAGCGCGGGGGTTTAGCCCGAGGTACAGCCCGTCACCTCGACCGCGTGGTTCTTGCCAATCACCGTGATCCGAATGGCGGAACGGTCGAGCGCCAGCGCGGTGCCATTCTCGGCGATCATCTCACCGCTGGCGACAAGCGTATGGCCCGACCGCTGGCTCACGGTCTCGCTCATCCACATGTTGGGATTGCCGGGTTCGATCACCACGGTTTCCTTACCCCCGGCAGAGGGCAGGGAAAGCCGGGTTTTGATCTCCAGCCCCCGGGCGGTGGGGCGCAGGCTGCAATGAGCACTGTTCAGTCCGGCCTCGGCCCCGGAATAGGGGCGTGCGGCAAAGGCGGCGGCGATGGCCGGGGTGGGCTTGCTCTCGCGGGTGTCGAGCAGGGCGCGCAGGTGGATGGTCTGGGGCAGGCAGATGTCGCTGCAGACGCCAAGGTCGATGCTGGTGTCCAACGTCACCGGGGCACCGGGGCGGCGCGGGGTGATGGTCAGCGGCAGGATCACCTCGCGGGCATAGCCGATGGAGTTCACCCCGCCTTGGTCAAAGACCTTGGGCGCGGGCCATGTGATCTGCACATCGCGCAGGTTGTCCGAGCCGGACCAGTCGAACTCCGGCGGGATCCCCGCATCCCCGGGGCTGCGCCAATAGGTCTTCCAGCCCGGCGCCATACGCAGCCGGATCGCTGCCACCCGCCGCCCGTCGCTTTGTTGCCAACCGGTGAGCAGTTCGCCCTGCAAGGGCGTGCCGACAGCATTCTGCGCCGCGACGGGCAGGGCGAGGGCGAGACAGGAGAGAACGGCGGAGAAGAGGCGCGATATATTCATGCGGACTTGATGCGGTATCCATCCGCGCCTGCCAAGTCACATTTGTATCATCCATGTTTCGCCGATGCGGCGGAGGCTGGGGCGCCTCTCTTGTTTTGTGGGGCGCAAGCGGCCATGTTCAAAGAAAGGTTACCTTCAGGAGGTGGGCGTTGACGGGGCAGACGATGGAACTGACGGGCCAGCTGCTGGTCGCGATGCCGGGCATGGGCGATCCGCGTTTCGCCCATTCGGTGATCTATCTTTCGGCGCATTCCGAACAGGGGGCGATGGGATTGATCGTGAACAAACCCGCCCCGGAACTGCGCCTGTCGGATGTGCTGGATCAGCTGGTTGAAGACCCGCCGCCGCAGGCCAAATCGCTGGCCGTGCACTTCGGCGGGCCGGTCGAGACCGGGCGCGGCTTTGTGTTGCATTCGGACGAATACCGATCGGCCATTGAGACGCTGCGCGTGGGCGATGGCATCGCCCTGACCACCACCCGCGACATCCTCGAAGACATCGCCACCGGCAAAGGCCCGGCGCAGGCGCAGTTGATGCTGGGCTATGCGGGCTGGGGGCCGGGGCAGTTGGAGGGCGAGATCGCCCAGAACGGATGGCTGACCTGCGAAGCCTCGCCCGAGGTGATTTTCGACCTGCCGGATGCCGAGAAATGGGGCGCGGCGCTCAAGTCACTGGGGATCGACCCTTTGGGGCTGTCGGCCTCAGCCGGGCACGCCTAACGCGGTGCTGCGGCGCGGGCCAATCGGTCATTGATCGCGCGGCCCAGCCCGTGATCGGGGATCGGGGCCACGGCAATGGTCTGGCCGGTCGCGTCCAACTGGTGCAGGTGGTCGAACAGTTTCGCCGCAGCCTCGGTCAGATCGCCGGAGGGGGAGAGGTTGAGGTCGCAGATCATCTCGCCAAACCCGAGCAGCACTTCACCCGGCCCCGCCGTTCGCGCATTCAGCCGCACCGCCGCGCCGGGCGCGTAATGCGAGGCGAGCTGCCCCGGCGCGATGATCTCGGCCCCATCGACAACCTCTAGCCTCTGGCCAAGCGCGGCCTCGATCGCCTCGCTCGGCAGACCGCCTGCGCGCAGCAGGGCAGGGCGGGGGCCGGTCAGGCCGATGATCGTGCTTTCCAACCCAACGGGGCAGGCACCGTCGTCCAGCACCGCTGCGATCTTACCGTCGAGGCCCGCCCGCACATGATCCGCCGTGGTCGCGCTGATCTTGCCCGAGGGGTTGGCCGAGGGCGCGGCGACCGGCCCACCGAGCGCTTGCAAGACCTGCCGCATGGCGGGGTGGGCGGGCACCCGCACCGCAAGGCTCGGCAGCCCCGCCGCCACCAGCGACGACAGCCCGCTGTCCGGTTTCACCGGCAGGACCAGCGTCAGCGCGCCGGGCCAAAAAGCCTGCGCCAGCCGGTCGGCGTCCTCGGTCCATTTCACGTAGCGTTTGGCGGTGTCGATATCCGGCAGATGCACGATCAGCGGGTTGAAACTGGGCCGCCCCTTGGCGGCGTAGATGCCCGCGACAGCCTCGCCATTGCGGGCATCCGCGCCAAGGCCATAGACCGTCTCGGTCGGCAGGGCGACGAGCGCGCCGTCTTGCAGCAGGCGCGCCGCGCGACTGATGCCTTGCGGCGTGGCGGTCAGGGTCTCGATCGGCTGGGTCATCGGGTGTTTCGGCCTGTCGGATCATGCAGCATCCCGTGACGCCGCGTTTGGGTTGCGGGGGGCGGCCGGGCATTTCATGCTGGCGGCAACATAAACCAGCCTTTATCAGGGCCATGTCAGGCTTGCCAGAACAAGCGCGCCTTTCAGGAGGATATGATATGCCGTACCGCGCCGCCGTGGATGACTACCGTTTTCTGATTGAGGACGTGTTGGATTTCGCAACGCTTCGCAACACCGAGCGTTTCGCTGAGGCCAGTGAAGACGTCACCGGCGCGATCCTGTCAGAGGCCGGACGGCTTTGCGATGACGTGTTGGCGCCGCTGCAACGGGGCGGGGATCTGCACCCTGCAAAGCTGGAGAACGGCGTCCTGCGCACCTCTCCCGGCTTTGCCGAAGGTTTCGCCGCGATTGCCGAGGGCGGCTGGATCGGCATGTCGGCGGACCCGGAATACGGCGGCATGGGCCTGCCGATGACCCTGACCAGCGCGGTCAACGAGATGATGAGCGGCGCTTGCCTGTCGCTGCAACTCGCCCCCCTGATGAGCCAAGGCCAGATCGAAGCGTTGGAGCACCACGCGAGCGACGCGATCAAGGAATTGTACCTGCCCAAGCTGATCTCGGGCGAATGGACCGGCACGATGAACCTGACCGAGCCGCAGGCAGGGTCGGACGTAGGCGCGCTCAGCAGCCGGGCAGAGGACAATGGCGACGGGACTTATGCGGTCTCTGGTCAGAAGATCTACATCTCTTGGGGCGACAATGATTTCGCGGGCAATGTCTGCCACCTTGTCCTAGCGCGCCTGCCGGGGGCGCCCGCGGGGACCAAGGGGATCAGCCTTTTCCTCGTGCCGAAGTTCATCCCTGATGAGAATGGCGCGCCGGGCCAGCGCAATGGCGTGAATGTGGTCAGCCTTGAGCATAAGATGGGCCTGCACGGATCGCCCACCGCGGTCATGCAATATGACAAGGCCACCGGCTGGCTGGTGGGCCGCGAAGGTGGCGGCATGGCGGCGATGTTCACCATGATGAACAACGCCCGCCTTGGTGTCGGCGAACAGGGCATCGGCGCGGCTGAAGGCGCCTATCAACTGGCGCTGGACTATGCGCTGGAGCGCAAGCAGGGCCGCTCTCCCGTTGAAGGCGGCACCGGCACCATCGTGGATCACGCCGACGTGCGCCGGATGCTTCTGAGCATGAAGGCCGATATCTTTGCCTCCCGCGCGATCGCGCTGAGCTGTGCCTATGCCAGCGACATGGCGCGCGCCGGGCAGGGCGACGAATGGGCGGCCCGGGCGGCGTTCCTCACGCCAATCACCAAGGCATTCGGCACCGACGTGGGCATCGGCGTCGCCGAGATGGGCGTGCAGGTGCATGGCGGCATGGGCTTTATCGAAGAAACCGGCGCGGCGCAGTTCAGCCGCGACGTGCGTGTCACGGCGATCTACGAGGGCACCAACGGCATTCAGGCGATGGACCTTGTGGGCCGCAAGATGATGGACGGCGGAGAGGCGGCGAACCGGCTCTTGGATGAGATCGAAGCCCATGCGGAATCCGCCCGCGGCCCTTTCCCGCGCATGGCCGATGCGGTCTGGCAGGCCAGTGAGACCCTGCGCGAGGCGACCGAGTGGATGACCGCGCAGAAAGACATGAACGCGCGTTTCGCCGGTGCCGTGCCCTATCTGCGCGCCTTCGCCCGTGTGCTGGGCGGGCATCTGCATCTGCAAGCTGCCATGGCCGAGAAGGCCGCCGGCGCGGGCGATGCGCGGGCCAAGCTGGCGCGGTTCTATATCCAACGTCTCTTGCCCGAGCATCAGGGTCTGCTGGCCCATGCGCAGGCCGGGGCAGAAGACCTCTATGCGCTCGATGTCGAAGACCTGAGAAGCTGATGACAGAACAGGCCACCCTCTCCGCCGCTTCGCCAAAAACGCTCAAGGGGCTGCGCTATCCTTGGGAGGTGCCGCCCGCCGAGGGGGAGGCGATAGAGGTGGCGCCGGGGGTGCTTTGGTTCCGCCTGCCGCTGCCGATGAAGCTGGATCACGTCAATGTCTATGCCTTGGACGAGGGCGATAGCTGGACGGTGATCGACACGGGCTTCGCCTCGCGCCGGGCCAAGGAGATTTGGCGCGGGCTGATTGCAGGGCCGCTTGGCGGCAAGCCGATTGCGCGCGTGGTCGTCACCCATCACCACCCCGATCACATCGGCCTTGCCGGATGGTTGCAGAGCGAGTTCGGGGCGGAACTGGTCACCACGCGCACCGCGTGGTTGACCGCGCGGATGCTGACGCTCGATGTCCAAGAGGTGCCGGTCGCCGAAGCCCTTGCGTTCTACCGCAAGGCGGGGATGGCCTCGGCGCTCTATGACAAACGCGCCAGCGAGCGGCCGTTCAATTTCGCCGATGTGGTGGCCCCGCTGCCGCTGGGGTTCACCCGCCTCCGGCAGGGCGATGTGATCCGCATGGGCGGGCGCGATTGGGAGGTGCATGTCGGCAATGGCCACGCCCCCGAACATGCGACCTTTTGGAGCCGCGACGACAATCTGGTGATCGCGGGGGATCAGATCCTCCCCTCAATCAGCCCCAATATCGGCGTCTACCCGACCGAGCCGATGGCCGACCCCATCGGCGAGTGGCTGGAGGCTTGCGAGCGTTTTCTGCCCTTGGCGCGAGAGGATCATCTGGTGCTGGGCGGCCACAAACTGCCATTCACCGGGCTGCCGACGCGGCTGAAACAGTTGATCGAAAACCACCACAGCGCCCTGCGCAGGCTTCTGGCCCATATCGACACGCCGAAATCGGCCTCGGAATGTTTCGCGCCGCTGTTCAAACGCAATATCGGTGAGGCGGAATATGGCCTCGCGCTGGTTGAAGCCGTCGCTCATCTGAGCCACCTTTACCAAGCCGGAGAGGCCACGCGCACCTTGCGCGCGGCGGATGGCGCATGGGTGTATCAGCGCAAGGGGTGAGCGATGGGCGATGAGGTGAAGACGGCAGCCGAGGCCTATGAGGCTGCGGCATTACCGCGCATGCATGAGGTGCACACGGGCGCGGATCAGCCCAAGTCGGGCGATCAACCCCTGCCCAAATCGGTGACCGGCAAGCCGGTTAAACAGAAATCCCCCGCCCAATGGGCCTATGAGCGGGTCGTGCTCTACCTCAAGAATTTCGAGGAAAAGCTCGACAACGATCATGAGGCGGCGATCGGCTTTGCCGGGGGCGACGCCGGGGTGCTGCGGATCGAAGGCATGGGGTATTTCGACCCCGATATCATCACCTTCTACGGCGTCGATCCGGCAGGGGCGCGGGCGCAATTGGTGCAGCATGTGGGGCAGTTGAACGTGATGCTGCGGGCCTTGCCGAAAAAGGTGCCGGATGCCGCGCCGCAACGGATCGGCTTTCGCTTGGTCGCCGATCTGGAAGACGGCGAAAGCTGAGAGACTCTATAACGTGCGGGGGAGTGTAAGATTCCCCTTTAGCGCGTAGTTCCGCGCAAAGCTAGTATGGTTTTCTGCGCATGATCCCCCCGTGACAGGGTGATGCGAATAGGGTAATCAGCGCCAACAAATTGTCTTAGGGAGACGAAAATGGCTGAACATGAACACGGCAGCATGAATTACGAAGCGCAGAAAAAGACCTTTGACGGGTTCATGACCTTCGTGACACGCAGCACCGTCGTCATCCTCGTGATTCTTGTTCTGTTGGCAATCTTTGCCGGTTGATCATGTCCTATCCCTGGGCGAGAGGGTAATGGTTTGAAGACTCTCTTGGCGTCGATTGCGCTAGTTGGCGTTCTGGCTGGCTGTTCGGTGGATCAAAGCCCCGATAGCCCGCCCGAGGTTGTGGCGCGTGCAGCCTACCGCGCGCCCGAGCCGCCGTCCCTCACATTGATGACCATGGTGAACAACCGCACCGGCAGCGGCGGCCATAGCGCGCTGATGGTGAATGGCTCGCAACGGGTGATCTTTGACCCCGCCGGATCGTTTCGGGATGCGCGGATGGCCGAGCGGGGCGATGTGCTCTACGGGGTGACGCCCGCGTGGTTGCAGGCCTATAAATCGGCTCATGCGCGCAGCACCTTTCATGTGGTCAGTCAGGAAATCCCCGTGAGCCCCGAGGTGGCCGAACGCGCGCTTGAACTGGTGACCGCCAATGGCGCGGTGCCCGGTGCCTTTTGCGCCAATGCCACCAGCGGCATTCTCAGCCAGTTGCCGGGGTTTCAAAGCGTCGGGTCGACCTTCTATCCCGTCAAGCTGCAAGAGCGGTTCGAGGCCCTGCCGGGCGTCACCACGACGAAATATTACGAAGACGATGAGGGCGATGTGATCGACGCCCTGCGCGCGGCGCAACTGGCCCGACAGTAGCGCCCGCGCTTACCCCACCAGATAGAGCATTCCATAAAGCGCCGCGGCCCCTGACAGGATCGCGGCGAGGACGTTCTTGGTCACCAGCCCCACGCCCAATGTCACCGCCGCCGCGGTGACGCGCGGCAGGTCGAATTGCCCCCCGGTGGCCGAAGGCCAGATCACCTGCGGTGCCACCAACGCGGGCAGAATCGCCACGGCAGTATAGCGCAGATGCCGCAAGAGCCATGCGGGCATCTGTTTGTTGCCAACCAAGCCGGTAAAGACAAAGCGCAGGAAAAAGCTGCCCAGCCCGAGGCCGATGATCACGACCCAAAGTGCGGTTCTATCGATCATCATGCCGTGCTCCCCGGTTTGCGTCGTTCCATCCACGCCTCGACCTGCGCGCCGGTAATCATGCCCGCGAGCCCCGCGATGATCAGCCCAAGCGCATAGGGCACCTCGACGGCGAAAAGGCTCACAACGACCGCGACCATCGCCGCCGCCACATGGGCCAGCGTGCGGAACATCGGCGCGATCATGGCCAGAAAGGTGATCGGAATGGCGAAGTCCAGCGCCCAGCTATCCGGCACGCTGGCTCCCACCATCGCGCCGATCAGCGTGAAGATATACCAAAGCGGCACCACCGGCGTCACGGTCCCAAAGAAATAGGCCATCCGCTGCGGCACCGTCATCTCAGGGTCGCGCTCATATTGCGTCATCGCGGCGACATAGGATTGGTCGACCGTCATATAGGCCGCCAGCGCCCGCTGCCACAGCGGCGCGCCGCCAATCCACGGGGTGAGAGAGGCCGAATACATCGCCATGCGCAGGTTCACCGCCAGCGCCGAGGCCAGCACGATGGCCGTGGGCACGTCTTCTCGCAGCAGTTGCAGCGCCGTGAACTGCGCGGCCCCGGCAATCACCACGATCGAAAAGGTCAGCGTTTCGAACACGTTCAACCCGGCCTCGGTGGCCAAAAGGCCAAACAGCGAGGCGAAGGGGATGATCACCAGCACAAAGGGCAGCGCATCGACGATCCCTTTGCGATAGGCGGATTTGGTGGTGGTGATGGCCATGGCGAACTCTTAAATATAATGTCAAAGGCTTAGACCTAACCGCAGGGGGATACAATTGGCCCAAGACAATGAACTTAGCAATTATCTGATCGCCCCGGATCCGACTGCTGTTCGGCTGACGCGCAGCGTCTCTGGCGTGGACCACACCGGGGCCGAGGTTGCGATCAACGTGGTCGAAGAGCGCCCCCTGACGATATTCCTCAACCGGCAAGAGATCGTGACCGCCATGACCA
The DNA here is from genome assembly GCF_043557345.1 of Sulfitobacter sp. 1A12157. Lineage (NCBI taxonomy): Bacteria > Pseudomonadati > Pseudomonadota > Alphaproteobacteria > Rhodobacterales > Roseobacteraceae > Sulfitobacter > Sulfitobacter sp. 1A12157. The sequence continues at coordinate 189,184 of NZ_JBIFFV010000002.1, forward strand.
TCGGCGATTACCCGGCCTATCTGGCGCTTGGCTTTCTGCGCAACCAGGGAATGCTGCGCCCGGACGAAGAGATCACCGGCGTCGATTACGACGAAGAGCTCGAAACTGTCGTCGTCCGGACCAAACGGGCCACCGATTACGAAGACAAGATGCAGCGCAAGACCCGCACCAGCGGCTGCGCCGTGGGCACGGTCTTTGGCGATATGATGGAGGGGCTGGCGGAGGTGAGCCTGCCCGAGACGCCGGTGCGCACATCGGACCTCTACGCGCTGGCGGCCAAGATCAACCGCACGCCGAGCCTCTATCTGGAGGCGGGCGCGATCCACGGCACGGTGCTTTGTCAAGGCGACCGGCCCTTGGTCTATATGGAGGATGTGGGCCGTCACAACGCGGTTGACAAAATCGCGGGCTGGATGCTTTCCGAAGGGGTCGGGGCCGAGGATAAGGTGCTCTATACCACGGGGCGGCTGACCTCTGAGATGGTGATCAAGACGGCGATGATGGGCATTCCGGTGCTGGCGTCCCGCTCGGGCTTTACCGCTTGGGGGGTGGAGATCGCCCAGCAGGTGAACCTGACCCTGATCGGGCGGATGCGCGGGCAGCGCTTTACCTGTCTGGCCGGGGAGGGGCGGCTGATCCGCGATGCGGATCCGGCCAGCGTGGCCGAGGAGCCGCGCAAAAGCGGGCGCAAGGGCGCGAAGGATTGACCACATGAAACAACCACTTGGCGTCATTCTGGCGGGCGGGCAGGCGACCCGTATGGGCGGCGGCGACAAGGGGCTGCTGCCGCTGGGGCAGGGCACGCTTCTGTCCTCGGTAATCGACCGGCTGGAGCCGCAGGTCGCGGGGCTGGCGCTTAATGCCAATGGCGATGCAGCGCGGTTTGCCGACCTCGGCCTGCCGGTGCTGGCCGATAGTATCGAAGGCTTCGCCGGACCGCTGGCGGGGGTGCTCGCCGGGCTGGACTGGGCCGCCGAACAGGGGGCCGAGAGCATCGTGACCGCTGCCGCTGATACGCCTTTCTTCCCCTGCGATCTGGTGCCGCGTCTGTTGCTGGCCGCCGATGATATGGCCCATCCGCTGGCCTTGGCCGCCACGCCGGATGCCAAACGCGGCACGGCGCGGCATCCGACCTTTGGCCTCTGGCCCGTGGCGCTGCGCGACGATCTGCGCAGCGCTTTGGCGGGCGGGCTGCGCAAGGTGGTGCTCTGGACGGAACGCCACGACGGGCGCGAGGCGCTCTTCCCCGATGAGGCGGCCTTCTTCAACGTGAACACGCCCGGGGATCTGGCGAAAGCAGAGGCGATGGTATGAGGGTTTACGGCATTGTCGGTTGGAAGAACGCGGGCAAGACCGGGCTGATGGAGCGGCTGGTCTCCGAGATCACGGGCCGTGGGTTCACCGTCTCCACCGTCAAACACGCGCATCACACATTCGACGTGGACCACCCCGGCAAGGACAGCCACCGCCACCGCATCGCGGGCGCGCGGGAGGTGCTCTTGGCCTCGGGCGCGCGTTTTGCCCTGATGCATGAGTTGCGCGGGTCCGATGAGCCGCCGCTGGAGGCGCATCTGGCGCGGCTCTCGCCCGTCGATCTGGTGCTGATCGAAGGCTACAAACGCGACGGCCATCCGAAGGTCGAAGCCCATCGGGCCGAGACCGGAAACCCGCTGATCGCGCCGGATGATCCGACCGTGCGGGCGCTGGCCAGCGATGTGCCGCTTGAGGTGGATCGGCCCGTTTTCGATCTGAACGACACCGCCGCCATTGCCGATTTCATCCTGCGCGACGTGGGGCTGATCGCCACTCCGGCGGCCCCCGCCACACCCGCGCCGCCGCCCCTGCGCAACGATTGTTTCGCCCTGCCGCCCGGCGTGCATTGGACCCCGGTGCATGAAGCGCTGGACCTGCTGCATGCGCGGCTTCACGCGGTGACAGAGGCCGAGCCTTGCCCCGCCGCCGATGCCGGGGGCCGCATCTTGGCCGAAGATGTGGCCGCCATCCGCGCCAACCCGCCGCTGCCCAACACGGCGGTCGATGGCTATGGCTTTGCCGGGGGCCGGGGCGATGGCCTGCACGAAATGCCGCTGGTGCCGGGCCGCGCGGCGGCGGGCGACCGCCCCGGTGCGGTGCCTGCGGGCCAAGCGATCCGCGTGCTGACCGGCGCGGCGCTGCCCGAAGGTGTCGATACCGTCATCTTGCAAGAGGATGTGACCGCCGAGGGGGGCGTGCTGCGCTTTCACGGGCCGGTCAAACAGGGGGCCAACACCCGCAAGGCCGGGGAGGATGTGCAGGCGGGCGACGTGATCCTCGCCGCGGGCACGCGCATCGGTCCGGCGGAACTGGCGCTTCTGGCCGCCGCCGGTGTGGCGGAGGTGTCTTTGCGCAAAAGGCTCAAGGTCGGTGTGATTTCGACCGGCGATGAATTGGTCGAAATGGGCGATACGGCCCGCGACGGGCAGATTTACGACGTCAACCGCCCGATGCTGCTGCAACTCGCCACCGACTTTGGCCATGAGGCGGTGGATCTGGGCCGCGTGGCCGACGACCGCGCCGCGCTGCGCGCGCGGCTTGATGCGGCGGCGGGGCAGGTCGATGTAGTCCTCACCAGTGGCGGCGCATCGGCGGGGGACGAAGACCACGTCTCGGCCCTGTTGACCGAAGCGGGGGCGATGCAGCTTTGGCGGATCGCGGTGAAGCCGGGCCGGCCCTTGGCGCTTGGGATGTGGCAGGGCGTGCCGGTCTTCGGCCTGCCGGGCAATCCGGTGGCGGCGATGGTCTGTTCGCTGATCTTCGCGCGGCCCGCCATGGCGCTTTTGGCCGGAGGAGGCTGGCAAGAGCCGCAGGGGTTCGACGTGCCTGCCGCCTTCGAGAAACGCAAAAAGGCCGGGCGGCGGGAATACCTGCGCGCGCGGATGCGCGATGGCCGGGCCGAGGTCTTTGCCTCCGAAGGATCGGGGCGCATCAGCGGGCTCAGCTGGGCCGAAGGGCTGGTCGAATTGGACGAGGCCGCCCGCGACATCACGCCGGGCGATCCCGTTCGGTTCATTCCTTACGGCAGTTTTACCGGCTAGGCCCGCGCGTCAATCGAAGGTGCCCGCGCAGCGGCCCAGCAGCATAAAGGCGCGGGCGGTGCGGGTGTCGGCCAGCATCGAGATTTCCTCATCCGTGGCCTGTTTCTCGAACTCCGCAAAGGTCCGATCGAAGCGGCGCAGGAAGTGATGCGCGGCATCGCGGAAGATCGGGTCTTGCCGCATCCGCGCATTGGCCAGCGCCAGCGACGAGCGATCCCGAATGCCCCCCAAAGGCGCGATGGTCCGGCCCCGCGCACCGCTGGCGAACTGCCGCCAGACCTCGGGGCGGGCGCGGTCGGGGCGCAGGTCGTCCATATAGATGCCGTCTTGGCTGAGCAGGGTCAGCACATCCTGCGCGGCCTGCACAAGCTGCGCGGCGGAGCGGTCTTTCAGCGCACGGCGCAGGGCGTCGAAACCCGCCTGATCCTCCGCCGTTTCGGGGAAGTTGAGCGCACGGGTGAAATCCTCGGCAGAGAGCGGCTGCGCGCTGTCGCCCGCCTGCGTGCCAAGGGCCAGCGCCGGCTGGTCTTCGGCGGCGGGCGGTGTGGGCGCGGGGGCCGGATCGACGGCACGCGACGGCGCATCGCGGCCCTGAAGCCCGGCCAGCGCGATCTCGGTCTTGCGGGCGCTGGCGGCGAGTTCATCGAGCTTGCGCGCAATGCTGCCTTCGCCCGCCGGTTTGTTGCCCTGCTGTTGCGAGATATAGGAGTGCCGGATCGTGTCGATCGCGGCTTGCAGACGTTGGCTTTCCTCACGCATGACCCGCCCGGCGCGGGCGGCCGTGGCCCCGACCCAGATCATCGCGACGGGCATGATCACCACCAGCAGGATCAACAGCCCGCGCAGCCCGCTGTCGGGCGTGCTTTCGGGCACTTCTGCGGCGATGAAGGTGAAATAGATCGCCGTTCCAAGCAGCCACAGCGCCGAAAGCGCGCCTGCGATGATCCCGACCTCGGTGATGCTATTGGCCCTGGGCCGGTCGTAGATGCCCATCGGCGTGGGCCGTGCCGCGCCGGTCCCGCCGCGCGGGGCGCGGGGGGCTTGTTCTGGGGATGCGGAAACGTCGGGCTCTGCCATGTCAGCCTTCCCGGTCAAGCGTAGACGATCTTGAGAACCTCATAGGATTTCTGCCCGCCGGGGGTGCGCACCTCGACGGAATCACCCTCGTCCTTACCGATCAGCGCGCGCGCGATGGGGGATTTGATGTTCAAAAGACCCTTTTCGATATTGGCCTCATATTCGCCAACGATCTGATAGGTTTTCTCTTCGTCCGTGTCCTCATCGACGAGCGTCACCGTGGCTCCGAATTTGATCGAGCCCGACAGTTTCTTGGGGTCGATCACATCGGCGAGCGAGATCACGCCCTCAAGCTCCTTGATGCGGCCTTCGATGAAAGACTGTTTTTCCTTGGCGGAATGATACTCGGCGTTTTCCGACAGGTCACCATGTTCGCGCGCCTCGGCGATGGCCTTGATGATGGCGGGGCGTTCAACCGACTTGAGGTGCTTAAGTTCGACTTCGAGCGCGGTGTGACCATCGCGGGTCATCGGAATTTTTTCCATGGCGGTGTGCCTACATAATGAGGGCCGCACCCGGGTTTTCGCCGGGGGGCGGCCAATTGCGTGTTAACTTGGCAGATACCTGACCCAAACTGCCGGCCAATTGCAAGGGGCTAACGGCTCCGAGATCGGCGGTTGACTGCCGTCAATAAGGTCTCGTTTTCGCCGTGCGGGCCGCGGCGGCTGGGTGGTGAAACCGGGCCTCGCCGCGCTATCTCGAAGGGGGGACGAACCGGCGACCTGATAGGTCGCGCGTCATGTTATGTCGTGGAGCCCACGTTTTGCGCAATAAACGCAGGGTCGCGATTGCATTGCGCGCGGCGGTGGTTTAGCCAAATCCAAACCGAATTTGCCGTGAGGGAGCACCAAAATGGCCGAGATTGAACGCGAAGCGATGGAATATGACGTTGTGATCGTCGGCGCCGGGCCTGCTGGCCTGTCGGCTGCGATCCGGCTCAAGCAGTTGGACGCCGATTGCAATGTTGTGGTGCTGGAAAAGGGCTCCGAAGTGGGCGCGCATATCCTGTCGGGCGCGGTGCTCGACCCCTGCGGGCTGGACGCGCTGATCCCCGATTGGAAGGAAAAAGGCGCGCCGCTGAACGTGCCGGTGAAGGAAGACAACTTTTATCTGTTGGGCGAGGCGGGCAAGCTGCGCATCCCCGAGTTTCCGATGCCCCCGCTGATGAAGAACCACGGCAACTACATCGTGTCGATGGGCAATGTCTGCCGTTGGATGGCCGAACAGGCCGAAGAACTGGGCGTCGAGATTTTCCCCGGCATGGCCTGCTCCGAACTCGTCTTTGGCGAGAATGGCGAAGTCAAAGGCGTTGTCGCCGGTGAGATGGGCAAAAATGCCGACGGCACCCCCGGGCCGAGCTATGAGCCGGGGATGGAGCTGCACGGCAAATATGTCTTCCTCTCCGAAGGCGTGCGCGGCAGCCTGAGCAAGCAGGTCATCGCGAAATACGGGCTGGATGAGGGCAAAGAGCCGCAGAAATACGGCCTTGGCATGAAAGAGATCTGGGAGATCGACCCCGCCAAGCACCGCGAGGGCACCGTCACTCACACGATGGGCTGGCCGCTCAACAGCAACGCAGGCGGCGGGTCGTTCATCTATCACCTTGAGAACAATCAGGTTTACGTCGGCTTCGTCGTCCACCTCGGCTACAAGAACCCGCATGTTTTCCCTTACATGGAATTCCAGCGCTTCAAGCATCACCCGATGGTGGCCGAACTGCTTAAAGGCGGCAAACGCGTGGCCTATGGCGCACGGGCAATCACCGAGGGCGGCTATCAGTCGATGCCCAAGATGGTGGCCCCCGGTGTCGCGCTGCTGGGCTGTTCGGTGGGCATGGTCAACGTCCCTCGCATCAAGGGCAACCACAACGCCATGCTCTCGGGCAAGGCGGCGGCAGAGGCGGCCTATGCCGCGATCCAAGCGGGTCGGGGCGGTGATGAGCTGACCGAGTATGAAGCCGATGTGCGCGAAGGGCCGATCGCGACGGACCTCAAGAAAGTGCGCAACGTCAAGCCGCTGTGGTCGAAATACGGGCTCACCGCGTCGCTGGCACTTGGTGGGTTCGACATGTGGACCAACACGCTCGGCTTCTCGCTCTTGGGCACGCTGAGCCATGGCAAATCGGACGCCGAGGCGACCGAGCCTGCGGATAAGCACAAAAAGATCGACTACCCCAAGCCCGACGGCAAGCTCAGCTTTGACCGTCTGACCAATGTGGCCTTCTCCTTTACCAACCACGAGGAAAGCCAGCCTGCGCACCTCAAGCTGAAAGACCCGAGCATTCCGGTCGAGGTGAACCTGCCGAAATACGCCGGCCCCTCGGCCCGCTATTGCCCGGCGGGGGTTTACGAGTTCGTCGAGGATGACAAAACCGGCGAGACGCGGTTCCAGATCAACTTCCAGAACTGCGTACATTGCAAGACCTGCGACATCAAAGACCCGACGCAGAACATCGTCTGGACCACCCCGCAGGGCGGCGACGGGCCGAACTACCCGAATATGTGAGCCGTCGCCAAAGGGCACAGTCACAGGACCGGCACGCGCAGGCGTGTCGGTCTTTTTCGTTTTTTCGGCGAAATCCTGTCGGCCAGGGGCGACATCTCCGCCCCGCCATTGCGCCCCGGCACGAAGATGATAGCCTGCAAGCAAAGCGATATGAGGCGGTTTGCATGTTTCGGAATGTCCTAGGTTTCACCAGCGTTGCGGCGCTTTGCATCGGCCTGTCGGCGCCGCTGATGGCGCAATCGGTCGCGGGCCCCTATTTGGCGGGGCGTCATGCTGCCGTGAACAGCGACTACCCCGAGGCCGCGCGCTATTACACCGAAGCGCTGGCGCGGGACCCCAAGAACATCGAACTGATGGAAAGCGCGGTGCTGTCCTATCTCTCGCTCGGGCGGGTGGAAAAGGCGCTGCCGCTGGCGCGCAATATGATCACCCTTGGCACCAAGAGCCAGGTGGCCGAGATGACCCTCGTGGCCGCCTTGGCGAAGGAGGAGGATTACGCCGCCCTGCTTGAACGCGATACCTCGGCCATCGGCCCTTGGGTCGGCGGGCTGGTGCAGGCTTGGGCGCATATGGGGGCGGGCGATGTCACCGCCGCGATGGAGGCATTCGACAGCCTGAGCGAAGAGGCCGGGATGCAGGGCTTCGTGATGTATCACAAGGCGCTTGCACTGGCGAGCGTGGGCGATTTCGAAGGGGCGGAGGCGATCTTTGCCAGTGGTGAGGCAGGGGCCGCAGGTCAGACCCGGCGCGGCGTGATGGCCCATGCCGAGATCCTTGGCCAATTGGGGCGCAGCGAGGATGCGCTGGCCGTGCTCTCTGACGGCTTTGGCACGGATAGCGATCCTGAAATCGCGCGGCTGATCGAAGGGTTGCAGCAAGAGACACCCGCGCCCTTCAGCCATATGCCAGATGCCCAAGCGGGCATGGCCGAGGTGTTTTTCACCTTCGCCGCCGTGCTGCGCAATGAGGCGGCGGGGGACTACTACGTTCTGCTCTATTCGCGCATCGCGCGTTATCTGCGCCCCGATCATGTGGATGCGCTTTTGCTGACGGCAAGCCTTTTGGAGAACCTCGGCGAGCATGATCTGGCGATTGCCGAATATAAATCCCTGCCTGCCGACAGCCCGGCCTATCACGCCGCCGAACTGGGCCGCGCCGATGCGCTGCGCCGCTCTGGCAAGACCGCGCAGGCCATCGAAGTGCTGGAACAACTCGCGCGGAGCCATGGTGATCTGGCCGTGGTGCATTCCACGCTCGGCGACATGCTGCGGGCCGAAGAGGACTATGAGGCGGCCATCGCCTCCTACGATCAGGCGCTCGCGCTGACGCCCGAAACCGCCCGCGCCCGCTGGGTGCTGTTCTACGCCCGCGCCATCGCCAAGGAGCGTAGCGGCGATTGGGAAGGCTCCGAAGCCGATTTCCGCGCCGCGCTTGAGTTGAACCCCGAACAGCCACAGGTGCTGAACTACCTCGGCTACTCGTTGGTCGAACAGCAGCGCAACTTAGACGAGGCGCTGGAGATGATCGAACGCGCCGTCGCGGCCAGCCCCGACAGCGGCTATATCGTCGATTCGCTGGGCTGGGTGTTTTACCGGCTGGACCGCTACGAAGAAGCGGTAGAGCAGATGGAACGCGCGGTCGAGCTGGAGCCGGTCGATCCGGTGGTGAACGATCACCTCGGGGATGTTTACTGGGCCGTGGGCCGCAAACGCGAGGCCGAGTTCCAGTGGCGTCGGGCGCTCTCTTTCGTTGACCTGACGGATGCGGATTCAGAGGCCGACCCCGAGCGGATGCGCCGCAAGCTGGAAGTCGGGCTCGATGCCGTGCTGGCCGAAGAGGGCGCAGCCCCGCTCAAGGTTGCTGCGGACGAATGAGTCTTTCAAAGGATGGGGCGCCCGCGGCTCCCGGCGCTGCGGCGTCGCGGATGGCTTGGGCCAAGGTGAACCTAACCCTGCATTGCACCGGCCAGCGGACCGATGGTTATCACTTGTTGGATTCGCTGGTGGTACGGGCGGGTGTCGGCGATCGGTTGGATGTGGCTGCCGCGAATGATCTGACCCTGACGGTAAGCGGCCCGCGGGCCGAAGGGGTGCCGACCGATGCGCGCAACCTCGTCCTGCGGGCGGCAGAGATGTTGGACGCGGGCGCGGGCCGGGGCGCCGCGCTGCACCTTGAGAAACACCTGCCCGCAGCCGCAGGGATTGGGGGCGGTTCCGCCGATGCGGCGGCGGCCTTGAAGTTGCTTGCGGCGCATTGGGGCGTCCCGCTGCTCGCAGACCCCGCGCGGCTCGGGGCCGATGTGCCGGTCTGCCTGACACGCGGCCCGCAGCGGATGCAGGGGGTGGGGGAGATCCTCACGCCGCTCTGCGCGCTGCCGCCCTGCCATATGGTGCTGGTGAACCCCGGCGTCGATGTGCCGACGCCCGCTGTCTTCTCGGCGCTCAGCGACAAGGACCAGCCGCCGATGCCGGAGGTGATCCCGAGCTTCGCGGGCTTTTCCGACTTCATTGATTTTCTGAGCGCACAGCGCAACGACCTTGCCGCGCCCGCCATCGCGCGGGAGCCGGTCATCGGGGTCTGTCTGGAGGCGCTGAGCGATGCGGCGCTGGCGCGAATGTCGGGCTCGGGCGCGACCTGTTTCGGCCTCTACGCCACGGCGGCGCAGGCCGAGGCCGCGGCCCGTCGCATCGCCAGCGCGGCGCCGCGATGGTGGGTCGCCGCCGCGCCGATCTTGGCCGCTTAGCTGATCCGGGCGACGACGTAGTCGGCCAGATCAATCAACATGTCTTTCAACTCATGGTCGGGCAGGGGGGCAAGCGCCGCTTTGGCTTTTTCGGCCCAGTCACAGGCATCGCGCTGCGTCGCGGTGAGCGTGTCGTGTTTGGCCAAAAGCATCAGCGCATGGTCGAGGTCGCCCTCTTCCTGCTTGCCCTTCTCGATGGTGCGGGTCCAAAAGGCGCGCTCCTCGTCATCCGCCTTTGCCACGGCCTTGATCACCGGCAGGGTCAGCTTGCGCTCGCGGAAGTCGTCGCCGACGTTCTTGCCCGTGGCCCCTGTATCGCCCTGATAATCCAACAGATCGTCGACGATCTGAAAGGCGATGCCAAGCGCGTCACCATAGTCGTAGAGCGCCTTGACCTGATCCTCCGGCGCATCCGCAATCACGCCGCCCACCTCTGTCGCGGCCGAGAAGAGCGCCGCCGTCTTGCCGCGCACGACTTGCAGATAGACCGCCTCGTCCGTGGTCAAATTCTGCGCGGCCGTCAGTTGCAACACCTCGCCCTCTGCGATGGTCGCCGCAGCATTGGACAGGATGCGCATCACCGGCATCGAGCCCGGTTCGGTCATCAACTGAAAGCTGCGCGCAAAGAGGTAATCGCCGACCAGCACCGACGACTGGTTGTCCCACAAAAGGTTTGCCGTGGGCCGCCCGCGACGCTGGGCGCTTTCGTCCACCACATCGTCATGCAGCAGGGTCGCGGTGTGAATGAACTCAACCGTGGCGGCCAGATGGACGTGATAGGGGCCACCGTAGCCGCACATCCGGGCCGCGGCCAGCGTCAGCATCGGGCGCAGGCGTTTGCCGCCCGCCTCGACCAGATGGGCGGTGACCTCGGGGATGCGGGGCGCATGTTTCGACGCCATCCGCTCGCGGATCAGGGCGCTGACCGCCGCCATATCATCGCTCAGATAGGCCGCCATGCGGTCGTGCGGTTTGCCCGTTGCATCACTTTTCATCATCATTTTCCGCGTCCCGCTCGACATGCCGGTAATCCGGCTCTACATCTTTGATATGAAGGAACTTTTGCGCAGCACCGACATGACCATCATCGCCTTTGCCACCGCCCTTCTCAGGGGGGAGGATATAGACTGCTTTGAAATGGACGTAAACATGAGCGTGCTCGAAGGGGGTATTGGGATTTTCCCGCGCCGCCTGATGGTGCATCCTGATGACCATGACGCCGCCCTGCGGGTGATGCGCGACAATGAGATTCCGCTGGGGCTGTGACCCGTTTCGCCGAAGACGACCTGACCTGCGACGCTTTTCTGGGCGGCAAGCTGCACCTCTGGCAGCCGCGCCGGGGGCGGGGCTATCGTGCCGGGGTGGACCCGGTTTTGCTGGCCGCGAGCATCGAGGCCGAGGCGGGGCAGAGCGTGCTGGAGCTTGGCTGCGGAGCCGGTGCGGCGGTGCTTTGTCTGGGGGCGCGGGTGCCGGGGCTGACGCTGACGGGCTGTGAGCTGCAACCCGCCTATGCCGAACTGGCGCGGCGCAATGGCGGCGCGGCGCTGGAGGTGGTGGAGGCCGATCTGACCGAGATGCCCCTGCACCTGCGGCAGCGACAATTTGACCACGTTCTTGCCAATCCGCCCTATTTTGATCGCGCCGCTTCGGTCCAGTCCCGCGATCCGGGGCGTGAAACGGCCTTGGGTGAGGCGACGCCCCTGCGACAATGGGTCCGCACCGCCGCGCGGCGGCTAAGGCCTAAGGGGCAGGCGCATTTTATCCATCGCGCAGAGCGACTGCCCGAGATTCTGGCGGCGCTCCCGCATGAGATGGGATCGGTCGAAGTGCTGCCGCTCGCCTCGCGCGCGGGGCGGATGCCGGAGTTGATTCTCTTGCGTGCGCGCAAGAACGGGCGCGGTGCTTTTCGGCTCTATCACAGCTTCGTCATGCACCGCGGCGCGCGGCACGAGGGGGATGGCGATAGCTATGTGCCGGAAATCGAAGCGGTCCTGCGCCGGGGCGCGCCGCTGGTCTATCCTACTTCTTAAGCGTTTCTTTACCAACTTCACGCTTATGCTGCGGTGCCGCGTGACTTGTGGATCGCGCTGTGGTCCACTGAAATTCCACACACCAATCATGGAGGATTGTATGGCTTTGAACGCACATCTGGACACCCTGAAGCGCAAGCATCAGGCGATGAGTGAGGCGGTGGAAACCGCGCAACGCGCCCCCGGTATGGACGATTTGAAAGTGGCTTCCATGAAGAAGGAGAAACTCCGTTTGAAAGAGGAGATTAGCCGCCTGTCGAGCTGACCCTCGCCGTGCAATGCGGCCTTTCCGACCGCTGCCGTTCCGCTTTGGCGGGGCGGTAGGCAGGGTGGCCAGTAAGTGCCGCATTCGGGCTTCGTTTTCCCATAGAAAAAAGGCCAGTCTTGGGAAAAGACTGGCCCCTTAAATTTCCAGAACATCCGCCCGTCAGACGACGAATTGCGCCCCATTGGCCGAGATGGTCGAGCCGTTGATGAAACCTGCGTCGTCGGAGACGAGGAAGGCCACCGCGCGGGCGATTTCTTCGGGCTCCCCAAGTCGTCCGGCGGGGATCTGCGCGATGATGCTTTCACGGACTTTTTCGGGCACCGCCATAACCATATCCGTCGCGATATAGCCGGGGCAGATGGCATTGGCGGTGATGCCTGCGCGCGCGCCTTCCTGCGCCAGCGATTTCACGATGCCCAGATCGCCTGCCTTGGTCGCGGCATAGTTCACCTGCGCGAACTGCCCCTTTTGCCCGTTGATCGAAGAGATCACGACAACGCGCCCGAATTTGCGTTCGCGCATGCCGGGCCAGACCGGGTGGATCGTGTTGAAGACACCGGTCAGATTGGTGGCAATGACCTCATTCCACTGGTCGGGGGTCATCTTGTGAAAGGGCGCGTCGCGGGTGATGCCCGCATTGGCGACCACCACCTCGATGGGGCCAAGATCGGCTTCGACCTGTTCGATCCCCGCTTTGGAGGCGTCGTAATCTGCCACGTTCCATTTATAGGTCTTGATGCCGGTTTCTTCGGTGAATTTCGCGGCGGCTTCGTCATTGCCGGCATAGGTGGCGGCGACGGTATAGCCCTTGTCCTTCAGCGTGGTCGAAATGGCCGCGCCAATCCCGCGACTTCCCCCGGTGACCAAAGCGATGCGTGACATGTAATCCCTCCCTCAAGGTAATGTTCTTGCAAATGCATGTTTCGGCGCGCAAGAAAGTTGCGCGCCGACCCAGTTTTAGGGGCGCTCAAGGCACATGGCAACACCCATACCGCCGCCGATACACAGCGTCGCCAAACCTTTCTTGGCGTCACGGCGCTGCATTTCGAACAGCAGGGTGTTGAGCACCCGCGCGCCCGAGGCACCAATGGGGTGGCCGATGGCGATGGCGCCGCCGTTGACGTTGACGATTTCCGGATCCCAGCCCATTTCCTTGTTCACGGCGCAGGCCTGCGCGGCGAAGGCTTCATTGGCTTCCACCAGATCGAGGTCTTCAGGCTTCCAGCCGGCTTTCTCCAGCGCTTTGCGCGAGGCATAGACGGGGCCGACGCCCATGATCGACGGGTCGAGTCCGGCGGTGGCATAGGAGGCGATCCGCGCCAGCGGCTGAATGCCCCGCTTTTCGGCTTCATCCGCGCTCATCAGCAGCGCGCCCGCCGCCCCGTCGTTGATGCCCGAGGCATTGGCTGCGGTGACAGAGCCGTCCTTGGTGAAGGCCGGGCGCAGTTTCTGCATCGCTTCGATATTGGCGCCATGGCGGATGTATTCGTCTTGATCGACGACCGTCTCGCCCTTGCGGGTCTTGATGGTGTAGGGAACGATCTCATCGGCGAATTTGCCAGCCTTCTGGGCGGCTTCGGCCTTGTTTTGCGATGCCACGGCGAATTCGTCCTGCTGGTCGCGGCTGATCTGCCATTTTTCGGCCACGTTCTCGGCGGTTTGGCCCATGTGGTAGCCGTTGAACGCATCCCACAGGCCGTCGCGGATCATCGTGTCGATGAACTGCAGATCGCCCATTTTCTGGCCCGCGCGGAGGTTCTGCGCATGGGGGCTGAGGGTCATGTTCTCTTGCCCGCCAGCGGCCACGATATGCGCGTCACCGAGCTGGATATGCTGAGCCGCCAGCGCCACGGCGCGCAGGCCCGAGCCGCAGACCTGATTGATGCCCCAAGCCGCGCTCTCCTTCGGCAGCCCTGCGTTGATATGCGCCTGACGTGCCGGGTTCTGACCCTGGGCGGCGGTCAGCACCTGCCCCAGAATGGTCTCAGAGACTTCGGACGGGTCCACCCCGGCGCGGGCCACCAGTTCTTTCAGAACGGCGGCACCAAGGTCATGGGCGGGCGTATTGGCGAACGCTCCGCCGAAACTGCCCACGGCGGTCCGGGCGGCGGATGCGATGACGACATTGGTCATGATGTGACTTTCCTCTACCTTGTTGGGCGGGGGCACACCGACACGCGCCGTCGTCGGGCGTGGGCGCTCCCGTCCCTCTGAGGTAGTGATAGCGGATGCGCTGCAATGCGGCAACTGAGCAGACTGCCCGCCGCCGCAGCCCCGGCGGCCTGTCCGCGCGGGCCTAGCCGGTGGCCCGCACACGGTCGAAATTCAGCCATGGGGGCCGCGTGGTTGGCGCGGCGAAGTGGTAGCCTTGCAGGCAGTCCACCCCCATCTCGGTCAGCACCGCCGCATCGGCGGCGTTCTCCACGCATTCGGCCACAGTCAGCATGTCGAAATGCGTGGCGATGGACATCAGCGCGGCGGTCAGGGCACGGTTGTCGGGGTTGGTGGCGATGCCGCGAATGAACTGCCCGTCAAGCTTCAGGACATCAAAGTAGAAATCCTTGAAATAGCGGATCGCCGTCTGCCCCGCTCCGAAATCATCCATGGCAAAGCAGATGCCATGGGGCTGCAATTGGTTCATGAAGCTTGTCACCAGTTCCGGCACCATCATGGCCGAGCTTTCCGTGATCTCAAGGATCAGCCGCTCGCCCAAGGTGGCGTCGCGGGCCAGCCAGTGGCGCAAGACGCGGGTCCATTCCTGATACCCGATGGAGCGGGCGGACATATTGATCGACAGGCGCAGCCCGGGGTGGTGGTGCAGCGCGTTCAACCCAAGCCGCAGGGCCAGAACATCCACCTGCCGCCCGGTATCCGTATCCTCGATCGCGGGCATGAAATCCTTGGCCGGAATCACGCGGCCCGTCGGATCCAGCAGGCGGATCAGCCCCTCGTGAAAGGCGACATTCCTCGGGTCGCTGGCCCGCATGACGGGCTGAAACGCCAGTAGCGTTTGGCGGTGTGCCACGGCCTCGCGCACCATTTCAAGCGTCGCGGCGTCGCGCTGCATCACCGCATGGTTCAGCGGGCTGTCCCCACCGGGGGGAACGTCGGCGAAAGGGCGTTGGAATCGACGGGGCACGGCGGTACTCTCTTGCTGTCCTGCGATGGGTATGGGCGCAAATGTGATAATACGGTCTTAATCGGCGGCGATTTCCGCGGTGGATCGCGCAGGGGGAGATCCGAAGATGCAGCGCTGTGACTGGGCCGGGGATGATCCGATTTACCAAGCCTACCATGACACCGAATGGGGCGTGCCCGAATACGACAGCCGCGCGCTTTGGGAGAAGCTGATCCTTGACGGGTTTCAAGCGGGGCTGAGCTGGATCACGATCCTCAAAAAACGCGATAATTTCCGCGCGGCTTTTGCCGGGTTCGATCCGCATCAGATCGCCGAATGGGGCGAGGCGGATGTGCTGCGCCTTTTGGCCGATCCAGGCATCATCCGCCACCGGGGCAAGATCGAGGCCGCCATCACCAACGCGCGCGCGTGGCAAGAGCTGGAGGCCCGCGAGGGGTTCGACGCCTTCATGTGGCGCTATGTTGAGGGCACGCCGCTGCAAAACCGCTTTGCCACACAGGCCGAGGTGCCGCCGAAGACCGCCTTGTCCGAGCAGGTGAGCAAAGACCTGAAGAAAGCCGGTTTCAAGTTCTGCGGGCCGACGATCACCTATGCCTGGATGGAGGCCTGCGGGCTGGTGAACGATCATATCCTGACCTGTCACCGCCACGCGCCCTGCGCTGCGATGGCGCGGTAGGGGCGGGGCAGGGCAAATAGGCTAAATCCCCCGTTGACTCCCTGCCATGGCCCCGTATAAGCGCCCCTTCATTGGTGTTGGTGGACCCCGCAAGGGGAAGCCTGTCGGGCTTCGGCCAAAGGACAACGCCCTTTACCGCCCCTCGGGGCCTTATAAAGGAGATCAGCCGTGACAAAACGCACAGCTGCCAAGCACAAACTAGACCGCCGTATGGGCGAAAACATCTGGGGCCGTCCGAAGTCCCCGGTGAACCGTCGTGAATACGGCCCCGGCCAGCACGGCCAGCGCCGGAAGGGCAAAATGTCGGA
Source organism: Sulfitobacter sp. 1A12157 (assembly GCF_043557345.1). NCBI lineage: Bacteria > Pseudomonadati > Pseudomonadota > Alphaproteobacteria > Rhodobacterales > Roseobacteraceae > Sulfitobacter > Sulfitobacter sp. 1A12157. The sequence continues at coordinate 205,004 of NZ_JBIFFV010000002.1, forward strand.
CTTCGGCATTCAGCTGCGCGCCAAGCAGAAGCTCAAAGGCTACTACGGCGACCTGACCGAGAAGCAGTTCCGCCGCATCTACGGCGAAGCCGAGCGCGTCAAAGGCGACACCGGTGAGAACCTGATCGGCCTGCTCGAGCGCCGTCTGGACGCCGTTGTGTACCGCGCCAAATTCGTGCCGACCGTTTTCGCCGCACGCCAGTTCGTGAACCACGGCCACGTCAAAGTGAACGGCCGCAAGGTCAACATCCCCTCCTACCGCGTGAAAGAGGGTGACGTGATCGAAGTGCGTGACCGTTCTAAGCAGCTGACTTCGGTTCTCGAAGCCGTGCAACTGCCCGAGCGTGACGTGCCGGATTACCTCGAGTGCGACCACTCCAAAATGACCGCGACTTTCGTGCGCACACCGAGCCTTGGCGACGTGCCGTACCCGGTTGTCATGGAGCCGAACCTCGTCGTGGAATTCTACGCGAAGAACTAAGCTTCTTCGCCTGTCGAATGCCAAAGGCCGCGTGGTGCAGACCGCGCGGCCTTTTTCTTTGTGCGGCGCGCGGCGGGCAGCAGGGCAACAGCCTGTCCGCTGACGCCGCGGATGCAGAATGATTCTGGCATCACCGCGGCACCCCCGATAGAAGGGCGGCAGTAGCGTGAGGAATAGAGCGAGATGACACAGATCGCACCGCAGCCGGGCATTATGGAGATTGACCTGTACCAAGGGGGGGCGGCGCATGTCGCGGGCCTTGAGAATGTGGTCAAACTCAGCTCGAACGAGAACCCGCTGGGGCCAAGCCCCGCCGCCGTGGAGGCCTATCGCCGCGCGGCCTATGACCTGCATCGCTACCCATCCTCCGACCATAGCGCCCTGCGCGCCGCCATTGCCGAGGTGCTGGACCTCGATGGAGAGCGGATCATCTGCGGCGCGGGTTCGGACGAGATTATCGCTTTTCTCTGCCAAGCCTATGCCGGCCCGGGCACCGAGGTGGTGCATACCGAACACGGCTTTGCCATGTACCGTATCTCGGCGCTGGCCGCCGGGGCCACGCCGGTCGAGGTGCCCGAGCGTGAGCGGGTGACCGATGTCGACGCGATCCTCGCCGCCTGTACCGAGGCGACGCGGCTCGTGTTCATCGCCAATCCCAACAACCCCACCGGCACGATGATCGGTCTGGCCGAGATCGAGCGTCTGGCCGAAGCGCTGCCGCCGCAGGCGCTTTTGGTGCTCGACGGAGCCTATGCCGAATATGTCGAGGGCTATGACGGCGGGGCCGCGCTGGTCGACCGGCGCGACAACGTGGTGATGACGCGCACCTTCTCCAAGCTCTACGGCCTTGGCGGGTTGCGGATCGGCTGGGGCTATGGGCCGAGCCATGTGATCGACGTGCTGAACCGGGTGCGGGGGCCGTTCAACCTGTCGCAGGCGGCACTCAATGCCGCTGAGGCTGCGATGCGCGACCGCGCCTATACCGACCATTGCCGCGCCGAAAACGCCCGCTGGCGCAGCTGGCTGGCCGATGCGCTGGCCGAGATCGGCGTGCCTTCGGACGTCTCGCTCGCCAATTTCGTGCTGGCCCGTTTCGCCAATCAGGCCGAGGCCGAGGCCTGCGACGATTACCTCAAGACACAAGGGCTGATCGTGCGCCGGGTGGCGGGCTACAACCTGCCCAACTGCCTGCGCATCACCGTGGGCGATGAAAGCGCCTGCCGCCGCGTCGTCCATGCTGTGCGGCAGTTCAAGGGGGGCAATTGATGGCGCAGGTCTATGATAGGGTCGCCCTCATTGGGCTGGGGCTGATCGCCTCCTCGCTGTTCTGGGCGATGAAGCGCGGCGGGCTGGCGGGTGAGGTCACCGGCTATGCCCGCAGCGACGAGACCCGCGCCACGGCGCGCGAGATCGGCCTCTGCGACCGGGTCTGCGACAGTGCCGCCGAGGCGGTCGCGGGCGCCGATCTGGTGGTGCTCTGCGTGCCGGTGGGCGTGATGGGCGCCGTCGCGGCCGAGATCGCGCCACATCTGGCACCGGGGGCCACCGTGACGGATGTAGGCTCGGTCAAGGCCGACGTGATCGCGCAGGTCGGCCCGCATTTGCCCGACGGCGTGCATTTCATTCCCGCGCACCCGCTTGCGGGGACCGAACATTCCGGCCCGCGCAGCGGTTTTGCCGAACTCTTCGACAACCGCTGGTGCCTGTTGGTCCCGGTGGAGGGGACCGACCCCGAGGCCATCGCGCGGCTGCGCGCGCTCTGGGAAGGGGCGGGCGCCAATGTCGAGGAGATGGACGCCGAGCATCACGATCTGGTGCTGGCCGTGACCTCGCATGCGCCGCACCTCATCGCCTATACGATGGTGGGTGTGGCCGACGACCTGCGTCGGGTGACCGACAGCGAGGTCATCAAATATTCCGCCGCCGGTTTCCGCGACTTCACCCGGATTGCGGCGAGCGATCCGACGATGTGGCGCGATGTCTTCCTGACCAACAAGGACGCCACGCTGGAAATCCTTGGCCGTTTCACCGAAGAGTTGTTTGCCCTGCAACGCGCCATCCGCACCGGGGACGGCGATCATCTGCACGCCTATTTCACCCGCACCCGGGCGATCCGGCGCGGCATCATCGAGGCGGGGCAGGATACCGACGCGCCCGACTTTGGCCGGGGCGCGCCCAAGCCATGAGGGGCTGGGCTGTCCTGCCGCTGATCATGCTGGGGCAAATCGCCTTGGCTGCGGGGCCGGACAGTTCTGAGCGCCCGGTGGCGCGAAGCAAGGCGGAGCGCTTGCCGGTGAGCGTCGCCCCCGGCGGCGCGATCGCCCCGCCCGAACGTGACCCCGCAGCACGCGCCGCCGCCGGGGGCGGGCAGGGGATGAAAGCATCGCTCCGTCCCACCCTGCGCAGCGCAAAGATCGAACAGGCCGCCCGTGCACGCCAGCAAATGTTGGTCAGGGGCGCTGTCTGCGGTGATCTGGCAATTCAGGGCAAGCGGGTAGGCCGGGTGCCGGGCCGGATCAGCGGTTGCGGGATCGAGGATGCGGTCAAAGTCCGCTCGGTCTCGGGCATCCGGCTCAGCACCGCGGCTGTGATGGATTGCACCACGGCCAAGGCGCTGACCACATGGGTGCGCCAATCGGCGGTGCCCGCTTTGGCGGGGCAGGGCGGGGGGCTGAAAGAGCTCAAAGTCGCCGCGCATTATGCCTGCCGGACGCGGAACAACCGCAAGGGGGGCAAGATTTCCGAACATGGCAAAGGCCGCGCGATCGACATTTCCGGGTTTGAATTGGCGGACGGCAGCACGATCAGCCTGCTGAAGGGCTGGCGTGCCCGGCGCAGCAGCGCGGCCTTGCGGCGGATGCACCGGGGCGCCTGCGGACCCTTCGGCACGGTGCTGGGACCAGAGGCAGACCGCTTTCATCAAGACCATTTTCACTTTGACACGGCGCGCTATCGCAGCGGCAGCTACTGCCGCTAAGCGGCCGTTAGGGTTGGATCAACCGCGGTGCGGGGCCAAGCGGGATCCCCGCCAGCATCATCTGACCGTCCGTAAAGATCAGGTCGAAGTCCAATCCGCCCGGCGTGCCGCCCCGCGCTTCCAACAGCCGCAGCATGGTGTCGACCTGCCCGCGCATCGACGGCGGCAGAAAGCCCGCGCGTTCGCCCGCGTCGAGCAGTCTGGACCAATTGGTGACGCGCAGGCTCAGCACCCCATCGGGAATGCCCGCAGCGTCAAAGGTCAGCGCTCCCTCGGCGCCCAAAGCCACCTCGCCCCAAGCGGCATCCACATTCTCAACCGTCAGCGCGTCGATCTGTGGCAGGGTGCCTGCCATCGCGCTGTGCCGGTCCAACGGGCGGTCAAAGGTCACGGCCATCCGTGCCGACAGCATCGGCTGACCGCCGGGCTGGCCTGTGCCATCGCCCAAGACCTTGCGCAGCAGGGGGCCGGGGGTGATGCCGCCGGGCAGCAGCGCGATGTCATAGTCCCGCGCCGCATTGCCCGATTGCGCGATCCGCATTCGCGGCTCTTCGGCCTTCAGCAGCAGCCCGTCGGGGCCGTCGACCTCAAGATGCGTGCTGCGAAGCTCCATCGCCTCCAGCTGAAGCGAGGTTCCGGGGTGGAGTTCCAGATCGGCGCGCAGATCGCGCATCTTCAGCGTCAGGGGCAGCGCCCCTGCGGGCAGGTCGGCAGCCGCAACGGGCGCGCGGGCGGAGAGATCACCGGGCCACCAGACCGGGGCGGAGAGATCAAGCTGCGGGGCTTCGAATGCCAGACCACGGGTCGGGTCCGCCACGGCCAACCCGCTCACCCGGTTTTGCAAGGTTAGGGGGAAGCCCGCTTTGTCGATCTCTTTGAGCGTCACCTCCCAGCCCGCCGCGCGGCGGGTGTCGAGCAAGCGGGTGAGCGTGCTTTGCATCTGCGCCGTGGCGGCGGCCCACCACGCGCCCCAAAGTGCGGCGAGCACAATCAGCAGCCAAACCAATTTCCGCATTTCGATAGCCCTTCAAATCGTGCTTCAGATGCGGTTTACCGAAGGCCAGCAGAAAGGACCAGCAGGATGACAATGTGGGTATTTGGCTATGGCAGCCTTTTGTGGAACCCCGGTTTCGAGGTGGCGGAAAGCGTGATCGCCACGCTGCCGGGCTATGCGCGATCGTTCTGCATGCGCTCGATCCATCACCGGGGCACGGTCGACCAGCCGGGGCTGGTACTGGCGCTCGACGAATCCGTCCGCTCGGCCTGCGAAGGCATGGCGATGCGGGTGGCTGCGGGGCAGGAGGCGCAGACGCTGGAGTACCTGCGCGAACGTGAGCTGATCTCCTCGGCCTATGTCGAGAAAAACCTCACCGTGCAACTGACCGATGGCCGCGACGTGGAGGCGGTGACCTATGTGATCGACGCGGCGCATGATCAATATTGCGGCGGGCTGCCCTTGGAAGAACAAGCGCAGATCATTGCCCGCGCCGTAGGCGGACGCGGACCAAATACCGAGTATTTGATCAACACCGCCGTGCATCTGTCCGAAGTGGGCTTGCATGACCCCGCGTTGGAGTGGTTGCATGATCGGGTGAAGGCTTTGACCTCATAAAAACTTGGCAACTCTTTGCCGTTTCAGTGTAGGCTGCGGCAAGAGCAGAACAAAGGGTCAGGAAAGGCCGCATGGCACAGCCAGACCGCAAGGCAAAACCGCAGTTTTCACAACCGGTGCGTCAGATTTCTCTGATGCTGATCGCGCTCGGCCTTACGGGAGCAGGGGTGTTTTTGGCGCTGCCGCGGGTGCTGCCGATCTTTGCCGCGAACCCATGGCTGAATGGGGTCATCATCTTTGTCTTCATCGTCGGTGTGCTGGCCTGTTTCTATCAGGTGATGCAGCTTATCGGCTCGGTCCGCTGGATCGAGGATTTTGCCGCCGGCAATGCCGAACCCGATGCCAAGCCGCCGCAGTTGCTGGCACCCTTGGCGTCGCTTCTACGCCAGCGCGGTGCGCGGATGCAGGTCAGCACGACCTCCACCCGGTCGATCCTCGATTCCGTCGCCTCGCGTATCGACGAAGTGCGCGAGATCACGCGCTATATCGTCAATATGTTGATTTTCCTCGGCCTTCTGGGAACGTTTTACGGGCTGGCCACGACCGTTCCGGCAGTGGTCGACACGATCCGCTCCCTCGCCCCGGGTGAGGGAGAGGCGGGTGTCGATGTCTTTGGCCGTCTGATGACCGGGCTTGAGGCGCAACTGGGCGGCATGGGCGTGGCCTTTGGCTCTTCGCTTCTGGGGCTTGCGGGCTCTCTCGTCGTGGGGCTGTTGGAGCTTTTTGCGGGGCATGGGCAGAACCGGTTTTACCAAGAGTTGGAAGATTGGCTGAGTTCCATCACGCGGGTCGGGCTGACCTCGGGCGATGATGTGAGCGATCAGAACATCATGGCCAGCGTGATGGACCAGATGGTCGAACAGATGGCCGAGATGCAGCAGATGTTCACCCAATCTGACGTCAGCCGCGCCATGGTCGACGACAAGCTGGGCAAGCTGGCCGATGCCGTGGACCGGATGACCACTCGGATGGAGCATGACACGTCCACCAACAGCGCGCTGGAGCGGGTGGCCGACGGGCAGGACCGGTTGATCGCCACGCTCGAAGGTCAGGTCGCGGGCGAAGGGATCGACGCGGAAAGCCGGATGCGCCTGCGCTCCATCGACGTGCAGATGCTGCGTATCTTGGAAGAAATCTCAGCCGGGCGTCAGGAAACCATGGCCGAATTGCGCAAGGATATCTCTTTGCTGGCCAAGGCGCTTTCCGGGCAACGCGCCCCTGAGACCCGCCGCCTGCGGGCGGGCGATACCTCCGGTGGCGGGGACCAGTAATGGCACTTTCCCGGCGGACAGGCGCACGGTTTCAGGGCTCCATCTGGCCGGGGTTCGTCGATGCGATGACCGGGCTTTTGCTGGTTCTGATGTTTGTACTGACCATCTTCATGGTGGTGCAATTCGTCCTGACTGAGCGGATCAGCGGGCAGGAAAGCGAGCTTAACGAACTGGCCGGAGAGGTCGCGGCCCTTGCCCACGCGCTTGGCGTCGAGGAACGGACCACCGCGCGGTTGGAGGCGCGGCTCGGCGCGCTGAATGCCTCACTGAACGACGCGCGTGATGAGGTGTCGCGGCAAGAGGCGGTGATCGCCGGGCTGACCTCGGAACGCGACGCGCAGGCGGCTGCCTTGCAAGCGGCCGAGGCCGAGATCACGGGGTTTGAGGCGCGGGTGGCCGCGCTCTTGGCCTCGCAGGCCGAAGATCAGGCGCGTATCGGTGACTTGGAAACCCGCGAAGCCGCGCTCTTGGATGAGCAAGAGGCACTGAACCTCGCGCTCAGCACCGCGCGGGAAGAGATCGACGCGCAGGCGGAAACGGCCCGGCTTGCCGCCGCGAAACGCGAGGCGCTGGACGCGCTGGTGGCCGATTTGCGGGCGCAAAACGCCGAAGCCGAGGCCGAAGTCGCCGCCCTCAATGCCGAGGTGGCGGAGACCGAAGAGGCGCTGAGCGCCGAGGAAGCCGCGCGTTTGGCCGAAGCCGCAGCGGCGCAGGCGCTGCGCGACCGGCTAGAGGATGCGGATGCGGAATTGACGGCCATGACCCTTTCGCTTGAGGCGCAGCGCAAGAAGGCCGAAGAGACGCTGACCCTTTTGGCGGCCGCCCGCGCGGCGCGCAGCGATCTTGACAGTGAGCTTGCCGCAGCACTGCTGCGGATGGAGCGGCTGGAGGAGAGCGGCGCGGGTCTGGAGGCCGAACGCGCCGCCCTGGCCGAGGAGTTGGAAGCCGCGGAAGGCACCGAAGAGGAGCTGCGCACGCGGCTGGCGCAGGCCGAGGCGACCGAGCAGGCCTTGAACGCCCGTCTGGCCGAGGCGCTGGCCCGTGTGCAGTCCCTTGAGGAGGAGGGCGCGGCGCTGAGCGGCACGCAGTCGGACCTGCGCGAACGTCTGGCGCAGGCGCTGGCGGCAAAACTCGCCGCCGAGACCTTGGCCGAGGATAAGACCACCGCCGCCGAACGCCGCGCGGCCCTTTTGGCCCAAGCCGAAGAGACGCTGGCCGAGGAAAAAGCCGTGAGCGCCGCCGCGCAACGGCAGACCGAATTGCTGAACCAGCAAGTCGCGGAACTGCGCGCGCAACTGGGCAACCTACAGGCGTTGCTTGATGACGCCATCGCGCGGGATGCGGCGAAATCGGTGGAATTGCAGTCTCTTGGCTCCGAGTTGAACACCGCGCTGGCGCGGGTCGCGGCAGAGGAACGCCGCCGCGCCGAGTTGGAAGCGGCCGAGCGCAAGCGGCTTGAGGAAGAGAGCAAGAACCTCGCCCAGTACCGCTCGGAATTCTTTGGCCGGTTGCGTGATCTGCTGGGCAATCAGGAGGGGGTGCGGATCGAAGGCGACCGTTTCGTCTTCTCCTCCGAGGTGCTGTTCGCGCCGGGCAGTGCGGTGCTGAGCCAAGACGGGCAGGGTGAGATTGCCAAGGTGGCGGGCATCCTGCGCAGCGTGGTGGACGAGATCCCGCCCGAGATCGATTGGGTGATCCGCGTCGATGGTCATACCGACAATGTGCCGCTGTCCGGCTTTGGGGAGTTTGCGGACAACTGGGAGCTCAGCCAAGCGCGGGCGCTGTCGGTGGTCAAATATATGGTCAATTTCCTCGGCATCGCGCCGGATCGTTTGGCTGCCAACGGCTTTGGCCAGTATCAGCCCGTGGCCGAGGGCAATACCGAAGCCGCGCGGGCGCAGAACAGGCGGATCGAGCTGAAGTTTACCGAGAAGTAAGCGGGCACCCCGGACCTATCGCAGGGTCAGAACGCCGGTCTTTTCGTCGATCACACGGCCTTCGCGCAGCAGGGTAACCTTGCCTGTATAGCGCCCGGCGGCCCATGGCGCAGAAGCCGCGCGTTTGCCGATCGCACGGAAGGATTGCGCCTGCGGCTTTTCCATCACCACATCCCTTTCGATCACGCTGCCCTTCGGACCGGCGAGGCTGAGGCGCAGCACGTCATCCTTCCGCGTGCCGTAGCTGTAGCCGTAGATGACCAAGGCAGGCGCATCTTTGGGCAGGCTGTCGCGATGAGCCTCTCCCGCTTTGATCTCATCATAGCTGGGCACGCGGTCGGCGAAGCCAAGCGCAATCAGCCCGCCGGGGCGGTAGGGCGGGGGGTCTTGCCAGAGGGTGTTGCGCGGTTCGGTGTCACAACTGGGGCCTTCGGGGGCGAATGGATCGACGGGCGTGCCGTGATGGCGCAGCGACAGGTGCAGGTGCGGAAAGGCCGCTTTGCCGGACTGACCGACCAACCCGAGCGCATCGCCGACCGCCACCTCTTGCCCTTCCTGCACGCGGAGCGAGCCGCGTTTCAGGTGGCAGTACTGCGTCTCCCACCCCTCGCCGAGGTCGATCACCACGCCATTGCCACATTCGCGCCCTTCAACCTCTGAAAGCGGCGCGCCATCTGGCATCCCATCCCGCAATCCTTTGACCACCCCCGCCGCTGCCGCGCGCACGGTGACGCCCGTGGCCATCGCCGCCCGGTCGGGCAGGGCGAAATCCGTGCCCTTGTGGCCGTCATAGGTCAGGCCGGAACAGCGGTAGTCCTCTGCGCCGTCGCTCGGGTCGCGGTCCATATATTGTTGGATGTGGCAGTCCCGCCCAAGGGTGCAATCCAGCGGAAAGGCCAGTTGCAAATCCTCCGCCAGCGCAGGGCTGGCGGAGGAGAGGATCAGGGCCAGTGCGGCCCGATAGATCATTCCGCGGTGAGCAGCGGGGGCCGGTCACCGGAAAGACGCTTGCTTTCGCTGCCCAAGACCTTGAGCGTCAACTCATCATCCTTGACACCGACCTTAACGACACCGCCCTTGGCCAGCTTGCCAAAGAGCAATTCCTCGGCCAGCGGCTTCTTAATGTGCTCTTGGATCACACGGCCCAGGGGGCGCGCGCCCATCTTGTCGTCATAGCCCTTGTCGGCAAGCCATTCGGCGGCTTTCTTCGACAGTTCGATGGTCACGTTCCGGTCCATCAGCTGCGCTTCGAGTTGCAGCACGAACTTCTCGACCACCCGCAGGATCACCGACTTCGGCAGCGGCGCGAAGGAGATCACCGCGTCCAGACGGTTGCGGAACTCCGGTGTGAAGGTCCGCTCGATCGCGGCGGTATCCTCACCCTCGCGGCGGTCGCGGCCAAAGCCTACAGCCGCTTTGGCCTGTTCGGAGGCACCCGCGTTGGAGGTCATGATCAGCACCACATTGCGGAAATCCACCGTGCGGCCATTGTGATCGGTCAGCTTGCCGTGGTCCATCACCTGCAACAGGATGTTGTAGACGTCCGGATGCGCCTTCTCCATCTCGTCCAAGAGCAGCACACAGTGCGGATGCTGGTCCACGCCATCGGTCAGCATGCCGCCCTGATCGAAGCCGACATAGCCCGGAGGCGCGCCGATCAGACGGCTGACCGCGTGTTTCTCCATATATTCCGACATGTCGAAACGCAGCAGTTCCACGCCAAGCGTATCGGCCAGCTGCTTGGCGACCTCGGTTTTACCCACGCCAGTGGGACCAGCGAAGAGGTAATTGCCGATGGGCTTGTCCGGCTCGCGCAGGCCCGCGCGGGAGAGTTTGATGGCCGAAGACAGCGCCTCGATCGCGGCATCCTGACCGAAGACCACCCGCTTGAGCGAGCTTTCCAGATCCTTCAGCACCACCACGTCGTCCTTGGAGACGTTCTTCGGCGGAATGCGGGCGATCTTGGCCACCACGGCCTCGACCTCTTTGGTGCCGATGGTCTTGCGGCGCTTGGAGGCGGCGACGAGGTGCTGCGCGGCACCGGCTTCGTCGATCACGTCGATCGCGCTGTCCGGCAGCTTGCGGTCGTTGATGTAGCGATGCGCCAGTTCCACCGAGGTCTTGATCGCGTCGGAGGTGTATTTGACGCTGTGATGCTCCTCGAAATAGGGCTTGAGACCCTTCAGGATCTTTGTGGCGTCTTCGACCGAAGGCTCGCTCACGTCGATCTTCTGGAACCGGCGGCTCAGCGCGCGGTCCTTCTCGAAATGCTGGCGGAACTCCTTATAGGTGGTGGAGCCCATGGTGCGCAGTTTGCCGCCCTGAAGCGCGGGCTTGAGCAGGTTGGAGGCATCCATCGCCCCGCCGGAAGTGGCACCGGCGCCGATCACGGTGTGGATCTCGTCGATGAAGAGCACGGCGTCCTTGTGATCCTCAAGCTCGGTCACCACGGCCTTGAGCCGCTCCTCGAAATCACCGCGGTAGCGGGTGCCTGCGAGCAGGGCGCCCATGTCGAGCGAGTAGATCGTGGTATTGGCCAGCACCTCAGGCGTTTCGCCGGCGACGATCTTGCGCGCCAGACCTTCGGCGATGGCGGTCTTGCCAACACCCGGATCCCCCACCAGAAGCGGGTTATTCTTGCGGCGGCGGCAGAGCACTTGAATGCAGCGCTCAACCTCGCCCTCGCGGCCGATCAGCGGGTCAATGTCGCCCTCACGGGACTTGGCGTTGAGGTCCACGCAGTATTTGGCCAGCGCGGATTCCTTCTTGTCGCCATCGGTGACGCCTTGGGCCTCTTCCTCGGCCTCGGGCGCGCCTGTGACGGGGCGGGATTCCCCATATGCCGGGTCTTTGGCGACACCATGGGCGATGAAGTTTACCGCGTCATAGCGGGTCATATCCTGCTCTTGCAGGAAATAGGCGGCGTTGCTCTCACGCTCGGCAAAGATGGCGACCAGCACGTTGGCGCCCGTCACCTCGGTCCGACCCGAGGATTGCACGTGGATCGCGGCGCGTTGGATCACGCGCTGGAAGGCCGCCGTCGGCACCGCTTCGGAACCGTCGATGTCAGTGATCAAGTTGCTAAGGTCATCGTCGACGAATTCGACCAGCGTATCGCGCAGGTCGGAGACATCGACGGAACAGGCTTTCATGACCTGCACGGCGTCGGGTTCATCGAGCAAGGCCAGCAACAGATGTTCAAGCGTTGCGAATTCGTGGCGGCGGGCATTGGCCAACGCGAGGGCCGCGTGGATTGCCTGCTCAAGTGTAGTCGAGAATGAAGGCACGGGCGTGCTCCTTTTCGATCGGGGTCGGTGAGGTGCTGAGATGTCTCAGGCCCCGGTCCGACCATGGCCTCATAGTATTAGAGTTTGGTTGATCATCGCCCATCTTCAAGAAGATTCTGGTCCGAATCGGTCACATTTGCCGTGAGCGAGGACTTTGAGCCATGATTGCAGGCGCTCAGAACTGGTCTTTTCGCCTGCGGATTTCGGTGAACACTTCCGTGTCGGTGGCGTCTGGCATCCCCAAGGTCGCGCGGATGGCCGGGTCGCCGGGGCGCAGGAAGGGATTGGTTTCTAGTTCCAGTGAAAGCGACGAGGGGACGGTCGGCTGCCCTTTGGCGCGGGCGCTGTCGATGTCCTTGGCCCTTGATATAAGGGCGGCATTGTCCGGATCAACGGTCAGGGCGAATTTTGCGTTGGCAGCGGTATATTCATGGCCTGAGCAGATCGTCGTGTCACGGGGCAGGGCGGCCAGCTTTTGCAGGCTTTCCCACATCTGCGCGGGGCTGCCTTCAAAGAGGCGACCGCAGCCAAGCGCCATAAGGCTGTCGGCGGTGAAGGCCGCCTTGGCCTTGGGCAGATGAAAGGCGATATGGCCCACGGTATGGCCCGATACGTCGAGCACCTGGGCCGCAAGCGCGCCCAACTCGATGCTGTCACCCTCGGCCACCGCCCGGTCGAGCGGGGGCAGGCGGTGGGCATCGGCCTTGGCACCGATCACCTCGGCGGGGAAGCGGGTGAGCAGTTCGGCCAGACCTTGAACGTGGTCGGGGTGGTGGTGGGTCAACCAGATTTGGCTCAGCGTCCAGCCGCGGCGGTCAAGCTCTGCCATGATCGGCGCGGCCTCGGGCACGTCGATCAGCGCCACCGCGCCGCTGTCATGGTCACGCAGCAGAAAGGCGTAGTTGTCCGACAGACAGGGAATCGTGACCAGATCAAAGGCCATGGCGTCTTACCTCGCTGTGTTGTTATGGTCCGGCAAGAGTGACACTCACCAAGGCGGGCTGCAATGCATCTTGATGTACAGGATCTGCGCAATTTCTATTATCGCAGCGCGTTGGGACGTGCGGCGCAGAAATCCCTGCGCGGGCGGTTGTTGGAGTTGTGGCCCGAGGCGAAGGGGCAGACCGTTGTCGGCTTTGGCTTTGCCGCGCCCCTGCTGCGCCCCTATCTGGCGGATGCGCGGCGGGTGATGGTCTTGATGCCCGGCCCGCAGGGGGTGATGCCTTGGCCTGCGGGGATGCCCAACACCTCGGTCCTGACGGAAGAGACGCTTTGGCCGGTCGAGACGGGGGCGGTGGATAAGCTGGTGCTAATGCATGGGCTCGAAACTTCTGAGCGGCCCAGTGAGCTGCTCGACGAATGCTGGCGCGTGCTGGGGCCGGGGGGCAAGGCGCTGTTCATCGTGCCAAGCCGTGCGGGCATGTGGGCGCGGCGCGACCGCACCCCGTTCGGCTATGGGCGGCCCTATTCGCCGGGCCAGCTGGAGACGCAGTTGCGCAAGCATCAGTTCCTGCCCGAACGGCACCTTGGCGCGCTGTATCAATTCCCGTCGCAGCAGCGAATCTGGATGAAATCGGCGCCTTTGTTCGAGAAAATCGGACGTCAGATGCCGACGATGATGGGCGGCGGCGCGATCTTGGTGGAGGCCACGAAACTGGTTTACCCGCCACGGGGCCGTCCGCAACGCAGCACCGCAAGGCGCGCCATCGGGGTGTTGGAGGGCATGGCAGAGCCGCAGGCGAAACCGGTCTAAACACCTCAGCGCCTTGTAGACTTTGCCCATGCGGTGGGCGAGGGAGCTGGATTCGTGGATCCGCCCCGGGTGATAAATGGGCTGGCATTTTTCTGCGGCAAAGAGCCGCGATTAGCCGCAGCCCTTGCAATATTGCAGCACGCCGCGACATTACCTGCCTATACTGTGTTGCCGGGCGCGAACCTGTCTGCTACATCGCCCCTGATTTAGACGTCTTGGGTAACTTCAAGCCGCGCCAACTGCTGGTGACGCGACATATTCGCATATCCGGCGCTTATTGAACGAGAGGATGGACGTGTCCGAACCTGCTTCCATTTCCACCGGTATCGCGGAACGTTATGCGACAGCCGTGTATGATCTGGCCCGCGAGGCCAATCAGGTTGATGCCATCGAGGGCGATCTTACCGCGCTTGAAGCGGCATTGAACGACAGCGACGATTTTCGCCGCCTGACCACTTCGCCGCTCTATACCCGCGAAGAGCAGGAACAGGCGATCAAGGTGCTGGCCGAAAAGATGGGCCTGACCAAGACCATGGCGAACACGCTGCAACTGATGGCGCAAAAGCGCCGCCTGTTCGCGCTGCCCGCGCTGGTCAAAGCGCTGCGCGAGATCATTGCCGAAGCCAAAGGCGAAATCACTGCCGAGGTCACAACGGCCAAGGCACTGACGAAGACACAGTCGGACAAGCTGGCGAAATCGCTGACCGCTTCCACCGGCAAAAAAGTATCACTTCATGCGACCGTTGATGAAAGCCTCATCGGCGGTCTTGTCGTCAAAGTGGGCTCGAAGATGATCGACACCTCGATCCGCTCCAAGCTCAATTCCCTCCAGAATGTAATGAAAGAGGTCGGATAAATGGGTATCCAAGCAGCAGAGATTTCTGCGATCCTGAAGGACCAGATCAAGGATTTCGGTCAGGAAACCGAAGTGGCCGAAGTGGGTCGCGTTCTCTCCGTCGGTGACGGTATCGCCCGCGTCTATGGTCTGGACAATGTTCAGGCCGGTGAAATGGTCGAATTCCCCGGCGGCATTCAGGGCATGGCCCTGAACCTCGAAGCCGACAACGTGGGTGTCGTTATCTTCGGCTCCGACCGCGACATTACCGAAGGTGACACCGTCAAGCGCACCAACTCCATCGTGGACGTGCCAATCGGTGACGAACTGCTGGGCCGCGTTGTTGACGGTCTGGGCAACCCCATCGACGGCAAGGGCCCCTTGGGCGCCACCAAGCGCGGTATCGCCGACGTGAAGGCGCCGGGCATCATCCCGCGTAAATCCGTGCACGAGCCGATGGCAACCGGCCTCAAATCCGTGGACGCGATGATCCCGATCGGCCGTGGCCAGCGTGAGCTGATCATCGGCGACCGTCAGACCGGCAAGACCGCCGTCGCGCTCGACGCGATGCTGAACCAAGCTCAGGTCAACGAAGCCGCCGGCGACGACGAGAGCAAAAAGATGTACTGCGTCTACGTCGCGATCGGCCAGAAGCGCTCGACCGTGGCGCAGCTGGTGAAGAAGCTCGAAGAGACCGGCGCAATCGACTACTCCATCGTCGTGGCCGCGACCGCTTCCGAGCCCGCGCCGATGCAGTTCCTCGCGCCCTATGCCGCCACCGCGATGGCCGAGCATTTCCGCGACAACGGCCGCCACGCGCTGATCATCTACGATGACCTTTCCAAGCAGGCCGTGTCCTACCGTCAGATGTCCCTGCTGCTGCGCCGCCCGCCGGGCCGCGAAGCCTACCCGGGCGACGTTTTCTACCTCCACTCCCGCCTGCTCGAGCGTTCGGCGAAGCTGGGTGACGAGGCCGGCAACGGCTCTCTGACCGCGCTGCCGATCATCGAAACCCAAGGTGGCGACGTGTCGGCCTTCATTCCGACCAACGTGATCTCGATCACCGACGGTCAGATCTTCCTTGAGACCGAACTGTTCTATCAGGGCATCCGCCCCGCCGTGAACACCGGTCTGTCGGTGTCCCGCGTGGGCTCCTCGGCTCAGACCAAGGCGATGTCCTCGGTCGCCGGTCCGGTGAAACTGTCGCTGGCCCAGTACCGCGAGATGGCGGCCTTCGCCCAGTTCGGCTCCGACCTCGATGCCGCGACCCAGCAGCTGCTGAACCGTGGTGCGCGTCTGACCGAACTGATGAAGCAGCCGCAGTACGCGCCGCTGACCAACTCGGAAATCGTCTGCGTGATCTACGCCGGTACCCACGGCTACCTCGACAAGGTCGACGTGTCGGAAGTCGGTCGCTTCGAGGCGGGCCTGCTCGCGCATCTGCGCAGCAAGCACGACGACCTTCTCAAGGACATCACCAACAACGACCGCAAGGTCAAAGGCGAGTTGGAAGAGAAGATCAAAGCCGCCATCGACGGTTTCGCCGCCGACTTCGCTTAAACGGGAGATAAGGCAATGCCAAATCTCAAGGACCTGAAGAACAGGATCTCGTCGGTCAAATCGACCCGCAAGATCACCAAGGCCATGCAAATGGTTGCCGCGGCGAAACTTCGCCGCGCGCAGGAGGCTGCCGAGGCTTCGCGTCCCTATTCTGAGCGGTTCAATGCCGTGATGGCAGGGCTCGCGGCCAGTGTCGGCGGCTCCGACAGCGCGCCCAAGCTGCTCAGCGGCACGGGTGAAGACAAGGTGCATCTGCTGGTGGTCATGACCGCCGAACGCGGACTGTGCGGCGGCTTCAACAGCAACATCGCGAAGAAGGCCAAGGCCCATGCGCGCGATCTGCTGGCCCAGGGCAAAGAGGTGAAGATCCTCACCGTTGGTAAGAAGGGCCGCGACGCGCTGCGCCGCGATCTGGGCGCTCATCTGGTGGGCCATGTTGACCTCAGCGAAGTCAAAAAGATCGGCTATGGCGACGCGCAGAACATCGCGCAAGACGTGCTGAACCGCTTTGACGCGGGCGAATTCGACGTGGCGACGATCTTCTACGCGAAGTTCGTTAACGTGGTCATGCAGACGCCGACGGCGCAGCAGATCATCCCCGCCAAATTCGACGGCGAAGCAGGCGACGACAGCGCAGCGTCCACATTGTTCGACTATGAACCCAGCGAAGAGGCGGTCTTGGCCGACCTTCTGCCGCGCGGGGTCGCCACTGCGATCTTCTCGGCCCTGCTGGAGAACGGAGCATCCGAACAGGGTGCCCGGATGTCGGCGATGGACAACGCCACACGCAACGCGGGCGAGATGATCGAGAAACTGACCATCGAGTACAACCGCACGCGTCAGGCCGTCATCACCAACGAGCTGATCGAAATCATTTCCGGCGCGGAAGCGCTGTAAGCAAATCGGAGACACGACATGGCACAAGCTGTCGGTAAAATCACACAGGTCATCGGCGCTGTCGTTGACGTTCAATTCGAGGGCGAACTGCCCGAGATTCTCAACGCGCTCCACACCGAGAACCAAGGCAAGACGCTGGTTCTCGAAGTGGCGCAGCACCTTGGCGAAAACACCGTACGCGCCATCGCGATGGACGCCACCGAGGGCCTCGTGCGCGGCCAGTCGGTGACCAACACCGGTGACCAGATCCGCGTGCCCGTCGGCAACGCGACCCTGGGCCGCATCATGAACGTCACCGGCGAAGCCGTGGACGAGCAAGGCCCGGTCAACGCGGACAACTCCCGCGCCATTCACGGCGAAGCGCCCGAGTTCGCGGCCCAGTCGACCGAGACCGAGATCCTCGTCACCGGCATCAAGGTCATCGACCTGCTGGCCCCCTACACCAAGGGTGGTAAGATCGGCCTCTTCGGCGGTGCCGGCGTGGGCAAGACCGTTCTCATCATGGAACTGATCAACAACATCGCCAAAGTGCACTCGGGTCTCTCGGTGTTCGCGGGCGTGGGTGAGCGGACCCGTGAGGGCAACGACCTCTACCACGAGATGATCGAATCCGGCGTTATCGTTCCCGACAACCTCGTGGATTCGAAAATTGCGCTGGTCTACGGCCAGATGAACGAGCCTCCGGGCGCGCGTATGCGGATCGCCCTGACCGGCCTGACACTGGCCGAGCAGTTCCGCGACGAATCCGGTTCCGACGTTCTGTTCTTCGTCGACAACATCTTCCGCTTCACGCAGGCCGGTTCCGAAGTGTCTGCCCTTCTGGGCCGTATTCCTTCCGCTGTGGGCTACCAGCCGACACTGGCGACCGACATGGGCGTCATGCAGGAGCGTATTGCTTCGACCAAGAACGGCTCGATCACCTCGGTTCAGGCCGTCTACGTTCCCGCGGACGACCTTACCGACCCCGCGCCGGCAACCTCCTTTGCGCACCTCGACGCGACAACGGTTCTCGACCGTTCGATCTCGGAAAAGGGCATCTACCCGGCGGTTGACCCTCTCGGCTCCACCTCGCGTCTGCTCGACCCGCTGATCATCGGCGACGAGCACTACAAGGTGGCGACAGACGTGCAGCAGGTGCTTCAACGCTACAAATCGCTTCAGGACATCATCGCCATTCTCGGCATGGATGAACTGTCGGAAGAGGACAAGCTGACCGTGGCCCGCGCCCGTAAGATCGAGCGTTTCCTCAGCCAGCCCTTCGACGTGGCTAAGGTCTTCACCGGGTCCGACGGCGTTCAGGTGCCGCTGGAAGAAACCATCGCGTCCTTCAAGGCCGTGGTTGCCGGTGAGTATGACCACCTGCCCGAAGGTGCCTTCTACATGGTTGGCGGCATCGACGAAGTGAAGGCGAAAGCCGAGAAAATGGCGGCAGACGCCGCTTAAGGAGCGCTGACAATGGCAGACACAATGCAATTCGACCTCGTTTCGCCGGAACGGCGGCTGGCATCGATGCAGGTGACGGCCGTGCAGATTCCGGGCACCGAGGGCGACATGACGGCCATGGCCGATCATGCGCCCACCATCACCACCCTGCGTCCGGGCCTTCTGCGCGTGGAAGGGCCGGAGGGCACGACCGAATACGTCGTGACCGGCGGCTTCGCCGAAATCGGCGGTCAGGGCGGCGTGTCTGTGCTGGCGGAACGTGCCGTGGCGCGTGCCGACATGACGCAGGAGCAGATGGACAGCATGGTGGCAGAGGCGCATGCCGTCTACACCCGCGCCAAGGACAACTGGGAGAATGAGCCCGGTCCCGTGGATGACGCCGCCAAGCTGCTCGCCGATATGGTTGCCGTGGGCGATCACATCGGGTTGTCGAGCAAACAGCCCAACCTGTAATGCGTTGAAAATCAGTGAAAAGCCCCGCCTTGGCGGGGCTTTTTGCTTTTCTGCCTCTCTCTGCTGCGGCATCATTGTGCGGTGATTACAAAAGCGGGCAGGCTAGGAATATGAGACGACTGCGCAGCCATACCATCGGCGTGGACAACGGCGATGTGATGCTGTTTTCCGAGTTCGAGGACGGTGGTTCGATGTGGACGGGCCATGGCCAGCGTGAACGCCGCCGTCGGATCAGCTTTTCAGAACCCTTCCGAGAGCCGCCCCATGTTCAGGTCACGATGTCGCTGTGGGACATCGACGCCAGCACCGTCACCCGCGCCGATATCTGCGCCGAGGCGGTGACCGAGGCAGGCTTTGACCTGGTGTTCCGCACATGGGGCGACACCCGCGTGGCACGCGCGCGGCTGGCGTGGACGGCAATCGGATCACTGGGGGAGGAAGATGACTGGGTCATCGGCTAGGCCCGTCATGCTGGGAGAGGGACCTAGCAGGGGTGGGCGGCCCGCTGGGGCCAACCCTAGATCACAGCACAAGGCCTAGCTCGCGGCATACATCCCGTCATAGATCGGGCCCAGCGTTTCCGCCTCGAACAGCGAGGAGACCGAGGTGCCATTCCAGATGTTCAGGATCGCTTGGGCGAACATCGGCGCGGTGGGCACGATGCGGATGTTCGGCGCTTTCTTAACCGCAGGGGTCGGCGCGATGCTGTCGGTGATGACAAGCGATTTCATGACGGAATTGGCCACACGTTCGACCGCCGGGCCGGACATGACACCGTGGGTGATGTAGGAGTGCACTTCCTTGGCGCCGTTCTCCAACAGCACTTCGGCGGCTTTGCAGAGCGTGCCCGCAGTGTCGCAGATGTCGTCCACGATCAGGCAGGTCTTGCCCTTCACATCGCCGATCACGGTCATTTCGGCCACTTCGCCGGCCTTTTCACGACGTTTATCGACGATCGACAGGGGGGAGTTGATCCGCTTGGCCAGTTCGCGCGCGCGGGCCACGCCGCCGACGTCGGGGCTGACGACCATCAACTCATCCATACGGTCTTTGAAAGCGTCCTTGATATCCAGCGCGAAGATCGGGGAGGCGTAGAGGTTGTCGACCGGAATGTCGAAGAAACCTTGGATCTGCGCGGCGTGCAGGTCCATCGTCAGGATCCGCTCGATCCCGCTGCCGGTCAGCATGTTGGCGACCATCTTGGCGGTGATCGGGGTGCGCGCCTTGGTGCGGCGGTCTTGGCGCGCGTAGCCGAAGTAGGGCAGCACGGCCGTGACCCGCGCGGCCGAGGACCGGCGCAGCGCGTCGGCCATGATCATCAGTTCCATCAGGTTGTCGTTCGCGGGGTTCGACGTGGGCTGGATGATGAACATATCCTCGCCGCGCACGTTCTCATAAACCTCGACGAAAATCTCGCCATCGTTGAACCGCTCGACCCGTGCGTCGACAAGGCCGACATTGACGCCGCGGTGCAGCGACATGCGCCGCGCGATGGCCTTGGCAAGCGGCATATTGGCATTGCCTGAGATCAGTTTAGGTTCTGAAGTGCGTGGCATAGGAGCTCCGGGGCAGCGGTAGGTTGCAGATTCGTGACGTTGACACCGCTTAGCATGCGCTTACGGTCGGGCAAAGCTGCACCGCCCCCGAAGGAGAGCCAAATGGCCCGGATCGACTATTTTTTCGCAACGCTGTCACCCTATTGCTACCTCGCCGGGAACAGGCTTGAGGCGATTGCCGAAAAGCACGGGGCCGAGATCGTTTACAAACCTTTCGACATCGTGGCAGCATTCCCGCGCACCGGCGGGCTGCCCCCGGCAGAGCGTCATCCCAGCCGGAATGAATACCGCGCCCAAGACCTGCCGCGGCAGGCGCGCAAGCTGGGCCTGCCGTTCAACCTCAAGCCCGCGCATTGGCCGACGAATGGCGCGCCCGCGGCCTATGCGGTCATTGCGGCGCAGAATGCGGGCGGGGGCGATTTGGGCAAGCTGACCCATGCCATCACCCGCGCGGTCTGGGCCGAGGAAAAGGACATCGGCCATGACGATGTGGTCCGCGCCTGTCTGAGCGAGGCGGGGTTCGATCCGGCTCTGGCCGACAGCGGGTTATTGCAAGGCGCCGAGACCTATGCCGCGAACCTTGAAGAGGCGGTGGCGCAGGGGGTTTTTGGCGCGCCGTTCTATATCGTCGGCGATCAGAAGTTTTGGGGGCAGGACCGTTTGGAAGACCTCGATCTGCACCTCGGGGGCAAGCTGTGACCCCAGAGATCAACGCGCGTCGGTTTGGTCACGGCCCGCGCCCGGCCTTGGCGATCCACTGCTCGCTGGCGCATTCCGGCGCGTGGCGGGGGATCGGGGCGGCGCTGTCGGATGAGTTGACCCTGCGTGCTTTCGACCTGCCGATGCACGGGCGGTCGGGCGATTGGGACGGGCAGGGGAATATCCACGACGTGGCGACAGAGATGGCGCTGAGCCTGCTCGAAGCGCCGATGGACCTGATCGGCCATTCCTTTGGGGCGACGGTGGCCATGCGTTTGGCGATCGAGCATCCTGAACTGGTGCGTAGCATTACCCTGATCGAGCCGGTCTATTTCGCCGCCGCCAAACAGGATGATCCCGAGGCGATGGCCGAATACAACGAGCAGAACGCGGCTTTTGAGGCGGCACTGGCAACGGGAGACGCGGAAACCGCCGCGCGGCTGTTCAACCGCGTTTGGGGCGATGGCACGAAATGGGATCAAATCCCCGCGCCAACCCGCGCCTATATGGTCGATCGCATCGGCTTCATCCCCGCCTCTTCGCTCTTTTTGGGGGAGGATAGCGCGGGGTTGCTGGCGCCGGGCATGTTCGACCGTGCGTCGATGCCCGCGCTTTTGGTCGAGGGCAGGGCCTCTCCCAAAGCGGCCCATGCGATCAACGCGTCGCTGATGCGCCGCTTGCCGGACGCACGGCGCGTCTCGGTCGAGGGGGCAGGGCATATGGTGCCCATTACCCATGCCGCCGAGGTCGCCGAGGCGATCCGCGATTTCCTGAAGGACGTGCCGCTGGCGTAAACGTCTAGAAGTGGCTTAGGAACTGGTCGATCCGCTCACGGCTGATCGACCAGTCGCAGACCATACGCGCCGCGACCATCTCGTCGTCATCGCCGTCGAGCGTGCCGTTCCACAGATAATAGCGCGCGCCTGCTTCGTGCAGCTTGCGGTGAATGGCGCGGGGGAAGCGGGCGAAGATCATGTTCGCCGCAGGCTCATGCAGGAATTCCGCCCCCGCCGCGCGTAGCCCTTGGGCAAGATGGGCTGCATTGGCATTGGCTGTCTTGGCCGTTTCCAACCATGTCCCTTCCGCAAGGTAGCCCGCCATCTGCGCCGAAAGATACCGGTGTTTGGAGAAGAGATGCGCACCGCGCTTGCGGCGCAACTCGAACTCCCACGCTTTTTGGGGGTCAAAGAACACCACGGCTTCGACGCCCATGCAGCCGTTCTTGGTGCCGCCAAAGCTCACCACATCAACACCCGATTTCCACGTCATCTCAGCCGGGGTGCAGCCCAGTGCCACCAGCGCATTGGCAAAACGCGCGCCGTCCATATGGACGGGCAGGTCGTATTCCTTGGCCACCGCGGTCAGCGCGCGCAGTTCTCCAAGGCTGTGCACCCCGCCGCGTTCCGTCACCTGCGTGATCGACACCGGGCCGCGTTGCGGCGTGTGCACGTCGCCCGCCACCCGCGCGACGATGGCCCGGCGCAGGGTCTCGGGGGTCATCTTGTCTTCGGTCTCCACCAGCGTCAGCTTGGCCGCACCTGCGTAGAACTCGGGCGCGTTGCACTCATCCTCTTCGATATGCGCGACCTTGGAGCAGAAGATCGTCTGCCACGGCTGGGTGTAGCAAGCCAGCGCCAGCGCATTGGCCGCGGTGCCGGTGGCGACGAGGTAGACCTCGGCCTCGGGTGCCTCGAACTGCTGCCGGATCTGGTCGCGGACCTCATCCATGATCGGGTCTTTGCCGTAGGGCATCGCGTAGTCCGTATTGGCGGCGATCACGCGCTCCATCACCTTGGGATGGACGGGGCCGGCATTGTCAGAGGCGAAAAACATCAGGTGGGCTCCTCGATAATATGGTCTTCCCATTCTTCGAACGGGGTATCAAATTCGGACACGGTATCAAATTGCACGCTCACCCCGGCGTCATGCACGCTGTCGGGCGTGCCGGTCTTGAGCGGGTGCCACTCGGGCAGGGGCTTGCCCTCCCACAGCAGGCGGTAAGCGCAGGTCTGCGGCATCCAATAGGCGTGGGTATCAAGGTTGTCGGGGCGCAGCACGATGCAATCGGGCACGAATTCATGCCGGTTCTCGTAATGCACGCAGCGGCAGCTGCTGTCGTCGAGCAGGCGACAGGCGACGCGGGTCAGGACCACTTCGCCGCTGTCTTCGTCTTCGAGCTTGTTGAGACAGCATTTGCCGCATCCGTCGCAGAGCGCTTCCCATTCGGTCTGGGACATCTCCGTCAGGGGTTTCTTCTCCCAGAACTTCGGGGTCAGACCCTTGCGGGGGATCGGATCGCTCATAACGCCGCCAGAATGGCCCGGGCGCGGTCGCAGTCCTGCCCCATTTGGCTGATCAGCGCATCGAGGCTGTCAAACTTCTCTTCGCCGCGCAGATGTTCGACCAGACCGACCGAGAGCGGGGCGCCATAAAGGTCGCCTTTGAAGTCAAAGACATAGGTCTCGATATTGGCTTTGTTCTCACCGAACATCGGGCGGGTGCCGATGCTGGCCGCCCCGTGGTAGCTGCCCTTATGCGGCCCCTCCAGCACGTCGACCAGCACGGCATAGACGCCGAAGGCGGGCGGGTGCAGTCCGTCGATGGACATATTCGCGGTGGGAAAGCCCAACTCGCGGCCACGCTGCTCGCCCGAGATCACGGGCCCGTCAATGCGGTGCCAATGGCCCAGCATGGCGGCGGCTTCGCGTGGCGCGCCGCGGGTCAGTGCCTTGCGGATGGCGGTGGAGGAGACGGTCAGCTCATCGCGCGCCATCAAGGGGGCGATGGTGACGCCAAAGCCATATTGCGCGCCAAAGCGGATCAGATCGTCGGCGGTGCCCGCGCGGCCCTTGCCGAAACAGAAGTCGGCACCGACGACCACATGGGCCAGCCCCAGCCCTTCATGCAGCACGTCACGGGCAAAAGCCTCGGGCGAGAGGCCCGCCAGCGTGCTGTTGAAGGCCAGTTCATAGAGCCGTTTGACGCCGATCTTTTCCAGCCGATGCGCGCGGGCCTCGCGGCCCATCAGGCGAAAGGGCGGGGCGTCGGGGGCGAAATATTCGCGGGGATGCGGCTCGAAGGTGACGACGCCAAGGGGCGCGTCGGGGGCCGCCTGCTGCGCCAGTTCGATCACCGACCGGTGGCCAAGGTGCACGCCATCGAAATTGCCGATCGCGGCGGTGGCACCGCGATCTGGCAGGTCGACGAATTGATAATCTCGGATGATCCGCATGCGCCTTGCCTAGCCGTGCTACGGGGCAAGAGCAAGATGCACAGGCGGCGAAAACCGCCCCTTCAGTCCAGCTTGGCCGAGGGGGCGAGGACCGTGGCCTCTCCGGCCAGCACGGGTTTGCCGTCGACCGTACAGCGGCAGTCCATTTTTACGCGGCGTTTGGCGATGTTCATGTCGGTCACGGTGACTTCGGCCAGCACCATATCGCCGGGGCGCACGGGGCCGAGGAATTTGAGCGATTGCCCAAGGTAGATCGTGCCATGACCGGGCAGCTGTTCCCCGATCACCGCCGAGATCAGCCCGGCGGTCAGCATGCCATGGGCGATGCGCCCCTCGAATATCGTCTCGCGGGCATAGTCGTCATCCAGATGCACCGGGTTGCGGTCGGTCGAGACCTGCGCGAAAAGTTCGATATCCATATCGGTCACGACCTTGCGCAGATGGCGCGACATGCCGATTTCGATATCTTCGATGCAGATCGTCCCGCGTGGCATATTGTCCAACATGACGGCTCCTTGGTAACAAAGTGACGCTAGGCTGCGCCGAGTTGCAACTTTATTACTTCGCAGGCGCAGAAAATCAAGATCTTTCTGGGTTAGCGCAGGAACCCGATGGCATAGGTCGGGGCCGATGCTTCGCGGTCGAGATAGGCGCGGAGTTTGGCTTCGTCTGGCTGCTCGGTCGTGGCGGTTTCCGCCGCGGCCAGCCCCCCGGTGATGAAGAGCGAATCGATGCCTTCGTCCATCGCGCCTTTGACATCCGTCAGGATGCCGTCGCCGATGGCGAGGATGCGACTGTCGGGGATGTCGACCTCAAGCGCGGCAAGGCGGCGGCGGGCGAGGTCATAGATCGGGGCGTGGGGCTTGCCGAAATAGAGGCTTTCGCCCCCCATTTCCGTATAGAGCTTGGCCAGCGCCCCGGCGCACCATTCGCGCACCTCGCCCCGGTCGACCACGATATCGGGGTTGGCGCAGAGCAGCTTCAGCCCGCGGGCGATGGCCTGCTCAAACTCGGGGCGCATAACTTCCGGGTCGGCCATGGCATCGACGGGGCCGGTGCAGACGATGCCCTCGGCCTGCGCCAGGGGGACGGTCTCGATCTCGACCGGGTCTTTCAGAATGGTTAACGGCTCGAAAAATTTGCGCTCTCTGGGATGGCCGATGAACCAGACCTTCTCGCCCACGGCCCCCCGGAACATCGCCGAGCGCGCGGAATCGCCGGAGGTGGCGATGCTGTCCCATGCGTCTTGCGGCACGCCGAATTGCTGCAACTGTTTCTCCACGCCCCCGCGGGGGCGGGGGGAGTTGGTGACCAAGACGACCTTGCCGCCGGTCTTGCGATAGGCCTGCAAGGCCGCCACCGCCGCGGGCAGCGCTTTGCGCCCGTCATGCACGCAGCCCCAAAGATCGACGAAAAGCGCGTCATATTGATCGGATACGTCGGGCAGGGCAGAGATAATGCGGGTCATGGGGCGGCCTTTCAAAAAGTGAGGGCGGGCACTTGGCCCGCCCGTTTGGCTTACATCTTGAGGTTCGGGATGATCTGCTTTTTGCGGCTCATCACACCGGGCAGCACGACCGTGTCGCCGGAGACCTCAGCGCCGAAGCTCTGCTCGGCGATGTGTTTGACCATGTCGTTGGGCACCAAAAGGGTCGCCTCTTCTTTCAGAATGTCGACGATGAACAAAAGCACCTGCGCGGCACCGTCGGCTTCGGCCACTTTGGGCATCTCGGCCATCAGCGCGTCCTTACGCTCCAACAGCGGCGCGGGGGAGGTGGTCTCCAACACGCTCACGCGCAGGTTGGTGCCGTCAAGGTCGAAGCCCTTGCTGTCCATGCGCAGCAGTTCCGCTTCGCTGAAGGAAGACACATCGGATTTCGCGGCGAACATTTCGGCCGCGTAATCCGTGATATCGACGCCGAGATCCTGCGCGATGTCATGGGCGATGGCGCGGTCTTCCTGGGTGGTGGTGGGGCTGCGGAACTCAAGCGTGTCCGACAGGATGCAGGACAGGGCCGCGGCCTTTACCCCGCGCGGGGCCTGCGCCCAATCCTTGCCGATCATCTTGTACATGATCGTCGCGGTGCAGGCGAGCGGCTGGATGTTGATCTCGATTGGGCCGCGTGTCTCAAGCCCTGCCACCAGACGGTGGTGGTCGATGATGCCGGTGATGTCGGCGTCATTGATGTTGTCGGGCAGTTCGGCGGGGTTGTTGGTGTCGACGATGACAACCTTGGTGTCGGCCTCAAGCTCGGTCAGGATTTCGGGCTTTTCGAGGTTCCATTTGTCGAGCACGAAGAGCGCTTCGGTATTCGGCTCGCCCAGCAGGACGGGTTTGGCGGGAATGCCTTTGATCTCATTAAGATACCATGCCCAAACGATCGGGCTGCCGGTGCTGTCGGTGTCGGGGGATTTATGGCCAAAAACAAGCGTTGTCATGGGGCGGTCCTGTCTGTTCGGGTGGATTTGCGCGCCTTATAGCAGGTTGAATAGGCTTGTCACCTGCGCGCGCTGCAATGCGGCATTGCGCGGGAGGGCAGGAGCCCCGGCCCGCGTGCGTTTCCTTGCGGATAGCGCGGCGCTTTCAAGCTGCGACGCCCTTTGCATAGCGCCGCGCGATGGGGCAAGTTGCGCGCCATGAGCAATCCGCGCGAAACCGATCTTTACCCGCCGATCAAAGCCTTCCTTGAAGATCAGGGCTATGTGGTGAAGGCCGAAGTCGGCGCGGCGGATGTGGTCGCGCTGCGCGGGGGGGAACCGCCGGTGGTGGTGGAACTGAAACTCGGTTTTTCGCTGACGCTGTTCCATCAATGTCTGGCGCGGTTGAAAGTGGCGGATGATGTCTATCTGGCCGTGGCCCGCCAACCGGGCAAACGCTTTGCCAAGGCGGTGAAGGACAATGTCACGCTGGCGCGACGGTTGGGGCTGGGGCTAATCACCGTGCGGCTGTCGGATGGGCTGGTCGAGGTGCATTGCGATCCCGGCCCCTATGCGCCGCGCAAGAATGCCAAACGGGCGGCGCTGCTTTTGCGGGAGTTTGCCCGGCGACAGGGCGATCCGAACGACGGCGGCCAGACCCGGGCGGGGTTGGTGACGGCTTACCGACAGGATGCGCTGAAGCTCGCGCTCTACCTGTTTGAGGCGGGCGCAAGCAAAGGCGCGGATGTGGCCCGCGCGACCGGCGTCTCTGCGGCGACCCGCATGATGCGCGACGATCACTATGGTTGGTTTGAAAAGGTCGACAAAGGCATATACGGCCTGACCCCGAAGGGGGCCGAGGCCGTGGCGACTGCGGGGCGCGTTTTGGGGGCCGGGTAATGGTTCCAATGCGCTCAAAATTTTTCGATGCCGTTGTTGACAGGCCGCGGGCCGCTCCTTAGCTATGCATCGTTATCACTCACATGGGTCGAGTGCTAACGGCTGCACCCCTCGCCCGGAGGGGGTGGCTTGGAAGAGTAACTTTGAGCCTTAAGGAGCTGCAAAGATGGCATTGAAACCGCTTCATGACCGTGTGCTGGTCAAGCGCACAGAAAGCGAAGAGAAAACCGCCGGCGGGCTGATCATCCCCGATTCCGCCAAGGAAAAGCCTTCCGAAGGTGAAGTCGTGGCTGTCGGCACCGGCGCCCGCAAAGACAACGGCGAGCTGATCGAAATGGCCGTCGCGCCCGGCGACAAAATCCTGTTCGGCAAATGGTCCGGCACAGAGGTCACCGTCGACGGCGAAGAAATGCTGATGATGAAAGAAAGCGACATCATGGGGATCATCGCGTAAGCCACCCGGCTTGCCGAACCCTGACG
The DNA here is from genome assembly GCF_043557345.1 of Sulfitobacter sp. 1A12157. Taxonomy (NCBI): domain Bacteria; kingdom Pseudomonadati; phylum Pseudomonadota; class Alphaproteobacteria; order Rhodobacterales; family Roseobacteraceae; genus Sulfitobacter; species Sulfitobacter sp. 1A12157. Next base: position 232,795 of record NZ_JBIFFV010000002.1, read on the forward strand.
ACGCTGACATCAATCCAAGATTTTAGGAGAAGACAACATGGCTGCTAAGGACGTCAAATTTGACACCGATGCCCGCAACCGGATGCTCAAGGGTGTGAACATTCTTGCCGATGCGGTGAAAGTCACACTCGGCCCCAAAGGCCGGAACGTGGTTCTGGACAAATCCTTCGGCGCACCGCGCATCACCAAAGACGGTGTTTCCGTGGCGAAGGAAATCGAACTGGAAGACAAGTTCGAGAACATGGGCGCGCAGATGGTCAAGGAAGTCGCTTCCCGGACCAATGACGAAGCCGGTGACGGCACCACCACCGCGACCGTTCTGGCCCAGGCTATCGTGCGCGAAGGCATGAAATCGGTTGCCGCTGGCATGAACCCGATGGACCTCAAGCGCGGGATCGATCTGGCGACTGCCAAGGTCGTCGAGGCGATCAAAGCCGCTGCACGCGACGTGTCCGACAGCGACGAAGTCGCGCAGGTCGGCACCATCTCCGCCAACGGCGAGCGTGAAATCGGCCGCCAGATCGCGGATGCGATGCAGAAAGTCGGCAACGAAGGCGTGATCACCGTCGAAGAGAACAAAGGTCTGGAAACCGAGACCGATGTCGTCGAAGGCATGCAGTTCGACCGTGGCTACCTGAGCCCCTATTTCGTCACCAACTCCGACAAGATGACTGTCGAGCTGGAAGACGCGATCATCCTGCTGCACGAGAAGAAACTGTCGAGCCTTCAGCCGATGGTGCCGCTGCTCGAGCAGGTAATCCAGTCCCAGAAGCCGCTTCTGATCATCGCCGAAGACGTTGAGGGCGAAGCCCTGGCGACCCTCGTGGTGAACAAGCTGCGTGGCGGTCTGAAAATTGCTGCTGTGAAGGCACCGGGCTTCGGTGACCGTCGCAAAGCGATGCTGCAAGACCTCGCGGTTCTGACCGGTGGTCAAGTGATCTCCGAAGACCTCGGCATGAAGCTCGAGTCCGTGACCATGGACATGCTGGGTTCGGCCAAGAAAGTGTCGATCACCAAAGACGAGACCACCGTTGTCGACGGCGCTGGCGAGAAGGCCGAGATCGAAGCACGTGTTGCTCAGATCCGCAACCAGATCGAAGAGACCACCTCCGACTACGACCGTGAGAAGCTGCAAGAGCGTGTTGCCAAACTGGCAGGCGGTGTGGCCGTGATCCGCGTTGGCGGCATGACCGAAGTCGAAGTGAAAGAGCGCAAAGACCGCGTTGACGACGCCCTGAACGCGACACGTGCCGCTGTTCAAGAAGGCATCGTCGTTGGCGGTGGTGTGGCTCTGGTGCAAGGCGCCAAGAAGCTGGAAGGCCTCACAGGCGACAACAACGACCAGAACGTCGGTATCTCCATCGTCCGCAAGGCGCTGGAAGCGCCGCTGCGTCAGATCGCTGAGAACGCTGGTGTGGACGGTTCGGTTGTTGCCGGCAAAATCCGCGAAAGCGACGACCTGAAGTTCGGCTTCAACGCTCAGACCGAAGAATATGGCGACATGTTCAAATTCGGCGTCATCGACCCTGCGAAAGTGGTGCGCACCGCACTGCAAGACGCAGCTTCGATCGCAGGTCTGCTGATCACCACCGAAGCGATGGTTGCCGACAAGCCCGCCAAAGAGGGCGCAGCCCCCGCAGGCGGCATGCCCGACATGGGCGGCATGGGCGGCATGATGTAAGCCAGCCCTTTCGGCTGAAGTTTCGGAGGCGCGCCAGCAATGGCGCGTCTCTCTGCGTTCAAGGGGGCTGCCATCTGTGGCTTGTCCGGTTCTGATCGGGTCAACTGGGCAGCTCTACGATCCGCGCATAGGTGTTCAGCATGTCGAGCGCATTGGCAAAGGTCTCTGACGGGTTCTCCTTCACGATATAGCCCGCGACATTTTTGCTATAGGCCGATTGCACGTCCGTGGGCATATCGGAGGTGGTGAAGACGAAAACCACCATACGCTCCAAGGCGGGATCGGCCCGGACGACTTCCAAAAATTCAAGCCCGCCCATGCGCGGCATATTCAGGTCGAGCGTGATGATATAGGGTGGCAAACGCCCATGCCGTTTCACTTCCTCTGCCAAAAACTCAAGCGCTTGTTGTCCGTCATGGCAAACCGCCGTCTCGTTAACGATCTTCAACTTGCGCATTGCGCGTTGCATGGCCATCACGCTGACTTTGTCATCATCGACGATAAGAAATTTCGCGGGCGTCGTTTTCATCCGATATTCCTTTCCGACTTCTGTCACGCGGCCGCCGCCACGGGCAGGGTTTGAGGCGCAGGTAAAGCCAAGGGAAGTTCGACCACAAAGGTTGCGCCGCGCCCTTTGACGGGATTGGAAATTAGCGTGACCTTGCCTTTTTGGTGGGACGCGAGCTTGCTGACGATGGCAAGGCCCAGGCCGCTCCCCTCGACTTCATCGCGGGGTTTAAGGGTTTGGAACAGTTCGAATATTTTCCCCTGGTGTCGAAGCTCTATGCCTGGCCCATCATCGCGGATGGTCAAAACCAGACGGTCCCGCCTCTTTTCCGCACTGATATGGATCGTCCCATGATCCCGGTCATGGTGTTTGATCGCATTCGAGATGAGATTGCCCAAGATTTGCTGCAAGGGTGTGAGTTGCGCATCGACGACCTGCTCTGCCCCGGTAAAGGTGACTTTGAAACGGCCTTCGGTATCGATGTAACGGGCGAGCTCGGCAACCAAACGTCCAAGATGCACGGGCTCCGGCGCAGGCTGGTCCTGCCCTGCGCGAGCGTAGTCCAAAAGATCGGCCAAAAGACGGTTTAGCCGGTCGATCCGTTGTTGAGACATCAGCAAATAACTTCGGCTATCGGCGCTTAGCGCGTTGTCCTCGTCCTCCAGCACCCAAAGGCTCAATTCATGCACTGCCCGGAGGGGTGAACGCAGATCGTGCGCAGCGATATAGGCGAATTTCTCCAGTTCGATATTCGAGCGCCGCAGCTCCTCCGCCGTGGTGCGGAAGACGGTCAACGCGCGCGCCATCTCTCCAAGCTCGTCCCGGCCTCTCACGGTAATCGGATGGTCGAGGTTCCCCCGAGCGATCGCGGTCACTGACTCGGTCAAGCGTCTGATGCGCCGGTTAAATTGCCGTTCGATAACCAAGCCGTTGGTCAGAGCAATCACGAGGAAAGCAGCGGCGATGGTGAGGCCCACCGTCCAAATGACCCGGTTGATGGTATCCCGTAGAGCCGCCGTCGCAGCATCCACCCGCTCTAGGGTATTCTGGGTCAGATCGGAGGAAATATCGGAGATTTCCACGATCATGGGCAAGTGTTCCGCGCGCAGCGTTTCAAAGTTGTTGTGAAACTGCAGGCGGGCCGTTGTATGGGCGAAAAAACCGGTTTCGGGGCCAAGCAGTTCGTCGCGCAGGGCATCAATTTGGCGGGCCAGCGACTGCCTGCTGGCCGTATCGTGGATGCGTGGTAATCGAGTGATGGCATCCTGAAGATGTTCTTCGACAAGCAGTTTCGCACGCTCGAATTGAAAGGGTTGGTTCTCTAACCCCTGCGACATAACGACGTTGATGAGCGTATCGAGACTGAGCCGAATGTCATTCAAATTGACCGCACTTAACAGCAGGTCTGGAAAGCGGGACGTAGAATTTTGAATCTGGCCGGAACTCGGAGGCCTAAAGGCTTCGGTTTGCCTTGAAAGCCGATAGGCCAGGTCATCAATGATGATGTGACTATGTTCTTGAATTTTCTCGACTAAATCGAGAGTCGAGGCGATCTTTGCCTCCGCATGCCGCATCTCCTGAAGGCTGACAACCGTCGCATTCGTCGCGCGCCGCGCCATCTCCAGACGCTTTTCCAACCGGGCTGCCAAGGGGGGCGCGATCTCCGACCTCGACACGTCATTTAAGAGCTTGGAGATCTTGCTTATCTTTGCCCCGATTTCCCGGCTGAGAGCGGAGGATGAGGCGGCGTTACCTTGTTGATTTAACTGTTCAATTAAAAGAAATACGCCATTCAATGACCGCTCGATCTGTTGGGACACGGCCAACATCGGCAGCGCTTCTTGGCTTAGGTGAGCATGGCTGGCCAAGACAGCGCGCATTTGCCCTGTAGCAATCCAACCCGCCAGACCGATGATAGCGGCAACGAGAAGAAATGCCGCCCGGAGCCGGGTGCTGATGCGGCTGCCGAAAAGTTGTAGCAGTCGCCAAGGGAGATGCATCGTTTTCATGTCATCTGAATAGCGGGGACCGATTAACGCAATGTTAATCGCCTTGGCCTTAAACCAGCAGCTAGAGGGGACGATGTCCCGGCAGCGGATCGGAGGATTGAACCGTGTCATGCGGGCGCAGGTTGACAAGGCGAAAGTTTTCTATCGGTTTGGGAGCCGGAGTCAGCACGCTGATCGCCGCACCGGCATTTGGGGAGGCAATCGATATAAAGGTGGCCGCGCAGGTCCGCGATTTGGGAGGTAGCGCCAAGACGCTTTCGGTTCTGTTGCCAGAAGGGTCGCGGGCCAATCTGGAGCCGGTCGCAAAGGTCTTTACAGAACGGACCGGGGTCGAGGTCGACTTGCAAGAAGTACATGTCGATCAGATCAACGCGGAACTGATGCTCAATAGTGTGCTTGGGGAGGCGCGATATGACGTGGCTTTGCCCGCGACTTTTGGTGTTGCAGACCTCGTGGCCGCAGGTGCGGTCCATGCTTTGGATGGCTTCGCCGCACGCTATGAACCGCCGGGGTTTCGCGATCCTATGCTGTACCAAGAAGGTGATAGGTTCGACGGTAAAACCTATGGTTTTCAAACAGATGGCGACGCCTATCTGATGTTCTACCATCGCGATATGCTTCGCGACCCGGATGAACAAGCGCGTTACGCCGATCGTTTCGGCTATCCACTTGTTCAGCCAGAAATTTGGGAGGAATTGGACCGGCAAATCCGGTTTTTTCATGCACCAGAGGCCGGTCGATTTGGTGGGTTGTTGTTCCGCACGCCGGGGTATCTCGCATGGGAATGGTGGGTGCGGTTTCACGCCAAAGGCTATTGGCCGCTGACCCCCGATATGACCCCGCAAATCGCAGATGAACCGGGTGTGGCGGCGCTGGAGGAGTTGATTGCGATTACGGACTGCCTTGCGCCCGAAACCTCAAGCCTTGGACTGTTTGGAAATTGGGCGCGCTACGCGAAGGGTGATGTCTTTTGCAACATTGGCTGGGGCGGAACGCAGAAATTCCTTAACTCTCCTCGATCGTCGATGCGCGGACGGATGGTCTATGGGCCAACCCCCGGGGGGCAGCTGGGGGAGGAATTGCTCGAGATCCCCTATTTCAATTGGGGATGGAGCTTTGTCATCAGCGCGGCATCGACCCAAAAAGAACTCGCCTACCTATTCGCCCTTTTCGCGGTCACGCCGGCAATGTCGACACTCGCCGTTCGACAGCCGGATGGGTTTTTCGACCCTTTTCGTCATGAGCATTATAGTGACCTGGGGGTAGAGGCGGCCTATTCAAAATCCTTTCTTGAGGTGCATCGCGCGGCGCTTAAACGTGCGATTCCGGATTTTTATCTGAAAGGACAGTCTGAGTATTTCCAAACATTGGGGAGGGGATTGGATAAGGCGCTTCAGGGCGAGGTTTCGCCCAAAATGGCTCTGACCCGGGTGGCACAGCAATGGCAGCTGATCACCAGCCGGGTTGGTCGCGAAAGGCAAATACAAAGGTGGGCGCGTCTGCGTGCGAAATATCCGGCCGAGGCGCGTCGACTCCTGAGGGAGATCGCTTGATGAAGCCGCTATTTTTAGTTCGCGCGCCCGGGGTAGTTCGCTCACGCGCCGATCGCTGGGAGATCGCGATATGACGCAGCGGCTGTTAAAGCTACCTGCAGGCCATGAGCTACCCTCGCGCGAACCGCCGCAGCCTCCCGGCGCGGATGCCGAGGAATTTATTCATTTGGTGAGCCACGATCTGCGCGGCTCCATTCGCGCGTTGTTGGAACTGCCTGAATGGATCGCCGAGGATATTGAGGACGCGGGGCTGGAGGTAAGCCCTGCGGTCCACAGTTCCATCGCCTTGATGATGCGGCATACGCGGCGGTTGGATCGGATGCTGGTCGACCTGCTTCAATACTCGCGCGCCGGAAGGGGCCGCAATGTGTCTGAGGTCGAGCTTCGGCAGGCCTTTGATGCCGCGGTAGAGGAAGTCGGGCTGCCAAAGGGTTTTGAGATTGACCACTACTTTGGGTGCGATTTTGTCCGCGTTGACGAACAGGACTTGCACAGTCTCTTCGCCGCATTGATTGGAAACGCGATCAAGCATCATGATCGGTGTTCCGGGCGGGTCGAGGTGGTTGTAAAAACCGAAGGGGCGGCCATGATAGTTACCGTTTCCGATGATGGGCCGGGAATACCGCCACGTTATCATGAGCGTGTCTTCCAGCCGATGACAACATTGCGATCGCGCGATGAAGTCGAGGGGTCGGGCTTGGGGCTGGCCTTGGTTCGCAAAATCGCCACGGCCTATGGGGGCCATGCCGGTTTGATATCCACGGGGGCCGGGCGTGGTACGACTGTATCCGTGCGTATGGAGGGGGTGGCAATGAAGTAGCAACCGCGGAGAGCCAAGACATTCCCACTGGCGCCATTAAAGTCATCCAAGGCTCGCACCACTCTATCCGTCCAAGCCAGCCGACGCGAAGGAGGAGATCATCACGACCCAGTTAGGGCACGATGCAAAATTCAATCCGCGCTTGGCGCGGCTGGTGAGGGCGGCTAAGCGATATGACATGCAGCTTTTTCTTCTTTCCGCTCTCACCATGTGCGCTTTTGCGGCGAACTCGATTTTAACCCGGATGGCCGTCGACGGCGGGCATATCGATCCGGCGGGCTTTGCTCTTGTTCGGGTCGGGGCGGGGGCTTTGGTCTTGGCAGTGATGGTTGCGCTGCGGGGCGGGCGGCTGCCGCTTTTGCGACGCAACAGGATCGGTGGGGCCGTGAGCCTGGCTGTCTATATGATCGGGTTCAGTCTGGCGTATCTGACGTTGGACGCGGGGCTCGGGGCGCTCATTCTCTTCGGCGTGGTGCAGATCACCATGTTCACCTACGCCGCTTTGACTGGCGCGGCGCCCACCGCGCGGCAGATCACGGGTGCTGCGGCAGCTTTTGCGGGATTGGTTTTGGTCCTTTGGCCGGATGGGCAGGGTTCCACGGATCCAATCGGCGCCGGGCTGATGGTGCTAGCGGGGATCGGCTGGGCCGCCTATACGATCATCGGTCGCAGAACTGGCGATCCGCTGGCAGCGACTTCGGCGAACTTTTTGCTGTGCTTGCCGTTCATGCTCATCCTGCCCGCTTTTGCGGGGGCGCATTTCAACGTGACGGGGCTTTTGTTGGGCGCGCTGTGTGGTGGGGTGACCTCGGGCCTCGGCTATGCCCTGTGGTATGCGGTGCTGACGCGGATCGACGGAGGCACGGCGGCGGTGGCGCAGCTGAGCGTGCCGATCATCGCGATTCTCGCCGGAGCGCTGCTGCTGGGTGAGCCGCTGAGCTTGACGCTTGTCCTCGCAACGGCCTTGGTTTTGGGCGGGATCGCTTGGGCGATTAGCGCAAAATCGGCTCCAACGGATCGTAGGTGATTGCCGCCTCCTCGGGGCCAAAGGCGACCGTGCCGAGGCTATCGGGCTTGTGCGGGACTTGTGCCAGTTCCGCTTGAGTGACCCATTGATGCCGCGTGACGATGGCTTCCCGGTCTTGCCATTCGGGGGCGATTTGGGCGGATCCGAGGATGTGGCATCTGAAATAGATGTCCACCTGATGGAAATCGCCGCCGGGGTCGTGGAACTCATTAACCAGACAGAGCGCGCCGACCGAGATCGTGAGGCCCGTTTCCTCAAAAACCTCGCGGCGCAGGTTGTCGGGGAGGGAGGCACCGGCCTCCACTCCACCGCCGGGGGCGCACATCAGGCCGAGCCGATCATCGGCATAGGCGTTGACCAGCAGCAGCCGGCCTTCGTGCAGCAGCACGGCGCGGGCGGCCAATCGAGGGCAAGGGCGGGGCATCGGCATACTTTCGTCAGGTAACGCGCCAAGACCATTTCACAGTCTGGGCAATCAGTCTATCTGGAGGGCATGATGAGAACTTTCACCCTGCTGATTGCCGCGATCTGTTTGGCGATCCCCCTGCCTGCCGCGGCCGAAAACGCGGCGGGGCGCTGTGTTGTTTTGCTGCATGGGCTGGCCCGGACCGAGATGTCTTTTGCCGTGATGGAAGCCGCCTTGGCCGCCGAAGGCTACCGCGTGGTGCGCCCGGGCTACCCTTCGACCGAGGCCAATATCGCGGAACTGGCCAAACAGACCCTGCCGCGCGCGATTGACGCCTGCGGCACCGCGCGGATTGATTTCGTGACCCATTCCATGGGCGGTATTCTGGTGCGCAAATGGGTGGCCGAGGCCGGGGCCGACCGGGTCGGGCGCGTGGTGATGCTGGGGCCGCCCAATCACGGAAGCGAGGTGGTGGACGAACTGGTCGAGAACCCCGCCTTCGAGTGGTTGAACGGCCCCGCGGGGGCCGAGATCGGCACCGATGCCGAGGCGCTGCCGAACCAATTGCCGCCGGTCCCATTCGAGTTGGGCGTGATTGCCGGGTCACAGTCGCTCAACCCCTATTTTTCCAGCCTTTTGCCGGGGCCGGATGACGGGAAAGTCTCGGTCGCCTCGACCCGTGTGGCGGGGATGAAAGACCATATCGTTCTGCCGGTGACCCATACGTTCATGATGAACAACCCGCGCGTCATCGCGCAAACGATGGCCTTTCTGAAAACCGGCCGTTTCGACCGGTCGATGACCTTTATCGACGGGGTCTTGAATGCGATCGGCTGCCCCGAAGCGGGCTGCCTGCCTGGGTTGGGAGGGGACGATGCCAAACCTTGATCTCGTCAACGCAGAGGTGCTTCACCCCGAGGGGCTGAGCCGCGCGCCGCTGTCTTTTGCCGGTGGGGTGATTGCCGATGCTCCGGTGGGGCGGCCTGTCGATCTGACCGGCTTTCAGGTCTTGCCGGGGATCGTCGATCTGCATGGCGACGCGTTTGAGCGGCATTTGGCTCCGCGTCGCGGGGCGATGAAGCAACTGTCCGAAGGGTTGGTCGCGGCGGAGGCGGAGCTTGCGGCCAATGGCATGACCACCGCGGTCCTGGCCCAATTCGTCAGCTGGGAAGGTGGGCTGCGGGGGCTGGCGTTTGCCGATCAGGTCTTTAGCGGCATCCGCGACACCGCGCCGGAGTTGGTCACCGACATCCGCCCGCAGCTGCGGTTCGAGACCCATATGCTCGACCTCTACGACAGCCTGCCGCAGCGCATGGCGGAGTGGGGCGTGGGCTATGTGGTGTTCAACGATCACCTGCCGCATGACCGTTTGGCGGCCGGTAAGACCCCGAAACGGCTGGTCGGGCAGGCGCTAAAGGCCGGGCGCAGCCCGGAGAGCCATTTGGCGCAGATGCAGGAGATGCACGCGCGGCGCGACGAGGTGCCCGCGGCGCTGGACGGGCTTTGCGCGGAACTGGCGCAGCGAGGCGTCAAGATGGGCAGCCATGACGACCAGACCGCCGAGGGCCGCGCCCTTTGGCGGGCGCGGGGCGTGACTCTGGCGGAATTCCCCGAAACGCAGGAAGCCGCCGAGGCTGCGCATGGGGCGGGGGATGCGGTCATCATGGGCGCGCCCAATGTGGTGCGCGGCGGGTCGCACAACGGCAACCTTTCGGCGCTGGACCTGATCAGCATGGGGCTCTGTCATGCGCTGGCGTCGGATTATCATTACCCCTCGCCGCGCCGCGCCGCCCTGATGCTGGCGCAGAGCGGGTTGCTGGACCTTGCGGGCGCTTGGGCGCTGGTCTCATCCGGGCCGGCGCAGGTGCTGGGGCTTTCGGATCGCGGCACGCTGGCGCCCGGCAAACGCGCCGATATCGTCGTCTTGGACAAAGCCACGGGCCGCGTCGCCGCCACTTTCGCGGCGGGGCAGGTGAGCTTCATGTCCGGCGCAGTGGCGGAACGGTTCTTCGGCTGACCTCAGCCGCGGGTGATCTGGTTGACATGGCCCATCTTGCGGCCCGGTTTGACCTCGGCCTTGCCGTAGAGATGCAGCGCCGTGTCGCGGGCGCGGGCGAGTTCTGGCACGCGGTCCATGTCATCGCCGATGAGGTTGGTCATCACCACATCCGCATAGCGCTGCCCGTCGCCCAAGGGCCACCCGGCCACGGCGCGGATATGCTGCTCGAACTGGTCGATGGTGCAGCCATTCTGGGTCCAATGGCCAGAGTTATGCACCCGGGGGGCGATCTCATTCACGATCAGCCCCTGCGGCGTGACGAAAAGCTCGACCCCCATGACGCCGACGTAATCCAGCGCGTTCAGCACGCGACCGGCGAGCAGCACCGCGTCGGTGCGCTGTGCATTGCTGATCTTGGCGGGCACGGTGGTGGTGTGCAGGATGCCGTCGCGGTGGACATTTTCGCCGGGGTCGAAACAAGCGACTTCGCCCGTGGCACTGCGCGCGGCGATGACAGAGATTTCGGCGCTGAAGTTCACGAAACCTTCGAGCACGGAAGGCGCGCCGTTCATCTCGGTCCAGGCGGCGTCGAGGTCGGTATCGTCTTTCAGCCGCGCTTGGCCCTTGCCGTCATAGCCGAAACGCCGGGTCTTGAGGATTGCAGGCGTACCGATCTGGGCCACGGCGGCCTTCAGGCTGGCGGCGTCGGTCACATCGGCAAAAGGGGCCACGCGCAGGCCAAGATCGCCGAGGAAGGTCTTCTCGGTCAGCCGGTCCTGAGAAATGCGCAGCGCCTCGCGGCCCGGGCGCAGCGGGGTGATCGCCTCGACCACGTCGAGCGCTTCGGTGGGGATGTTCTCAAACTCGAAAGTGACGATGTCACAGGCGCGGGCGAAAGCCTCCAGCGCCTCGTGGTCGTCATAGGGGGCGGTGGTCACCGCATGGGCCACATCGGCGGCAGGCGGGTTTGCGCCCGGCTCGAAGATATGGCTGCGAAAGCCAAGCCGTGCGGCGGCGACGGAAAGCATACGGCCCAATTGACCGCCGCCCAGAATGCCGATGGTGGCGCCGGTTTGCAGGGGGTCAGTCATGCGGCACCTCGGGGATCGAAGCGCTGAGCGCGTCGCGCCAATCGTCCAGCCGCTTGGCCAGTTCCGCGTCCTGTAGCGCAAGGATGCCCGCCGCCATCAAAGCGGCATTGGCCGCGCCTGCGGCCCCGATGGCCATGGTCGCGACCGGAAAGCCGCGCGGCATTTGCAGGATGGAATAGAGCGAATCCACCCCCGACAGCGCCTTGGTCTGCACCGGCACACCGATCACCGGCACGCGGGTTTTGGAGGCCATCATGCCCGGCAAATGCGCCGCCCCGCCTGCGCCCGCGATGATAACTTGCAAACCCCGGTCCACCGCCGTCTTGCCATAATCCCAGAGCCGGTCCGGCGTGCGATGGGCCGAAACGATGCGCGCCTCGAAGGGGATGTTAAGCTCGTCCAGCAGGGCTGCTGCTTCGCGCATGGTGGCCCAGTCGGACTGGGATCCCATGATGATGCCAACCGGGGGCGTGGTCATTGCTGCGGGCCTTCTCTTGGTGGATCAGAGCGCGCACTATACCCATCACGGCCCATCTGGCAACGCCGATTGCCGCGGGCCATGGGGATAATGGGTCAGGCGATGATATCGGGCGTCAGCCGATCTTCGATCTGGGCGATCAAATCCTTGAGACGCAGTTTGCGTTTCTTGAGGCGTTGCAGGGTCAGTTGATCCCCGGTGCCGCGTTCGACCAGCGCATGGATGGCGTCATCCAGATCGCGATGTTCCCGTCGAAAGACCTCAAGCTCGACACGCAGCACTTCGTCCGTTTTCATCGACAGATCGGTAGGGGCATTCATGGGCAGGTGATTCCGTTGGGCATCTGAACTTTGAATATAAGCGGTTGAGATCATTTGGCATAGCCCTTGCGCCCTTGCCGAAGCCCCCCCATATTCAATGCAACGGGCTGCCGGTTGCGGGGCCTGTGAAACACTGTCGCTTGACCTGATAAGGACGTGTCGCATGACGAAATTAACGCTTGCCTCTTACCCGCATATGCTTGGGTTTGAACAATTGGAACGGGTGCTTGAACGCAGCGCCAAGGCCGGAAACGAAGGCTATCCGCCGTTCAACATCGAACAAACCTCAGATTACAGCTATCGCATCACGCTGGCGGTGGCGGGTTTTTCGGAACAGGATCTGTCGATAACCGTTGAGGATAGACAGCTCGTGATCCGTGGGCGTCAGTCCGACGATGGCGAAAACCGGGTGTTTCTGCACCGTGGAATCGCCGCGCGTCAATTCCAGCGCTCGTTCGTACTGGCCGATGGGGTCGATGTGGGTGAAGCGGTTATGGAGAATGGTCTGCTGCATGTCGACCTGACCCGCGCCAAGCCTGAAACGGTGGTTCAAACCATCAAGATCAAGAAGGGGTAACATCATGCAAGACGCAATCACCCACGGAAACAACCGTATGGTCTATGTCAAAACCATCGCTGTCGCCGATCTGCCGCGCGAGGTGCGCGATCAGGCCGAGGGGCTTGAGCTTCTCTATGCCGTACACGATGCCGAAGGGCAGCAATTGGCGCTGGTCGGCGATCAGAAACTCGCCTTCTCATTGGCGCGAGAGCATGACTACCGCCCGGTGATGGTGCATTGACGCCGCACGGCACGACGATACGCTAAGCCCGATGCAAGGCCGCAGTTCGCTGCGGCCTTTTTATTGGGAGCGGTCTTATGGATTTCGATTTCGACTGGGTGGATGCCTTCACCGACCAAGTCTTCGGCGGCAATGGCTGCGCCGTGGTGCATGGCGGGGCAGGGTTGTCGGATGAGCTATGCATGGCCTATGTGCGCGAGACATCTCTCGTGGAATGCACCTTTACCGGCCCGTCGGAGGTCGCGGATTTCAGGGTGAAATACTACCTTGCCAGTCGTGAGATACCTTTTGCGGGCCATCCCACCATCGCCACCGTCGCGGCGCTGCGCCATCGCGGGCTGATCGGCGAAGGGCCGCTGCGGTTGGAGACCGGCGCGGGGATCGTTGAGGTCGAGGTCCGCGGCTCCCAAATCGCCATGACCCAGATCGCGCCGGTTTTCGGGGAAGAAGTGCCTGCCGATCTCGTCGCCAAGGTGGGTGGCGTGGCCCCCGAGGATATCATCGCGCCGCCGCAGGTGGTCTCCACCGGGTTGCCGTTCTGTATCACCGTTCTGCGCAGCCGCGCCGCCTTGGAAGGGCTGAAGCTCAACCCCGAGGCGCTCGCGGCCTATGATGCCCATCTGGGGCAGGGCAGCGATATGATGGAGCCTTTCTGGGTCACCCTCGAAGGCGCGACCGCGGCGGGCGATACCTATGCGCGGCTGCTGCTGGCCCCACCCAGCCCCGCCGAAGACCCTTTCACCGGATCGGCGACGGGTGCCATGGCGGCCTATCTCTGGGCGCGCGGATTGATCGACAGCCCGGCCTTCGTGGCTGAGCAAGGGCACCTCATGGGCCGCCCCGGTCGGGCAGGGGTTGAGGTGCTTGGCCCCCGCGATGCGATCACCGGTGTCCGTGTGGCGGGGCAGGGGCGTGTGGTGATGTCGGGCCAAGTCTTCATGCCAGAGACGGCCTGAGCCGAAACGCAAAACGCAGCCCCGAGGGGCTGCGTTTCCATCCTGCGGAGGCTCAGCGGTTTACCCCGCGATCAGCCCCATATTCTCAAGCTTCAGCAACACCTGATGCGCGCAGTTGTCGACCTCGACATTCTCGGTCTCCAGCACCAGTTCGGCGTTCTGCGGCACGTCGTAGGGGTCGGAAATGCCGGTGAACTCTTTGATCTTGCCTTCGCGCGCCAGTTTGTAGAGCCCCTTGCGGTCGCGGCGCTCGCATTCCTCGATAGAGGTTGCGACATGGACTTCGACGAAGGCGCCGAAGTTCTCCACATCCTCACGCACGGCGCGGCGGGTGGTGGCATAGGGCGCGATCGGCGCACAGATGGCGATGCCGCCGTTTTTGGTGATCTCTGACGCGACATAGCCAATGCGGCGGATGTTCAGATCGCGGTGCTCTTTGGAGAAGCCCAACTCAGAGGAAAGGTTCTTGCGCACGATATCGCCATCCAGCAGCGTCACCGGGCGGCCGCCCATCTCCATCAGCTTGACCATCAGCGCATTGGCGATGGTGGATTTGCCCGAACCGGAGAACCCGGTGAAGAAAACGGTGAACCCCTGTTTCGAGCGCGGCGGCGAGGTGCGGCGCAGCTCCTTCACGACCTCGGGGAAGGAGAACCACTCAGGGATCTCCAGCCCTTCGCGCAGGCGGCGGCGGAGCTCGGTGCCCGAGATGTTCAGGATGGTGACATCGTCTTTGTCCTTAATCTCATCCATGGCCTCATATTGCGCGCGTTCCTGCACCCAGACCATATGTTTGAAATCGACCATTTCGATGCCCATCTCCTCCTGATGCGCGCGGAACAGGTCCTGCGCATCATAGGGGCCATAGAAATCCTCACCGGCGGAGTTCTTGCCGGGGCCAGCGTGATCGCGGCCAACGATGAAATGGGTGCAGCCGTGGTTCTTGCGGATCAGCCCGTGCCAGACGGCCTCACGCGGGCCAGCCATGCGCATGGCGAGGTTCAAGAGGCTCATCGAGGTGGTGGCGGCAGGGTATTTGTCGAGCACAGCCTCATAGCAGCGCACGCGGGTGAAGTGGTCCACGTCGCCGGGTTTGGTCATGCCGACAACGGGGTGGATCAGCAGGTTGGCCTGCGCTTCACGGGCGGCGCGGAAGGTGAGTTCCTGATGCGCGCGGTGCAGCGGGTTGCGGGTCTGGAAGGCCACCACGCGGCGCCAGCCCAGCTTGCGGAAATAGGCGCGCAGCTCGTTGGGCGTGTCGCGGCGGGCGCGGAAATCATAGTGCACGGGCTGCTGGATGCCGGTCACCGGACCGCCGAGATAAACGTTGCCCGCTTGGTTGTGCAGGTAGTTCACCGCCGGATGCGCCTCGTCATCGGCACCAAAGACCTTCTCGGCCTCGCGGGATTTGTTCGGGGTCCAGCGGTCGCTGACGGTCATGGTCGCTAGGATCACGCCCTCTTGGTCACGCAGGGCGATGTCCTGCCCCAGTTCCAGCTTCTCGGCAAAAGCCTCGGTCACGTCAAGGGTGATCGGCATCGGCCAGAGGGAGCCGTCCGCCAGCCGCATATTCTCGACCACGCTGTCGTAGTCCTCTTCGCCTAAGAACCCTTTCAGCGGGTTGAAGCCGCCGTTCATCAGGAGTTCCAGATCGCAGATCTGGCGCGGGGTGAGGTCAAGGCTGACCAGATTGCCCGCCTCCACCTTCAGCTTTTGCGAAGACTCGTAAGAGACGTAGAGTTCGGGGATCGGCGTGAGGTTGCTGGGCATCATGACTATCACTTTTCTTCAGGGAACAGGCGGCTTCGGTCCTGGCTGCCATAGCTGCAATGGCAGTGAAAAGTCTATAGTTCTAAGGGATGTCGCCCCGTTAAAGGCCGAAATCCCACGATCCGAGGGTGGCCTGCAATTCGGGTGCGGAGGGGCGGCGGAAACCAGAATTATCTCCGCCGCGCCTTCGTCTGACTTAAACGTCTTCCTTCACCTCGGCCCCGTAGCCGAGCGGGAGGGAGGTATCTTTGCCCTCGTCATCGCCCACTTCGGCAAGGAAACGCTCGGCCTCAAGTGCGGCCATGCAACCCATGCCGGCGCTGGTGACCGCTTGGCGGTACTTGTGGTCGGTCAGGTCACCGGCGGCAAAGACGCCGGGGATCGAGGTCTCGGTGCTGTCGGGTTTGGTCACGACATAGCCCCCCATATGGGTCTCCAGCGTGTCCTTGACCAACTCGTTGGCGGGCGCGTGGCCGATGGCGACAAAAACGCCCTTGGCGGGAATGTCGGTGATCTCGCCGGTCTGGGTGTGCTTGACCTTCACGCCTTCCACGCCGAGCGGGTTGTCGGTGCCGTAAACCTCGTGCAGCTCGTGGAACCACAGCGGCTCGATCTTGGGGTTTTTCATCAGGCGGTCGATCAGGATTTTCTCGGCGCGCAGCTCATCGCGGCGGTGGATCAGCGTGACCTTGGAGGCGAAATTGGTGAGGAACAGCGCCTCTTCCACGGCGGTGTTGCCGCCGCCGATCACGACGATCTCTTGGCCGCGGTAGAAGAACCCATCGCAGGTGGCACAGGCCGAGACGCCGAAACCCTTGAACTTCTCTTCGCTCTCCAGCCCGAGCCACTTGGCCCGCGCCCCGGTGGCGAGGATCACTGCATCGGCCACATAGGTGGTGCCACTGTCGCCCTTGGCGTGGAACGGACGGCTCGACAGGTCGAGGTCGGTGATGATGTCGCCGATGATCTCGGTCCCCATCGCCTTTGCGTGTTCCTGCATACGGATCATCAGGTCGGGGCCCTGCACCTCGCTGTCGCCGGGCCAGTTCTCGACCTCGGTGGTGGTGGTCAGCTGGCCGCCAGGCTCGATGCCTTGAACGAGGATCGGCTCCAGCATGGCGCGGCTTGCGTAGACCCCGGCGGTGTAACCCGCAGGGCCGGAGCCGATGATCAGTACCTTGGTTTTACGTGTCTCGGCCATCTGGCGCCCCCGGGCTGTCATTGATATTGCCCGCCTCATATAGCGATAGCCGCGAAGCCGTTAAACCCCTGCCGTCGCGGCCCCGTCATGACGCCTACGTGAACGGGGGGGGCGGTTGACGTAAAGGGTCAGGGTAAAGAATATTGCGCTTGTGTGAAACTTTATTGCGCGCACCACGCAGGCTGCTATAAGAATCGAAAATTCACTGAGGATGTTATGGCGGGTACACGACTAGATCCGATAGACCGGATGATCTTGGCCGAGTTGCAATCTGATGGCCGGATGACAAATGTCGAACTGGCCAAACGCGTCGGTATCTCTGCACCGCCCTGTTTGCGCCGCGTGCGCACCTTGGAAGAGCAAGGCTATATCAAAGGCTATCATGCGGATGTCGACGCCCGCGAACTGGGCTTCGAGGTGCAGGTCTTTGCCATGGTCGGGCTGGCCTCTCAGGCCGAGGCCGATCTGAGCGCGTTTGAAGAGAAATGCCGTGGTTGGCCGCTGGTGCGCGAGTGCCATATGCTCAACGGTGAAGTCGATTTCATCCTGAAATGCGTGGCACCGGACCTGTCGAGCTTTCAAAGCTTCCTGACCGGGCAATTGCTGACCACGCCCAATGTGGAAAGCGTGAAGACCAGCCTCGTGATCCGCGGGGCCAAGGATGAGCCCGGCGTGCCTTTCGACGTGTTGGAAGCGCGGCTCTCGACCGCGCCTTAAGGTCAGCTGTCGGCGGGGTCTTTTGCCGTCTCAGGCGCGCGGGGATGGGCGAGGGGGCCGAAATCCCGCCCATGCGCGATCTGCGGAAACATGGATAGAAAGCGATCCCGCAGGCCGGGTGCCACCTCGCGCAGCGCTTGAGCGCCGGGGTGAAAGGTCTCCATCTCTAGCCCGCCTGCCTTGATGACCGCATGGCGCGACAGGCAGATGTGAAACAGGCGCACCGGGGTTGGCGGGGTGACCTCGATCACATTAACCCCATCCACGAATTCGCGCAGCGTGGTGAGCAGGCGATTGCCCTCCGCCGCGGCCCGCAGGCGGGGCGGCGTCTGAAGCACCCGCGCGGCGGGGCCGAGGGTAAGGAAGGCACTCGGGCGCCCCTCGCCGAAACTGTCGGGCATGATGCGGATGAGGGGCAGCCGTCCACTGTCCGCCGGGATGAAACGGCTCGACCCGATCCAGATCAGCGGCGCCGGTTCTGTGGTGCTTGTGTTGATCATGTCGCCGGGCTGGAGATCCTCGATGGCAATATCGCCCCGCACCGTTTGGATCGGCGTCCCGCGGGCAAAGGCCGCGAAAGCGGCTTCGAAAAGCGGTGCGGCGGGGGCGGTGTCTTGGCCGATATAGAGCGACCCGTCGGCGCGGAGCGCGGCGACTTCGTAGCTGCGCATCGGCGCGGGCGGCGGGCCTTCGGATTTGGTGGCGGTCTCAGTCATGCAAAACCCTGTGTCGGCCCGGCGCAGCGGTGCCAGTGCGGCACGCACCGGCGCGGGCTGCTGGATACTGCGCCATGTTCTGCGGGATTTGTCAAAATATCCGGCCTGAGTGCTGCGCTTTGCGCGCCAATCTCGGCGGAATGCGGGGGGCTGTTTCCGGGCCGGGTGCGTGATCGCCATATTCGCATGAAAACGCCCCTCGCAACGAATCAACGTTACGAGGGGCGGTCTGCTATACCGGGCACGTGGCACCGGTACCGGGGGAAACTTTTCAGGCGGTCTTGCGGACCGGGGCGTTGCCGGAGCGTTTGGCGATGAATGCGGCGCGGCGCGCACCGCGGGCCCAAGGCATGACGGTGTCGGTCTTGGCCGCCGTTTCGACAACGGATTTGATGAAGCGCGGGTTCTTTTTCATGGCTCTGTTCCTCTTCGGGTCACGCGGGCATCGTTGCATCCACTATCGCAGTGCAATCGGGCCGGTTTTTGACCGTGGGCGAGAAACTTGTGGGAATTTGGCGGGTTCGAAGGGCGGTTTGGGGCACCCTTGCCTTACTTCAAAAACTGTTATTTTTCGGCAGTTTGCGGGGTTCGCGGGAAACAGTGGCGCTGTTTTAGCTGGATTGGCTCAAATTTTACAACAGCAATGCGGCGCGAAGCGGGCAGGCGTTGCCGC
Organism: Sulfitobacter sp. 1A12157; assembly: GCF_043557345.1. Lineage (NCBI taxonomy): Bacteria > Pseudomonadati > Pseudomonadota > Alphaproteobacteria > Rhodobacterales > Roseobacteraceae > Sulfitobacter > Sulfitobacter sp. 1A12157. Next base: position 251,520 of record NZ_JBIFFV010000002.1, read on the forward strand.
AATTCCGCCCCGTTCAGAGGGTGATCGCCGAGAGCAAGCGACCATAGTCCGCTTCCTTGGCATGGGTCGTGCGCCGGTAGGAATAGAATCGCGCGGCATCGGCGTAGGTGCAATGCCGCGTCCATTCCGCGTGGCCCACCCCCGCCGCGCGCAGCCGGTTCAGGCCAAAGCCGGGCAGGTCGAAGTGTAGCCGGTCGCCTTCGCCCTGGGCAAAGTAGCGGGCAAACTCGGGGTCGGCGTTCATGAAGTTGTCCAGAAACTCCGGCCCGACCTCATAGGCGCGCTGGCTGATGGAGGGGCCGATCACCGCGGTGATCTTTTCGCGGGTGGCGCCGAGATCGACCATCGCATCGACGGTCGCTTCGAGTATCCCGTAAAGCGCACCGCGCCAGCCAGCATGGGCCGCGCCGACCACGCCGGCTTGTGCATCGGCGAAGAGCACAGGTTGACAGTCAGCGGTCAGGATCGACAGGGCGATGCCGGGGGTCTTTGTCACCAAGGCATCGGCGCGGGGTTTGTCGTCCTGCGGCTCCGTCACCGTGACCACCGTCGCGGAATGCACCTGATGCACCCCGACAAGGTGATCGGCAGGCAGGCCCATCGCCTCGGCGGCGCGGGCGCGGTTGATGCGCACGATCTCGGACTGGTCCGAGCTGCCGCTGCCGCAGTTCAGCCCGGAAAACACCCCCGACGACGCGCCGCCACGGCGGGTGAAAAACCCGTGCCGCAAAGGCGCAAGCGCATCGGATGTCAGAATTTCGAGCGTCATACTTCTGTCCCCTGGGGCGGCGTCTGACCCTTTTGGTAGAGCCCCATCACTTTGAACAGGTTTCCCATTTCCGCCGGGTGCGTCAACCGTCGATGTGCGGCAATATGGTTGCCAAGCGCGTCACCGGTCAGCGCCTCGGCCAATCTCTGCGCGCGGGGGGTGATGCCCAACCGTTCCAGAAAAACGCCTTGGGTGACCACGCGGCTATGGGGGCAGGGGCAGGCGCGGGCCAGCGCCTCGAAATCGACATGGGCGGTCAGGTCGGCCTGCCCGGGATTGGCGAGCGGATCGGCGGGGCTGTGGTTCTCCAGCGCTTGCAGCGTGTCGCCCAAGGCGCGCCAATCGCCATAGTCGATGATCAGCCCCGCCCCGCCGTGGGCCGCGATGCGTTTGCCGATCTCTTGCATGATCTCTGCCGCCGGGGCGCAAAGCTCGATAAGGTCGCCGTCCTTGGTATCCTCTAGCCGATGGGCGAGGGCGGGCTGTGGGGTCACGGGGCCGAGGCCAAAGGTCAGCGCCCCCTCTGCCGCACCCACCCGGCGCTCGGCCCAGCCTGCGCCTTGGCGGAGGAATTGCCGGATTGGCAGCGCGTCGAAAAACTCATTGGCGATGAGGAATAGCGGCGCGTCCGGCAGGTCAGCGGCACTTTCGGCCCAAGTGACCTCGACCCCTTGCAGGGTCTTGCGCTGCGCGTCGCGTAAGGAGGGGGAGGCTTCGATAAGCGTGACCTGTGCCGCCGCCTGAAACCCCGGCACCCGCGCCGTGGCACGCAGGATATCGGCCATCAACGTCCCGCGCCCCGGCCCAAGCTCGGCCAGTGTGAAGGGGGAGGGGGCGCCCTGATCCAGCCAGCTTTGCGCCAGCGACAGGCCGATCAACTCGCCAAACATCTGGCTGATCTCGGGGGCGGTGATGAAGTCCCCCTCCGGGCCGAAAGGCGCGCGGGTGGTGTAGTACCCCCAGTCGGGATGCATCAGGCAGGACTGCATATAGGCGTCCAGCCGCATCGGCCCTTCCAGCGCGATCCTTGTGAGCAGATGGTCCTTCAGGCTCATGCCTGCCGCCGCGCTCGGATGATCAGGAAGACGCCCACAGCGATCATCGGCAGCGATAGGATTTGCCCCATGGTCAGCCCCCAGCCGCCGATATGCCACGCCAGCCCCAGCGGGTTGCCGGGGGTGACGAATTGCGCGTCGGGCTGGCGCAGGAATTCCACCGCGAACCGCGCCGCGCCATAGCCCGCAAGGAAAGTGCCGCCAATCAGCCCCGGCATCTTGAGCGCGCCACGTTTCCACGCCATCCAGATCAGCACGCCGCCCAAGAGCAGCCCCTCCAGCAGCGCCTCATAGAGTTGCGAGGGGTGGCGTGCACAGATGCCCGCCACATCGGGGCAGAACTGCGCCGCCTCGCCGGGGAAGGCGACGCCCCAAGGCAGATCGGTCGGGCGGCCCCAAAGCTCGGCATTGATGAAATTCGCCAGCCGCCCCAGAAACAGCCCCGGTGCCAACCCCAGACAGACCATATCCCCGGTCGAGATCACCGGGATCCGGTGCCGCCATGTGTAGAAAAGACCGGCGAGAATGACCCCAAGCGCCCCGCCATGGAAGGACATGCCGCCCTCCCAAAGCTGCAAGATCGCGGCGGGGTTCGACAGGTAATAGGCCGGTTGGTAAAACAGCACATACCCCAAGCGCCCGCCGAGGATCACGCCAAGGATGACCCAAAAGAGCAGGTCTTCGACCTGAGCGGGCTTCATCACCGGCGTGTCGTTCTTCCACAGATGGGGGCGCTTGACCGCTGCGGTGGCGATGCGCCAGCCCAGCAAAATGCCCACGATATAGGCCAGCGCATACCAGCGCAGCGCGAAGGTGGAACCAAACAGGGTCACCGAAAAGATTTCCGGCGCGATATCGGGGAAGGGGAGCATGGCTATCATGCTGCTGATTGAGCAAGGCCGCGCGGGGAAGTCAACCTTGCGAGCAAGGGCGTCGCGCCCCATATAGAGGCTAACAACCTCCGGAGGCCAGACATGCAGACCCGTAACAAGTTTTTCGACGACGTTTCACAGATGATGACAAATGCGATGGGCGTCGCCCAAGGCGCCAAGGACGAGGCCGAGACCGCCTTCAAAGGCATGCTAGACCGTTGGCTTGCCGATCGTGATTTCGTCACCCGCGAGGAGTTCGACGCGGTGCGCGCCATGGCGCAGAAGGCCCGCGAAGAGAACGAAGCGCTGAAAGCGCGGCTCGACAAGCTCGAAGCCAAGGGCTGAGCCCGATAAAATTCGATCAGCCGCCCCGGCCCGGGGCGGCGATCCCCGGCGTGGACAGGGACCGTGCACGGCCCGTCGCACCCTCTCCCTCCAAATTATAGACGTTTTCCGCGATTTACCCACAAGTTATTGCGGTTATCCCCTATCAATTGTGGTTATCCCCAAGAAGAACCTTGCCAGACTGTTCCGCTGCAAGCACCATATCTTGTATAGGTGATGTGAACCTACACGCCTATTTGTGCAGGCTTCCATGCATGGTGGGCCAAGTCCCGCCCCGTGGAACAGATTGAGAGGTGGCGAAATGGCCCTGTCCGAGCATTACCTTGAAGAAGAAATCCACCCCATTGATATCGTTGAGAATATCGCGGCCCACCATGATTGGGAGTTCGACCGCGTGGCGGATGACCAGATCGCCATGGCAGTCGAGGGGCAGTGGCGGACCTATTCGATCACGCTGGCATGGTCGGCCTATGACGAAACGCTGCGCCTGATCTGCACCTTCGAGATGGAGCCTCCGGCTGAAAAACTGCCGGAACTTTACGAATTGTTAAACCTCGTCAACGATCAATGCTGGGCGGGGGCCTTCAGCTTCTGGGCCGATCAGCAGCTGATGGTCTACCGCTACGGGCTGGTTTTGGCGGGCGGACAGGTCGCGGGGCCAGAGCAGATCGACACGATGATCGGCGCCGCCGTCATGGGCGCGGAACGCTACTATCCCGCGCTGCAATTGCTGGTCTGGGGCGATCAAACCCCCAAGGCCGCGATGGACGTCGCCATTGCAGAGGCTTACGGCCGGGCGTAACAAAGTCCCCGAACAACTTCGGGGGATAGGATGAAAGACGGGAGAGTGGCACGCGACGGTCTGGTTTTGCTGGGCTGTGGCAAAATGGGATCGGCCATGTTGGAGGGCTGGCTGGCGAAGGGTCTGCCTGCAAGCGCGGTCTGGGTCGTGGACCCGAAACCCTCCGATTGGCTGCAAGGGACGGGCGTGAACCTGAACGCCGACCTGCCCGCCGCGCCGGCGGTGGTGCTGGTGGCGGTCAAACCGCAGATGATGGCGGACGCGCTGCCAACGCTTCAGGCGATGGGCAATGGCGAAACACTTTTCGTCAGCGTCGCGGCGGGCACGACCATCGGCTATTTCGAAAGCGTCCTTGGTGGCGACACGCCCATTGTGCGGGCCATGCCCAACACGCCTGCCGCCATCTCCAAAGGGATCACCGCCATTGTCGGTAACGCCAAGGCGGGCAGCCGGTCCTTGGATGAAGCCGAAACGCTGCTGAGCGCGGTGGGTGAGGTCGTCCGCCTGACCGAGGAGGCGCAGATCGACGCGGTCACCGGGGTCAGCGGCTCCGGCCCGGCCTATGTCTTTCACATGATCGAATGCATGGCCGCCGCCGGTGTGGCCCAAGGCTTGCCCGAGACATTGGCGATGCAATTGGCCAAGGCCACCGTGGCCGGGGCAGGGGCGCTGGCGATGCAAGCCGATGAAGACCCGGCGCAGCTGCGCGTCAACGTCACCAGCCCCAATGGCACGACCCAAGCGGCGCTTGAGGTTTTGATGGATGAGGCCGAGGGCTTCCCGCCCCTTCTCAAGCGCGCAGTCGCCGCCGCGGCAGACAGATCGCGGGAGCTGGCCAATGGCTGAGATCACTTTCGACGATTTCCTGAAGGTCGACATTCGCGTCGGCACCGTGACCCGGGCCGAAGCCTTTCCAGAAGCGCGCAAACCGGCGATCAAACTCTGGGTGGATTTCGGCGCGGAGATTGGCGAGCGTAAGACCTCGGCCCAGATCACCGCGCATTATACGCCGGAGACGCTGGTGGGGCGGCAGGTCGTGGCCGTGGTTAACTTCCCCGCGCGCCAGATCGGGCCTTTCATGTCCGAGGTGCTGGTGCTCGGCCTGCCTGACAAGGACGGAGAGATCGTGCTTTTGTCGCCCGATCAAAAAGTGCCCGAAGGAGGGCGGATGCATTGAAAAAGATATTGATTGCCAGACCCTTGCCCAAGGAAGTCACCGAAGCGTTGAAGGGCTGCGAAGTGACGGTGCGCGAAGAAACCGCGCCGCTTTCGGGCGAAGAAATGCGCGCCGCGCTGCGCGACTATGACGGGGTGATGCCGACCCTGGGGGATGCTTTCTCGGCCGAGGTTTTCGCCGATGTGCCCAAGCCGCGCTGCAAGATCCTTGCCAATTTCGGCGTTGGCTATAACCACATCGACGCGGCCGCGGCCCGCGCGGCGGGGGTGGAAGTGACCAACACGCCCGGCGCCGTCACCGATGCCACGGCGGATGTCGCCATGACGCTCATGCTGATGTCCGCCCGCCGCGCTGCCGAAGGGGAGCGGCTGGTCCGCTCAGGCGCATGGGCCGGTTGGCACCCGACGCAGATGCTGGGGCTGCACCTGACCGGCAAGCGGGTTGGCATCGTCGGCATGGGCCGGATCGGGCAGGCCATCGCGCGGCGCTGCCACCATGGGTTCGACATGCAGGTCAGCTATTTCAATCGCAGTGAGAAAGACCTCGATTTCCCCGCCACCCGTGTCGAAAGCCTGACCGCGCTGGCCGAAGCCGTGGATGTGCTTGTCATCGCCGTGCCCGGCGGCGGCGAGACCCGGCATCTGATCGATGAAACCGTTCTCCGCGCGATGCAGCCCCATGCCCATCTGATCAACATCGCCCGCGGCGATGTGGTGCAGGAGGCCGCGTTGATCGAAGCCCTTCAAGCGGGGCGCATTGGCGGTGCGGGTTTGGATGTCTATGAGTTCGAGCCCAAAGTGCCGCAGGCGCTGCGTGATCTCGACAATGCTGTGCTGCTGCCGCATCTCGGCACCGCGGCGCATGAGGTCCGTGTCGATATGGGGCTGATGGCGGTGGCCAATCTGCAAGCCTTCATCGACGGAGAGACCCCGCCAAACCGGGTTTAACCGTCGCCTACGGCGGCGCGCCAGTGTTTGCGGCAGAGCGAGACATAGGTCTCGTTCCCGCCGATCTGCACCTGCGCGCCGTCGCGCATCGCTTGGCCTTCGGCGTCGCGGCGCACGACCATCGTGGCCTTCTTGCCGCAATGGCAAATGGTGCGCACTTCGCGCATCTCATCGGCCAACGCCAGCAGGGTGGCGGAGCCGGGGAAAAGCTCACCCCGGAAATCGACCCGCAGCCCGAAGCACATGATCGGCACGCCCAGATCATCCACCGCACGGGCCAGTTGCCAGACCTGCTCGACCTCCAAAAACTGCGCCTCATCAACGAAGATACAGGCGCAGGGGCCTTGCTCCAGCCGGGCTTCGATCTTGGCCAGAAGGTCTTCGCCCGGGGCGAAAGTATCCGCCTCTTGCCCGATGCCGATGCGGGAGGCGATGCGCCCTTCGCCCGCGCGATTGTCGAATTGCGCGGTGAGCAAAAAGGGCACCATGCCGCGTTCCACATAGTTATGCGCCGCTTGAAGCAGCACCGTGGATTTACCGGCGTTCATGGTGGAGTAATTGAAGTAAAGCTTTGCCATGGGCAGGGTGTTACGCCGCCCATGACAGCGGATCAAGATGCAAACCCCGCCCCGATCTTAGGGCCGGGCGTTGCGCGTCAGCCGCGCTTTTTGACGATGACGGAGCCCACGGAATAGCCCGCCCCGAAAGAACAGATCAGCCCAGTGTCGCCGTCTTCCAGATCGTCGGAGTTCTTGGCGAAAGCGATGATCGACCCGGCGGAGGAGGTATTGGCGTAGTCCTGCAGAATGTTGGGCTGTTCGCCCGGCTCAGGCTCACGCCCCAGCACTTTGCGCCCGATGAAATCGTTCATCGACTTGTTCGCCTGATGCAGCCAAATGCGCTTGAGGTCGGCGGATTCCAGCCCGTTGTCGGCCATATGCCCGCCGATATGGTCGGCCACCATGGGTAAAACTTCCTTAAACACTTTGCGCCCATTCTGCATGAACTGCATATCGCGCCGGTCGCTCAGCCCGTCCGGGCGGGAGCGGCGGAGGAAGCCGTTGTTGTTGCGGATGTTGTTGGAATATTCGGTCGCGCAGCGGGTCGAGATGACGTCGAAACAGGGGCCGTCGACATCTTCGGCGCGTTCCAGCAGCGTGGCGGTGGCCACGTCGCCAAAGATGAAGTGGCAATCGCGGTCACGCCATTCGAGGTGGGCGGAGCAAATCTCGGGGTTCACCACGAGGGCAGAACGGATGGAGCCGGAGCGGATCATATCCGCTGCCGCCTGGATGCCGAAAGTGGCCGAAGAACAGGCGACGTTCATGTCGAAGGCGAAGCCCTTCACGCCAAGAAGCTCCTGAATCTCGATGGCCACGGCGGGATAGGCACGCTCTAAGTTCGAAGCGGCGCAGATCACCGCGTCCACATCCGCCGCGGTCTTTCCCGCGGCGGCAAGCGCTTTTTGCGCGGCATCAATGGCCATTTCAGCCATGAGGGAAGGTTCCTCATCCGCGCGCTGGCGCAGCAGGGGGTGCATCACATTGGGATCCAGCACGCCGGATTTATCCATGACATAGCGCTGCTCGATGCCGCTGGCTTTGACGATGAACTCTTCCGAGGAATGCGCCTTGGCCTCTAGGGTGCCCGCTTCGATTGCCTCGGCATTCTCGGCGTTGTAGAGGTCGGCATAGGCGTTGAAGGCTTCGACCAGTTCGGCGTTGGTGATGGTTTGCTGCGGCGTGAAAACGCCCGTACCGGTGATGGCGGCTTGATACATCGCTGTGATCCCTTTCTCTCCAACGGCATGGCTGGTCTAGTAAAGCTGAGCAGCCCCGGACGAATTGCAAGGGCCGTTGTCATGTCGGTGCACTTTGATGCAGGGGGCAGCAAGGTGCGGGTTCCATAGTTTAGCGAAACCGCACAGGACTTGCCACGGCTTTGACGGGGCAGACGTGTGAATGCCGCTACAGTCGGAAGGTTTGATCGCCCCGGCCCGCGCGCGCTGACTTGACTATACAACCGGAAGCGCGCAGTGATCGGTCATTAGCAATTATTAATTGAACAAAAACAGACACGATTTTTAAAGGCAGCGACCCCTCCGGCGCGTGATGTACAGGCCCACGATCCGCGGATGCCGCAGCCTAAAGCACAGAATGTGCTTGAGGATTCAACCTCCGAAAAAGAGAGGTGTCATGAGGCGCAGTATGATTGGTCGAATGTTTTGCGCGTGGGCAGAGCGTTTTCGCAAGGACGAGGCCGGCGGTATGCTGGTCCTCATGTTGATCGTGTTTTTCGGCATTACGATCTTTGGCGGGCTGGCCGTGGATCTGGCCAACCACGAGCGGACGCGGACCACCTTTCAGACCCATCTCGACAATGCTGTACTGGCCGCGGCCAGCCTGTCGCAAGACCTCGACCCGGAAGAGGTCGTGCGCAGCTATCTGACCTCAGCGGGGCTTGATGCCTCCGAGGTGGTGATCGCTTCGAGCGAAGAAAAGATCGGCGGCATTCTGGTGGGGCGCACCGTCGAAGCCTCGCTCCCCGCCGGGCTGAACACCTATTTCTTCCGGTTTTTCGACATTGATTCACTCGGGATGACGATCAGCTCCGAGGCGACCGAGCGGGTGGAGGATATCGAGATTTCGCTGGTGCTGGATGTCTCGGGGTCGATGGGGGAAAGAACCAGCGACCGTAGCCGGATGGTCAAACTTGACCTGCTCAAGAACGCGGCCAGCGATTTCGTTGAAACGATCCTAAGCGATTCCGAAGAGGGGCGGGTGTCGATTTCGATTGTCCCTTATTCGACCAAGGTGAACCCCGGCTCGGCGTTGCTTGGTCAGTATGCGGTGACGTCAGAGCATAATTATTCGCATTGCGTGGATTTCGATGCGGATGATTTCAGCCGTCTCGGGATCAGCACGAGCGCAGAGTTGCAACGGACAGGGCATTTCCTGATCGGGAATGAGTCGGCCTCATATCCGACTTCCGGTCAATGGGTCTGTCGCTTTGATGCCGGTTTCGCGATCACGCCCTTGTCGAGTTCGATCCAAGCGCTGAAAGCGCAGATTTCGGCGCTCACGGCTCTGGGGTCCACCTCGATCGATATGGGGGCGAAATGGGGCTTGGCGTTGCTTGACCCTTCGACGCAAAACCCGGTCTCCGGATTGATCGCCTCGGGGCAAATCGATGCGGCCTTCCGGGGCCGCCCCCATCCCTATGATGCCGACAACAGCATGAAGGTTCTGGTGCTGATGACCGACGGGGAGAATCGCGAGGAATATCGCCTAAGATCCCAATATGCCTCTGGGGAATCAGACCTGATCAAGACAACCTATCGCGGCAACACCTATTATTCGGTCATTTCCTCAGAAAGCTATTACGAGAATGACGATGACAGAGCTTACCCTGAATCCTACTTCTACGCAGAGCATCCATTCGGCAACCAACGGATGTGGGACGACGATACCATCGCGAACAATTCCAGCTATCGCTATGGAAACAGGAGCGAGGAAGAACGCCTAGATTGGCCTGAGGTCTGGGCGGAAATGTCGCCTTATTACTACGGCTACAACATGTATGGGCGGCGCTACAATTGGAGCTGGTACTGGGGGTCGCGTGCGTCCTTGTTCCGCAACAGCATGCAATGGACCGTCGACGCCGGTGAAAAAGACCGCCGCCTGCGCCAGATTTGCGGCCTCGCCAATAGCGCAGGGGTCGTCATTTATTCCATCGGCATGGATGTCGATAACACCAACTCCCTCAACCTGTTGAAAGACTGCGCCTCTTCCGAGGCCCATTACTTCGACGTTCATGGTCTGGAGATCCAAACCGCATTTGACATGATCGCGGCGTCCATCTCCATGCTGAGGCTGACCAAATGATCCGCTTCGTCAAAGACCGCTTTCGCCGGTCCGAGGCGGGCGGCGTCACCATCGAGTTCGTCATTCTCTTGCCGCTCGTCTTTTACTTCTTCTTCCTCGCGCTGGAGACGGGGCTGTGGAGCGCGCGTGAGATCATGCTGCGCCGTGCCACGAATTTGGCGGTACGGGACGTGCGTTTGGCCACCGGCTCTGTGCCAGGCTATGACGCGATGAAGGCGTTGATTTGCGAGCGGTCGGTTTTCGATGCGGGCTGCATCGAGAATATCCGGATCGAGATGCGCGCCATGCCGATCGCCGATTGGGCCGACTTGGGCGGGCCTGCGCCCTGTGTTGACCGGGATGAGGATTTCGACCCGGCAAATGGCTTTCTGCCCGGCCAGCAGAACAACCTGATGATGATGCGGGTCTGCCGTCTGTTCGATCCGCTTTTGCCGGGGACCGGCTTGGGCCGGAAATTACCCGAAGGGTCGGATGGCACATATGGCGTGCGGGTCACCACTGCCTTCGTGACGGAGCCGCGCGGATGACGGGAATGGTGTTCAAACGTTTCATCCGGTCCGAAGAGGGCAGCCAGACGATTGCCTTTCTGGTTCTGCTGCCGCTGCTGGTCTGGTCGATCATGGCGATGCTGACCTTTACCGATGCCTTTCGGGTGCGCGGAATGGCGACCGATGCCACCGCCGTCATCGCCGACAGCCTGTCGCGGCAGACGACGCCGATCAACGCCGCTGACCTTTTGGGCCTGCAATCGGTGGCAAAGCAGCTCACCGGTTACGAAGTCTCTCTGCGCGTCACGCAGGTGCGCTGCATTCTGAATTGCGACAGTCTGACCCGCCGGATTTTGGCGGTGGATTTCTCTCAAGGCATCGGACTGGACAGCCTGCTTGACCTCGACTTCATCGCGGGGCTTTCGCGCGACCGGGTGCCGCTGATGGCCAATGGTGACCGTCTGGTGCTGGTCGAGACCTCTTTCATGCACGAGCCGATTGCGCAGATCGGTTTGGAGGGCACGGAGGTCAACGTCTCGCATGCCACGCGGATGCGTTTCGCGCCTCAGCTTTGCTGGGTCAGGTGCATCATCAGCTAGGCGGGCATCATGCCCAGATGCGAAAGGGGCCGCCCGATGGGCAGCCCCTTTTTCTTATCCCTGAAGCGCTTTCACGCCGATCGCATCCTCGGCCTGCGCCTTGATCGCCAAGGCGGCGGCATGGGCGCCTGCGGCGGTGGTGAAATAGGGGATCTTGTCGTAAAGCGCGATAGAGCGGATCGACTTGCTGTCTTCGACCGCCTGCGCCCCTTCGGTGGTGTTCATCACCAGATGCACATCGCCGTTCTTCATCATATCGGTGATGTCGGGGCGCCCTTCGTAGACCTTGTTCACCACATCGCAGGCATGGCCATTGGCGGTGAGCCATTCCGCCGTGCCGCGGGTGCCGATGAGGGTAAAGCCTTGGTCCAGCAGGATCTTCGCCGCCTCCAGCATGTTCTGGCCCTTATCCGCATCCTTGACTGACAGGAAGGCGCAGCCCTTGCGCGGCAGCGGGTTGCCCGCGCCCATCTGCGCCTTGAGGAAGGCGCGGGGGAAGTCGCGGTCCCAGCCCATGACTTCGCCGGTGGAGCGCATTTCCGGCCCCAGCAGCGTGTCGACGCCGGGGAAGCGGGCAAAGGGCAGCACCGCCTCTTTGACCGAGAACCAAGGCATATTGGGGTCGGCCAGCGTCATCGGATCGCCCAGGGGCAGCGTGTCTTCATAAGCGGCCTGATCGGGGTAGGGCGGGCGCTGCGGGAAGTTCGACAGTGGCTCGCCGGCCATGATCCGCGCGGCGATGGAGGCGATGGCGCTGTCGGTCGCCTTGGCCACGAAGGGCACGGTCCGCGAGGCGCGGGGGTTGACCTCGATGAGGTAGATCTCGCCGTCCTTCACCGCGAACTGGATGTTCATCAGGCCCACAACGTTGAGCGCCTTGGCCAGCGCGCGGGTCTGTTCTTCGACCTCTTCGATCACTTCGCGCGGGAGGGAGTAGGGCGGCAGCGAACAGGCGCTGTCGCCGGAGTGGACGCCCGCCTCTTCAATATGCTGCATGATGCCCGCGACATGGACATTCTCACCATCGCAGAGCGCGTCGACATCAAGCTCCACCGCGCCCGACAGGTAGCTGTCGAGCAGCACCGGGCTGTCGCCCGAGACCACCACGGCATTGGTGATGTAGCGCTCAAGGCTGGCCTGATCGCGGACGATTTCCATCGCACGGCCGCCCAGCACGTAGGAAGGGCGGATCACCAGCGGGAAGCCGATCTCCTTGGCGATTTCCATCGCCTCCGCATCGGAATGGGCGATGCCATTGCGCGGCTGTTTCAGGCCGAGGTTCAGCACAAGCTGCTGGAAACGCTCACGGTCTTCGGCCAGGTCGATCATGTCGGGCGTGGTGCCGAGGATCGGAATACCCGCTTCTTGCAAACCATTGGCAAGCTTCAAGGGGGTCTGCCCGCCGAACTGAACGATGACGCCGTGCAGCGTGCCGTTCTCCTGCTCGACGCGCAGGATCTCCATCACGTGCTCAAAGGTCAGCGGCTCGAAATAGAGGCGGTCGGAGGTGTCATAGTCGGTCGAAACCGTCTCGGGGTTGCAATTGACCATGATGGTCTCATAGCCCGCATCCGTCAGCGCGTAGCAGGCGTGGCAGCAGCAATAGTCGAACTCGATGCCCTGACCGATCCGGTTCGGGCCGCCGCCGAGGATGACGACCTTCTTGCGGTCCGAGGGCCGCGCTTCGCATTCCGCCTCATCCATCAGCGGGGTCTCATAGGTGGAATACATGTAAGGCGTCTGTGCCTCGAACTCGGCGGCGCAGGTGTCGATGCGTTTGAACACGGCCTTGACGCCAAGTGCCAGCCGCGCGTCGCGGACCTGCGCCTCACGGCCGTCAGTCAGCATGGCGAGGCGGGCATCGGTGAAGCCCATCATCTTCAATTCGCGGAAGGTATCGGCGTCGCTCGGCAGGCCATGCGCGCGAACGCCTTCCTCGGCCTCGATGATCTCACGGATGCGGGCAAGGAACCACGGGTCGAACATCGTATGCGCGTGCAGATCGTCGTCGGACATGCCGTGGCGCATCGCTTGCGCGATGGTGCGCATCCGGTCGGGCGTGGGCGCCGACACGGCTTTGATAAGTGCGGCCATATTCTCGGGCGCATCGCCGGGCAGGTCTTTGTTGAGACCGGCGATTTCCACCTCGTCAAAGCCTGTGAGACCCGATTCCATCGACGCCAGCGCCTTTTGCAGGCTCTCGTGAATGGTGCGGCCAATGGCCATAGTCTCACCCACCGATTTCATCGCGGTGGTGAGGTAAGGTTCGGCCCCGGGGAACTTCTCGAAAGCGAATTTCGGGATTTTGGTGACCACATAGTCGATGGTCGGCTCGAAGGACGCGGGCGTGACGCCGGTGATGTCGTTGTCGAGCTCATCCAGCGTGAAGCCCACGGCGAGTTTCGCGGCGATCTTGGCGATGGGGAAACCCGTGGCCTTGGACGCCAGCGCCGAGGAGCGGCTGACGCGCGGGTTCATCTCAATCACCACCATGCGGCCATCGGCGGGGTTTACGGCCCATTGCACGTTGGAGCCGCCGGTCTCCACCCCGATCTCGCGCAGCACCGCGATGGAGTGGTTGCGCATGATCTGGTATTCTTTGTCCGTCAGCGTCAGCGCGGGGGCCACGGTGATGCTGTCGCCGGTGTGTACGCCCATCGGGTCGATGTTCTCGATCGAGCAGACGATGATGGCGTTGTCGGCGGTGTCGCGCACCACCTCCATCTCGTATTCCTTCCAGCCCAGCAGGCTCTCGTCGACGAGGATCTGGCCCATCGGCGAGGCATCCATACCCGAACGACAGTAGAATTCGTAATCCTCGCGGTTGTAGGCCACGCCGCCGCCGGTGCCACCCATGGTGAAGGCAGGGCGAATGATCGCCGGAAGGCCCACATATTCCAGCGCCTCGAGGGCAAGGTTCACGCCTGCGGCGAGGTCTTTCTTACCGTCTTCGCGCTTGGGCGCGGTGACGATGGTGGCCTTGGGGTTTTCGATGCCCAGACGGTCCATCGCCTCGCGGAAGAGTTTGCGGTCTTCGGCCATCTCGATGGCTTCGCGCTTGGCGCCGATCATCTCGACGCCGAATTTCTCCAGCACGCCCATCTCTTCGAGCGCCAGCGAGGTGTTGAGGCCGGTCTGGCCGCCCATGGTGGGCAGCAGCGCATCGGGGCGCTCTTTCTCGATGATCTTGGCGACGATTTCGGGCGTGATGGGCTCGATATAGGTGGCATCGGCGAGCCCGGGATCGGTCATGATCGTGGCGGGGTTCGAGTTGACGAGGATGACGCGGTAGCCTTCCTCTTTCAGCGCTTTACAGGCTTGGGCGCCGGAATAGTCGAACTCGCAGGCTTGTCCGATGACAATCGGCCCCGCACCAATGATCATGATCGACTGGATGTCGGTACGTTTCGGCATGGCGGCCCCCTAATTTTGCAAATTGTCCTGCCTTATAGGGATGGCGGCACGGGCTGCAAGGGGGGAATGGCTTTAACGGCCCCATAAATAAGGGCGGGGGCGCCTGTTCAACCCTTGCGGGCGCTGTGCTGGGGCGATCTGACAGGGCCGAAGCGGTCAGACCACAGGCGCGGCGCCTTCGGCGTTTAGAAAGATGCGCAGCGTGGCTTCGAACTCGCGCGGTTTCTCTGCGTGCAGCCAATGCCCCGCGCCGGGGATTTTGGCAAAGCGCGCTTGTGGGAACAGCGCCTTGATCGGCTCGCGGTGTTCGGGCTGTACATAGTCCGAGGCGCCGCCCGACAGAAACAGGGTCGGCCCCGGGAACTGGCCGGTCACATCCTCGGGCCAGCCGACGATCTTGGGCATCTCCGCCTCAAGCGCGTCGAGGTTCAGCCGCCAGCGCTTGCCGGGCAGGTCGAGCGATTGGGTGAAAAAGCTCTGCAAGGCGCGCTCCACCCCCGCCTCGGCCAATTGCGCCTCGGCGTCAGAGCGGCGCTCGACCCTGCTTAGGTCCACGCCGCGCATGGCGTCGATGAACATCTGTTGCGTGTGGCCGTAAGCGACGGGCGCGATGTCGGCGACGATCACGCGGCGCAGCAGCTCGGGCCGGGTCAGCGCCAGCATCATCACCGCCTTGCCGCCCATGGAGTGGCCGCAAATGTCCACCGGGCCGCCCAGATGCGTGATCACCTCGGCCAGATCCTGCGCCATTTCGGGGTAGCTGTGGGTGTCGTGATGCGGGCTGCCGCCGTGGTTGCGCATGTCGACGGTGACGACATGACGCGCGTCCGCAAGCCGTTTGGCGATCACGCCCCAGTTGCGGCCAGAGCCATAGAGGCCATGGACGATAAGCAGGGTAGGGCGGTCGGTGGCGGCTTCGCCATATTCGGAGTAATTTAACATGTGGGCAAATTTAAGGGCATTGCAGCCCGGGGGCCAGAGCGATTAGATGCGCCCATGATTGACCGCGAAGATTTCGACACCCGCGCCGAGGCGCTGCGCCCCCTGTTCGAGGACAGGCTCCGCATCAAGGCCCGCGATCTGCGTCAGGCGTTTCACCGCGCCGGGCCGGAACTGCCGCGCGGCATTCGCAGCGATGGGGTGTTGCTGAGCAAGACCGAGTATCTGGTCGCCAATCCCCATATCGCCCGCCAGTTGGAAGATGCCCCGGTCTGGGCCGCCTTCAATCGGGTTACGGCGCATTTGAAAGAGATCGACCCCAAAGCCCGGCGGCGCGGCATCATCCTTGACCGTCTGGCCGGGGTGGCCTTTAACATTCTGGTGGTTTTCGCAGGCTTTGTGATCTGGCTTTGGTGGCGCGGCTACGTGTAAGCCGCCGCGCCCAAGGGCTTAGGCCGGGTCGTAATCCGCGTCCGAGACTTTCTCCATCCATTCGACCGCCTCACCGACCTGTGCTTCTTGCAGGGCGATATGGGTCATGGCGCTGTCGGGCGCGGCCCCGTGCCAGTGTTTCTCTCCGGGGCCGAACCAGACGACATCGCCTTTGTTCAGCGTTTGCACCGGGCTGCCTTCGGTCTGGGCGCGGCCTGTGCCTTCGGTGACGATCAGGGTCTGGCCAAGAGGGTGGACATGCCACGCCGTGCGCGCGCCGGGCTGAAAGGTCACCGTCACGCCGCGCAAGCGGGCAGGCGCCGGGGCCGAGATCAGCGGGGCCATCTCGACCTCTCCGGTGAAGTAATCGTCAGGGCCGGGTTCAGAGGGGCGGCTGCCCTTGGGGTGAATGATCATGCGGTTCTCCTTTGCGAGAGAATGTGGCGCGGGGAGGGGGATCGGCAAGGGGGGTGTCTGGCGATGATCGCCCGCAATCAAGGCGCTTTGCGCCGCCGGGCAGCGCCCGACCGCCCCATGTGCGGGCGCTTTTGCTGCCGGGCACATCACCTTGACCGCACATCATGGTTGAGAAATAAAGGGGTAGGAACGCAGGTTGCGATGCCCACCCGCGGTCAGGCGCCGCCCGGCCTGAGGGTAAAGTGGCCCCCGCATCGCTGCGAGGGCCAAATTGCTTACAGGTTCGGATACATCGGGAAACGCTGGCACAGCGCTTCGACCTCGGCTTTCACCTTGGCCTCGACCTCGGCATTGCCATCGGCACCATTGGCCGCCAGCCCGTCGACCACTTCGATGATCCAATCGGCGATCTGGCGGAATTCGGCCTCACCAAAGCCGCGTGTCGTGCCTGCAGGGGAGCCAAGACGGATGCCGCTTGTCACCATCGGCTTTTCCGGGTCAAAGGGCACGCCGTTCTTGTTGCAGGTGATATGCGCCCGGCCCAGAGCCTTCTCGGTGTCATTGCCCTTCACGCCTTTGGGGCGCAGATCGACCAGCACCACATGGGTGTCGGTGCCATGGGTCACGGTATCAAGGCCGCCTTTGATCAATTGATCCGACAGCGCCTGCGCGTTGGCGATGACCTGTTTGGCATAGGCTTTGAACTCGGGCTGCTGCGCTTCGCCAAAGGCCACGGCCTTGGCTGCGATCACATGCATCAGGGGGCCGCCCTGAATGCCGGGGAAGATGGCGGAGTTGATTTTTTTCGAGATCGCCTCGTCATTGGTCAGGATCATGCCGCCGCGCGGGCCGCGCAGGGTCTTGTGGGTCGTGGTCGTCGCCACATGCGCATGAGGGAAGGGGGAGGGATGCTCGCCCGCCGCCACAAGCCCCGCGAAATGCGCCATGTCGACCAGCAGATAGGCGCCCACGCTGTCGGCAATCTCGCGCATCTTGGCAAAGTCGATCTGGCGCGGGATGGCAGAGCCACCGGCGATGATCATCTTGGGCTGATGCTCAGCCGCCAGTTCGGCGACCTGCTCATAGTCTAGCAGGTTGTCTTGTTTGCGCACACCGTATTGTACGGCGTTGAACCATTTGCCCGACTGGTTCGGCTTGGCCCCGTGGGTCAGGTGTCCCCCGGCATCAAGGCTCATCCCCAAAATGGTGTCGCCCGGTTGCAGCAGCGCGGTGAAGACACCTTGGTTCGCTTGGCTGCCGGAGTTCGGCTGGACATTGGCGAATGCGCAGTCGAACAGCGCGCAGGCGCGTTCGATGGCAAGGTTCTCGGCCACGTCGACATGCTCGCACCCGCCATAGTAGCGGCGGCCCGGATAGCCTTCGGCGTATTTGTTGGTCATGATGCTGCCCTGCGCCTCAAGCACCGCAGCCGAAACGATGTTCTCGCTGGCGATCAACTCGATCTCGTCGCGCTGGCGGCCCAGTTCGGCATTGATCGCAGCGGCGAGGGCGGGGTCGGAATCAGCGAGAGATTTGGTGAAGAAATCGGACATCAGGGGATCCTCATTGGAGCTGGTTTCGCGTGTTGCCTATCGGAAACGCGGGCCGAGGTGAAGGCTGTAAACCGACAGGTTGCAAGATATGTGCGTCAACACTGGTGGCGCTCGGAATAATGTGATTGTTTTGGCCTCAAACGCCGATGATCGGAAACTTCGCCGGGATGAGCCTGCTGACATGTCCTTAAAGATCGCTTTTGTGGCCAGCCGGGCCAGCGTGGCACAGACGGCGCGGGCCGCCCTGATCGGGCGGTATGGCGATGTGCCACTGCGTCAGGCCGAGGTGATCGTGGCGCTTGGGGGCGACGGGTTTATGCTGCATACGCTGCACAGCACCCAAGACATGGACGCGCCGGTCTATGGGATGAACCGCGGCACCATCGGCTTTTTGATGAACGCCTACCGCGAGGGCGACCTGCAAGCGCGGTTGGCGGCGGCGGAAGAGGCGGTGATCAACCCGTTGGTCATGCGCGCCACGCATATTGACGGGACCATCTCGACCGCGCTGGCAATCAATGAGGTGTCCCTGCTGCGCGCGGGGCCGCAGGCGGCCAAGCTGCGCATCACGATAGACGGGCGCCAGCGGATGGAGGAACTGGTCTGCGACGGGGCGTTGGTGGCGACCCCTGCTGGCTCCACCGCCTATAACTACTCCGCCCATGGGCCGATCCTGCCCATTGGCTCGGATGTCTTGGCCCTGACCCCCATCGCCGCCTTCCGCCCGCGCCGCTGGCGGGGGGCGTTGCTGCCGAAACGGGCCACGGTGCGTTTCGATGTGCAAGA
The DNA here is from genome assembly GCF_043557345.1 of Sulfitobacter sp. 1A12157. NCBI lineage: Bacteria > Pseudomonadati > Pseudomonadota > Alphaproteobacteria > Rhodobacterales > Roseobacteraceae > Sulfitobacter > Sulfitobacter sp. 1A12157. The sequence goes on from NZ_JBIFFV010000002.1 coordinate 269,999, forward strand.
GCCGCAAAAGCGCCCCGTGATGGCCGATGCCGACGGCCAGTCGCACCGCGATGTAACGACGGTCGAAGTCTCGTCAGACCCCAGTGTCAGCCACCGGATCCTCTTCGATCCCGGCCATGGGCTGGAAGAGCGGTTGATCTCGGAACAATTCAACTGACCCGGGGGGGGCGGCGCCTTTCCGCCGCACCTCGCGCCCTGCCGGAACCCAAACTTCGCGCCTGCGTTGAACCTGCAAGAGCGGGATCCCCCCGCATCTTAACAGCCGAAGAAAGGAGACCTGAGATGAATTGGGACCGTATCGAAGGCAATTGGAAGCAGATGACCGGCGCGGTGAAATCGCAATGGGGCGATCTGACCGATGACGAAATCACCGAATCTCGTGGCAACCGCGAGCAGCTGGTGGGCAAAATCCAAGAACGCTATGGCATCGCCAAAGACGAGGCCGAGCGTCAAGTCGATGACTTCGCCGCGAAATACTGATATTCGTCGGCAGACTTAAAAAAAAGGCGACCCCGTGCGGGTCGCCTTTTGCGTTTCAGGAGAGGCTCAAGCCTCGTGCCAAGCGCGGTCGCCCTTGTCGTCTTTGACGCGGGTGGGCAGACCGATATCATCCAGCAAGGCGAACAGGGGCTTGGGGTCCAGCTCTTCGACATTGACCATGGTGGCGGTGTCATAGGTGCCATCGGCGATCAGCATCGCAAAGGCCACCGGCGGCACGCCCGCGGTGTAGGAGATGCCTTGGCTGCCCACTTCGTTATAGGCGTCCTTGTGATCGGCCACGTTATAGACAAAGACCTCGACCTCTTCGCCGTCCTTCACGCCTTTCACCAAGTCACCGATGCAGGTCTTGCCGGTGTAGTTGGGCGCAAGGCTCGACGGGTCGGGCAGCACGGCTTTCACCACCTTCAGCGGCACAACCTCAAGCCCCTCGGCAGTGGTGACCGGCTGTTCGGAGAGCAGCCCGAGGTTTTGCAGCACGGTGAAGACGTTGATGTAATGATCGCCAAACCCCATCCAGAAGCGCACGTCGGCCTGCGGGTAGTTGGCCGAGAGCGAATGCACCTCGTCATGGCCCGACAGATAGGCTTTCTGCTTGCCGACCACGGGCAAGTCCCATTCGCGGCCCACTTCGAACATCTTGTTCTCTTGCCACGCGCCCTCTTGCCAGCTGTAGACCGTGCCGGTGAACTCGCGGAAATTGATCTCAGGGTCGAAGTTGGTCGAGAAATACTTGCCGTGGTTGCCGGCGTTGATGTCGACGATGTCGATGGATTTGACCTCATCCATGAACTCATCGACGGCGAAACGCGCAAAGGCGTTGACCATGCCCGGATCGAAGCCAGCGCCGAGGATCGCGGTCACGCCCGCTTCGGCACAGGCCTCGCGGCGCTTCCACTCGTAGTTGCCGTACCACGGCGGGGTCTCGCAAATCTTGCTCGGGTCTTCGTGGATCGCCGTGTCGATATAGGCGGCCCCGGTGTCGATGCAGGCCTGCAGCACGGTCATGTTCACGAAGGGAGAGCCCACGTTGATCACGATCTGGCAGCCGGTCTCCTTGATCAGGGCGGCCACGGCATTGCTGTCCATCCCGTCGACGGCATGCGCTTTGAAGACGCCATCCTGCTTCATCGCGTTTTTCTCATGCACGCTGGCGATGATTGCCTCGCATTTGGAAACCGTGCGGCTGGCGATATGCAAGTCACCCAAACGGTCATTATTCTGCGCGCATTTATGCGCCACAACCTGTGCGACGCCGCCCGCGCCGATGATAAGAACATTGCGTTTCATAGTGTTGACCTCTTTCTTGTCACGACAGGGCGGCGGCGAAATCGTCATAGTCGAAATCGCGCACCATTCGGGTGGTTCCGTCCAACTCGCGCAGCGCGATGCCGGGCATCTTGACGCCGTTGAACCAGTTTTTCTTGACCATCGTGTAGCCAGCCGCATCCTGGAACGACAGCCGGTCGCCTGCCTTCAGCGGCGCGTCGAAGCGAAATTCACCGAAGATATCGCCCGCAAGGCAGGATTTGCCGCAGATCATCCATTCGTCGTCACCGCTGTCAGGGCTGACCTTCGCTGGCTCGCGGTAGATCAGCAGATCGAGCATATGCGCCTCGATGGAACTGTCGACGATGGCAAGGTTCTTGCCGTTGTACATCGTGTCGAGCACGGTGACCTCCAGCGTCGCCGCGCCGGTGATCGCGGCCTCGCCGGGCTCCAGATAGACCTGCACGCCAAAGCGGTCGGCAAAGGCCTTGAGCCGCAGCGCCAGATCGTCGAGCGGATAGCCCTCGCCGGTGAAATGGATGCCGCCGCCAAGGCTGATCCACTCCATCTTATGCAGCACCGCGCCGAAGCGCTCTTCGATCAGGGTCAGCATCTCGTCGAAACGGGCGAAGTCGTCATTCTCGCAGTTGTTGTGGAACATCAGCCCGCTGATCCGATCCGCAACCGCGTCGATCGCCGCAGGCTCATGCTCGCCCAGACGGCTGAACGGACGGGCCGGGTCGGCGAGGTCGAAGTCCGAGGTGGAAACGCCGGGGTTCACCCGCAGCCCGCGGACATGGCCTGCGGATTGCGCATCGAACTTGTCGAGCTGGCCGATGGAGTTGAAGATGATCTTGTCGGCATGGCTTAGCACCTCGTCGATCTCATGTTCGGCATAGGCGACGGAATAGGCATGGGTCTCGCCGGGGAATTTCTCGGCCCCCAGTCGCACCTCATAGAGCGACGAGGAAGTTGAGCCGTCCATATACTCGGACATCAAGTCAAAGACCGACCATGTGGCGAAGCATTTCAGCGCCAGCAGGCAACGCGCACCGGAAAGCGCGCGGAGGCGGGCGATCTTCTCCATATTGTCGCGGAGATTGGCCTTGTCGATCAGGTAATAGGGTGTCTGCACGTCGAAAACCTTTCTGCGCGGCCGGAGGGCAAGCTCCGGGAGGGAAAAGACCCACTGAATGTGCTGTCGTGGTTGGCCCCGCCAGGGGGCATTTCCGGGGGCGCTTCGCATATTTTGCGCAAGCAACGCAATTGTAAAAAACGCGCGGGCTGGTCTGCGCGCGCGTTTCTGTGGGGTAACTGTAGCGCCGGACAGGCAAAGGTCCATCGCCATGTGGTTCTTGGTTAGCCCTGCGGGTAGCCGATACCCTCAAGCGCTGTGCGGATTTCGTCCAAAATCGCCGGATCGTCGATGGTGGCGGGGGTCTTGAAATCCTCCCAATCGGCGATCTTCACCATCGTCGCGCGCAGGATCTTGCCCGAGCGGGTCTTGGGCAGACGGTCCACCACCACGGCCTGTTTAAAGGCGGCGACGGGGCCGATCTGGTCGCGCATCCGGGTGACGCATTCGGCGACGATTTCCTCATGCGGGCGGTCGACACCCTTGGTCAGGCAGAGGAAACCGACGGGCATCTGCCCTTTAAGCTCATCGCTCACCCCCACAACGGCGCATTCCGCCACATCGGGGTGACCGGCCAAGACCTCTTCCATCGCGCCGGTCGAGAGGCGGTGCCCCGCGACGTTGATCACATCATCGGTGCGCGCCATGATCCAGACATAGCCGTCCTCGTCGATCCGGCCCGCATCGCCAGTCTCGTAATAGCCGGGGAAGGTGCTGAGGTAGGATTTGCGAAAGCGGTCTTCGGCGTTCCAGAGCCCCGGCAGGGTGCCGGGGGGCAGGGGCAGTTTGATGGCGATGGCGCCCAACTCTCCGGCGGGCAGGGGATCGCCGCGCTCATCCAGAATTTGCACGTCATAGCCCGGCATCGGCACGGTAGGAGAGCCGACCTTGACCGGCAGCGCCTCAAGCCCTGCCGGGTTGCCGACGATGGTATAGCCGGTCTCGGTCTGCCACCAATGGTCGTAGACCGGCTTGCCCAGTTTCTCCTGCGCCCATTCGACAGTATCGGGATCGGCCCGCTCCCCCGCGAGATAGAGCGCACGCAGGCTCGACAGGTCGTATTTCTTGATCTCCTTGCCCTCGGGGTCTTCGCGTTTCACGGCGCGGATGGCGGTGGGGGCGGTAAAGAAGCTTGCCACGCCATGTTCCTCGATCACCCGCCAGAAGGTGCCCGCATCGGGGGTGCCCACGGGCTTGCCTTCGAATACGATGGTGGTGTTGCCCGCGATCAGCGGCGCGTAGCAGATATAGCTGTGCCCCACGACCCAGCCCACGTCCGAGGCGGCCCAAAAGACCTCTCCCGGCTCGACGTTATAGACGTTTTTCATGGTCCAGTTCAGCGCCACCAGATGCCCCGCCGTGGGCCGCACCACGCCCTTGGGCGCGCCGGTGGTGCCGGATGTATAGAGGATATAGGCCGGGTGGTTCCCCTCCACGGGCACGCAAGGAGCCGGGCGCACGCCGTCTTGGGCGGCGTACCAATCAATGTCCCGCTCGGGGTTCAATTCGCAGGGTTTCTGGCCGCGTTGCAAGATAATGCAGGTGTCTGGCTTGTGGCTGGCCTGTTCGATGGCCCCGTCGAGCAGGGGTTTGTAATCCACCACCCGCGACGGCTCAACCCCGCAAGAGGCGGCGATGATCACCTTGGGTTTGCAATCGTCGATCCGCACGGCCAACTCGCTTGAGGCAAAACCGCCAAAGACCACCGAATGGATCGCGCCGATGCGTGCGCAGGCCAGCATCGCCTCCACCGCTTCGGGGACCATGGGCATATAGATCACCACGCGGTCGCCTTTTTCGACCCCTTGGGCCACCAGCGCCCCGGCGAGCGAGGCGACATGGGCCTGCAATTCCCCATAGGTCAGGGTGGAGTTGCTGCCGGTGATCGGGCTGTCATGGATGATCGCCACGCGGCTGCCATTGCCTTGATCGACATGGCGGTCCACGGCGTTGTAGCAGGTGTTCACACTGGCATCCGCGAACCATTCGTAGATATGGTCGCCCCGGTCAAACAGCGCGCGCGTCGGCGCGATGTCCCAGTCGATCGCCTCGGCTTGCTCAAGCCAATAGGCTTCCGGGTCGGCCTTCCAGCGGTCGTAGGTGTCGCGATATCCCATGGTGTTCCTCCTCCTGTTGCGCTGTGCGGCAAACCCACAGGACGGGTATAGCTGTGGTGACGCGCAATTATTTCCAGTCACTCTGGCCGCTTAGGAAGATTTCGGCAAGCGGATCGCTATTGTTCCTGTCAGTCGCGGCGCGTCATGCTAGATTGCGCAGGAATTCAACGCTTTTTCCGGAGCCTGCCCCTATGCGCCTCGCCCTTTCCCTGCCTCTTGCCTCCTGCCTTGCCATTGCTGCCGCGCTGCCCGCGGTGGCGCAGGATCGTTCGTTCAACTTCGCGCTGCGCGGTGGGGTGGGAGCGGCGCCGGATTATCCGGGCGCCAGCAGCTATCGCGCGACGCCGGATTTGGCCTTTACCTTTGGTTCGCTGGAATGGGGCGGGCGCAGGATCGGCACCAACATCGGCGAAGCGCCCAAGACCGGTTTCGGCTTTACCGGCGCGTTCCGCTATCTGGGCGAGCGTGACAGTTCCGATCACGCGGAGCTTGCGGGGCTTGAGGATATCGACGCGGCGGTCGAACTGGGCTTTGGCGTGGTCTACCGCGAGGTGAACTGGCAGGTCTTCGGCAAGGTGCGCCGTGGCTTTGGTGGCCATGAAGGCGTGACCGGCGACATCGGTGCCGATGTGATCTTCCGCCCGGATGAGCGCTGGACCATCACAGCAGGCCCGCGTTTCAGCCTTGGCAACGGCACCTATGCCGACACCTATTACGGCGTCGACACCGCCACCACGAACTTCGCTGCCTATGAGGCCGGTGGCGGTCTGCTGGGCGCGGGGGTCGAGATCGAGGCGACCTACCGTTTGGATGACGCATGGGCGTTGGAAGGGGCCGTGGCCTATCAACGTCTGCTGAATGACGCCGCCGACAGCCCGATCACACAGGCCGGGTCAGAGGATCAATGGACCATGCGCATCGGCGTCAGCCGCGCCTTCACCTGGCGGTTCTAAGCGGCTTCGCGCCGCCTTTCGGGGCGGCGCGATATTTGCGACATCTTGGTCGAAAACGGATCAGCGCCGAAACACGACTTTGCCATGATGCCCATAGGCGCGGCATGATGCCAGCGCCGCTTGCATGCAAAGGGCCCGACCATGGGTGACAAAATCGGCAATAAGAAGAAGCAAGCCAAGGCCGCGGCAAAACCCGCCGCCAAGGCCCCGTCCTCCGTCGCGGACATCAAACCCGCCACGCCCCGCAAATAACCCTAAATTTGACCATGTAACGCCGTCCCCGAAAGGGGGCGGCGTTTTGCGCAGGCTTTAGCCGTAATGGGCGACCGGCGTGCCCGCGATGGCGCCCACGTTCAGCAGGCCGCGCGCGGTGATCGAGGGCGACACGATATGCGCCCGGTTGCCCATCCCCATCAGGATCGGACCGACCTCAAGCCCGTCACCCTTCATTTTCAGGATGTTGCGCACGCCCGAGGCGGCATCGGCATGGGCGAAGACCAGCACATTGGCGGCCCCTTCCATCCGGTTGCAGGGCAGCAGCCGCGCGCGCAACTCGGCATCAAGCGCGGTGTCGATGTTCATCTCGCCTTCGTAGACGAAATCATGGTTGCCCGCGTCGAGGAGTTGCAGCGCCGCGCGCAGACGTTTGCCCGACCCTTCGCCCTGATTGCCGAACTGGCTTTGTGAGCAGAGCGCCACTTTCGGCTCGATTCCAAAGCGCCGGACGTGGCGGGCGGCCCCGATGGCGATCTCGGCGATCTGTTCGGGGGTGGGGTGCAGGTTCACTTGGGTATCCGCGATGAAGAGCGGCCCGTCTTCGAGGATCATCATCGACAGCGCGCCATGCGGGCGGAAACCGTCGCGGCCCAGCACTTGGTTGACGTAATTGAGGTGCCAGCCAAATTCGCCAAAGGTGCCGCAGATCAGGCTGTCGGCCTCTCCGCGGTGCACCATGACCGCGCCGATGGCGGTGGTGTTGGTGCGCATGATCGCCCGCGCGATGTCAGGGCTGACGCCGCGGCGGCACATCAGGCTGTGGTAGGTCTCCCAATAATCGCGGTAACGGGGGTCGTTCTCGGGGTTCACCAGATCGACGTTTTGGCCCAGTTGCAGGTTCAGACCCGCCTTTTCGATGCGCCGTTCGATCACCTCGGGGCGGCCAATCAGAATGGGCCGTTCCACCGTCTCTTCGATGATCGCTTGCGCGGCGCGCAGCACCCGTTCGTCCTCGCCCTCGGCAAAGACCAGACGGCGGGGGGAGGAGCGGGCGGATTCGAAGACCGGGCGCATGATCAGCGCCGATTTGAAAACCGACCCGTCGAGTTTGCGTTTATAGGCGTCGAGGTCTTCGATGGGCCGCGCGGCCACGCCCGTCTCCATCGCGGCCTTCGCCACGGCGGAAGAGACCACGCCGATGAGACGCGGATCGAAGGGTTTCGGGATCAGATATTCCGCGCCAAAGGTCAGCTGTTCGCCCTGATAGGCCGCTGCCGCCTCCGCGCTCGTCGTGGCGCGGGCGAGGGCGGCGATACCGTCGATACAGGCGATCTTCATCTCATCGTTGATCGTGGTCGCACCCACATCGAGCGCGCCCCGGAAGATGAAGGGGAAGCAAAGCACGTTGTTGACCTGATTGGGAAAATCGCTGCGCCCTGTGGCGATGATTGCATCCGGTGCCACGGCGCGGGCCACGTCGGGCAGAATTTCCGGTGTGGGGTTCGCCAGCGCAAAGATGATCGGGCGCTTGGCCATCTTCGCCACCATCTCGGGCGAGAGCACACCGGGGCCGGAGAGGCCGAGGAAGAGATCGGCCCCGTCGATCACATCGTCCAACGTACGCAGGTCGGATTTCTGCGCATATTCGGCCTTGCTGGGGTTCATGTCCTCGGTCCGGCCCTCATAGACGAGCCCGTTGATGTCGCAGAGCCAGACGTTCTCGCGCTTGACGCCGAGTTTCAGTAGCATGTTGAGGCAGGCGATGCCCGCAGCCCCGCCGCCGGTGGAGACGATCTTGATGTCCTCAAAACGTTTGCCCGCCACATGCAGCGCGTTCTTGACCGCCGCGCCGACGACGATGGCGGTGCCGTGCTGATCATCATGGAAAACGGGGATGTTCATGCGCTCGCGGCAAATCTTTTCGACCACGAAACAATCGGGCGCCTTGATGTCTTCGAGGTTGATCGCGCCAAAGCTCGGCTCCATCGCGCAGACGATCTCGGCCAGTTTCTCGGGGTCGGATTGATCGAGTTCGATGTCGAAACAGTCGATATTGGCGAATTTCTTGAAGAGCACGGCCTTGCCCTCCATCACCGGTTTCGAGGCCAGCGCACCGATATTGCCCAGCCCCAGCACCGCGGTGCCATTGCTGACCACGGCCACCAGATTGCCGCGCGAGGTATAGCGCGCGGCGGCGTCGGGGTCGTTCTTGATTTCGATGCAGGCTTCGGCCACGCCCGGTGAATAGGCCCGCGCCAGATCGCGGCCATTGGCCAGCGGTTTGGTCGCGCGGATCTCCAGTTTCCCGGGCCGGGGGTGTTCGTGGTAATCCAATGCAGCTTGGCGCAGGTTGGGGGTGTCGGACATCGTTTATGCTTCTCCCAAATAATGGTTTAGCGTTAAACTAATTTTCGCGCGCAAGCAAAGCGGCTTTTGGCGGCGGGCGGTCTGGGTGCCGGATGGCTGTGCCCCAGCGTCGCCCTTGCAGGTCATTTTGCAAGGGTTTTAAGAGGCGATTGACGTGACATGTGGTTTTGCATCGCACAGGGCGGGGCAATTTTCTATAGTTCGAAAAAAAGGGAGAGCCTAATGACTGATTTGCGCGACGCGGCTGTGTTGGTGCGGGAAAACGCCCATGCGCCCTATTCGAATTTCAAGGTCGGCGCGGCGATCCGCACCGCCTCGGGCGCGGTGTTCAGTGGCTGCAATGTCGAAAACGTCGCTTACCCGCAGGGCACCTGCGCCGAGGCGGGCGCGATTGCCGCCATGGTGGCGGCAGGCGAGCGTGAGATCGCCGAGGTCTATGTCGTGGCGGGCAGCGATATGCCGGTGACGCCCTGCGGCGGCTGCCGTCAGAAATTGGCGGAATTCTCGGGCGGGGATGTATCCGTGACCATGGCCACGGTGGCGGGCAAGGAACAGCAAACCACCATGGGCGACCTGCTGCCGGGGGCCTTTGGCGCCGCCCATATGCAGGGTTAACCGCATGAGCGCGCGGGACATTTTGGCGCGGCTGCGCCATGGTGAGGCATTGGATGCAGAGGCGCTGACCTGGATGGCCGGGGCGCTGGCCGATGGCCGTATCAGTGACGCGCAGGCCGGGGCCTTTGCCATGGGCATCTGCCTCAATGGCTTGGACCAGCCGGGCCGCGTGGCCCTGACCCTTGCAATGCGCGATTCGGGGCAGGTGTTGGACTGGGATTTGGACGGCCCCGTGCTCGACAAACACTCCACCGGCGGGGTGGGCGATTGCGTCTCGCTGATCCTTGCCCCGGCGCTTGCGGCTTGCGGCGCTTACGTGCCGATGATCTCGGGCCGGGGGCTGGGGCATACGGGCGGCACGCTGGATAAGCTTGAGGCGATCCCCGGCGTCAGCACGCAGTTGGATGAGGCGCGGTTTCGCGCGGTCGTGCGGGATGTGGGCTGCGCCATCGTCAGCGCCAGCGGCGACATCGCCCCGGCGGACCGGCGGCTTTACGCGGTGCGGGATGTGACCTCGACCGTGGATTCGCTCGACCTGATCACCGCGTCGATCCTGTCGAAAAAGCTCGCCGCCGGGTTGGATGGTCTGGTGCTCGATGTGAAGGTCGGCTCGGGCGCTTTCATGAAGGAGCTTGCACAGGCGCGCGCCTTGGCCGAAGCGCTGAGCGGCACCGCCACGGCGGCGGGTTGCCCGACGACGGCGGTGATCAGCGACATGAACCAGCCGCTGGTGCCGAGCCTTGGCAACGCGCTGGAGGTGGCCGAGGTGATGCGGGTGCTGACCGGGGCGGTGACGGGGCCGATCCTTGATGTGACGGCTGAATTGGGCGGCGGGCTTCTTGCCAATGGCGGTCTGGCCGCGACCGCTGAGGCGGGGGCCGACGCCCTGCGCGCGGCGGTCGCCGATGGCCGCGCGTTGGCGCGTTTCACCCGGATGCTCAGCGCCATGGGCGCGCCCGCCGATTTCGCCGAAAACTGGGAGCGCCTTCTGCCCAAAGCCCCTGTGATCCGAACGGTCCTCGCGCCGCGCGGCGGCTACGTGAGCACGATCGACGGCGCGGCGCTTGGCATGGCGGTCGTCAATCTCGGCGGGGGACGGGTGGTCGAGGCGGACCAGATCGACCCGGCGGTGGGCCTGTCGCAGGTGCGGCGCTTGGGCGAAGAGGTCCGCGCGGGCGCGCCATTGGCCACGATCCACGCGGCGGGAGACGCGGCTGCGGATAGGGCAGAGGCGGCGGTTCTGGCGGCGATCACGCTTGGGGACAGGGCGGTTGAAGCGCCGGATTTGATCTTGGAAAGGATCGGCTGATGGGACGTGCATTCTTGGTCGTGATCGATTCCGTCGGCATCGGCGGCGCGCCGGACGCGGGGGATTTCTTTAACGGTGATCTGCCCGATACCGGGGCCAATACGCTGGGCCATATCGCGCAGGCCTGTGCGGCGGGAGAGGCCGAAGAGGGGTGCAGCGGGCCGCTGGCCCTGCCCAATCTCGACCGGTTGGGTCTGGGGGCCGCGCTGAAGCTCGCCAGCGGGATGGAGGCGCCGGGGCTGGGTGCTGCGCCCGAAGGCCGCTGGGGCGCTGCGACGGAGGTTTCGCAGGGCAAAGACACCCCCTCGGGCCATTGGGAATTGGCCGGGCTGCCGGTGCCTTGGGCATGGCATTACTTCCCGGATGAGACGCCTGCCTTTCCCGCCGCCCTGACCGCAGAGGTCGCGCGGCTGGCGGGCACCGATGGCATCTTGGGCAATTGCCACGCCTCTGGCACGGCGATCATCGAACGGCTGGGGGCGGAGCATTGCGAAAGCGGCTGGCCGATCTGCTATACCTCTGCCGACAGCGTATTCCAGATCGCCGCGCATGAAGAGACCTTTGGCCTCGACCGCCTTTTGAAGCTTTGCCAAGACATCGCGCCCCGCCTGCATGAGATGAAGGTGGGCCGTGTCATCGCACGGCCCTTCACTGGCGAACCGGGCGCATTCCAGCGCACCGCGAACCGGTGCGACTACGCCATCACCCCGCCGAAACCAGTGCTCACCAATTGGGTGCAGAACGCCGGAGGGCGGGTCTATGCGGTGGGAAAGATCGGCGATATCTTTACCATGCAGGGCATCGACGAGCTGCGCAAAGGGCCGGATGCCAAGCTGATGGACCATCTGCATGATCTGGTGGATGAAGCCGAAGACGGCAGCCTGACCTTCGCCAATTTCGTGGAGTTCGACAGCCTTTACGGCCACCGCCGCGATGTCTCGGGCTATGCCCGCGCGTTGGAGTGGTTCGACGCCGAGATCGGCAAGGTGATCGCCGCGCTGCGGACGGGCGACATGTTGGTCGTGACGGCGGACCATGGCAATGATCCGACATGGGCAGGCAGCGATCACACCCGCGAAAGGGTGCCGGTGCTGGTTGCGGGGACCGGGGCAGGGGCATTGGGGCAGATCGGCTTTACCGATGTCGCAGCCCTCGTCGCCGGGCATCTGGGGGTAGAACTGCCACGTTAGCCGCGCAGCCTTTGCTTGCGAGCGAGGCGCTTGTGCGGCTAGAAGCAGGGCAAATAAAGGAGCCTGCCGCATGACCGATACCCCCAATCACCTGACGATCGTCGACCATCCGCTGGTGCAGCACAAGCTGACCATCATGCGCGACAAAGCCACCTCGACCGCCGCCTTCCGGCAGTTGCTGCGCGAGATCAGCCAGCTTCTGGCCTATGAGGTGACGCGCGGCCTGCCGATGACGACCAAACGGGTCGAGACCCCGATGCAAGAGATGGACGCGCCGACGCTCGACGGCAAGAAACTGGCGCTGATCTCGATCCTGCGGGCGGGCAACGGGCTGATGGACGGGGTGCTCGAATTGATCCCCTCGGCGCGAGTCGGCTTTGTCGGTCTTTACCGTGACGAAGAGACCCTCCAGCCGGTGCAGTATTACTTCAAAGTGCCCGAGGCGATGGAAGACCGTTTGGTCATCGCCGTGGACCCGATGCTGGCCACCGGCAACTCCTCGGTCGCGGCGATCAATCTGCTGAAAGAGGCAGGCGCCACCAATATCATCTTCCTTTGCCTGCTGGCCTCGCCCGAGGGCGTCGCCACGATGAAAGCCGCGCATCCGGATGTGCGCATCGTCACGGCCTCGCTGGATGAGGCGCTGAACGAAAAGGGCTATATCATCCCCGGTTTGGGCGACGCGGGCGACCGGATGTTCGGCACCAAGTGATCGGGTAAGTTTCGCTAATCGGCGCGCGGTGCTTTACTCAGGCCGCGCGCTGATGCATCGTTCTACCAGATAGTGTGGGGGCATTAGATGACACTTACCAGAAGTATTGCCATGGCGATGATCGTCGCGGCCTTGGGCATCGGCGGATCGCAGACCCAAGCGCAGGACAGCCGCAGCCAACCGGCAGAGTTTCCGCCGTCTTCTTACAAGGGCAAGCAATATGTCGACAGCGCGGGATGTGTGTTCATCCGCGCGGGCATTGACGGCAATGTGTCTTGGGTGCCCCGCATGAGCCGTGCGCGCGAGCAAATCTGCGGGTTCCAGCCCACGAATGGCGTGAAAATAGCCGAGGCCAAGGTTGAGGCGGCGCAGCCCAAAGTCGACCCGGCCCCGGCCCCGGCCAAGAGGCCCCCGGCCCGTGTTGCCGAAGCGCCTGCGTCCAAGGCGAAACCGACAGCCCCCGTGGCCCGGCCCGCGCCGCAGAAGGTGGTGCGCCGTGTCGCGCCAGCCCCGGCCCGGAGCACTGCCCCCAAGGTCGTGCGCGAGACCGCGCCGCGCCCCGTGCCCGTGGTGCCCAGCAAACCCGTGGCACTGGCCACCCCGGCACCGGCTGGCTTCGTCACCGCGTGTCCCGGCGCGTCGCCCCTGTCGCAGCGCTACATGCGGCGCGGAGATGGCTATAGTGTGCGCTGTGGTCCGCAGGCGGAGCCGATTGTGACAGGGCGTCTTGCCCCTTCGAGCCCGCAGCGCGGCACCGCACCGCAGCCCTACCGCAACGCGGGGGTGATGCCCGGCGTTGCCGCCGCACCCGCGCGGATCGTGGCCCCTGCCGCCGTGGCCGCCCCGGTGGTCAGCGCCAAACCCGCCCGTGCGGTGGGCACGCAGACGCGGATCGTGCCGAAACATGTGGCGATCAACCGGGTGAACGCCACCAATGTGAAAGTCCCGAAAGGATACCGGAAGGTTTGGGAAGACGACCGTCTGAACCCGCACCGGGCCGAGCAAACCCTGGAAGGCCGCGCCGACATGCTATTGGTCTGGACCCAGACCGTGCCGCGCCGTTTGGTGAACAAGGCCACCGGCGAAGACGTGACCGCCAAAGTGCCGCTGATCTATCCTTATCTCGATATCGAGACACAGCGCCGTAAACTGGGGCGGGTCAAGATTGTCGAGCGGGATGGCCAAGTGGTAAAACGGGTGCTGCGCTACCGCAATGCCGCGCCGATCCACCGGGATGCCCGTCCGATCAAGACAGCGCCCGTCTATTCCAGCCGCTCGGCCCCGGCGGCGCAGCCCAGCACCAAGGCGGGCTATGTGCAGGTCGGTGTCTTCGGCAGCCCCGCCAATGCGAAGCGCGCGGCGCGGCAGATCGCGGCCTTGGGCCTGCCCGCCCGCGTCGGCAAACAAACCCGTGGCGGCAAGACCTATCACAGCGTTCAGGCAGGCCCGATTGCGGGCGGCTCGGCCCAAGCGGCGCTTGGCCAATTGCGCCGGGCGGGATACCGGGACGCCTATCTGCGGCGCTAAGCGTTTTGCAATCAAGGTAAAAGGCCAGCCGCGGTGCTTCCCGGCTGGCCTTTTTCTTAGCCAATCAGTCAGCCGCCGCAGATGCTTTGCAATCTCAGCCAATCGGCATCCGACATCAGCGGCGCGGTCAGCTTGCCGTTCATCGGATCACCTTCGATCAGGGGCAGGGTGCTTTCGCCGGTGATGTCACGGGCAAAGGCATAGGGTTTGCTGCGCAGCTCGGCCTTGGCAAATCGCGCCAGTTGAGCCTCGACCGTCGGGGTCGCGGCGGGGCGCATCAGCAGTTGTTCGGCATAGGCATCAAGCGCCTCGGAAGAGATATCGCCGGTGGTCAGCAGGCGGAAGTTCTCGCGCAGGCCCACAGCCTCCAAGAGCGCGCGCAGCGGGTCATGTTCCCGGCGCGCCACATCCTCGGTCAGCACATAGCCCGCGGCGACATCGGGTTCTTCGTAATCCTCCAGCACCGCGCGGTCGAGCACGATAAGACGGCCCGGCAGATGCAGGCTGGCGCGGGTCATATCGGGCAGGATCGCCACGCGCCCGACCTCCAGCCGTTTGGTGAGCCGCGCCAGCGCGGCGCTGCCGCCGGGGCTTTCGCAGGCAGGGCCAGAGACGCGTTCCAACCGCTTGAGCAGCGCCGTGCCCAAGGAGACGCGCTTGACCTCTGGCACCACTTTGATCGCGTGATCGCGCAACGCGCCGGGCATCCAAAAGACCGCCAGCGCCGCCACCACCGCGACGGAGGCCAGCATCCCCACCGACCGCAAACGCCCCGGCTTGGGACGGCTGCGATTGATCGCGCGGCGCAGCTTTTCGATGGCCTCGATCATTTCGGTTTCATTGTCGGGCAGTTCCAGCGTCTCGCCCGGATCGCCGTCTGGATGATAGAGCGCGGGGATCTGGCCGGGGTTGGACCTGTCGACAGCGGCCAGCGACCAATGGGTCAGCGCCTGATCCTTGAGATCGCTGATCACCAGCGTCGCGTCACCGATCGAGACGATCACCTCGCGCCGCTGCGCATCGGGCGTGGCGCGCCAAAGACCCGTCGCTTCGAGCCGGGCGTATTTTGTCAAGGCGGTCATGGGGTTCTGCTGCGGGCCTGTCAGTTTTCGCCACTCTACCACGCGCTGCGGGATCAGCAATGGCAGGTGACATAATGCTCCGCCTTAGAGGCACGCTGCCTGTTTGCGCAACTCAAACTTCTGGATTTTCCCGGTCGAGGTTTTGGGCAATTCGCCAAAGACCACCCGCTTGGGCGTTTTGAACCCGGCAAGGCGCGCGCGGGCGAAGGCGATCAGCGCCGTTTCGCTGGCCTCCGCCCCCGGTTTCAACTCGACAAAGGCGCAAGGCACCTCGCCCCATTTCTCATCCGGCTGCGCCACCACGGCGGCGAGGTTGACAGCCTCATGGCCCATCAACACGCCCTCGACCTCGACGCTCGAAATATTCTCTCCGCCCGAGATGATGATGTCCTTGGCGCGGTCGGCGATCTGGATGTAGCCATCAGGATGCTGCACCGCGATGTCGCCAGAATGGAAGTAACCGCTCGCAAAGGCTTCGGCCGTGGCCTCGGGGTTCTTGAGGTAGCCTTTCATCACCGCATTGCCGCGGATCATGATCTCGCCTTGGGCGGTGCCGTCGCGCGGGGTCTGGGCCATCTCGGCGTCCATCACGGTAATCTCTTCCATCATCGGCATGGCGACACCTTGGCGGGCTTTGATCCCGGCGCGCTCAGGCTCGGGCAGCCCGTCCCATTCGCCTTGCCAGAGACATTCGGTGACATGGCCAAAGGTCTCGGTCAGCCCATAGACCTGTGTGACGTTGAAGCCCAGCTTTTCGATCTTCGACAGGGTCGCAGGGGCCGGGGGCGCGCCTGCGGTGAAGACCTCGACCCGGTGATCGAAGGCACGGCGGTCTTCTGCGCGCGCGTTGACCAGCATGTTCAGCACGATGGGTGCGCCGCCGAAATGGGTGACGCCGTGATCGGCGATGGCGTCATAGATCGCCGCGGCGGTGATGTCGCGGCAGCAGACCAGCGTGCCGCCCAGAAGCGGCATCATCCAAGTGTGGTTCCAGCCGTTGCAGTGAAACAGCGGCACGATTTGCATGAAGACCGGGCGCAGCACCATCTGCCAAGAAATCACCGTGCCCATGGTCATCAGGTAAGCGCCGCGGTGGTGATAGACCACGCCCTTGGGCCGCCCGGTGGTGCCGGAGGTGTAGTTGAGCGCAAGGCTCTCCCATTCGTCGTCGGGCATGATCCACCGGAAGTTCGGATTGGCCTCGGCCAGCAGGTCTTCGTATTGCGGGTGCCGCCCGCTGGCGGGGAAACCGGCAGGCGCGTCGGGCACTTCGATGATGGCAGGGCAGGTGCCCTCCATTCGCGCGCAGGCGTCTTCGGCCAGCGGCAGGAACTCGGTATCGACCAGCAGCACCTTGGCGCCGCCGTGATCGAGGATATAGGCCACGGTGCCGGGATCGAGCCGGATGTTGATGGTGTTGAGCACCGCACCGCAGGCGGGCACGCCGAAATGCGCTTCGGCCTGCGCGGGCAGGTTGGGGATGAGGGTGGCGACCACATCGCCGGGGGCCACGCCGATCTCGGCCAAAAGCGCGGCGAGGCGGGTGCAGCGGTCGTGGTACTGGGCATAGGTGACGCGGTGGTCGCCGTGGATCACCGCCGTCTGGTTCGGGAAAACCTCTGCGGCGCGGGCCAAATGCGACAGGGGCGTGAGCGGCACGAAATTCGCCGCGCATTTCTCAAGCCCGCTTTCATCCGTCATCCACCCCATGCGACCCCTCCCAAGGCATTGGTTGCGATTTGGGGTTGAGTATTGCTGCCCGGACGTGACTTTGAAAAGAGGGCAGGAGGGAAAAGGAGGGCAGATGCAGGACACAGCGGTAAAATCGGGGCTGGCGGCGCTTTGCGCGGTGAGCGGTATGGCGGCTTTGGGGCTGACGGCTAATTTCGTGCCCTTCATCACCGAGCGTGGCTCGCTCTGGCAGTTTCACTTCCTGCGCGGGCTTATGGCGGTGGCAATTCTGATGGTGCTCGCGACTTTGGGTTTCGGCATCCTGCGCCCGCGGCGGTTCTGGGCCGTGGCGGGGCGCAGCCTGTTTCAGGCGGGGGCGATGTTGATCTATTTTGGCTGTCTGGCCTTTCTGCCCATCGGTGTCGTGGTCGCCGGGCTGTTCACCTCGCCGCTTTTCGTGCTGATGATCTCGGCCCTGTTTCAGGGCAAACGCGTCGGCCCATGGCGGTGGGGTGCCGTCGCCGTAGGCTTTGCCGGGGCCTTGATGGTGATCCGCCCGGACCCGAGCGATCTTGACCCCGTGGCCTTCCTCCCGCTTTTGGCCGGGGCGCTCTACGCTATCGGCGCCGTGGCGACGCGGGCGTGGTGCGAGGGGGAGAGCACGATGGTGATGACCGCGGGTTTCTTTGGCATGTTGGCTGTCATGGGCGGTATCGGTGTCTTGGTCTTGCCGGGGGCGGAGGTGGCGGGTGCCGAAGGTTTCGTCAGCCGCACATGGGGACCGCTTGATGGCGCGATGTGGTTCTGGATCGCGGTGCAGGCGGTTGGCTCGCTGGTGGGCATCGGCTTTCTGGTGCGCGCCTACCAGTTGGGAGAGGCCGGGCATGTGGCGATTTTCGAATATTCGCTGCTGATCTTCGCCAGTTTCTGGGCCTATGTCCTTTGGGACCAAGAGGTGCCGCCCTTGGCGTTTGCGGGCATGGCATTGATCGCACTGGCCGGGGCGGTGATCGCCCTGCGCAGCGATGAGCCTTCGACCCTGCGCGCGCCGGAGGCGGTGGAGTGATCATCAGTCGCGGTCGGCGTTACGTCTTCGTGCATATCCCCAAGACCGGAGGCACCTCGCTGGCGCTGGCGCTTGAAGATCGCGCGATGAAGGACGATGTGATGCTGGGCGACACGCCAAAAGCGCTGAAGCGGCGGCGGCGTTTGCAGGGGGTGCAGGCGGCGGGGCGGCTGTGGAAACATTCGACGCTGGCGGACATCGACGGGCTAATGCGCGCGGAGGAATTGGACGGGCTGTTCCGCTTCACGCTGGTGCGCAACCCATGGAACCGGGTGGCGAGCTATTACCGCTGGCTGCGGGGGCAGGGGTTCGATCATCCGGCGGTGGCCTTGGCGAAGGCCACGGATTTCGCCGGGTTCCTGCGGCATCCGCAGACGCAAGCGAGCCTGCGCGCATGGCCCGCGCGGCGGTATATGCAGGATGCGACCGGGCGGGAGCGCTGCGATCTTTATATTCGGCTGGAGCATTTTGCGCGGGATGCGGTGCCTTTGTTTGAGCATCTTGGGTTCGAGCTCGATTTGCCGCAGGTCAATGCATCGGAGGGGGAGGCGGCCTATACGCCCGAGTTGCGCGATATCGTGTCGAAGATCTGCGCCGAGGATATCGCGCGGTTTGGCTACGCTTACGAGGGGCACTAGGGCCATCGCCTGCCCGTGGGGTGGCGATAACGCCCTCTGTTCATGCCACTTTATGGTGCTGCGCTAGGATGCCTTTGCGGCGATGCGCCCAGCTTCACCATATCGCCAGCCCGCCGGGACGGGCAGGCGATGGCCCGGCGCCTGCGGCTTGATTCCGGGCCGGGTGGCAGCCATGGCGATGACCCTCCTACCAAGTAAAAAGGGGCGCCGAAGCGCCCCCTCTGACCCTCACGCCGCCTTGGCGTCCGGGTTGAACCGTCCATAAAAGCTCTGGTTCTTCTGCGCCATCTCGCGCAGCAGGTCCGGACAGGCAAAACGCTCACCGTATTTCTCGGCCAGCTGGTCACAACGCTCAGCCGCATAGGGCGCGCCGATCATGTCGAGCCAGCTCAGCGGGCCGCCGGACCAGGGCGCGAAGCCCCAGCCGAGGATCGCGCCGACGTCACCCTCGCGAATGTCCATCAAGACACCTTCCTCCAGCGCGCGCACGGCTTCCAAGGTCTGCGAGAACAGCAACCGGTGTTGCACCTCGATCAACTCGGGCTGCTCTTCGGCGACGGGATACTTCTCCCCCATGCCGCGCCACAGCCCCTCGCGCTTGCCCTTGGCGTCATAGCTGTAGAAACCGGCGTTGGCCTTGCGCCCCAAACGGCCCTCTTTCTCCATCCAGAACACCAGCGGGTCGATGTCATCGTTCGGATAGGCATCGCCCATCGCCGCCTTGGTGGCCCGCGCGATCTTGGCGCCGAGATCGATCGAGGTTTCGTCCATCAGCTGCAGCGGGCCAAGCGGCATGCCGACCAGCTTCGCAGCATTCTCGATCAGCGCAGGCTCGACGCCCTCCTGCACCATGCGCACACCCTCGTTGATGTAGGGAATGATGCAGCGGTTGGCGTAGAAGAAACGCGCGTCGTTGACCACGATCGGCGTCTTGCGGATCTGGCGCACGTAGTCGAGCGCCTTGGCCACCGCCCGGTCGCCGGTTTCCTTACCCTTGATGATCTCCACCAGCAGCATCTTCTCGACGGGCGAGAAGAAGTGGATGCCGATGAACTGCTCGGCGCGGCTCGAGGCCTTGGCGAGGTCGGTGATCGGCAGGGTCGAGGTGTTGGAGGCGAAAATGCAATCCTCGGGGATCACCGCTTCGACCTTCTGGGTCATCTCGGCCTTCACCTTGGGGTCCTCGAATACCGCCTCGATGATCAGGTCGCAGCCTTTCAGCGCGTCCAGATCGGTGGTCGCGGTGATCAGGTCAAGCGCGGCCTGCTTCTTCTCCGGGGTGGCTTTCTTGCGGGCGATGCCCTTGTCGAAATAGCCTTCGGTATAGGCTTTGCCCTTGTCAGCGGCTTCTTGCGTCTGGTCGATCAGCACCACTTCGATCCCGGCCTGCGCCGAGACCAGCGTGATGCCGGCCCCCATCATGCCCGCGCCCAGAACGCCCAGCTTCTTCACGCGCTGGTCCGGCACAGCTTCGGGACGCACGGCGCCTTTCTCCAGCGCCTCCTTATTGAGGAAGAGCGAGCGGATCATGTTGCCCGACGACGGGTTCATCAGGACATTGGTGAACCAGCGCGCCTCGACCTTCAGCGCCGTGTCGAAGGGCACAAGCGCGCCTTCATAGACGGCTGACAAGAGCGCCTTGGCCGCCGGATAGACACCTTGTGTCTTGCCGTTGACCATCGCATTTGCGCCGACGAAGGTCATGAAGCCCGCCGGGTGGTAGGGCGCGCCGCCGGGCATCTTGTAACCCTTGGCATCCCACGGCTTGACCAGATCGGCATCCTTGGCGTTCAGTACCCAGTCGCGCGCCGCGGCCATCGGGTCTTCGCTGACCTCGTCGATGATCCCGGCCTTTTGCGCGGCAGCGGGCGCCACCATTTTGCCTTCCAGAAGGAAGGGCGAGGCCGCCATGGCGCCGAGCTTGCGCACCATCCGCGTGGTGCCACCTGCACCGGGGAAGATGCCCACAAGGATCTCCGGCAGGCCAATGCGCGCCTTGGGGTTGTCGGCAGCAAAGGTGCGGTGCGTGGCCAAGGGCAGTTCCAGCCCGATGCCCGCGGCGGTGCCGGGGATCACGCAGGCCACAGGCTTGCCGCCCTTGTTGGTCTTAGGGTCCATGCCCGCGCGCTCGATCTTGCGCAGCAGGGCGTGCATTTGCATCGTGCCCTCGAAGAGACCCTTGGCCGGATCGTCGCCCGCGTCTTCCTTCATCTTCGCCAGCAGGTTCAGGTCCATGCCCCCGGCAAAGGAACCTTCCTTGCCGGAGGTGATGACGATGCCCTTCACGGCCTCGTCAGCCAGCGCGTCGTCGATGTGCTTTTCCAGATCGCGCAGACCGTCGAAGGACATGACGTTCATGCTCTTGCCCGGCACGTCCCAGGTGATGGTGGCGATGCCCTCGGCATCTTTGTTCATTGTGAAATCGGTCATTCTCTTGCTCCCTTCGCGGCTCACACGCGCTCGATGATGGTGGCGGCACCCATGCCGGACGCGATGCAGAGCGTGGCCAGCCCCACTTCCTTGTCGGCGCGCTCCAACTCATCGAGCAGGATGCCGATGATCATCGCCCCGGTGGCGCCCAGCGGGTGCCCCATGGCAATGCCGCCGCCGTTCACGTTGACCTTGCTGTCGTCCACGTCGAAAGCCTGCATGAAGCGCAGCACCACGGCGGCAAAGGCCTCGTTGACCTCGAAGAGGTCGATGTCGCCGATGGTCATGCCGTTGTCCTTGAGGATCTTCTCGGTCACCGGCACCGGGCCGGTCAGCATGATGGTGGGATCGGTGCCGATCTTGGCGGTGGCGCGGATGCGGGCGCGGGGCTTTAGCCCGTGCTGTTCGCCGAACTCCTTGTTGCCGATCAGGACGGCGGCAGCGCCGTCCACGATGCCCGACGAGTTGCCCGCGTGGTGGATGTGGTTGATCCGCTCCAGATGCGGGTATTTCATCAGCGCGACCTTGTCGAAGCCGGGCATGACCTCGCCCATCTGCTGGAACGCCGGGGTCAGGCCGCCAAGGCTCTGCATGTCGGTCTGCGGGCGCATGTATTCGTCGCGGTCGAGGATCGCGAGACCGTTCTGGTCGCGCACGGTGATGACCGATTTGTCAAAGCGGCCTTCTTCCCAAGCCCGCGCGGCGCGCTGCTGAGACTGCATGGCCAGTTGGTCGGCCTCGTCCCGCGAAAAGCCAAACTCGGTGGCGATGATGTCCGCCGAGATGCCCTGCGGCACGAAGTATTTCTCCATCGCCAGCGTCGGGTCCACGGCGATCGCGGCACCGTCGCTGCCCATGGCGACGCGGCCCATCATCTCGACACCGCCGGCGATATAGCCGTTGCCGGCGCCGCCCTTTACCTGGTTCGCAGCAAGGTTCACGGCCTCCATGCCCGACGCGCAGAAGCGGTTGATGGCAAGGCCCGGGATGCGCTCATCAAGGTCCGAGGCCAGCACCGCCGAGCGCGCCAGACAGCCGCCCTGTTCCATCACCTGGGTGACATTGCCCCAGATCACGTCCTCGACGGCATGGCCCTCGAGGTTGTTGCGCTCCTTCACGGCGTTCAGGGTCTGCGCCGACAGCCGCAGCGAGGTCACCTCGTGCAGCGCGCCGTCCTTGCGGCCCTTGCCGCGCGGGGTGCGCAGGGCGTCGTAGATGTATACGTCTTGGGTCATGTCATGTCCTCCGGGTCAGGCGCGGTCAGCTGGGCTGCCGGGCATCAAATCATACGGGGCTTTCCAGCCCGGTGTTTCGCTCAGACGCGTGAGCCACGCGTCGATATGGGGCCAGTCGCTGCGATCAAAGCCGAAGGGCTCGGGGTAGTAGAGATACCCGCAGCAGCTGAGGTCCGCGTTGGTCAGTCCGTCGCCCACGATCCAGTCGCGGCCGTCGAGATGGTCGTTCAGCACCCCGTAGGCCGCCTTGAGCCGACCCTGGTTGAAGCCGATGACCTCGGCGGGGCGTTTGTCTTCGGGCAGGAAGTTCATCAGGAAACGTGTCATCCCGGCCATGGAGCTAAGCTTGTGGTTGTCCCATAGCACCCATCGCAGGATTTCGCGCCGTTCCGTCGCGTCGCGCCCGCCGAATTTGCCCGATTTTTCCGCGACGTAATCCTGAATCACGCCCGATTGGGTGAGCCGCAGATCGCCGTCGATCATCACCGGCGCCTCGCCCATGTTGTTGATCTGCGCGCGGTAGTCGGGCTGGCGCGTCTCGCCGCCGAAGAAGTCCACCTTCACCGGCGCCCAGTCGAGCCCCGACAATTCGAGCGCCAGCGCCGCCTTGTAGGCATTGCCAGATTCGCCAAAGCAATAAAGTTGGATGGTCACCTGTCATTCCTCCTCTTCTGTCGGCGCCCGCTGAAATGTCGGACGGTATTTGTGAAAGGATGAAGGGGGCAGGGGGCGCCTTATCTTCATCCTTTTGCAAATACCTCTGCGCCGGTGTTTCAATCCGCGCGCGGTCAGAGGTTGCGCGCGATCAGTTCCTTCATGATCTCGTTGGTGCCACCGTAGATGCGCTGCACCCGCGCGTCGGCCCACATTTCGCCCACCGCGTATTCCTGCATGAAGCCGTAGCCGCCGTGCATCTGCAAGCAGACATCGAGCACCTCGCCTTGGGTGTCCGTGAGCCAGTATTTCTGCATCGCTGCCTTGTCGACGCTGAGCTCCCCGCGCAGGTGTTCCGCGATGCATTCGTCGAGGAAGGCGCGGGCCACGGCAGTCTTGGTTTTCACTTCGGCCAGTTGGAAGCGCGTGTTCTGGAACTGGGTCAGCGGGCCGCCGAAGGCTTCGCGTTCCTTGCAGTATTGGATCGTGCGCGCCACGGCGCCTTCCATGGCACCGACCGCGCCGCAGCCGATGATCAGGCGCTCCTGCGGCAGTTGCTGCATCATCTGGTAGAAGCCTTGGCCTTCTTCCTGGCCAAGGATGTTCTCGGGCGGGATCTCGACGTTGTCGAAGAAAAGCTCGGAAGTGTCGGCGGCATGCAGGCCGATCTTGTCGAGGTTGCGACCGCGCTGGAAGCCCTCGGCCTTGTCGGTCTCCACAACCACGAGGCTGACGCCTTTGGAGCCTTCGCTGGGGTCGGTTTTGGCCGCCACGATGATCAGGTTGGCGTGCTGGCCGTTGGTGATGAAGGTCTTCTGGCCCGAGAGCCGGTAGGCATTGCCCTCGCGGATCGCCTTGGTCTTGATGCGCTGCACGTCCGAGCCGGTGGAGGGTTCGGTCATCGCCAGCGCGCCGACCAGCTCGCCCGAGACCATCTTGGGCAGCCAGCGTTTCTTCTGGTCCTCGGTGCCATAGGCGAGGATGTAATGCGCGACGATGCCGGAGTGAATGCCATGGCCCCAAGAGGCGAGGTTGGCGCGGGAGCCTTCGATGAGGATCGCGGCCTCATGGCCGAAGTCGCCACCAGCGCCGCCGTATTCTTCGGGCACCGAAGGGCAGAGCAGGCCAAGCCCACCGGCCTGGGCCCAAGTGTCGCGGTCCATTTGGCCCTGCTTGCGCCATTTCTCGAACTTGGGCGCCCATTCGGTGTTGATGAACTGCGCCGTCGTATCGGCGATCATCTGGTGTTCTTCGGTCATCCAGCTGGATGTTTTGGTCTGCATCTTCCGGCCCCCTCCCCAAGGGTTCAGCGTTTGCGGGCGTCCAGTTCGGCGTTGAACAGGCGCAGCCGCGCGGTCAGGTTTTCCTCGTTCATGACCGAGTTGAAATTCTCGAACAGGAACGACAGCGCTTCCCCCTCATCGAGACCTGCGTCGGTGCTGAACTTCTTCAGCCTGCGGTAGCCTTCCTCGGTCATGGCGACGGGGAAGCGGCGGGTCAGGCGGAAGCGTTTGGGCATGGTCTCTCCGGGTGTTGGGCAGGGTGGGGGCGTGCCCCACCCCCCGTTTTAGAAGTTTGCGGCCTCCAGCGCCATGACCGTATCAGCGCCCGATTGGATGCGTGTCAGATGCAGGGCCGTGGCGGGCAGTTGGCGCGCCATATAGTAACGGCCGGTGGCGAGCTTGGTCTCGTAGAAGGTGGCGTCGCCGCTGCCGTTCTTCAATGCTTCTTTCGCCGCCAGGCCCATCTTGGCCCACATCAGGCCGAGGCAGACATGGCCGAACATATGCATGAAGTCATTGGACCCGGCGAGCGCATTGTTGGGGTTCTTCATGCCGTTCTGCATGAAGTACATGCCCGCCGATTGCAGATCCTTGCTGGCCGCCTTCAGCGGCTCAAGGAAGGCCGCGTCGAATTCGGCATCCTGACCTGCGTTCTCTTTGATGAAGCCTTTCACGAGGTCGAAGAAAGCCATGACGTGCTTGCCGCCGTCCTGCGCCAGTTTGCGGCCCACGAGGTCAAGCGCCTGCACGCCGTTGGCCCCTTCGTAGATCTGCGCGATGCGGGCGTCACGGGTGAATTGGGACATGCCCCATTCCTCGATATAGCCGTGGCCGCCATAGACCTGCTGGGCCTTCACGGTCATGTCGTAGCCCTGGTCGGTCAGGAAGCCCTTGATGACCGGGGTAAGCAGCGACACGAGGCCGTCGGCGTCCTTATCCTCGGCGCGGTGCGCGGCGTCGATCATCGTGGCCCCCCAGAGGATGAAGGCACGGGCGGCTTCGACAAAGCTTTTCTGATCCATCAGCGAACGACGGATGTCGGGGTGCACGATCAGCGGGTCGGCGGGTTTTTCGGGGGCGACGGCACCGGTGACGGCACGGCCTTGCAGGCGGTCCTTGGCGTATTCGAGGGCGTTTTGATAGGCGACCTCGGCCTGGGCCAGACCCTGCATGCCAACGCCGACGCGGGCTTCGTTCATCATGGTGAACATGGCGCGCATGCCCTTGTGTTCGGTGCCCAAGAGATAGCCGGTGGCGCCGTCGTAGTTCATCACGCAGGTCGAGTTGCCGTGGATGCCCATCTTCTCTTCGATGGAGCCGACGGAGACGCCGTTGCGCTCCCCCAAAGACCCGTCTTCATTGACCATGAACTTGGGCACGATGAAGAGCGACACGCCCTTGATGCCCTCGGGCCCGCCTTCGATCTTGGCCAGCACGAGGTGGATGATGTTGTCGGCCATGTCATGCTCGCCCGAGGAGATGAAGATCTTCTGGCCAGAGATCTTGTAGCTGCCGTCGTCCTGCGGCGCGGCCTTGGTGCGCATCAGGCCCAGATCGGTGCCGCAGTGCGGCTCGGTCAGGTTCATGGTGCCGGTCCATTCGCAGGAGACCATCTTGGGCAGATAGGTGTCTTTTTGCGCATCGGTGCCATGAGCGAGGATCGCCGAGGCCGCGCCATGGGTCAGGCCTTGGTACATGGTGAAGGCTTGGTTCGCGGCGGAGAACATCTCGCCCACGGCGGTGCCGAGGACGTAGGGCATGTTCTGCCCGCCATAGGCTTCGGGCATGTCGAGGCCGGTCCAGCCGCCTTCCTTTACCTTTTCAAAGGCTTCCTTGAAACCCTTGGGCGTATAGACGACGCCGTTTTCCAAACGGCAGCCTTCCTTGTCGCCCACGACGTTCAGCGGGGCGAGCACTTCGGAGGTGAGCTTGCCTGCCTCTTCGAGGATGGCAGAGGTGAAATCAGGCTCCAGCTCATCATAGCCGGGGGTCTTGCTTTCGGTCACCTTCAGCACGTCGTGCAGAACGAATTGCAGGTCTTTGGTGGGGGCTGTGTAACTGGGCATCTTTGCTCTCCGGGTCGTCTTTTTATGGATGTAAGCGGCGGCGTCGCCGGGGTTATTCGGCGGCGCGGCGGGGTTGGTTCATGGAGGCGATCATCTTTTCCCCCCATTTCAACTGGTCCTTGAGGTCTTCGATGGCCTCGTTCAGCTCTTCGCGGCGCGACTCGAGGTCGGCCAGACGGGCGCGGGCGATCTCATAGGCTGCGGCGATCTGCGTCTGCTGCTGGTCGCCCATATGATAAAGGTCGAGCAGCTG
This sequence comes from Sulfitobacter sp. 1A12157, assembly GCF_043557345.1. Classification (NCBI taxonomy): domain Bacteria; kingdom Pseudomonadati; phylum Pseudomonadota; class Alphaproteobacteria; order Rhodobacterales; family Roseobacteraceae; genus Sulfitobacter; species Sulfitobacter sp. 1A12157. The sequence continues at coordinate 296,285 of NZ_JBIFFV010000002.1, forward strand.
GCGGATCTCTTCGAGGCTAAAACCAAAGCGTTTGCCACGCAGAATCAGCTTGAGCCGAGCGCGGTCGCTTTTGGTGAAAAGGCGTTTCTGGCCCTCGCGCAACGGGAAGAGCAGCTCTTTCGCTTCGTAGAACCGCAGGGTGCGGGGGGTTACTTCGAAAGCGTCGCACATCTGGCGAATGGTCAGCGTGTCAGCAGTCATCTCATCACTCTCCAATCGTCGTTTTATGACTTCAGTTGGGGGCTGGCCCCTCTGATACAATGGGAGTTGACGTTGACGTAAGTGATACGTTGCGTCACTTTATGCGCAGGGGAATTTCATTTAGGTTTGAAAGGCTGGCGGGCGTGCGCCGCCCCCATAGCGCTGGGCATCAGAACGGGTGGGAGATGGCAAACCTCGATCAAAGCGGGCCGACGACGCTGGACGCGCTGGTCCACTGTGCGCAGAACGCCACAAGTGCGGCGGGCATTCTGGCCTGCGGTCTTGGCTACTATCAGCGGCTTGGAATTGATCTGGTCAGCTATCATGGCGACAGCCCCGGCGCGCCCGCGATCCTTTATAAGTTCGACGGTACGGGCACGGTGGGGGCGCAGTGGCATTCGCAATTCCTGGATGTGGAGAAACTGCGCGAAAGCCCGGTCGAGGCGCTGGCCCGGCAGCAGGTGATGCCGATCTACTGGTCCGATGTGGCCCGCACGGCGCGGCTGACTGCTGCGGAAGACCACTATATGAAAGGGTTGATGCGGCGTTATCCGAATGACGGCGTGTCGCTCAGGGTGCATGGCCCGGGCGGGGATTCCGCCGTGGTGGGGCTGGGCTTTGCCGCGAAACAGGCGCGGCTGTCCCCGGGGGAGCTGTATAAGCTTCTCAGCGCCGCACAAATCGCGCATCTGCGCTATTGCGCCTTGGCCGAAAGCCAATCGCCGCGTGATTTCGGCCTGTCCCCGCGCGAGGTCGAGGTGTTGGAGTGGATTGCCACGGGCAAGAGCAACGGGGTCATTGCCGAGATCCTTGGGATTTCGCCTCATACGGTCGATACGATCGTGCGGCGGATTTTCTCCAAACTTGACGTGAACGACCGCACCACTGCGGCCATTCGCGGGCTCGGCGCGGGGCTGCTGCGCCGCCCGAAAGAGGGCGCGCCCTAGCGCAAGGTTGACCTTGCGTCGTTGTGGCGTGACTGCGTGACATGACCCCATGTCCTGGGCGCTATAGGTGCGGGCGCTCGACCTAAAGAGGCACGAGGCATGTCAGAAAAACCAGAGCAGGCAGGTAGCGGAGCCGAAAACGGTTGCGTGAATGAGACACGCGCGCGCGTGGTGGCCGAGCTGAAAGGCGCGTCCGAGACCATTGAAAACGCCGCATTCGATCTGGCCGGAGACGTAAGCGCGGATGTGGTGTCCGATCTCATCCGCATCACGGCGGACCTGCAGATGCTGATCGCGCAATTGGCGCAGCGCAACAGCCGCTGAGCCCGGCGCTTAGCCCTTGTCTAAGGCGATGGCCGCGGCGGTGTCATCGCGCAGCTTTTGCAATTCCGCCATGGCTTCGTCCAGCTGGCGGCGCTGCTCGGCCAGCTCTTCCAATTGACCATCGGCCATGGTGACCCAAGCGCGCATCTGCGCCTCGGTCCCCTCTTTTTCGTAGATCAGCAGCCACTGGCGGATGTCCTCCAGCGCGAAGCCGAACTTGCGGCCCCGCAGGATCAGCTTCATCCGCGCCCGTTCGCGCGGGCCATAGAAACGCGAGCGCCCCTCACGGTGCGGTTGCAGCAATTCGATATACTCGTAATAGCGCAACGTGCGTGGCGTCACGTCAAATGCCGCGCACATCTCTTTGAAAGTCAGGCGTTCATCGTCCAAAGCATCTTCTCCCTTCCGGCAAACTATGGTCACGCGCGGGGATGCGCAACAGGCGGTCTTGCCCTTTGGCTATCTCGCCCTGATAAAGGACGAAACCAGAGGCAGAGGGTTGGGTTGCATGTCCGACAAATTAAAGCTGGCGCGACAGTTCATTCAGGCGCTGCCCCATTCCATGGCACTGGGGATGGAGTTGCAGGAGTTGGGCGATGGCTCTGCCGTGATCACCATGCCCTATGACGAAAAGCTGATCGGTGACCCGCAGACCGGGGTGATCAGCGGCGGGGCGGTCTCGGCGCTGATGGACACCTGCTGCGGGGCTGCGGTGATGAGCCACCCCAGCAACCCGGCGGCCACTGCCACAATGGATCTCAGAATCGAATATCTGCGCGCGGCCACACCGGGGCAGACGATCATAACCCGCGCGACCTGCTATCACGTCACCCGTTCGGTCGCCTTCGTGCGGGCCACGACGACGGATGAGGACGCCGACAACCTTGTCGCCACGGCGACCGGCACTTTCACCGTGGAGGGGCACACATGACCACACGTCGCAAGCCGGAGCCGGTTCAGGTCATCAAGCAACGCCGCGACGGGGTGCTGCGCGCCATGGTCGAGGGCGTGCCCTATATCCGCTTTCTGGGCATCGAGTTCGAGCGCCGTGGCGATGAGCTGACCGGCATCATGCCCTTTTCCGAGCAGCTGATCGGCAACCCGATCCTGCCCGCTCTGCATGGCGGGGCCACGGCGGCCTTTCTTGAGGCGACCGCGATCATCACCCTCAGTTGGGGGCTGATCTGGGAGGACATGGAAAGCGGCGCGCTCGATCTGGACAATCTGGATGCCGACCATCTGCCCCGGCTGCCCAAGACGATCGATTTCACCGTCGATTACCTGCGGTCGGGCCTGCCGCGCGATGCCTATGCGCGGGCGCGGATCAACCGCTCGGGGCGGCGCTATGCCAGCGTCCATGTCGAGGCATGGCAGGACAACCGCAGCCGTATTTTCGCGCAGGCCACGGGCCATTTCCTGATGCCGCAACGGCGTGGCTGAGCCGCAATCAGAGACCGAGCCGCTGACCGACGCAGAGGTGCGCGCGGTTGAGCGTGGCACGCTGGCGGCGCGTGATGTGGTGACCCACCGCCGCGTGCTCAAGATCGCGGTTCCCATTGTCATCTCCAACGCCACCGTGCCGATCCTCGGGGCGGTCGATACCGGCGTGGTGGGGCAGATGGGCGCTGCCGCCCCCATTGGCGCGGTGGGGCTGGGGGCGATCATCCTCTCGGCGCTCTACTGGATTTTCGGCTTTCTGCGGATGGGCACCGTGGGCCTCACCGCGCAGGCGGCGGGCAATGGCGAAGAGGGCGAGGTCGCCGCACTGCTGACGCGCGGGCTTTTGATCGGCGCAGGCGCGGGGCTGGCTTTGATGGCGCTGCAATGGCCGCTTTTCTGGGCCGCGTTCCAAATCGCCCCCGGATCGCCCGAGGTCGAGGGGCTGGCGCGGCAATATATGGCAATCCGCATCTGGTCTGCGCCTGCCGCGATCTCGATCTATGCGATCACCGGCTGGCTCATCGCGCAGGAGCGCAGCCGCGCCGTGCTGGTCTTGCAGGTCTGGATGAACGGGCTGAACATCCTGCTGGATCTGTGGTTCGTGCTGGGTCTCGGCTGGGGCGTGGAGGGCGTGGCCATCGCCACCTTCCTTGCGGAATGGAGCGGGGCGGCCTTGGGCCTGTGGTTCTGCCGCGCGGCTTTCGCGGGGGTGGCCTGGCGCGATTGGGCGCAGGTCTTTGACGGGCCGCGCTGGACGCGCATGATGCAGGTGAACACCGATATCCTGATTCGCTCGCTTCTGTTGCAGGCGATCTTTGTCTCCTTCCTCTTTATGGGGTCGGGCCTGGGCGATGTGACCTTGGCGGCCAATCAGGTGCTGCTGCAATTCCTGATGATCACCTCCTACGGGCTGGACGGTTTCGCCTTCGCCGCCGAGGCGATCATTGGCCGGGCCTACGGCGCGGGGCAGCGCGATGTCCTGCGGCGCGGGGCGGTGCTGACCTCCGCTTGGGCGCTGTTGGTCAGCCTGCTGTTGGCGGTGGTCTTTGCCGTCAGCGGCGGCGCGATTATCGACCTGATGGCCAAGGCCCCGCAGGTGCAAGACCTCGCCCGGGTCTATCTGCCCTATATGATCGCGGCGCCGCTGCTGGGCTGTGCGGCCTATATGTTCGACGGTATCTTCATCGGCGCCACGCGGTCGCGCGACATGCGCAATATGATGCTGGTGTCGTTTCTGATCTATGCCGTGACCGCACTGGCTCTAGTGCCAAGCCTGGGCAATCACGGGCTTTGGATATCGCTTCTGGTGTCCTTCGTGGTGCGCGGCATCACGCTGGCGCTGCGCTACCCGGCCTTGGAACGCGCGGCGGGCTAGAGCAGCGCCTGTACCGCTTCGGGCGGGCGGCCGATCACGGCGCGGCCATTGGCAAAAGCGATGGGGCGTTCGATCAGGATCGGATGGGCCGCCATCGCGTCGATCAGCGTCTCTTCGGGGCTGTCTTTGCGGAGACCCAATTCTTTGAACAGCGTCTCGCCCGTCCGCATCATCTCGATCACGGGCAGGTCAAGGGCATCACGGGCGGCGATGATCTCATCCCGTGTCGGCGCGTCTTCGAGGTAGCGGCGAAGGGTGACCTTCCCCCCGCCTGCTTCGATCAGGGCCAGCGCCTGCCGCGATTTCGAACAGCGCGGGTTGTGCCATAGGGTGATCATAGCCAATCCTCGCGTTTGCTGCCCACGGCCTCGGCCACGTTGGCGAAACCATCGCGGGCCAAGAGCGCATCCAGCCCGGTGGTGATCTCTCGCACCAGTCCGAGACCACCGAAGACCAGCGCGGTGTAGAGTTGCAGGGCCGAGGCCCCGGCGCAGATCTTGGCATAGGCGGTCTGCGCGTCCGACACCCCGCCGACGCCGATCAGCGGAATATCCGTCAGCCCCGCCAGCCGCGCCAAGACGCGGGTCGAACGTTCGAACAGCGGCGCACCGGACAGGCCACCCGCCTCGCCCGCATGGGCGCTGGCAAGGCCGGTCCGGTCGAGGGTGGTATTGGTCGCGATGATGGCAGCAACGCCCGAATTTTGGGCAACCTCGGCCACATCCTCAATCTCGGCCTCGCTGAGATCGGGGGCGATTTTCAGGAAAACCGGCGTGGCGCCGCGCACGTCCATCACCCCTTCGAGCAGGGCCGAGAGCGCCGCTTTGCCCTGAAGGTCGCGCAGCTTCTCGGTATTGGGGGAGGAGACATTGACCGTCGCGAAATCGACGTGATTGCGCGCGGCGGTCATCACGCGGGCAAAGTCGGCGGCGCGGTCCTTGCTGGTCTTGTTCGCGCCGAGGTTCAGCCCCACCGGCACCCCCGCACCCCGGCGCGAAAGCCGGGCGCAGATCGCCTCCATCCCCTCATTATTAAAGCCGAAACGGTTGATCGCGGCGCGGTCCTCGGTCAGGCGAAACAGGCGCGGGCGCGGATTGCCGGGCTGGGGCAGGGGCGTGGCAGCCCCCACTTCGACAAAGCCGAAACCGGCGCGGGAGAGGGGGGCGATCGCGGTGGCGTTCTTGTCAAACCCCGCCGCCAGCCCGACAGGGTTCGGCAGGTCCAGCCCCGCAAGCGTGGTGTGCAGCCGCGCCGAAGTCTGCGGCCCCGGCGCGGGCGCAAGCCCCGCCCGCAGCGCGCGGATCGCCAGTGCATGGGCCGCTTCGGGATCGACCCGGTGCAGCGCCCGCAGGCCCAGCCTTTCCAAGAGCGGCATCATTTGCTGGCCTCGCCCAATCCTGCGGGGAATTCATGCACGCCATCCACCAGCGGCAAGGGCTGCGCCCAGACCACGTCCTCGATCTTGAGCGGGCGGTAGAGATGGGGGAAAAGCGCGCCGCCGCGCGAGGGTTCCCATTTCAGCGCATCGCCCAGAGCGTCGGCCTCAAGCGCGAGGAGGAAGAGACCGTCCTCCCCCTTGAAATGTTTGGCTGCGGTTTCCGCTGCCTGTTCGGCGGTGGAGAAATGTACATAGCCATCGGTGACATCGATCGGCGCCCCGTCCGAGACCCCGTTCTTGCGCAGCGCAGCCCATTCGTCTGCTCGGAATATCTTGAAAATTAGCATGGCTTCTGATGCCCGCCGGGCGGGGCGGGGTCAAGACCCGCGGGTGACCATAGGGCAGGTCATATGACCTTTGACACGGGCCAAACCCCGCGCCACGATACCGGCATAACAAGCAACAGGGGAACTATCATGAAACGATTCCTGACCGCGACCGCCGCGCTGGCTTTGACCAGCGGCATGGCGGCGGCCGAGTATAATTTGACCATTCTGCACACCAATGATTTCCACGACCGGTTCGAGCCGATCAGCAAATATGACGGCCCCTGTGGCGCCGAGGACAATGCCGAGGGCAAATGCTTTGGCGGCGTCGCGCGGATGGTCACCGCCATCGCAGCCGCCCGCGAACGCGCGGGCGAGAACCACCTGCTGCTGGATGCGGGCGACTGGTTCCAAGGCTCGCTTTTCTACACCCGCTACAAGGGCGACATGGCCGCCGAGTTCATGACGAAGCTCGACTATGACGTGATGGCCGTGGGCAACCACGAGTTCGACGACGGCCCCGAGGGGCTGGCCGATTTCGTGGCCAAGGTCGATTTCCCCGTGCTCTCGGCCAATATCGACGTCAGCGGTGTCGAGGGGCTGGAGGGCGAGATCGGCAAATCCACCGTGGTTGAGGTTGGGGGAGAGCGGATCGGCATCGTTTCCGTCCTTGCCGAAGACACGCCTGAGACCTCTTCGCCCGGGGCGGAGGTGATCTTCTCTCCGGCAGCGGATGCGGCACAAGCCGAGATCGACGCGCTGACCGAGGATGGGGTTAACAAGATCATCCTGCTTACCCACATCGGGCTGGCGGGCGACAAGCGGCTTGCCGAAGAGTTGACCGGCGTCGACCTGATCGTGGGTGGCCATTCCCACACGCTTCTGAGCAACAGCGAGGAACGGGCCGAGGGCGCTTATCCGACCATGGTCAACGACGTGCCGATCGTGCAGGCCTATGCCTACAGTAAATATCTGGGCGAGGTGAATGTCACCTTTGACGATGCGGGCGAGGTGACCGCGATCTCCGGCGATCCAATCCTGCTCGATGCTTCGGTCGAAGAGGATCAGGCGACGGTCGATCTGGTGGCCGAGCGCGCCGCCCCGCTGGAGGAGTTGCGCCAGAAGGTCGTGGCCGAAACGTCGGAAACCATCGAAGGCAGCCGTGACATCTGCCGCGCGCAGGAATGCGCCATGGGCAATCTTGTCTCCGACGCGATGCTGGACCGGGTGAAGGATCAGGGCATCGACGTGGCGATCTCCAACGCGGGCGGTCTGCGTGCCTCCATCGACGCGGGCGAGGTGACCATGGGCGAGGTGCTGACGGTGCTGCCGTTCCAGAACACACTCTCGACCTTCCAGATCAGCGGCGCCACGCTCGTCGAAGCGCTGGAAAACGGGGTGAGCCAGTTGGAAGACGGCGCAGGCCGTTTCCCGCAGGTGGCGGGCATGTCCTATACCTTTGATCCCAAGGCCGAGCCCGGCAGCCGCATCAGCGATGTGATGGTGGGGGGCGAACCGATTGATCCCGAAAAGACCTATGGCGCCGTGTCCAACAACTATGTCCGCAATGGCGGCGACGGCTACGCGATGTTCAAGGACGCCGAGAATGCCTATGACTTCGGCCCGGATCTGGCGGATGTGACGGCGGAGTATCTGGCGAAAAACGGCAGCTACAAGCCCTATACCGATGGCCGTATCAAGATGAAGTAAGCTCATTGACCTGAGCGAAAGGGCGTGTCCGGTGGGGCGCGCCCTTTTTGTTTGAGGGGGCCGGGCAGCGCCTGCCGGTGCGGGCGGTCTGGCGCTGCCCGGCGGGCGTGCGCCCTTGATTTCGGGCTATTGCGCCCGCTGCCAAGCCCGCACAAACCTACCGCCCCTTGCACCTCTCCCGCCAAGGGATACACATGCGGTAACCAAACAGGAGACCGCTATGCTCACCCCCTTCCACCTTGCCTATAACGTCCGCGACCTTGATGAGACCCGCGCCTTCTACGGCGATGTGCTGGGGTGCACCGAAGGCCGCTCGACCGAGACTTGGGTCGATTATTCCTTCTTCGGCCACCAGATCTCCATGCATCTGGGTGAACCTTTCAAGACGGATGCTACCGGCAAGGTTGGTGAGCACATGGTGCCGATGCCGCATCTGGGCGTCGTCCTGCGGATGGAAGATTGGAAGGCGCTGGCGGAGCGGCTGAAGGGGGCTGAGGTCGACTTCGTGATTGAACCTTCGCTGCGTTTCGAGGGGGAGCCGGGCGAGCAGGCGACCATGTTCTTCCGTGACCCATCGGGCAATCCGATCGAGGTCAAGGGTTTCGCCGATATGGACCGCGTTTTTGCCCAGTAAGGCCAAGCGCTGAAATGACAAAGCCCCGCTGTCGCAAGCGGGGCTTTGAATGGCTGAGGCGGTGGGCGGGCTCAGTCGAAGCTGATCGCCCCTTCGAATGCAGGCTCTTCCAAGGTCTGCCCGCTGAACGCTGTCGGGGTCTGTGCGGTGATGTCGAGCGTGTAGCTGCCGTTCACCGGGATCGGCCCGCTGGTCCATGCCTCGTCTTGGCCGGTGATCGTATGGCTGCCGGTGGCGTTGTTGGTAAAGACCACCTGATCGCCCGGCTGCACATGAGACAGCGATGGGAAATAGGCGCCATCAACGATCAGCACGTTGCGGCTTTCAGCCATGGCGCCAGCGGCGCAGAGGCTCAGGGCAAGGGCCAGAGCGCCGGCGCTTTTGCGGTATGAACTTAGCATCATCTGCTCCTTTGAAACGCCCGATGTGGGCGGGTTAGCCGGTTTCATACAAGGTAAATGCGGCATAACTTAGGCCAGTGTTGAGGCGATCATCCCGCCGTCGCAGGCTCTGCCTGCTGCGCCAGCCAGCCGCGGAATGACGCAAGCGCCGCCGTCTCATCCCGGTCGTCGGGCCAGACGAGGTAGTAGTTCCCGATGCTCTGCGTGGTTGGCGAGGCGGCCAGCACCAATTGCCCGTCGCGTAGATAGGGGCGGGCGAAAAAGGTCGGCAGCAGCGCCACCCCCAGCCCGTGAATAGCCGCCTGCGCCATGGTCGAGAATTGATCGAACATCATGCCGCCGGGCGGCTCATCCGTCACCCCGAGCGAGGACAGCCAGCGTGCCCATCCGCGCGGGCGGGTCTCCAGATGAAGCAGAGGCAAATGCCGCACGTCGCGCGCATCCTCCAAAGGTGCGGGCAGCAGGTCGGGCGCGCAGACCGCCACCACCGTTTCCGGTAAAAGCGGCAGGTAGCGCACGCCGGGCCAATCTTCATGACCAAAATGAATGGCGGCGTCGAATCGGCTGCCCGCAAAGGCGAAGGGCCGCAGCCGGGTCGATAGGTTCACCGTCACCTCCGGGTGATCCCGCGCGAAATCGCGCAGGCGCGGGGCCAGCCAATGCATCCCGAAGGCCGGCAGGATCGCCAGATTCAACGTGCCCCCCGTGGGGTTCGTCCGCGCCGAGACCGAGGCCTGCGCCAGCCGGTTCAGGATGTCGCGCACCTGCGTTACATAATCCAACCCCGCCTGCGTCGGGGTCAGACGGCGGCCCTGACGGATCATCAGCGTCACGCCCAATTGCTCCTCCAGCGTCTTGATCTGACGGCTGACCGCGCTCTGCGTGAGGTTCAATTCCTGCGCCGCCGCCGTGGCGGTGCCGAGCCGCACGACCGCCTCGAAAGACAGCAGGGCCGAGATCGAAGGCAGGAAGCGGCGCGGCGCGATCATATGACTTTTTCTCATGAACTCAGGACAAAGCAGCGATAGAGTTCGCGCCGCCGATTTGCAATACTGCCGCAAATCACATCACCCGAAAGGATGCATCATGACCGCTGACGCCCCCAAGCTGCGCGCCAAGGACAAACCCGATCTTGGAACCTTCGACTGGCAGGATCCCTTCCGCCTCGACAGCCAGTTGACCGAAGACGAGCGCATGATCCGCGATTCCGCCCGCGCCTATGCGCAGGAAAAGCTGCAGCCGCGCGTCATCGAAGCCTTCGCCGAGGAAAAGACCGATCCGGAAATCTTCCGCGAGATGGGCGAGATGGGCCTCCTCGGCGTCACCATCCCCGAGGAATACGGCGGCTTGGGCGGCAGCTACGTCTCCTATGGCCTCGTCGCCCGTGAGGTTGAGCGTGTCGACAGCGGCTACCGCTCGATGATGTCGGTGCAGGCGAGCCTCGTCATGTACCCGATCTACGCCTATGGCTCCGAAGAGCAGCGCCAGAAATACCTGCCCAAGCTCTGCTCGGGCGAATGGATCGGCTGCTTTGGCCTGACCGAGCCCGATGCGGGCTCCGACCCTGCGGGCATGAAGACCCGCGCCGTGAAGACCGAGAACGGCTACAAGCTCACCGGCTCGAAGATGTGGATTTCGAACTCGCCCATCGCCAATGTCTTCGTGGTCTGGGCCAAGTCCGAAGCCCATGACGGCAAGATCCGTGGTTTCGTGCTGGAAAAGGGCATGAAGGGTCTGAGCGCGCCGAAGGTGGGCAACAAGCTTTCTTTGCGCGCCTCGATCACCGGCGAGATCGTCATGGACGGTGTCGAAGTGGGCGAAGACGCGCTGCTGCCGAATGTGCAGGGTCTGAAAGGGCCCTTCGGCTGTCTCAACCGTGCGCGCTATGGCATCTCTTGGGGTGCGATGGGTGCCGCCGAGTTCTGCTGGCACGCCGCGCTGCAATACGGGCTGGACCGCAAGCAGTTCAACAAACCGCTGGCGCAAACGCAGCTGTTCCAGAAGAAACTGGCCGACATGATGACCGAGATTTCGCTCGGCCTGCAGGGCTCGCTGCAGGTGGGCCGCCTGATGGATGCCGCCAATGCCGCGCCTGAGATGATCTCAATCGTGAAGCGCAACAACTGCGGCAAGGCGCTCGACGTCGCGCGCATGTCGCGTGACATGCACGGCGGCAACGGCATCTCGGGTGAGTTCCAGGTGATCCGCCACATGATGAACCTTGAGACGGTGAACACCTATGAGGGCACCCACGACGTGCACGCGCTGATCCTGGGCCGCGCCCAGACCGGCCTGCAGGCGTTTTTCTAAGCACCGGCTTCGGGGGGGGGGCACCCCCCCGGCCACCGGACTCCAAAATATTTATGGCCAGAAAGAGGGGCGGCGCCTTTCTTTCTGGCCGACACGCTTTCGCCGAGAGCGATTAATTTCTATTCCAAGAGGCCCCATGGACCGCGTTGCCATCGTTCATGAGAACTTCCTCCGTCGCGTTGCGGCGGGGGATTTTCCCGTTTCCACCTCCCCGCACAAGGCGCTTGATCGCGGCCAGTTGGAGCAGCTTTACCGCGCGCAGGTGCTGAGCCGGGCGCTCGACCTGCACAGCCGCGTCATGCAGAAAGAGGGGCAGGGCTTCTACACCATCGGCTCATCCGGCCACGAGGGGATGGCGGCGGTGGCGGCGGCGCTGCGCGTCGATGACATCGCTTTCCTGCATTACCGCGACGCGGCCTTCCAGATCGCCCGGGCCGATCAGGCCGGCGGGCAGGACATGATGCGCGACATGCTGCTCAGTTTTGCCTGTTCGGCGGAGGATCCGACCAGCGGCGGGCGGCACAAGGTGCTGGGCTCGCGCCCGCTGATGATCCCGCCGCAGACCTCGACCATCGCCAGCCACCTGCCCAAGGCGGTGGGGGCGGCGCATTCCATTGGCATGGCGCGGCGGCACCGGCCCGAACATGCGATCCTGCCGCGCGATGGCATCGCCATGTGCAGCTTTGGAGATGCCTCGGCCAACCACTCCACCGCGCAGGGCGCGATCAATGCCGCCTGCTGGACCGCCGTTCAGGGCGTGCCGCTGCCGCTTCTGTTTGTCTGCGAGGACAACGGCATCGGCATTTCGACCAAGACCCCGACGGGCTGGATCAAGGCATCGATGTCGGCGCGGCCGGGGCTGAAGTACTTCGAAGGCGACGGACTGGACCTGCATGCGGCCTATGCGGCGGCGAAGGAGGCGGCGGATTACGTGCGCGTGCACCGCAAGCCCGCCTTCCTGCATCTGCGTACCGTGCGTCTTTACGGCCATGCCGGGGCGGATGTGGCGACCTCCTATCTGCCGCGCGCCGAGGTCGAGGCCGACGAGGCCAACGATCCGTTGCTGCATTCCGCGCGGCTGTTGGTCGAGGCCGGTGTGCCCGCCGAAGAGGCGCTGTCGATCTACCGCGATACGCAGGAGGCGGTCGCGAAAGCTGCGGATGAGGTGGTGAAGCGTCCCCGACTGAAAACCGCATCGGACGTGATGGCGAGCCTTGTGCCGCCCAAGCGCGACTGCGCGCCCAGCAACGGTCCGAGTGCCGAGGCGCGGGCCGAGACCTTCGGCGGCGACATGGGGCAGATGGACAATCCGCAGCCGATGTCTCGGCTGATCAACTGGGCGCTGCACGACCTGATGCTGGCCCATCCCGAGACCATGCTGATGGGCGAGGATGTGGGCCGCAAGGGCGGGGTCTATGGCGTCACGCAGAAGCTTCAGGCGCGCTTCGGCCCCGGTCGCGTGATCGACACGTTGCTGGACGAGCAGAGCATCCTCGGCCTCGCCATCGGCATGGCGCACAATGGTTTCGTGCCGATGCCGGAGATCCAGTTCCTCGCCTATCTGCACAACGCCGAGGACCAGCTGCGCGGCGAGGCGGCGACCCTGCCGTTCTTCTCCAACGGTCAATGGAGCAACCCGATGGTGCTGCGCATCGCGGGGCTGGGCTATCAGAAGGGGTTTGGCGGGCATTTCCACAACGACAATTCGCTTGCCGTGCTGCGCGACATTCCGGGCATCGTCATCGCCTGCCCCTCTGCCGGGGACGAGGCCGCGATGATGCTGCGCGAGGCGCATCGTCTGGCGCGCGAGGAGCAGCGGGTGGTGGTCTTTGTCGAGCCCATCGCGCTCTATCCGATGCGCGACCTGATGGAGGCCGGGGACGGCGGTTGGATGCGGCACTACCCGGCGCCGGACCGGCGGATCGCTCTGGGCGAGGTCGGTGTGTCTGGCGCGGGCGCGGATTTGGCGATCGTGAGCTACGGCAACGGGCATTACCTGAGCCAACAGGCGGCGCGCGATCTGGCCGAGGCGGGCGTCGATGCGCGGGTGATCGACCTGCGCTGGCTCGCGCCCTTGCCAGAGGATGCCTTGATCGAGGCCATCGGCGACCGGCAGGTGCTGATCGTCGACGAGTGCCGCCGGACGGGCGGGCAGGCCGAGGCGCTGATGGCGTTGATGGCGGAGCGCGGTGTGGCAAAGTTCGCGCGGCTGACGGCGGAGGACAGTTTCATCGCCACGGGGCCAGCCTATGCGGCGACGCTGCCCTCGCGGGAAGGGATCGTGGCGGCGGCGCGGGACTTGCTGGGGTAGGGTTAGCTTCTGCCACCCGGCCCGGAACAAGCCGCAGGCGCCGGGCCATCGCCTGCCCGCCCCCCGGGTAGGCGATTTGGTGAGGCTGGGTGGCACATTGCTCAAGCACATCATGGTTGAACCATAAAGCGGCACGAAGGCACGTTGGATCGCCGACCCGCGGGCAGACGATGGCCCTTAGTGGCTCTCCGCCGGTGCGCCGCCTTGGAACTTATTCCCGTTCACATAATCGCAAGGCTCTTCGCGCATTTCCAGATGCAACCCGTCGCCGGTATAGGGATGCGCGCGGGCGAATTCCTCATCCACTTCGATCCCCAGACCGGGTGCTTCGGGGGCGGTGATAAAGCCATCCTCCACCCGGATCGACCCTTTGATCAATTTGTCATGGAAAGGCGTCTCGATACATTCGCACATCAGGATGTTGGGGATCGCGGTGGCAAGCTGCACATTCGCGGCCCATTCCACCGGCCCGGCATAGAGATGCGGCGCCACCTGCGCGTTATAGACCTCGGCCATGGCGGCGATTTTCTTGGCCTCCGCGATGCCGCCCACACGGCCAAGCGCCGGTTGCAGGATCTCCGCCGCGCCCGCCCGCAACAAAGGCGCGAATTCGGCCTTGGTGGTCAGCCGCTCGCCGGTGGCCACAGGGACGCGCACGCCGCGCGCGACCTTGGCCATCTGCTCGGGCGCGTCTGGGGGGATCGGCTCTTCGTACCACAGCGGGCTATAGGGTTCGATCGCTTGGCCCAGCCGGATCGCGCCCGCGGTGGTGAACTGCCCATGGGTGCCAAAGAGCAGGTCGGCGCGGTCGCCCACCGCCGCGCGGATGGCCTTGCAGAACGCCGCCGAGGTGCTGATATCCGACATCGCAGGCATATGCCCGCCGCGCAGCGTATAGGGGCCGGCGGGGTCGAATTTCACCGCCGTATAGCCGCGCGCCACGCAATCCGCCGCCGATTCCGCCGCCATCTCTGGCGAGGTCCAGAAATCCGCCATGCTGTGATGCGGCAGCGGGTAGAGGTAGGTATAGCCGCGCACCCGATCATTGGTGCGCCCGCCGATCAGCGCATGCACCGGGCGGTTGCGGTCCTTGCCCAGAATGTCCCAACAGGCGATCTCTAGCCCCGAAAACGCGCCCATGACCGTCAGGTCTGGCCGCTGGGTGAAGCCTGCGGAATAGGCGCGGCGGAACATCAACTCGATATTCTCGGGGTTTTCGCCCTGCATATGGCGGGCGAAAACATCTTTGATCACCGCGCGCATCGCGTCCGGCCCGACGCTGGCGGCATAGCATTCGCCCCAGCCGGCCACGCCGGTGTCGGTGGTCAGTTTCACGAGGATCCAATAGCGCCCGCCCCAGCCGGGGGCGGGCGGGGCCGTCACGAGGATATCGAGGTCTTGCAGTTTCATGACGGTCCCTCCTTTTCGACCTGCGGTCAGGTCTCTTTCTTGTCGTTGACGATGGTCATCTGCGCGATGCCGCTTTCGCCCAGATCGACCTTGGCGAAGGGGCCGCCGTGGCACATCTGGCCGGGGTCGGTGATATCGACCGGGCCTTCCTCGGCCAGCACCTTTTCGGCAAATTGCTCGGCGTTGTCCTTAGGCCGATACCCGAGGAAAGAGGCTTTCGAGTTGTCCACCGGCGCGCGGTCGTTGTTCGACACGCCGTAGATCACCGAGAAGCCGACCGAGGGCGTGTCCACCGCGCGGGTCACCAGCTGGATCAGGTCGTCATAGCTGAGCCACGAGCCGAGCGCGCGGGCGTTGTTGACCTGTGCCGCGCTCAGGATGCGCAGATGCACGGATTCGAGCTGGCGCTTGTCCCAGTACATGGAGCCGAGGTCTTCGGTGAAGCATTTGGCGAGGCCGTAGAAGGTGTCGGGCTTATGGGCCGCGTCGATGCCGATGAAATCGGCCTTCTTGTGCATCCCCACGGCGTGGATCGAGGAGGCATAGACCACCCGCCGCACCCCGGCCTGATAGGCCGATTCCCACACGTTGTAGGAGCCGACGAAGTTCGGGCCCAGAAGCTCCATGAAGGGTTTCTCGTCCACGATGGCGCCGAAATGCACCACCATATCGGCACCCTCCATCAGCGCCGCGACCTCGTCGTAGCTGGCCAGATCGGCCTTCTGGTAACGCTCACCATCGTAAAGCTTGCCAATGTCCTCGGCGATGTCGGAGCTGACCAGTTCCTCGCACATCGCGGCCAGCGGCTCGCGCAGGTAGGAGCCAAGCCGCCCTGCGGCGCCTGTCAGGACCAGTTTCTTAAATTTCATAACATCTTCCTTTCACGTCTCAGAAATCTTATCGCGCACCTTGGCGCGCAGCGCGTCGGCGCCTTGGGCCAAAAGGCCCACATCCGTGCCGCAGGCGACAAAGGTAAAGCCTTCGTTCAGCAGTTGGGCGGCGAAATCGGGGTCGGTCACCAGCGTGCCGACGGGAATGCCATTGTCCATCAGAGTTTTGGCGGCGGGGCGGATCACCTCCCAAACCTCGGGGTGCAGGGTCTGACCCAGATGGCCCAGATCGGCGGCGATATCGGCGGGGCCAAAGAAGATACCGTCGATCCCCTCGACCTCGGCAAAGGCGGCGGCGTTTTCGACGGCGGCGCGGGTTTCAAGCTGGATCAGGATGGCGGTCTGATGCTCGACCGCGACATTGTAATCCGCGACCCGGCCAAACTGATTGGCGCGGTTGAGCCCGGCCACGCCCCGAATGCCGCGCGGCGGGTAGCGGCAGGCGGCCACGGCGGCGCGGGCCTCATCAGGGGTCTGCACCATGGGAAACAGCAGCCCCGGCGCGCCGAGGTCCATCAGCCGCTTGACCTTGACCGCATCGTTCCAGTCGGGCCGCACCATCGCCGTGGTCTCACTGCCCGAGAACGCCTGCAACTGGCCGAGTACCGAAGCCATGTCGCTGGGCGCATGTTCCATATCCAGCATCACCCAGTCATAGCCCGCATGGGCCACCACCTCGGCGGCATAGCCGTTGGAGAGGGAGACCCAGAGGCCCAGCTGCTTTTGCCCGGCGCGGATGGCCGTGAGGAAGCTGTTCTCGCGCAATTTCATATCACGGCCCTTTCGACGAATTTCTCGGAGCGCACGATACGGGCGTAGTCCAGCGGGGTAAGGTCGAGCGTGCGGTAGCCGCCATGGGTGATCAACTCTGCCGTGCCGCGCCCGATGGCGGGGGCCTGTTGCAAGCCGTGGCCGGAAAAGCCGTTCATAAAGACGAAGTTCGCGACCTTGTCGTGCCGCCCGAGGATCGCGTTCTGATCGACGGTGTTATAGGCGTAATGCCCGACCCATTCGTTGATCACCTTGACCCGCTCAAAGGCCGGAACGCGGGTGGCGATGATGGGCCAGACCTTCTCTTCCCAGATCGAATGGTCGAAGGCGAAATCGTCATAGGCCGCGTCATAGTCATCCTCAGGCGGGCAACCGGCCATGTAATATTTGCCTTCTTGGCGCATATGCACGCCGCTGGGGTCGATGGTCAGCGGCAGGTCCATCTCAAGCGGCTCAGCGGCGTCGAAGATGAAGGTGTAGCGTTTGCGCGGCACCACCGGCAGGGTGATCCCGGCCATCTGCGCCGTTGCCGCCGCGCGGGGGCCGGAGGCATTGACCACCGTCCCGCAGGAAACCCTCGCCCCGGACTTCAGCGTCACCGCATCCACGGCGCTGCCTGCGGGGTTCAGCACCATGCCCGTCACCTCGTCATGGACAAAGGTCACGCCGCGACGCTTGGCCATACGCTTGAACCAGTCGAACATGGTGCCGCCGTCGAAATAGCCCTCATCCACCGTGTTGTGATTGGCGGCAATCACATCGTCGAGCATGTAGAAAGGATAGCGCACGGCGACCTCATCCTTGGTCATATGCCGGGTATGCGCGCCCATGGAAGTCTGGATGCCCTGCGCCTCGCGCAGGGTCTGGGCAAACTCGGGCGTGTCGGCAAGATAGAGGTAGCCAAAGCTCTGCAGCGCCAGTTCCGGCACCTCGGGATCGTCATGCATGAAGTGGCGGAAGTTCTTGATGAACTCGGCCCCGAATTGTGAAATCTGGATGTTCACGGGGGCGCTGAACTGCTGGCGGATGCAGGAATTCGTATGGCTGGTCGAGGCGAATTCATAGGTTGGATCACGCTCGACCACCAGCACCTCGCCATCGAACCCCGGCGTGTTGGTCAGCCACCAAGCCAAAGCCGAGCCATAGATGGCCCCGCCCACGATCACCACGTCATAGGACGTCTCAAGCGCGTTTTTCATGCACAGTCTCCCTTTGCGCATTCCCCTCTGAATCGTGGGTAGCCTAAGCATTCAGAGCCTGCAATCTTTGTGAACAGCGGCGTGAATTTTCGTTTTGCGGCGATGGGTTGCGCCCGTGCCCATGGATGAGGCAGGGTTGACTTTTACCGTGGCTGTCGCACCATGAGCGCTATGCCGCAACACAGATGACCGCCCAAAGGAGTGGCCCTTGGACAGCGACCGCGAAGAGATTGAGCGTCTGATTGCGCAGGTCGCAATGGGGGACCGTGCCGCCTTTGAGGCGCTCTATGATCGGGTATCTGCGAAACTATTCGGGGTCTGCCTGCGTGTGTTGGATACACGCGCCGCAGCAGAGGATGCCATGCAGGACAGTTTCGTCAAAATCTGGAACAATTCCGACCGCTATCGGGCCAATGGCCTGTCGCCGATGACGTGGCTGATCACCATTGCCCGGAATACTGCGATCGACCGTTTGCGCGCCACCCGCAAGGGCCATCAGGACATCGACACGCCGGGGCTGGAACTGGCCGCCCCGGGGCCGAACCCCGAACAATCCGCCGTGGCCGCGTCGGAGGCCAAGCGGCTGACCAATTGTCTGGATGACCTCGAAGCGGATCGCGGGGCAGCGGTGCGCGGGGCGTACCTTGATGGCGACAGCTATGCCGAACTTGCGCAGCGTTTCGACGTGCCACTCAATACCATGCGCACATGGCTGCGCCGTGGTCTGATGGCCCTGCGGGAGTGTATGAGCGTATGAGCGACACCCCCATCACCCCGCCCGAAGACGACGATCTGCTGGCCGCCGAAATGGCCTTGGGCCTGTTGGAGGGCGAAGACCGTGCCGCGGCGCGCACCCGCCTGATGCAAGACCGTGATTTCGCCCGCCGCGTGGCCGATTGGCAGGAGCGTTTCGTGGCGATGACCGACGATATCGCCCCTGTCGCCCCGCCCGCGAAGCTGCGCCGCGCGCTGATGTCGCGGCTCTTCCCTGCGCGGCAGGTGCCGCTGTTGCAGCGGCTCTGGCTCTGGCAGGGGGTTTCGGTGGCAGCACTGGCCACCGTGGCCTTCCTTGCCCTGCCGATGCTGCGCGAGCCGCCGATGCAGCCCCCGGCGGAGGTCTATGCCACCCGCATGGCGGCCGAGGACAGCGCGCTGGAATTGCTTGCCGTCATGGACATGTCGCGCGGCGATATTGCGCTGCGCCGTGTCTCGGGCGACGCGCCCGCGGGCCGCGTGCTGGAGCTTTGGGCGATCCTGCCGGACCGCGCGCCAATCTCTTTGGGCGTGCTGTCTGAGGGGGAGGTTAACCGCGTGACCTTGCCCGCCGATCTGGCACCCGAGGCGGCGCAGATCACCTTGGCGATCACGGATGAGCCACCGGGCGGCGCACCCGGCGGTGTCCCCACCGGGGCCGTTATGGCCGCCGGTGCCGTGGCGGAACTCTAAACCCCGAAACGCCCTGCTTTGGCCGAGCAGGGCGTTTCATTTTTCGGTTCCTTTACAGAGCGTTATGATTTTGCCGCAAATTTTTTGACCCATTCTGAAACTCCTCTCACGTCTGCCCCGTGGGTCCAGTATCGCCGCCCACAACGGGGGGCATTCAAGGGAGGAAATCCAATGAAGACGCTCAAGACATTCGCCGCCGCCACCGCCACCGCCGCGCTTTTGGCCACCGGTGCCATCGCCGCCAATCCCGAAGTGGGCGGCGCGCCCATGTTCGAGAATAAGAACATCGTCGAAAACGCCGTGAACTCCGCCGATCACACCACGCTGGTCGCCGCCGTGAAGGCCGCAGGTCTGGTCGACACGCTGGCCTCCGAAGGGCCGTTCACCGTTTTCGCCCCGGTCAACTCCGCCTTCGACGCGCTGCCCGCGGGCACGGTCGAGACCCTGCTCAAGCCCGAGAACAAGGACATGCTGACCAAAGTGCTGACCGCTCATGTGGTGGCCGGTAAATGGTCCGCCGCCGATATCGCCGCCAAGGCCCGCGCCTCCAGCGATGGGTTCTACCATTTCAACGCCGTCTCCGGCGATGCGCTGTCGGCGCAGGTGAAGGGCCGCAACGTCTATATCATCGACGAAAGCGGTAATGCATCGCGCGTGACTATCGCAGATGTGAACCAGTCCAACGGGGTGATCCACGTTGTAAACAGCGTGCTGGTGCCCAAGTAAGAGGCAACCCGCATGATGTGGCCGGGCCAGTACCTCCATGCTGGTCCGGCGTTAACCCAATCCGAACGCGAGGAGTAACACCATGAACAGACGTCATTTTCTGACATCGACCTTTCTGGGCGCCACCGCCATCGGGTTGGGCGCGCGTGGCGCATCGGCGGCCTATGTTGAGGGCAACTTCGAGGTCACCCGCACTGAGGCCGAGTGGCGCGCGATGCTGAGCGAGCTGGAATATGCCGTGATGCGCGAAGGCGATACCGAGCGTGCCTTTACCAGCCCGCTGAACGACGAGAAACGCCCCGGCACCTTCATCTGCAAAGGCTGCGATCAGCCGCTTTACGATGCGGCGACCAAGTTCAAAAGCGGCACCGGCTGGCCGAGCTTCTATCAGCCGCTCGACAATGCGGTCGGGACCATGGCCGACAACAGTCTCTTCATGCGGCGGACCGAAGTGCATTGCGACCGCTGTGGCAGCCATCTGGGCCATATCTTTGATGACGGGCCGGAGCCGACGGGCAAGCGGCATTGCATCAACGGCGTCTCGCTGAAATTCGTCGCGGCTTAACAGATTGGTCTCACCCAAACGGAGCGCGCGCCGCTGTCGGCGCGCGTTGCCCTGTCAGGTGCCGCGCGGTTTGGCGCGCAGGGTCGGGTCCGCCACTGTGGGGTCTTCGGGCCAGGGGTGACGCGGATACCGCCCGCGCATGTCCTTTCGCACATCGGCATAGGAGCTTGCCCAAAAGCCGGGGATGTCCATCGTGACCTGCACCGGGCGCTGCGCGGGCGACAGCAGGGTGACTTGCAACGGCTGGCCGCCCACCGTCGGGTGCCGCGTCACGCCGAACATCTCTTGTAAACGCAGCGCGATGCCGGGGGTCTCACCGCTATAGTCGATGGCCACGCGTCGCCCGAGCGGGGTCTCGAAATGGGCCGGGGCCATGCGGTCCAACGCTTGCTGTTGCTCCCAACTTAGCCGGGCTTTGAGCGCCGGGGTGATGTCGAACCCTTTCCAATCGGCGCTGCTGCGCACGCCCGCCAGATGCGGCAGCAGCCAGTCCTCCAGCGTTTCCATCAGATGCGCTTCACTGAAATCGGGGAAGGGCACGGGCATCAGCCGGGCGCGGGCCAGAAACAGCGCCGCCGCCTTGCCGGGGTTCAGCCCCAATTGCCGCACACCGTCCAGCATCGCAACCGCCACCGCATCGGCGGGCGCATCGGGCCATGTGCGGTCTTCCAGAACCAGCGCGCCGAAGACCTCTTGCTTGCGGGTCAGCACACGCCCCTCGCGGCGCGACCATAGGCAGACATCCTGCCAGTGGATTTGATCGGCAAAGGTGGCGCGCAGCTCGACGTCCGAGATCAGCGCCGCCTGCCGGATACGCGCCTCACGCGGGTCGCCGTCGAGATCGGTGGCCACCAAAAGCCGCGCACCCGCCATCGGGTCGGCCTCAGGCAGCACCGCGCCCTTGCCGCCCGAAAGCACGTAGCGCGGCGCCTCGCCCTTGCGGCGCAGGCCGACGCGGTCGGGGTAGGCGAGGGCCGCCAGCCCGCCCAAGGCGTCCGGCCCGTCGCCCTTCGCACTGCGGGCAAGGCGTTTCGCCTCGGCCTTGATGCGGGAGAGCGTGGGCGCATGGGGCGGCGTGGCGGTGCGTTTTCCGGCCAATGCGTCCATCCGCAGCGCAAGGTCGACGGTCGCGCCGCGCATCGGATCGCGTTCGGCCAGCAGGGCGGCCAGCATCGGCGCACGTGGCCCGCCGCGCGTGACCATATGCGCCAGCCTTGGGTGCAGGGGAAGCTTTGCCAAGGCGCGGCCATGTTCGGTGATGCGCCCTGCAGCGTCGAGCGCGCCCAACATCTGCAACACCGCCTGCGCCTCGGCCAGACGGCCCGCGTGGGGCGGGGTGACGAAGCTCAACTCCTCGGCCTGCGCGCCCCAGAGCGCCAGTTCCAGCGCGAAACCAGTGAGGTCGCCAGCCTCGATCTCGGCTGGGGGGAAGGCCGCCAGCGCGCCTTCCTCGCCGCGGGTCCAGAGCTTGTAGGCGACCCCGGTGTCGAGGCGTCCGGCCCGGCCCGCGCGCTGCGTGGCCTCGGCGCGGGTCACCCGCTCGGTCACCAGCCGCGACATGCCGGAGGCGGGATCGAAAAGCGCGCGGCGCGATCGGCCGCCATCGACGACGATGCGGATGCCTTCGATGGTGAGGGAGGTCTCGGCGATGGAGGTCGCTAGCACCACCTTGCGGCCCGAGGGCGCGGGCGCGATGGCGGCCTGCTGGGCCTTGAAGTCGAGCGCGCCGAACAGGGGCGCGAGGGTGCAGTCTTGGGGCAGGGCGGGGCGCAGAAGCGCCTCGACGCGGCGGATTTCGCCCTCGCCGGGCAGAAAGACGAGGGCCGAGCCGGGCGCCTCGGACAGCGCCTTCAGGGTAAGATCGGCCACGGCATTCTCAAACCGCTGCTTGCCCACGGGCTTGTCGCGCCAGCGCGGCTCGACCTCGAAGCTGCGGCCCTCTGAGGTCACGATTGGGGCGTCCATCAACGCGGCCACTGGGGCGGCGTCGAGCGTGGCGGACATGGCCACCAGCATCAGGTCGTCGCGCAGCGCACCCGCGACTTCGAGCGCCAGCGCAAGGCCCAGATCGGCGTTGAGCGAGCGTTCGTGGAATTCGTCGAAGATCACCGCACCGACGCCGGGCAGGTCCGGGTTGTCCTGCAACATCCGGGTGAGGATGCCCTCGGTGACCACCTCGATGCGCGTGGATTTCGACACCGCCGAGGCACCGCGCACGCGGAAACCGACGGTCTGGCCGGTCTCTTCGCCAAGGCTTTCCGCCATCCGCGCGGCGGCGGCGCGGGCGGCAAGGCGGCGCGGTTCCAGCATCAGGATGCGGCCTGGGGTCAGCCCGGCCTCCAGTATCGCCAGCGGCACCCGCGTCGTCTTGCCCGCGCCGGGGGGCGCCTGCAGCACCACACGGCCCGTGTCGCGCAGGGCGGCGATCACATCCGGCAGGACGGCGTCGATGGGCAGGGCGAAATCAGCGTTGGACATGGCGCGGTTATCGGTCATCGCGCGCGCCGCGCCAAGGGTGGGGATGGACAATTCCACCCTCCCCCCGCAAAAGTTGGCCATGGATATCGAGAGATTGGCCGAGGGCCTCATAGCAGGAGAGCGCCGCGCCTTGGCGCGGGCGATCACTTTGGTGGAATCGGGCCGCGCCGATCACCGCGCGGCGGCGGCGGAGCTGCTGGCCAAGCTGCCCAGCGACCGGCAGGCGCTGCGCATCGGGCTGTCGGGCACACCCGGGGTGGGCAAATCCACCTTCATCGAAAGCTTCGGCATGATGCTGACCGCGCAGGGCAAACGCGTGGCGGTGCTGGCGGTGGACCCCAGTTCGGCGCGCACCGGCGGTTCGATCCTGGGTGACAAGACGCGGATGGACCGGCTCAGCCGTGATCCGCGCGCCTTCATCCGCCCGTCACCCAGCCAGACCCATCTGGGCGGCGTCGCGCGGCGCTCGCGCGAGGCGGTGCGGCTTTGCGAGGCGGCGGGCTTCGACGTGGTGCTGATCGAGACCGTGGGCGTCGGCCAGTCGGAAACCGTCGTGGCCGAGATGTCGGATGCTTTCGTGCTGCTGCTGGCGCCGGCGGGCGGGGATGAGTTGCAGGGCGTGAAACGCGGCATCATGGAGATTGCCGACCTCATCGTCATCAACAAGGCCGATGGCGATCTGAAATCCACCGCCGCGCGCACCCGGGCCGATTATGCCGGTGCCCTGCGCCTGTTGCGCAAGCGCCCGCAAGACCCCGAGGGCTTTCCGCGCGCCACCGCCGTCTCTGCGCTGGAGGAAAACGGCCTCGATGAGACCTGGGCAGCATTGCAGGAGCTGATCGACTGGCGCCGCGAACACGGGTTCTGGGACCGCACCCGCGCCGCACAGGCGCGCTATTGGTTCGAGCAGGACGTGAAGCAGCGGCTTCTGGCGCAGCTTGAGACACCGCAGGCCAAGGACGATCTGACGCGGCTCAGCGATGCCGTGGCGGAAGGTGTGCGTGATCCGGCGGAAGCGGCGGCGGAATTCGTCCGCCGCCTTGGGGCGGATCAAGACGCGCTTGCGGGTTCCGAAACGGGGAAGAGCACGTCGTAGACCCAGTTAAAGACGAAGGCGTAGATCAGGTAGAACACCGCCAAGGACAGGTCGATCAAGAAGGCTTCGCGCAGGGAAATCTCCAGATACCACGCGATGAAGGGCAAGAGCACGAAGAGCAGCCCGATCTCGAAGCTCACGGCATGAAGCAGGCGGATCGGCACGGTCTTTTTCACCGTGCCGCGCAACCGGCGCAGGGCGTGGTCAAAGCCGAGGTTGTAGACATAGTTCCATCCCGTCGCGATGCTGGCGCTGACCACGGCAACAACGCCGATATGGCCGATGGGCTTGTCAAAGAGCCAAGCACTTGCGGGGGTGACGATCAGCAGGGCGATGATCTCGAAACTGAGGGCGTGGCGGATGCGGTCTGCGGTGCTGCGCATGGGGTGTCCCGGTACTGGTCGGGTCGTCCCGAGTGGCTGCCCAAATGGGGGAGGTCGTCCTCGCTTGCTGCCAATATGGCGATTGCCGCGCGGGGTGCAAGGGGCTCAGCGGCCCGCCTTGGGATGGGCGTTGTTATAGACCTCCATCAGCCGCGCGGTATCGACGGCGGTATAGGCCTGCGTGGTCGAGAGCGAGGCATGGCCCAGAAGCTCCTGAATGGCGCGCAGATCGCCGCCTGCGTCCAGCAGATGGGTGGCAAAGCTGTGGCGCATGGCGTGGGGCGTGGCGCTGGCGGGCAAGCCCAGTTGCATCCGCGCATCGGCCATCACCTGCGCCACGGCGCGCGCGCCCAGGCCACCGCCGCGGATGGCGCGGAACAGCGGGGCCTGCGCCTCACGCGGGTGCGGGCAGAGGGCGAGGTAGTCGTCGACGGCGGCGCGGGCGGCGGGCAAGACCGGCACGACACGTTCCTTCCCGCCTTTGCCAAGGATGCGCAGGCTGGCGGGCAGCGGCGCATCGCCGCCTTTCAACGCCAGCGCCTCGGAAATCCGCAGCCCGCAGCCCCAGAGCAGGGTCAACACCGCCACGTCACGCGTCGCGACCCATGGGGCGCGGGCTTGGGTCTCGACACAGTCGATCAGCGCGCGGGCGGCGTCTTCGGCCAGGGGGCGGGGCAGTTTCTTGGTGAACTTCGGCGACCGGGCGAGGAGGACGGCAGTTGGCTCGAACCCCTCCCGCTCGGCCAGCCAGCGGTAAAAGGCCTTCACCGCCGAAAGTTTGCGCGCCACCGACCGTGATCCCGCCCCGCCGCTGCGGGTGCTGGCCATCCATGCGCGCATATCGCTGATGGTAATCTTCGCCAGCGCCCCCAGACCTTGGGTATCGCCCTTATGCAGCGTCATGAAGGTGAGGAATTCGGTCACATCGCCCCGGTAGGCGATGATCGTATTTTCAGCCGCATCCTTTAGCGCGCTCTGATGCGTCAGCCACGTCTGAAGCGCGTCCCGCGCGGCGGGGCTGATCAGCAGCGGATTTGCCCTCTCGCTCAAGACAGCCAGCGGCGCATGGAGCGCTCTAGCACGCCGGTGAAGAAGGTGAGCAGGTCGGTGCCCTGTTGCGGGCCGAACATATGCGGGTCTTCGGCGCCCATGACCAACAGGCCGGGCAGCCGTCCGGGGCCGAAGTCAAGCTTGAGACAGGCTTCGGACCGGATCCACCCCGCCTTGCCGCCATAGAGCACTTCGGACCCGTCTTGCAGCGCGCGCAGGGTCACCTGCCGCACCATGCCGCCGCGCCCTTGGCTGAGGTAGTCGTCGATAAACCCCGGTTCGGCCACGCTGAGCACATCGCCCAAACGCTGCACCGCCGGGTCATTGTCGTTCTGGGTGGATTCCAACACCAGCCGCACCGCATCGACGCGCAGGATATCGGCCACTTCACCGCCGAGATCGCGCAGAAAGGTTTCGAACTCCACCGGGTCGAGCATCCGCAGGATGGCACGGTGGATCTGGTTGGTCCCGGCAAGGTTTTCATAGGCCGCCGCGATGACGCTGCGGTGGGTGTCCTCCAGCCGGTCGAGCCGGGTTTCCAGACGCTCCATCGCGATGCCGCGCAGATCGACGATATTGCCGCCCATGGCCTTTTCATTGGCCGCGATCAGCGCCTGCATCACGTCGCTGTCGTAAAGGATGACATCGGGCGCTGAGATGATCGCCTCCCGCAGGGCGTCGTCGATTTTGGGGCTGCTGCTCATGGGCGTCTCTTTTTGATTTGCGGTGTCATAGCATGCTGGGGCGTCAAGATCTGCCCCCAATTGGTCACGTGTCCTGCCGCCTGCGGTCTTGTTGCCGCCTTGCGTCAGGCCGGGATGTAGAACGAAGCCTGCCGGAACAAAAGCAGCGCAGACGTGTTGGCCCCGGTCGACGCGCGGATTTCAGCCGTAGGGGCGCGCGCCTCTGATCGAAGTCTGCCGTATATCCCCGGATGCGGTGGGACTGGTTTTTGCCGGGAGAGGAAATCTTACATGGAACATGTCTCTGTCGATCTGTGGGCCGCCAACCTTCAGGTCGCGCCGGACTCGCTGCAAAGCTGGCTCGCCAGTGTCGAGACGCGTCTGCAACAGGCCGCCGCGCGTGAGGCGCAGCTTTTGGTGATGCCAGAGTTCTGCTGCGCGCAGTGGCTTAGTTTTGCCCCTGCCGACCTGCCCGCGGAAGGGCAGCTTGGCTGGCTCGCGCAGACCGCCACACTGGCGCTTGACCCGATGCGGCGCATGGTCGAGCAGACCGGCGTGGCCCTGCTGCCCGGCACCTTCCCCGTGGCCTTCCCTTCGGTCGATGCGCCCGAAGGTTACCTCAATCAAGCGTGGTTTCTGACCCCCGATGGCGGGCTGCAAGTGCAGAACAAGCTGAGCCTGACCCCGCTTGAGGCGAATGGCGCCAGCGGCGTGACCATCGCGGGCACGGGGATCAACCTGTTCGAGTGGAACGGGCTACGCTGCGTCATCGCGATCTGTCTGGACGCGGAATATACCGCGCTCTGGTCCAAACTGGGAGAGTTGGACCTCGATCTGGTGATCATTCCCGCCAAGACCGACATGATCACCGGCTATAACCGCGTGTTCAGCTGCGCGCGGGCGCGGGCGATCGAATTGCAGACCGCCGTTTGCTGTGTCGGCGCGGTGGGCGCACCGCTCACCCCATGGCAGCAGGATACCGGCGTGGGCGGGGCGAGCGTCTATTTGCCCTGCGATGTCTCCGTGGCTTTGGATGGGATGCATGCGGCCCTGCCGCCCCAGACAGCGGCGGAAGGTATGGATTTGGTCTTGCAAGCTCCGGCGATTCCCGTGGGGCAATGCCGCCGCATCCGCGCGGGCGCGGCAGAGGCAGAGGTGCGCCCGGGCCTGTGGTCGGGCGATCACCTGACGGTCGAAGGCAGTGCGGCATAGGGCAAAGAAAAACCCCCTCCGCCAAGGGCGGAAGGGGGTTGGTGTTCGGGCATTGAGGCCGGATCAGAGGATGTTCTGACCGGTCTTTTTCCAATCGGCCATGAACTGCTCCAGCCCCTTGTCGGTCAGCGGATGCGCGGCCAGTTTCTTGATCACCTCGGGCGGCGCGGTCATCACATCAGCACCGATGCGTGCGGCGTCCAGAATGTGGTTCACGCTGCGGATGGAGGCGGCGAGGATCTGCGTTTCAAACCCGTAGTTGTCGTAGATGGTGCGGATGTCTTGGATCAGGTCCATGCCATCGAGGTTGATGTCGTCCAAACGGCCAATGAAGGGCGAGATAAAGGTCGCGCCCGCCTTGGCCGCGATCAGCGCTTGGTTCGCCGAGAAGCAGAGCGTCACGTTGATCATATGACCTTCGCCCGACAGAACCTTACAGGCTTTCAGCCCGTCCCATGTCAGCGGCAGCTTAATGGTGATGTTGTCAGCGATCTCGGCCAGTTTGCGGCCCTCGGCGATCATCGCGTCGGCTTCCAGCGCCACGACTTCGGCAGAGACGGGGCCGTCGACGAGGTCACAAATCTCTTTGGTGACTTCAAGGATGTTACGGCCCGATTTCAGGATCAGGGAGGGGTTGGTTGTCACGCCGTCGACCATGCCAAGGTCGTTGAGTTCGGCGATGGCGTCGATCTCGGCTGTATCTACGAAGAATTTCATGGGCTTTCCTTCCGGGTTGGAATGTGATCGCTATCGGGGCAATTCGTTGCCTTGGCTTTACCGCATGATCTGCGATGCTTAAAGCCTCAATTCCCCCAAGCAACACGGAGCAGGCGGCAGGTATGGCTGAATTCTACCACCATGGTGAGTTGTTGTCGGTAATGACCACCCAGCCTCTGGGCCGCGCGCTGGATTACCGCGCGCCCGAGGGCGGTTGCCGGGCCGGGGCCTTTGTCGAGGTGCCGCTGGGGCCGCGCAAGGTGATGGGCGTGGTCTGGGGGCCGGGGGCCGGGGATTATGACATCACCAAGGTGCGCCATGTGATCCGAGTGCTCGACGCGCCGCCGATGCGCGAGGAGATGCGCGAATTCTTGCTGCGCGCGGCGGACTATACGCTGACCCCGCTGCCCGCCATGCTGCGGCTCGCCACCCGCGCGCCGGGTCTGGGCGATCCGCCCTCGATGCGCAAGATCTACCGCGCGGGCGAGGGCGTGCCGTCGCGCATGACCGATGCGCGGCAAAGGGTCATGGCGGTGCTGGAGGAATATGGCGATCTGGCTTTCACGCTAAAGGAATTATCGGAGATGGCCGGGGTGACCTCCTCGGTTGTGAAAGGGCTGGTCGACCAAGGCGCGGTGCGCGAGGAGGAAAGCCCCCGCGATCTGCCGTTCCGGCGGCTTGATCCATCCTTGCCTGGCAAGGCACTGACCGAGGATCAGGCCAAGGCCGCCGCGGTGCTGCGCGAGGGGATCAAGTCCGAGACTTACGGCACGACGCTTTTGCGCGGCGTCACCGGTTCGGGCAAGACGGAGGTCTATCTCGAAGCCGTGGCGGCGGCGGTGCAGGCCGGGCGGCAGGCGCTGGTGCTCTTGCCTGAGATCGCGCTGACCGAGCAGTTCCTCGAGCGGGTCGAAGAGCGTTTCGGCGCCAAGCCCGCCGAGTGGCATTCCGGCGTGACCATGACTGAGCGCCGCCGCATCTGGCGCATGGTGGGCGAGGGCAACGCGCAACTGGTGATCGGCGCGCGTTCGGCGCTGTTCCTGCCGTTCCAGAACCTCGGGCTGATCGTCGTGGATGAGGAACACGACACGTCCTACAAGCAGGAGGACGGGGTGCTTTACAACGCCCGCGACATGGCGGTGCTGCGGGCCTCGATCTGCGGTGCGCAGGTGGTGCTGGCCAGCGCCACGCCGAGCCTTGAGACATGGGCCAATGCGCAGGCGGGCAAATACCGGCGGCTGGAATTAACCTCGCGCTTCGGCCCGGCGGTGATGCCGAAGATGGGGGCCATCGACATGCGCGCCGCCGGGCTGCCCGGGGACAAATGGATCTCGGGCGAGATGAAGCGCGAGGTCGACGCGCGGCTCGAACGCGGCGAACAGGCGATGCTCTTCATCAATCGCCGTGGCTATGCGCCGGTCACGCTTTGCCGCGCCTGTGGCGAGCAGATCGGCTGCGATCAATGCGATGCGCGGATGGTGGAGCATCGGTTTCTCAAGCGGCTGATCTGCCACCAATGCGGCGAGAGCAAACCGATGCCC
Organism: Sulfitobacter sp. 1A12157; assembly: GCF_043557345.1. Lineage (NCBI taxonomy): Bacteria > Pseudomonadati > Pseudomonadota > Alphaproteobacteria > Rhodobacterales > Roseobacteraceae > Sulfitobacter > Sulfitobacter sp. 1A12157. The sequence goes on from NZ_JBIFFV010000002.1 coordinate 325,809, forward strand.
GAGGCCTGCCCCTCCTGCGAGGTCGAGGGCAAGCTGGCCCCCGTGGGGCCCGGGGTGGAGCGGCTGGGCGAGGAGGCCGCCGCCCTCTGGCCCGAGGCGCGGATCGCGACGCTCAGTTCGGACATGTACGGTTCGGCCCGGGCGCTCAAGGCCGAGATTGCGGGCATCGCCGAGGGGGCTGCGGATATCATCATCGGCACGCAACTGGTGGCCAAGGGGCATAACTTCCCGAAGCTGACGCTGGTGGGGGTGATCGACGCCGATCTCGGCCTCACCGGGTCGGACCTGCGCGCGGCGGAGCGGACGTTTCAACTGATGCGGCAGGTGGCGGGGCGGGCAGGCCGGGCCGAGGCGCCCGGCGCGGCGCTCTTGCAAACCTACCAGCCCGAGCACCCGGTGATCCGGGCCATTCTGGCGGGAGAGGAGGAGGCCTTCTGGGCCGCCGAGGCGGGCGAGCGGCGGCAGGCCGGGGTGCCGCCCTACGGGCGCATGGCCGGGATCATCCTCAGCGGCAGCGATGCGGCGGCAGTCTTCGATCTGGGCAACCATCTGGCGCGGCACGACGCACCGCTGCGGGCAGTGGGCGCGCAGGTCTTCGGCCCCGCGCCCGCGCCGATCGCCCGGGTGCGCGGGCGGCACCGTGTGCGGCTTTTGGTGAAGGCGGACAAGGGCGTGGCGCTGCAAGAGGCGCTTAGCCGCTGGGTCGGGGGGCTGCGGCTGAAGGGGGATCTGCGGCTGGCGGTGGATATCGACCCGCAGAGTTTTTATTGAGGCTTTAGCTATTGCAGGACGAGGGCCAGCGTCTGCCCGCGGGTTGGCGATGCAAAGCTAGGCGCGTGCCACTTTATGGCTCAGCCGTGATGTGCCTTCGCGAGGTCGCACCCAGCCTTGGCAAATCGCCTACCCGGGGGGGCGGGCAGGCGATGGCCCGGCGCCTGCGGCTTGTCCCGGGCCGGTGCCAATTGATGCCCCGCTTGAAACAGCCCGAAATCAAGACCGAAGGCCGCCGGGCAACGCCAGACCGGTGCATGGTCGGGCGCTTTTGCAATCGGAGTGGCGGCTTGCGCGTGGTTCTTATGAGTTGCCGCCATAGGGTGACCAACTGATACGGGCAACCCCAGCCCCGGTCTGGCACTGCCCGGCTCTGCGCGTTTTCTCTCGCCATTCCCGATACCCCGGCGTAATGAAATCCCATGACCCGTTTCATCACCCTCGAAGAGGCCAAGCGCCTGCCGTTCTGGCGCCGCCCCGTGGCCCTGCTGTTTCTCATGGCACTGGCCATGCCGATTGCGTTCAACACATGGTCGGCGCTGCTCAATAACTTCGTGATTGAGGTCGCGGATTTCGACGGGTCCGACATCGGGCTGTTGCATACGGTGCGCGAGATCCCGGGTTTTTTCGCCATCGGCGTCATCGCCATTCTGCTTTTCATGCGCGAACAGGTGCTTGGGCTGGTCTCGCTCGCGCTTCTGGGCGCGGCGACGGCGGTCACGGCCTATTTCCCCTCCATGGGCGGTATCCTGACGATCACCATGCTCAGCTCCATCGGCTTTCACTACTACGAGACGGTGAACCAGTCGCTGCAACTGCAATGGCTCAAGATCGAAGACGCCCCGCGGATGATCGGCTGGCTCATGGCCGCAGGCTCGCTGGCCACGCTGGTGGCCTATCTCGCGATCATGGCGCTGTGGGAGACCCTGAGCCTCAGCTACAACATCGTCTACATGATCGGCGGGGGCGTTACCGTCGCCATCGCGCTTGTCGCCATGCTGGCCTATCCGCAGTTCGAGGCGCCCACGGTGCAGAACAAGAAGATGGTGCTGCGCAAACGCTACTGGCTCTATTACGCGCTGCAATTCATGTCGGGCGCGCGGCGGCAGATCTTCGTGGTCTTCGCGGGCTTCATGATGGTCGAGCGTTTCGGCTTCGAGGTGCATGAGATCACGACGCTCTACCTGATCAACCTCGTCGCCAATATGCTCTTTGCCCCGCTGATGGGCCGCGCGGTGGGCCATTTCGGCGAACGCCGGACTCTGGCGGTGGAGTACATCGGGCTGATCTTGGTCTTTCTGGCCTATGGCGGGGTCTATTACCTCGGCTGGGGCGTGGTGATCGCGGCGGCGCTCTATGTTATCGACCATATGTTCTTTGCCCTCGCACTGGCATTGAAAACCTACTTCCAAAAGATCGCGGATCCGGCGGATATCGCGCCCACGGCGGCGGTGGCTTTCACCATCAACCACATCGCCGCGGTCTTTCTGCCCGTGCTTCTGGGGCTGTTGTGGCTGGCCTCCCCGGCGGCGGTATTCTTCCTCGCTGCGGGCATGGCGGCGGTGTCGTTGATGCTGTCGCTGCTGATCCCGCGCCATCCCGCGCCGGGGCATGAGACGATCTTTCAACGTGCCGTGCCGCAGGCCGCCGAATAGGGCGCGAAACCTGGCATGGCTTGACCCGGCGCGCGCGCGGCCCTAGGCGAAACGCAACCGCACCGCAGCAAAGGACCGCGCCATGCCCACGTTCACCGCCCTGACCACCCTCGAAGGCCGCGACCCCGCCTATGCTCTGGGCGAGGCGATGGAGCGGCTGAGCCCCGAACCCACCGGCGTGGGCGTGTTCGAGGTCGAGGACGGCTCGGGCCTTTGGGAGGTCGGTGGCTATTTCGAGGAGAAACCGGACACCGCAGCGCTGGCGGTACTTGCCAAGGCGATGGGGGCGAAGGACTTCACCGTCTCCGAACTGCCCGAGACCGACTGGGTCGCCCATGTCCGCCGGGAGTTGGCGCCCGTCGAGGCGGGCCGCTTCTTCGTTTACGGCAGCCATGACGTCGACAAGGTGCCCGAAGACTGCGAGCCGCTGCTGATCGAGGCCGCCATGGCCTTCGGCACCGGGCACCATGGCACCACCTTGGGCTGCCTCAAGGCGCTCGACCGGCTGGCGAACGAGGGGTTCCACGGCAAGAACGTGGCCGACATCGGCTGCGGCACCGCGGTGCTGGCGATGGCCGCCGCGCGGATCTGGCCCGAGAATGTGCTTGCCAGCGACATCGACGAGGTCGCGGTCGAGGTGGCGCAGGCCAATGTCGACGCCAATGGCCTTACGGGCCGCGTGACCTGCGTCGAGGCGGCGGGCTTCGACCACCCCGCGCTGGCCGAGGCCGCCCCCTTCGACCTGGTCTTCGCCAACATCCTCAAAGGTCCGTTGGTGGCACTGGCCCCCGACATGGCGGCGGCGCTCCAACCCGGGGGCTATGCGATTCTCTCCGGCCTGCTGAACGAACAGGCGGAGGAGGTGATCGAGGTTTATGCACGATCCGGCATCAATCTGACCCACCGTGAGAGCATTGGCGACTGGACGACACTAACGCTGCAAACGAAAGTATAATTCGCGCCTCATTTTCGTTGCATTCGACCCTTTTGCCGCTTTCTCGCCACATTTGGACTTTATTCAAAATGGCAGCAAACGGTGGGGGCCGGATTGCTACGGAGGCTGTGATGGCTGAAGGACACGCTCAATTCGCGAAACGGATCGAACTTCTCGGGCGCAAGCATCGGAAGCTGGAACGAGGATATGTCACCCGCGTAGGGCGCGACGGGTTGATCTCGGTTTTGCCGAAGCGCGCCCGCCGGAGGTTCCCGATGACAGGGCTTTTTCTGATCGTGCTGGTGTTTTTCGGCTTCAAGGCCTTCACCCTCGCGGCGATCGGCCCGGTGACCTATAACGAACGCCTCTCGCGCCTCGCCAATGGGTCGAACTTTGAGCAGGTCGGCGCCAAGATGATGGCCATCGACCCGGTGACCCAGACCTTGGCCGAGCTGACCGGCCCGATCATGCGGTAACGTGGCACCGCCCCTTGCGAAAAGAAAAAGGCCGTAGCGGAGGCTCTCCACTACGGCTTTTTCTAATTGGGCTGATGCTTATCCCGTAAGATCAACGCACGAAGTGGTTCTGCGCCACAAGGTCGATGTCGCCCCGGATCAAGCCGATGTCCTGCAGTTCAAGATCGGTCAGGTCCGACAGCGCCTTGCGGGTGGCGCGGCTGTCTTGCCAAGTCTCAACCGCGGCGAAGAAGGCGCCGAAAAAGCTAAGGATGCGGGTGACGGCCGAGGGGGAGCCGTAAGCGGTGCGGGTGGTGTCGAAAGCTGCCATGGGGCCGTCCTTTGTTTGATCTCAGGTTACGTCAGCGGGGGAGGGTGTAGCGCCCCTTGCCGAACAGAATTTTCGGCAAGTATGCCCGAAAGTCGCCCCGCGCAATCCCTCAAAAACGACAGTGAGGCTTGCGTTTTTTGCATGGGTCGAAAATAGGGTTAACCCACTCCCATTGCGGGAAAAATTCGCTGCCTGGCATGTCGGTTTTGAACCATGGAGGGGCGCAATTCGACACCGCGGTTCAAAAGCGACAGGGCGCCTGTCGCAAAGCGCCCGCCGCGCATCAGGGCTTTGCGATGTTCGCCTTTCGTGCTAGTGCACCAAAAAAGCAACAATTTTACCGAGGGGCAGAGATGATACGGGTGATCGGCATAGATCCGGGGCTGCGCAATCTGGGCTGGGGCGTGATCGATGTCTCGGGCAGCCGAATCGCCCATGTGGCCAATGGCATCTGTCACTCCGAAGGCGACGACCTTGGCGCGCGGCTCTTGTCCTTGCATGGGCAGCTTACGCGCGTGCTGACGGCATGGAGGCCCCAAGCGGCAGCGGTTGAGCAGACCTTCGTGAACAAGGACGGGGCCGGGACGCTGAAGCTGGGGCAGGCGCGGGGCATCGCGATGCTGGTGCCCGCGCAGTTTGGTTTGACGGTGGGCGAATATGCCCCCAACAAGGTCAAGAAAACCGTGGTCGGCGTTGGCCATGCGGATAAGGGGCAGGTGGCGCATATGGTTAAGATGCAGATGCCGGGGGTCGAGATTGCCGGGCCAGATGCCGCCGATGCGCTGGCCATCGCGATCTGCCACGCACACCACGGCGGCGCGAGCACCCTCGCGCAGGCGGTGGCGAGGGCGAGCGCATGATCGGCAAGCTCTCGGGCCGCATCGACTACCGCGCCGCCGATCACGTGCTGATCGACGTGCGCGGGGTGGGCTACCTTGTCTATGTCTCCGACCGGACCATGGCCGCGCTGCCGGGTGTGGGGGAGGCGGTGGCGCTTTATACCGACCTCGTGGTGCGCGAAGACCTGATGCAGCTTTTCGGTTTCCAGACGCTGGTGGAGAAGGAATGGCATCGGCTGCTGACCTCGGTGCAGGGGGTGGGGGCCAAGGCCTCGCTCGCGATCCTCGGCACGCTGGGGCCGGACGGGGTCAGCCGCGCCATCGCGCTTGGCGACTGGAACGCGGTGAAGGCCGCCAAGGGCATCGGCCCCAAGATCGCGCAGCGCGTGGTGCTGGACCTCAAGGATAAGGCGCCCGGCGTCATGGCGATGACCGGCACCGTGGCCGACGCCATGGGCGAGACTGAGGCCGCCGCCGACGAGGCGGTGATCGAAGCCGCCGCCCCGCGCCCCGCGCCGAAACCCGCCGCCCCCAATGCTTCGGCCCAGTCCGAGGCGCTCTCGGCACTTGGCAACCTTGGCTATGCACCGGGCGATGCGGCGGGCGCCGTGGCGCAGGCCGCCGGAGAGGCGCCCGAGGCCGATACCAAGGCGCTGATTCGCGCGGCGCTTAAGTTGCTGGCGCCGAAGGGGTGAGCAGGAACGCGCGCGGCTGCTGGTGCGCGAACCTTCCGCTGGAAGAACCACGCACCCTACGGCATAACGAGGCTCTATGACCGACATCGACCCCACCGTGCGGCCCGACCCGCTGCCCGAAGACACCGACCGCGCGCTCCGGCCGCAGATGCTTGGCGAATTCGTCGGGCAGGCGGAGGCACGGGCGAACCTGTCGGTCTTTATCCAGTCCGCCCGCCAGCGTGGCGAGGCGATGGACCACACGCTGTTTCACGGCCCGCCGGGACTGGGCAAGACGACGCTGGCGCAGATCATGGCGCGCGAGCTTGGCGTGGGCTTTCGCATGACCTCCGGCCCGGTCCTGGCCAAGGCCGGTGACCTCGCCGCGATCCTCACCAATCTCGAGGCGCGCGACGTGCTCTTCATCGACGAGATCCACCGGCTCAACGCCTCGGTCGAAGAGGTGCTCTACCCGGCGATGGAGGATTTCGAGCTCGATCTGGTGATCGGCGAGGGCCCCGCGGCGCGCACGGTGCGGATCGAGTTGCAGCCCTTCACGCTGGTGGGCGCCACCACCCGCATGGGGCTTTTGACCACGCCGCTGCGCGACCGTTTCGGCATCCCGACGCGGCTGCAATTCTACACCGAGGACGAGCTTTACATCATCGTCGACCGCAACGCCCGCAAGCTGGGTGCCCCGGCGGACGAAGGCGGCGCGCGCGAGATTGCCAAACGCGCCCGGGGCACGCCGCGGATCGCGGGCCGCCTGCTGCGCCGGGTGGTGGATTTCGCGGTGGTCGAAGGCGATGGCCGGGTGACGCGCGAGTTGGCCGACATGGCGCTGACTCGGCTCGGTGTCGATCACCTCGGCCTTGACGGGGCGGACCGGCGCTACCTGCGGTTGATGGCGGAGAACTATCAGGGCGGACCGGTGGGGATCGAAACGCTCTCGGCCGCGCTTTCCGAAAGCCGCGATGCGCTGGAGGAAGTCATTGAGCCCTTCCTGTTGCAGCAAGGGCTGATCCAGCGTACCCCGCGCGGCAGAATGTTGGCGGCCAAGGCGTGGACACACCTTGGCATGGCCGCGCCAAAGGGGCAGAGCGACCTTTTTGGCTGACGCTTCGAAGCGAAGGTAGACCAGATGAAGATGACCGCAGAGCAGATCGAGACCCTATTCACCCGCCGCGACGGGCAGTTCGCCTTTGCCCGCTGGGGCCGCCCCATCGCCCCCGTGGCCTTTGGGATCGAGGAAGAGGCGTTGCCGGTGGTCAAGGGCGCACTCGAAGCGGTGGCCAAGCTCGCCGGTCACGACATGGCCGAAACCGACCCCGAATTGGGCAGCAACCTGATGATGTTCTTCTTCGCCGATTGGGCGGAGCTGCTCGACGTGCCGGGGATGGAGGGGCTGGTCCCCGACCTCGCGGCGCAGGTCGACCGCTTGCAGACGGCAGGCGCGAACCAGTACCGTTTTTTCCGCTTTGACGAGACCGGCGCGATCAAGGCGGCCTTCGTCTTCCTGCGCATGGACGAGAGCCTGCAAGACATGTCCGCGCAGGTGCTGGCGCTGAGCCAAGCGGTGCAGGTCATTCTGCTGTGGTCCGAGGATGCCTTTCAAGGGCAATCGCCGCTGGCGATGGCCGATGACGCGCTGGTGCTGCGCCCTGAGGTCGCGGATGTGATCCGCGCCGCCTATGACCCGGTGATGCCGCCCGCCGCCAATGATGCCAGCCACGCCCTGCGCCTTGCCGCACGGGTGCAGGTGGCGTCATGAGCCATAGCTTCCCGGTCCGCATCTTCTATGAAGATACCGATATGGCGGGCGTCGTCTATTACGCCAACTACCTGCGCTATATCGAACGGGCGCGGTCGGACATTGTCGAACAGATCGGCCTTGATCAACGTGCCATGCGCGACGAGGGGCTGGTCTTTGTCGTAACGCGGGTGGAGGCGGATTATCTCGGCGCCGCGCGCTTTGGCGATCGACTAGAGGTGCAGACGACCCACCAGGCCGAAGGGCCGGTGCGTTGGGTGTTCGACCAAGACGTGCTGCGCGATGGCAAGGTCATCTTTCGCGCCAAAGTGACCGCCGTTTGCATGACGACGGGCGGAAAACCCACGCGGCTGCCAGCGAAACTCCGCCTGTCGGACGGCGATCCGGCGCGCTGATACCATAATTCTAGCAATCCCGGTTGCAGTCCGTTAGCTTTGCTCCAAATAGAGGCCGGAAAATAGGGCCCAGAGATAGAACCCAGAGGCAGAATGCCCCGAAGGGGCGGCAGTAAAAGAGCATAGTTAAATGGAAGCAGAGACGCTGGCATTGGCACAGGGGATCGATTTCTCCCTGTGGGGTCTGTTCGCGAAGGCGACGGTCACGGTCAAACTTGTAATGATCATGCTGATCGGGGCCTCTTTCTGGTCTTGGTCGATCATCGTTCAGAAAACCATCCAATACCGCAAAGCCCGCGCCGAGGCGGCGCAGTTCGATCAGGCCTTCTGGTCGGGCGAGCCGCTGGACGGTCTCTTTGACACCATTGGCGCCGACCCCGATGGGCCGTCGGAAAAGATCTTTGCCGCCGGCATGTCGGAATGGCGCCGCTCGCACCGCGAGGATGGCGCGCTCATTCCCGGTGCCACCGCACGCATCGACCGGTCGATGGACGTGGCCATCGCCAAGGAAGCGGAGCGTCTGCAAAAGGGCTTGCCGGTACTGGCGACCGTGGGCTCCACCGCGCCTTTCGTCGGCCTGTTCGGCACCGTCTTCGGGATCATGAACTCCTTCATTGAGATCGCCGCCCAGCAGAACACCAACCTCGCCGTCGTGGCCCCGGGCATCGCCGAGGCGCTTCTGGCGACCGGCATCGGCCTTCTGGCCGCGATCCCGGCGGTGGTCTTCTACAACAAGCTGAGCGCCGACAGTGACCGCATCTTGGGCACCTACGAGGCTTTCTCTGACGAATTCGCCACCATCCTTAGCCGCCAGTTGGACAGCTAAGCCATGGGTGCGGGTGTCATGAAAAAACAAGGCGGCAAGGGGCGGCGGCGTGGCCGCGCCCAGCCGATGGCCGAGATCAACGTCACGCCCTTCGTGGACGTGATGCTGGTGCTGCTGATCATCTTCATGGTCGCGGCCCCGCTTTTGACCGTCGGCGTGCCGGTGGAACTGCCCAAGACCGCCGCCACGGCCCTGCCATCCGAGCAGGAAGAGCCGCTGACCGTCACCCTCACTGCCGAAGGGGCGGTGCAAATCCAGACCACCGACACGCCGCGGGATCAACTGGTGACCAAGCTGCGCGCCATCGCCTCGGAGCGGGCCAGCGACCGGGTGTTTCTGCGCGCGGATGGCAAGGTGTCTTATGCGCAGGTCATGGAAGTCATGGGCGCGCTCAACGCGGGCGGCTTTTCCAACATCGGTCTGGTGACCGACATCGGCGGCCCGGCGTTGGACGGCAGCGACACGTCGGGTGGCTGAGCGGTGCATACCGGGCATTACATATCAGGTGCCGGGCATCTGGGTCTTATCGGCTGGCTGTTGTTCGGAAACATTTTCACTTCCGAGCCTGAGCCGGTTGAGATGACCGAGGTCTCAGTGATCTCGGCGGCGGAATATGACGCGCTGGTCGCGGCCCAGCAGCCGCCAGCCTCGGCCACCGAGGTGGCCCAGCCCGCATTGCCCGCGCCGAGCGAGGAAGCGCCCGAGGTCACCGCCGAGCCGGACACGCAGATCGAACAGCCCGAGCCGGTACAAACAGAAACCCCGCCCGAAGACCTCCCCCCCGAGGTGACCGAGCTGGAATTGCCGCCGCAGACAGAAGTGGACGACACCGCGCCCGAAATGAACGAGCCCATCGGCGATACCGCCGTGCTGGTGCCCGAGATCGCCCCCGAAGCCCGGCCGCGCGAAGCGCCGCGTGTGGCGCCCGAGCCTGTCGCGCCGCCCGAACCCGAAGCGCGCCCCGACCTCGACGAACAGCCCGCCGTGACGCCGGAGCCAGAGGCCGAGCCCGAAGTCGTGGTCGAGGAAGAACCGCAAGAGGCGCAGACGCCCGAGGATACCACGACCGAGATCGTGACCGAAGCCGACAAGGCCCCGGCGGCCTCGCCGCGCCCGCCCGGTCGCCGTCCGTCCCCGCCGCCGCCCGTCGAGGTGGCCGAGGCGCCCGAAGAAACACCTGCCGAGACCGCGCGGCCGGACCCCAAACCCGCGCCCGAACCTGTCGACGAACCGGCGACATCCAGTTCGACCGATGATGCCATCGCCGACGCGCTGAGCGAGGTTCTGGGCCAGCCCGAAGCCGAAGCCCCCGCACCCAGTGGCCCGCCGCTGTCGTCTGGAGAGCGTGAAAGCCTGCGGGTGGCGGTCTCGGCTTGTTGGAACATCGGCGCATTGTCGACAGAGGCGGCCCGCACCACGGTCGTGGTCGGCATGCAGATGAATCAGGACGGCACGCCAGTGGCCAGTTCGATCCGCTTGCTGAGTGCCAGCGGCGGCAGCGACACCGCCGCGCGGCAAGCCTTTGAAGCCGCGAAACGCGCGGTCATCCGTTGCGGCAGTCGTGGCTATGACCTGCCGCAGGAAAAATACAGCCAATGGCAAGACATCGAGATGACATTCGACCCAATGAGGAGCCGATAACATGCTGACGAGACTTCTGGGACTTCTGGCACTGGGGGCCGCGACCGTCTTTGCGGCGGCCCCGGACACCGCGCGCGCCGAGCCGTTGCGCATCGTGATTGACGACCCGACCATCGAGCCGCTGCCCTTCGCCGTGCCGAGCTTCCAGCCCGAAAGCGGTGAGGCGGGCCAGTTGGCGACAGACATCGCCCGCGTCGTCTCGGACGATCTGACCGGCACTGGCCTGTTCCGCGAAATTCCGGCCAGCGCCTATATCTCTACCGTGAGCGACTTTAATGCGCCGGTGGAATATGCCGACTGGAAGGCGATCAACGCGCAGGCGCTGATCACCGGGGCTGTCAATGTCACCGGCAACAGCGTGAACGTGAAGTTCCGCGTCTATGACGTTTTCTCAGGCGAGGAACTCTTGGATGCCAGCGGGCAGGGCGGTCTGCAATTCAGCGGCACCGTCGATGGCTGGCGCCGCATGGCGCATAAGGTGGCCGATGCGGTCTATAGCCGGATCACCGGCGAGGGCGGCTATTTCGACAGCCGCGTGGTTTTCGTCTCCGAGACCGGGCCGAAGGACAACCGCCAGAAACGTCTGGCCGTGATGGACTATGACGGGGCAAACCTGAAATACCTCACCGAATCCGGCTCCATCGTGCTGGCGCCGCGCTTCTCGCCGAGCGGGGACCGTGTGCTCTACACCAGCTATGAAAGCGGTTTTCCGCGCATCTATGTCTTGGATATCGGCACCGTCCAGCGCCGCGGGCTGCAAAGCGCCGAAGGCTCCATGGCCTTTGCCCCACGTTTCTCGCCCAGCGGTCAGACGGTGGTCTATTCGCTGAGCCAAGGCGGCAACACGGATATCTACTCGATGGACATCAACAGCGGCCAGTCGGTGCGCCTGACCAACACCCCCGCGATCGAGACCGCGCCGAGCTTCTCGCCCGATGGCAGCAAGATCGTTTTTGAAAGTGACCGTTCCGGCAGCCCGCAGCTTTATGTCATGCCCGCCACCGGGGGGGAGGCGACGCGGATTTCCTTTGGCGAGGGGCGTTACGGCACGCCCGTCTGGTCGCCGCGCGGGGATTTGGTGGCCTTTACCAAGCAGAACAAAGGGCGCTTCCACATCGGCGTGATGCGCCTCGATGGGTCCGAAGAGCGTTTGCTGACTGCGTCGTTCCTCGATGAGGGGCCGACTTGGGCACCGAACGGGCGGGTCATCATGTTCGCCCGCGAAACCCAAGGGGCGGGCGGATCCTCCTCGCTTTACTCCGTCGATATTTCGGGGCGCAACCTCAAGCCCGTGCGCACGCCCGAAGGCGGCTCTGACCCCTCGTGGTCACCGCTGCAAAACTGACGCCTTACTCATATCATCCACAGGTGCGGGCAATTCCAATGATCCCGCGCCTGTGTTAATACCAGCAACGATAACGCCACCACATAGAAGGCAGACCCCATGAAACGCATTCTGACCAGCACGCTTTTGATTTCCGCATTGGCCGTGTCGGCCTGTACCAACCCTGACCGCTTTGGTGCCGATGGCATGGGCGGGGCAAATGCAGGGGCCGGGGTCAACGCCGGCGTGGTGCCGGGCAGCGCGAATGACCCGACCTCCACCGCCTATTTCCAGCAGGCCGTGGGCGACCGGGTGCTGTTCTTGGTCGACCAATCCACCCTGACCGACGAAGGCCGCGCCACCCTTGACGGGCAGGTTGCATGGCTGCAGGCCAATTCCGACTACCAAGCCGTGATCGAAGGCCACGCCGATGAGCAGGGCACCCGCGAATACAACATCGCCCTTGGCGGTCGCCGTGCCAACGCGGTGCGTGAATACATGATCTCGCGCGGGATCGCAGCCTCGCGGCTCAAGACAATCAGCTACGGCAAGGAACGCCCGATCGAAATCTGCTCGGCCGAGGCGTGCTATGCCAAGAACCGCCGCGCGGTGACCGTGCTGGCCGGCGGCGCGCTGACCAGCTGATCGCGGCAACAGCCCAAGCAATGACCAATCCAAGGAGGCCGATGTGCTGAAGCGATATATTTTCGTGGCCGTGATGGGGCTGATGACCGCCCCCGCCGCGCTTATGGCGCAGGACAACGATCAAACGCTGGCGGATATTCGCCAGCAGTTGACCGTGCTCAATGTCGAGGTGCAAAAGCTGCGCCGCGAACTGTCGACCACCGGCGGCGCCTCGGTCGAGACCGGCGGCAACTCTGTGTTGGAGCGGGTCAGCACCATGGAGAGCGAGTTGCAGCGCCTCACCTCCAAGACCGAGGAAATGGAGAACCGCATCAACCGGATCGTCGCTGATGGCACCAACCGGATTGGCGATCTGGAGTACCGTCTGGTCGAGCTTGAAGGCGGCGATCTGGGCGCTTTGGGTGAGACGTCGACCCTCGGCGGCGGGGCGGCGCCCGCCGTGGCGGCTCCCGCGCCCGAAGCGGGCCGCGAGGTGGTCGAAGTGACCCCCGGCAGCGGTAGCGCAGGTACATCTGGCGGCATCATCACCCCGATCAACGAAGCAGAGCTGGCGGTCAGCGAGAAGGCCGATTTCGAGCGGGCGCAGGAGGCGCTCGCATCGGGTGACTTTCGCAGCGCCGCCGATCTCTTTGCGTCCTTCAATACGACCTATCCCGGCGGTCCGCTAGCCGCCGAGGCCGAGATGCGCCGGGGCGAAGCTCTGACCGGTCTGGGCGATAACCGCGAAGCGGCGCGCGCCTATCTCGCGGCCTTCAGCACCGACCCCGAAGGGCCGGTGGCCCCGCGGTCGCTCTTCGAGTTGGGCCGCGCCCTTGGCGTGTTGGAGCAGACCCAAGAAGCCTGCGTGACCCTCGCTGAAGTCGCCGTGCGCTTCCCGAGCGCCCCGCAGGTCAGCCAAGCCGAGGCGCAGCGCCAGACGCTGGGTTGTTCCTGACCGCGGATGACTGCACCCGCCGCAACGGCTGATGCAGCGCTGACCGAGGGGCTGCTGTCCGGCTTGGGCGGCGCGCTGCCACCCCGCCTTGGCGTCGCCGTCTCTGGCGGGGGCGATTCCATGGCCTTGCTGTCGCTTCTGCATGGGATGGCGGTGGCAACCGGTAGTCATCTTGAGACCGTGACCGTCGACCATGGGCTGCGCCCGGAAGCGGCGGAAGAGGCCGCCATGGTCGCGCGCCATGCCGCCCGACTGGGGTTGGCCCATGAAACTCTGCATTGGCGCGATTGGGACGGGCAGGGCAATCTTCAAAGCGCCGCGCGAGAGGCGCGCTATCGCCTGATGGCCGATTGGGCCACGCGGCGCGCGCTTCCCGTCGTGGCCCTTGGCCATACGGCGGACGATCAGGCCGAGACGGTGCTGATGCGCTTGGCGCGGCGGTCGGGGGTCGATGGGCTTGCGGCGATGGCGCTACGCAGCGAAAGGTTCGGTGTCACATGGCTGCGCCCGTTGCTTTTCGCCCGGCGTGCGGCGCTGCGCGATCATCTGCGACGGGCGGGGCTTCACTGGGTCGAAGACCCCAGCAACGATGACCCGCGCTATGCCCGGATCAAAACTCGCCAAAGCCTCGATGCCCTCGCGCCACTTGGCATTGATGTAGAAACCTTGGCCGAAGTCGCGCGCAACATGGCCATGGCCCGGGCAGCGTTGGAGGCGCAAACCGACTGCGCCGCGGGCGATATCCTGCGTATCGAAGCGGGGACGCAGGTGATGCAGGCCGGTGCCTTCTTCGCCGCACCGGAAGAGATCCGCCGCCGCCTGATGCTTCGGGCACTTGGGCAGGTCAACGGCGGTGCCTACCCCCCGCGCCGCGGCCCCGTCGCCGCCCTGATCGCGGGGCTGGCGGAAGGGCAGGCGGCCACGCTGGCGGGCTGTCAGGCGCTGCGCCGGCGCGGTGAAATCTGGGTCTTTCGCGAGTATAACGCGGTGCGCGATCTGCGCGTGCCTGCGGATCAGCTTTGGGACGGGCGCTGGCGTGCGATTCCCCCCGAAGGGCTGCCGCCCGAGGCCGAATTGCGCGCGCTTGGCCCCGAGGGGCTGGCCCAATGCCCCGATTGGCGCAGCTTTGGGCGACCCCGTGCCGCCCTGCTGTCGACCCCGGCCATCTGGCAAGGCCCGCGGCTGCTTGCCGCGCCCCTTGCCGGGCTGGATCAGAAATGGCATGTCCGGCGCGAAAGCGGGGCGGAATGGAACAAAACCGCGCCATTATCGCATTGAACATGAGCGCATCATGTCTATCTTAGTATGGTGGTTGCCCGAACGGGCGCCCCTTGGGTTGCGGGACTTGCCTGCGGCCATGTGAATTTAGGAGAATTCCCTTGGGAAATGTTCGTAACCTCGCCTTCTGGGTTGTCCTGATGTTGCTTGTGCTGGCGCTGTTCAACCTGTTCAGCGGGTCCAGCGGGTCGCTGCAAAACAACGAAGTCAGCTATTCCGAATTCGTCACCTCCGTACAGGATGGTGATGTCCGTAATGTGACGTTGGATGGCGAGCAGGTGCGATTCCGCCAAGCGGATGGTGCCGACTACCTGACGATCAAACCCGGCGATGCGGAGCTGACCCAGCTTCTGATCGACAACGACATCCCCGTCAAAGCGCGCCCCCAGCAACAATCCGGCTTCCAGACCTTCCTGATGTCGCTGCTGCCGATCGCGCTGCTGATCGGTGTCTGGATCTACTTCATGAACCGCATGCAGGGTGGCGGCAAAGGCGGGGCCATGGGCTTTGGCAAATCCAAGGCAAAGATGCTGACCGAAAAGCATGGCCGGGTGACCTTTGACGACGTGGCGGGCATCGACGAGGCCAAGGAGGAGTTGGAAGAGATCGTCGAATTCCTGCGCAATCCGCAGAAGTTCTCGCGCCTCGGTGGCAAGATCCCCAAAGGAGCGCTGCTGGTGGGCCCTCCGGGCACCGGTAAGACCCTGCTGGCCCGCGCAATTGCGGGTGAGGCGGGCGTGCCCTTCTTCACCATCTCAGGCTCCGATTTTGTCGAGATGTTCGTCGGCGTGGGTGCCAGCCGCGTGCGCGACATGTTCGAACAGGCCAAGAAAAACGCGCCCTGCATCGTCTTCATTGACGAGATCGACGCCGTGGGACGCCACCGTGGCGCGGGCTATGGCGGCGGCAATGATGAGCGTGAGCAGACCCTGAACCAGCTTCTGGTCGAGATGGACGGTTTTGAGAGCAACGAGGGTGTCATCATCCTCGCCGCGACCAACCGGCGCGACGTGCTCGACCCCGCGCTGCTGCGTCCGGGCCGCTTTGACCGTCAGGTCACCGTGCCGAACCCCGACATCAAGGGCCGCGAGAAAATCCTCTCGGTCCATGCCCGCAAGACCCCGTTGGGGCCGGACGTGGACCTGCGCATCATCGCGCGCGGCACGCCGGGGTTCTCGGGTGCTGACCTTGCAAACCTCGTGAATGAGGCCGCGCTGATGGCCGCCCGCGTCGGGCGCCGCTTCGTCACCATGGTCGACTTCGAGCAGGCCAAGGACAAGGTGATGATGGGGCCTGAGCGCCGCTCGATGGTGATGACCGCCGAGCAGAAAGAGATGACCGCCTATCATGAGGCTGGCCATGCCCTCGTGGGCATGACGTTGCCCAAATGCGACCCGGTCTACAAGGCCACGATCATCCCGCGCGGCGGCGCGCTCGGCATGGTGATGAGCCTGCCCGAGATCGACCGCCTGAACATGTTCAAGGACGAATGCCACCAGCGTCTGGCCATGGCCATGGCAGGCAAGGCGGCTGAGATCCACAAATACGGGCCGGACTCGGTCTCCAACGGCCCGGCGGGCGACATCCAGCAAGCCTCTGCGCTGGCGCGTGCGATGGTGCTGCAATGGGGCATGTCGGATAAGGTCGGCAACATCGACTATTCCGAAGCCGCGCAGGGCTATCAGGGTAACACTGCGGGCTTCTCCGTCTCGGCCAATACCAAGGAGCTGGTCGAGAAAGAGGTGCAGCAGTTTATCCAAGACGGCTATGACCGCGCGATGAAGATCATCACCGAGAAAGAGGTGGAGTTCGAGCGTCTGGCCCAAGGTCTGCTGGAATATGAGACCCTGACCGGCGATGAGATCAAGCGCGTCATGGACGGCCTGCCGCCGGCGGAGGATTCCGACGACGACAACTCCGACACCGGCAGCGCGCCGAGCGTCACCGCGATCCCCAAGGCGAAGGGCAAGAAGACCCCGCCAAAGGATGGCGGGATGGAGCCTGAACCTTCGGTCTGATCCGACGCTTCGATATATGAAAGACCCCGCTTCGGCGGGGTCTTTTCGTTTCGGCACTCCCGCCGGTCGGGGCGGGAATTCCACTATCGCCTCAGAGCCGCCCTCGCGTTAGACAGGGACGGAATTCTTGAACAAGCCGGGTCTTATGCGACGCATCCTTTCTGCCCTCGCCCTTCTCCTCGCCCTCAACGCCGGACCTGTCTGGGCCGATCCGCAGACCTATGTGGTCGACCTAGGCGGGCGGCAGCTGGGGACTTTACAGTTCAACGGGCAAAGCCGGAACGCGGCCTTCCTGCTGTCGCTCGACAACGCGCCTTTCGGCATCAAGAACGGCAGCTTCAAGGCGGTCACCCAGTCAAGTGGAACCGCGGTCAGCTACCTTGGATCCAACCGGGGGAGCGAGACGCGCGATATTGCGATTGATCGGGCCGGGGGGCAGGTCACCTCGGTCAAGATCACCCCGGCGTCGGAAATGACGGAAATGTCGAAGGCCGGCGCGGTGCCTGCCGGTGTCCTCTTCCCGCCCGAGGTTTTCGCCGCGCTCGCCACCGGCAAAAGCTGCCCCGCGCCGCTGTCGCTCTACGATGGCCGCCGCGTGGTGCAGATCGCGACGCAAAGCAGCCGGGAAGAGGGGGCTTCGGTGGTCTGCGATATGTCCTACCGTGTCGTCATGGGGCCGGGCTATGTCTCGCCCTTTTATCTCAAATCCTTCGGGATGTCGCTTGTCTACACGGCGGGCACCCTTGCCAAAGCCTCACTAAGCGGGGGCGGTTTCAAGGTGCATCTGGTCCGGCAATAGGCATAGGATGCCACAGCAAACCACGTCAAAGGACGCCCCATGCCCGAACTGCGCAAGACAGACCATACCGCCCGGATCACTTGGTTGGGCATGGTCCCTCAGAACCGCGAAAACATCCGCTCGGTCGCGGTGGAGCAGGCTTTTGCGACATATGCGGGCTTCGAAGGTGATTTTCACGCAGGGCTGACCCGTCCGGCCTGCGTGCGCGTGCGCAACCTGCATGCCAAGGGCACAGAGATACGCAACACCCGCCAGCTCTCCATCCTCTCCGCCGAAGAGACGGCCGAGATCGCCGCCGCCATCGACCTGCCCACGCTCGACCCGACCCTGCTGGGCGCTTCGATCATCCTGGAGGGGATCCCGGATTTCACCCTTGTCCCGCCGGGGTCGCGGCTGCAAAACGCGCATGGCACCACCTTGGTCGTGGATATCGAGAACGGCCCCTGCAACCTCCCGGCCCGTGAGATTGAGGTGGAGGCCCCGGGCCATGGCAAAACCTTCAAAACCGCCGCCCAAGGCAAACGCGGCGTGACCGCATGGGTCGAGCGGGAGGGGCCGTTGAACCTTGGGGACGTGTTGCGGCTTTTCGTGCCGAACCAACCGGTCTGGCCGCATCTGGGCTAAGCGCGCGCCGTTTCGCGAACTTTGAGTGTCGGAAACACGGCCCCCCGGCGGGGGCTTGTCGCGCTATGGCTAAAGGATAAAGATCGCCACCAACGGCAACAGGGGATTCTCATGGCTTTTAAAACCGACATTCAAATCGCCCGCGAAGCGGCGAAACGCCCTATTCAGGAGATCGGCGCGAAGCTGGGCATCTCAAGCGACGATCTGCTGCCCTATGGCCATGACAAGGCGAAGGTGAGCCAATCCTTTATCGACTCTGTGCAGGATCGTGCGAATGGCAAGCTGATCCTCGTTACCGCGATCAACCCAACCCCGGCGGGGGAGGGCAAGACCACCACCACCGTGGGGCTCGGCGACGGGCTGAACCGGATCGGCAAAAAGGCGGCGGTCTGCATCCGCGAAGCCTCGCTCGGGCCGAACTTTGGGATGAAGGGCGGGGCCGCGGGCGGCGGCTATGCTCAGGTGGTGCCGATGGAAGAGATGAACCTGCATTTCACCGGCGACTTCCATGCCATCACCAGCGCCCACAACCTGCTGGCGGCGATGATCGACAACCATATCTATTGGGGCAATGAGTTGGAGATTGACACCCGCCGGGTCACATGGCGCCGGGTGGTCGACATGAACGACCGCGCTCTGCGCCAGATCACCGCCTCCTTGGGTGGTGTGCCCAACGGTTTCCCGCGCGAGACGGGTTTCGACATCACCGTCGCTTCCGAGGTCATGGCGATCCTCTGTCTGGCCAAGAACCTCACCGATCTGCAAGAGCGCCTTGGCGCGATGATCGTCGCCTATCGCCGCGACCGCAGCCCGGTCTATGCCCGCGACATCAAGGCGGATGGGGCGATGACGGTACTCCTGAAGGACGCGATGCAGCCGAACCTCGTCCAGACGTTGGAGAACAACCCCGCCTTCGTGCACGGCGGGCCTTTCGCCAATATCGCCCACGGCTGCAACTCGGTCATCGCCACGACCACAGCGCTGAAACTGGCGGATTATGTGGTGACAGAGGCGGGCTTTGGCGCCGATCTCGGGGCCGAAAAATTCATGAACATCAAATGCCGCAAGGCAGGGCTCGCGCCTTCGGTGGTGGTCGTCGTCGCCACCGTGCGCGCGATGAAGATGAACGGCGGCGTGGCGAAAGCCGATCTCGGGACCGAGAATGTCGAGGCCGTGCAAACGGGCTGCGCCAACCTTGGCCGCCACATCGAAAACGTGAAATCCTTTGGCGTGCCCGTGGTGGTGGCGATCAACCATTTCGTCACCGATACCGACGCCGAAGTGGCGGCTGTGAAAGACTATGTCGCGGCCCAAGGGGCCGAGGCGATCCTGTCGCGCCACTGGGAGCTGGGCTCGGAAGGCTCCGCCGATCTGGCCACCCGCGTGGCCGAGATCGCCGATGGCGATCACGCGAATTTCGCCCCGCTCTACGCCGACGAGATGCCGCTGTTCGAAAAGATCGAGACCATCGCCAAACGCGTCTACCGCGCCGATGAGGTGCTGGCCGACCAAAAGGTGCGCAACCAGTTGAAGGATTGGGAGGCGCAGGGCTACGGCACTCTACCGGTCTGCATGGCCAAGACCCAGTACAGTTTCTCGACCGATCCCGACCTGCGCGGCGCGCCCACGGGTTTCAGCGTCCCCATCCGCGAGGTGCGGCTCTCGGCGGGGGCGGGTTTCGTCGTCGTCATCTGCGGTGAAATCATGACCATGCCGGGCCTGCCGCGGGTGCCTTCAGCCGAGGCAATCAAGCTCAATGCCGATGGCGATGTGGAGGGATTGTTCTAAGGCGGGTTGCAATGCCCCGCCGTCGCGGTGATGTAGAGCGTGTTCAACCTTTAGCGAGCGAAAGTGAGACGGATATGGCAGCGACAATCATCGATGGCAAAGCCTTTGCAGCAACGGTGCGTGAGAAAGTCGCGGGCCATGTCGACCGGCTGAAGACGGATCACGGCGTCACCCCCGGCCTCGCCGTGGTGCTGGTCGGCGAAGACCCGGCAAGCCAAGTCTACGTCCGCTCCAAGGGCAAGATGACCCGCGAAGTCGGCATGAAATCGGTCGAACACAAGCTGCCCGCGACCGTCGATCAGGGCGAGTTGCTCAAGCTGATCGACGCATTGAACAACGACCCCGAGATCCACGGCATCCTCGTGCAACTGCCGCTGCCGGATCATCTGGACGAAACCCGCGTGGTCAACGCCGTCTCGCCCGCCAAGGACGTGGACGGATTTCACATCTCCAACGTCGGCCTGCTGGGCACGGGGCAGAAAAGCATGGTGCCCTGCACCCCGCTGGGCTGCCTGATGATGCTGCGGGACCACCATGGCGATCTGACGGGCATGAAAGCGGTGGTCATTGGCCGTTCCAACATCGTCGGCAAACCGATGGCGCAGCTGCTCTTGGGCGATAGCTGCACCGTGACTATCGCGCATAGCCGCACCCGCGATCTGCCCGAAGTGGTGCGCCGTGCCGATATCGTGGTCGCTGCCGTTGGCCGCCCCGAGATGGTGCCCGGCGATTGGATCAAAGAGGGTGCCACGGTGATCGACGTGGGCATCAACCGGATCGAGATCGGCGAGAAGACCAAACTGGTCGGCGACGTGGATTTCGACAGCGCCAGCGAGCGTGCAGGGGCCATCACCCCCGTGCCCGGCGGGGTCGGGCCGATGACCATCGCCTGCCTGCTGGCCAATACGGTCACCGCCTGCTGCCGCGCCAACGGGTTGGCAGAACCCGAAGGGCTGACCGCCTAAGCGCCCGGCACAGGCACGATGGTGCCCTGCAGGATGGCGATGAGCTTGGCCGCGCCGTCCGTTTCCGCATGCACCTCTGCCGTGACCACACAAAGCCGCCGGCCCGGTTTCATCACCCGGCCCGTGGCAATCAGCCGGTCCCCCCGGGCGGGCGCCAGAAGGTTGATCTTGATCTCCGAAGTCACGACATCGACCTCTGGCGGCAACATGCTCAAGGCTGCATAGCCCGCCGCGGAATCGCCGATGGAGAAGGTCAGCCCCGCATGGCCAAAACCCTGCTGCTGCATCGCGCCGGGCAGGACCGGCGCCGCGAGTTTGACCAGACCCGACTGCACTTCGATGACCTCGGCCCCCAAGGTCTGCATCATGGTCTGCTTGGCAAAACTCTCCCGCACCCGGCGTTCAATCTGATCATCCATCATCGCTTCTTTCCGGGCATGGGGATCGCCACAGGTTGCGGCCCCGTCAGCACCGCACAGGCCTCTGGCCCCATTAAATCACAAAGCACCCGCGACTGGCTGCGCAGCCCGCCGGTATAGGTGCCATATGCAGGCAGGATCAGCCGCTTGCTGTCAAACAAAAACGCCGGACGCGAGATGCTGCGGCCCCGCGCGCGGATCGATGCCTTGGGGTGATAATGCCCCGACACCTCGCCGCAGGCCCGCTTGGCCGCGATATGCCGAAAAGTCAGCGGGCCGAGCGCCAGTTCCCCCAAATGGGTACCACCCAGCCCAACGGGGCCCGGATCATGATTGCCCTCAATCCAATCCCATCGCCGCCCGGCCTGCAAGCCAAGGATCCACAACCGCTCTTCCTCTGGCAGCGCCTGTGCCGCGCCGAGGTCGTCGAAACTATCGCCAAGGCAGATCACATGCCGCGCCTGCGTGAATGACAGGTCGGCCGCCAACCGGTTCAACGTGTCGCGCGTCTCATAAGGCGGCAGCGCCGACCCGCCGCGCCGCGCGATCCGTTCCGACTTGCCCAAGTGAAGGTCGCTCACGCAGAGCAAATCCCTTTCGCGCCACCAAAGCGCGCCAGAGCCAAGCGCGCTCAGCCCGGCCCCGGCGAATGAAAACTCAAGTCCGTTCATCCTTTGTTCATCTGAGATCGCCGCTGATTTGGCAAGGGCCAAACGCGAAGGTAGCGCAGACGGAAAGGTCAGTGCAGAGGTATTTAAGAAAGGATGAATTGCAGAAAGCGCGCCCCGCGATCGGGTGGTCACCGGACCGGAGACGCGCCTTCATCCTTTGCGGTCATCGGCTCCTCAGCCTGTACCGCGAGAGGAAGATGCGCCACCTTGGTTAAAGAACCCTTAATCATCTTCATCCTTTTTCAAATACCTTGCAGAACCTCTCTGCCCGCGAAACGCCAATGTTCAACGACCGTCCCGCCAGAGTGGCTGACCCGACGGCGGCGGGGTGAGTTGCGCGAGGCCTGAGGCCTCCATCAAACGTTCCGCCTCTTCCGCCAACAGGCGATCCTGCCCCGCGCCTTCGACCGGCACCCGGCCCATTTCGAGAAACAGCGGCGCGGCCAGGGGGCTGACGCGGGAGAGCTTGCGGTGGGTGATCCGCCCGGCTATCCGCCCGAGCATTTCTTCGATCCTGCCGAAATCCACCAACCCGCTCAGCGCTTCTTCTCGGGTGATGTCGAGCATCAGGTGATCCGGGTCATAACGTTGCAGCGTATCGTAGAGGATGTCGCTGGAGAAGGTCGTTTGCCGTCCGGATTTCCGCGCCTGCGGGCTGTTGCGCTCGATCAGCCCGGCGATGGTGGCGGCGGCGCGGAAGGTGCGTTTCATCACGGCGTTGCCGGCGAGCCAACTGTCGAGCCCCTCGTGCAGCACCGTCGGATCGAGCAGCGGCGCCGGATCGTCGACGGGGGAGAGCCCCCAGATCAGCGTGGCATAGTCTGTCGCCACGAAGCCCAGGGGCCGAAGGCCGAGGTCCTCCATGCGTTTGGTGAGCAGAAGGCCGAGCGTTTGCTGGCCGTTGCGTCCGGCGAAGCCGTAGAACACCGTCTGTTCGGCAAAGTCATGGGGGAAGCTTTCCACCAGCAGCGTGCCGGGCTGCGGCAATTGGCTGACCTCGCGTTGCAGGCTGAGCCATTCGGCGGTGTGGGGCGGCAGTTCGGGCCAGCTGTCTTGGGTGAACATTTGTTGCACGCGGGCCGAGAGTTGGGTGGAGGTGGCGAATTTCGTGCCGCCGAAAGTGGCCACTTTCGGCTTTTTGGCGGCGTTGCGGCTGACCTCGACCACGGTTTCGCGCAGCCCTTCGTAGCGCACGATTTGCCCGCCGATCAGAAAGGTGTCGCCCTTGGTGAGCGTGGCGGCAAAGCCTTCTTCGATCTCACCCAGGGGCTTTCCGCCGCGGTTGCGTTTCATACGGACCTTCAGTTTGTCGGTGTCCTGAATGGTGCCGATGTTCATGCGGATGCGTTGCGCGGCGCGGGGGTCACGCAGTTGCCATTGCCCGTCGGGGCGTTGCAGGAGCCTTTGCCAGCGGTCGTAGGCGCGCAGCGCATAGCCCCCCGTGGCGCAGAAATCGAGGCAGGCGTCGAAGGCGGCGCGGGAGAGGTTGGCATAGGCCCCGGCGGTGCGGATCTCTGCAAAGAGCGCCTCGGCGTCGAAGGGGCCAGCGCAGGCGGTGATGAGGATGTGTTGGCAGAGCACGTCGCGCGGGCCATCCCCCCGTGGGTCGCCGTCGAGCGCGCCTTCAAGCACCGCCTCCAACGCCGCCACGCATTCGACCACCTCGAAGCGATTGGCGGGGACGAGAAGCGCCTTCGAGGGCGCGTTGTAGCGGTGGTTGGCGCGGCCGATCCGCTGGACTAGACGTTTCACGTTCTTGGGCGCGCCGATCTGGATGATGAGGTCCACATCGCCCCAGTCGATCCCCAAATCCAGCGTGCCGGTGCAGACGATGGCGCGCAGATCGCCGCGCACCATCGCCGCCTCGACCTTCTCGCGCTGCGCGCGGTCGAGGCTGCCGTGGTGGATGGCGATGGGCAAAGCGTCCTCGTTGGCGAGCCAGAGCTTATGGAAGAAGATCTCGGCCTGCGCGCGGGTGTTGTGGAAAATCAGCGTCGTCTTGTGTTGGCGCAGCTGTTCGAGGACCGCGGGGATCGCATAGGCGGCGCCGCCGCCGGCCCAGGGTGGGGCTTCGTCGGTGCGCAGCATCTGGATGTCGGGGGCGGGGCCGGGATCGGCCATGAGCACCTCGCAGGGGTCGGGGTGGCGCGCCATCAGGTGGGCGATGGCGGCAGGGTCTTCCACGGTGGCCGAGAGACCGACGCGCTTGAGGTCCGGGCAGAGCGCCTGCAACCGGGTGAGCGCCAGCATCAGCTGGTCGCCGCGTTTGCTTTCGGCCAGCGCGTGGATCTCGTCGATCACCACCCGTTTGAGGCCGCGAAAGGTGCGCGCGGCGTCCTCGTAGGAGGTCAGCAGGGCGAGGCTCTCGGGCGTGGTCAGCAGGACGTGCGGCGGGTCGGCGCGCTGGCGGCGGCGGCGCGACTGCGAGGTGTCGCCGGTGCGGTCCTCGATGCGGATCGGCAGGCGCATCTCCTCGACCGGGCGGGTGAGGTTGCGCTTGATGTCTGCCGCGAGCGCCTTCAGCGGCGAGATGTAGAGCGTGTGCATCCCCTCGTGATCATGCTCGGCCAGATCGACGAGGGTGGGCAGGAAACCGGCCAGCGTTTTACCCCCGCCCGTGGGGGCGATGAGCAGCAGGGCGGGAGCCTCGGCACGGTCCAGCATCTCTTGCTGGTGCGGGTGCAGGGACCAGCCGTTCTGGGCGAACCAATCGGCGAATTTGGGGGGTAGGGCGCGCATGCACCCAATGTAGTATCGGCAGAGCGCGGTGCCAGCGGCGGCGGCTATTTAACGATCACCTCATCGCGAACGAACATATTGGCCCATGCGCGGTCCACCAGATCGGGGTTCATCTGATAGGGGATGCCTTCAAAATCACAGATCGCGATCATCTGGTCGATCAGGAAATTCGGCTGATAATTCGCATAGACGTTGTTAATCGTGGGGTATTTCACCTTGAGCAGATGAACCAGCGTCGCCTCGTCCAGCGGCATGCCGCGTTTGCGGGCCACCATGGCAAAGATCTTGAGGAAGTTCTCTTGGTCCGGCCCGTCGATCTTGATCTTAAAAAAGATACGCCGCAGGGCGGCTTGGTCGAAAATCTCGTTCGGGTGGAAGTTGGTCGAGAAGATCACCAGCGTGTCGAAGGGCACCTCGAATTTCTCGCCCGATTGCAGGGCGAGGATGTCTTTGCTTTCCTCCAGCGGCACGATCCAGCGGTTGATGATGCTTTGCGGCGGCTCTTTCTGCCGGCCAAGGTCGTCGACGATGAAGATGCCGCCCGTGGCTTTGAGGTGCAGCGGCGCCTGATAGGTCCGCGCCGTGGGGTTGTAGACCAGATCGAGCATATCGAGTGACAGTTCGCCGCCGGTGATGACGGTGGGGCGTTCGCAGCAGACATAGCGGGCGTCATAGCGCGTGATCCGGCGCAGGGAGGTGGGGTCTTGGACCTCGGCCTCGGCGGCGGAATGGACGATCGGGTCATAGACGGTGATGACTTGGCCTGCGTATTCGATGGCGCGGGGGACATAGACCCGATCGCCAAGCGCGTCGCGGATGCCGTTGGAAATGCTGGATTTACCGTTGCCCGGCGGGCCGTACATCAGGATCGACCGCCCGGCAGAGACGGCAGGGCCGAGGTGATCCAGCAGACTGTCGGGCAGCACCAGATGGCCCATGGCCCCGGTCAGCTGATCGCGGGTGATTTGCAGGTTGCGCACCGATTGGCGCTTGACCTGTTCGCGGTAAACCTCAAGCGGGACGGGCATGGCGCCGAAATATTCCGACTGCGCCAGCGCATCCAATGCGCGCGCCTTGCCTGCATCGGTCAACTGGTAGCCCATCTCATTGCCGCTGGTGGCGCTGAGCGTGCCGGTGGCTTCGATCAGGCGCTGGCTGCGGGCTTGGTCGACCATCTCTTGCGTGACGGGGATCGGCAGGCAGAGCGCTTGGGCCAGATCGCTGACCATCTCGACGTTCTTGCGAAAGATCGTTTTCAAAAGGATATCGCGCATCATCACGATGGGCAGTTTCATATCCTCCAACCGCTTGGGGGGCGGCGGGGCAAGCACGGAGCTGGTCGGGGCGTTCATCAATGGCTTCCTTGGAAAGTCATGCGGGGGTGCGGCTTGTCGGTAAGACTGAAGGGTAAATCTTGAATATGGCGTGAATGTGGACGCATTTGCGCGATGAAAAAGAGTTTGCACCTGAGCGAAGTGGTCAGACCCCGAAGAGCGCCCCCAAGATCAGATAGAGCCCCAGCGTGGTGCCAAGGGCGAGGCCCATGGGGAACTTCTTGGTCTCCTGCCAGCTTTGCCAATCGGGGGCGAGGCGGCGCAGGGGGGTGTATTTCACCCCGCGATGCGTCGCGGCGGCGGCGAGAAGGGTGGCCATGAAAAGCATCATCAGCAATCGCAAATCGCCCCATGCGATATAGGGCGCGGCGGCGGCGGCGAATTTCGCGTCACCCGCCCCCATGACCCCGGCGGCGTTCAGGACGATGCCGACCACCAGAACCACGACAAGGCCCAGCAGACGCCAGAGATAGGTGTCGAAGGGCAGCAGAAACAGCCCGAGCAGCACAAAGATCGCGGCAAGCGCCAAGACCGCCTGATTGGTGATGCGCATCTGCTTCATGTCGGTGAAGGCGACATAAAGGCAGATCGGCAGGACGAAGGGCAGAAACCACAGGGCCGCCGTGGCAGAGATCGCCATGGATCAGCCGTTTTCCAATGCGCGCAGAGAGCGGACGGCGGCTTCGAAATGCTGCGGGTGCGTGTCGATCGCTTCGCGCAGCAAGCCCTTGCCGGTCTCCACATCGCCGCGTTTGATCGCCGAGAGGGCCATCGTGTGCAAAAGCTGGGCGCGCTCTGATTGCTCCATCGGCATGACGGGCAGGGTGTAGTCGCGCTGCGCGGCGCGGGCCATGATGAGGTTGTTCTTGGCGGTGAAAAGCGTGTTGTCCTGACGGATCGCCTCGCCGAACAGACGCTCGGCCTCGGGGTAATCCCCGCGGGTCAGTTTGGAGTAGCCCCAGTTGTTCATCACGGCGGCGGGGGTCGTGGTCAGGCCGACGGCGATCTCGTAAAAGCTGTCGGCGCGGTCCCACTGCTCTTTGCTGTCGGCGACCATGGCCTCAAGCCGGTAGCGGGCAAAGGTCTCATGGGTGGGGGGGATGCCGTTAAGCACCGTCTCGGCCCGCGCCCAATTGCCCGAGCGGATCAGCGCATCGGCCAGTTGCACGCTGTCTTCGGGGGTGGCACCCTCCATTTTGACGACTTTGTCCCATTCGCTCACGGCCTCGGTCGTGCGTTTGGCGCGGACCAGTGACGCGGCAAGCCCGCGCTGGTGGTCGATGCGGTCGGGGCTTTCCTTGACCGAACGCGCGAAATAGCTCACCGCCTCATTCGGGTCGGCCACGGTCAGCATCACGTCGGAGAGGTTGGTCTCATCCACCACATTGACGTCCTTGAAGGCCCGTTCAACGGTGGCGTTCGCGTCTTTTTCACCGCAGCCAGCAAGGGCGGTGACGCCTGCCATGCAGACGGCCAGAATGATTGGATGGCGCATTTTGCGTCCTCTTACTGCTCTGCCGGGTCATGGTGTCGGACGGATCAGGTAGTCCCCGCTGCCGCGCCGCACCAATTTGTAATTATCCTCATTGACTTCTGTTATAACAGATTTCTCCGTTTTTGCGAGTGCCAAGCGCAGATTGTCCCGGATTGCGTCACTTTCGCCATTGTCGAGCGCATAAGCTTTGCGGAAAATCTGCTCGGCCTCGGCGGTCTGGCCGCTTTCCATCAGCACGACGCCAAGATTGTTCCAGACCTCCGGCTCGGCGGCGTCTTTCTCCACGGCGCGGCGCAGCAGGGTTTCCGCTTGTCCCAAACGCCCCAGCCCGAGGTTCGCGCTGCCAAGCGCTGAGAGGATTTCCCCGGTCAGCCCGTGATCCAGCGCGGCGCGGTTGAAGGATTTGATGGCCAATTCATATTGCCCCGCCGCGATCAGCCTATGGCCCACTTCGATTCCGTCGACAGCTTCGGCCCGCTGGTCCACGCCGGGGGCATAGAGATTTTCTGGCGTTTGATCCCCACGCAACGCGGAAAAGCCGCCTGTCGAACAGGCGGCCAGAGCAAGGGCCAAGATCGGCCCGATGAAAACGGCGCGGGTGAGGCTGCGCCGAATTTTGCCCGTCATTAATTCCCTACCTGACCCAGTTGCGAGATGCCATGTGCCGAGGGGCCGATCAGAATGATCAGCAGCGGCGGCACGGTGAGGCCCATAGTGGCAAGGGTCATCTTGGTTGGCAACTTGTTTGCCGCTTCCTCGGCCCGCATCACACGTTTGTCGCGCATCTCGGCGGCATAGACGCGCAGGGCGTCGGCGATGGAGGTGCCGAAGGCCGCCGATTGGATCAGCACGGTCACGAATGAGGAGACATCCTGCACGCCGCAACGCTCACCCATGTCGTTGAGCACCGATACTTTGTCCTTACCGGCTTTCATCTCATAGGCGACCATCTCGAACTCTTCAGAGAGGGCGCGGTAGGAGGCGCGCAACTCGCGTGCGACGCGGACGATGCATTGATCCAGCGATTGCCCGGCTTCGACGCAGACCAGCATCATATCCAGCGCGTCGGGGAAGCCCCGGGTGATCTCTTCTTTGCGGGCATCGACCCGGCGGCGGACCCAGTATTTCGGCAGGTAGTAGCCAATGGCGCCGGGGCCGATGGCCCACATCATGGTCTGCTGCGTGGTCATCCCTTCGCCGCCGCCCAAGACATTTGTATAGACCAGACCGCCGACCAGCCCGAGCATCCCAAGGGCGAATTGCGCAAAGTAATAAAGCCGCACCGCATCGCGCGAGCGGTAGCCTGCTTGGCGTAGCATCAACTGTTTGGCGCTGAGTTCGGCCACGTCCTCCGGCTCAAGAAACTTGGCGAATTTCTGCAACTGCGCGTTTTGGTCCGATTGGCGCAGCTTCTCGCGCGAACTGTCGCCCGTGGGGGCAGAGCTGGTGCGCTTGAGCTTGGTCAGCGGGTCTTCGGGCTGGCGCAGCATCAAGACCAGCGTGATCGCCACCAAGGTGACGCCCAGTGTGCCGATGATGATGATCAGCCCCATCGGCCCCAAGGCTTGGTTGATCTGATCGTTAAGCTGATTGAGAAATTCCATCACCGGCCTCTCAGACTTTGATATTGGTAAGGATGCGCATCACGAAAAGGTTCAGCACAAGGAAGATCCCCACAAGGAAACAGGCGGGAATGAAATAGGGGTGATCGCGCACCTCGTCGTAGTAATGCGGATCGCCGAGGTTGATCACCACCAGCGCGGCGAGCGGGAAGGCCGACAGGAACTTGCCCGACCATTTCGCCTCGGCCGTGATTGCTTTAACACGACGGAACAGGCGAAAACGGGCGCGGATCACCTTGGCCAGACCGGCGAGGATCTCGGCCAAGTTGCCGCCCGATTGCTGCTGGATGGTGACGGCGACAGCAAGAAAGCGCAAATCCTGCATGTCGAGCCGTTCGGCCATATCTTTCAACGCCTCGCCCAGATCGCGGCCATAGGCGGCCTCATCGGCGATTACGCCAAATTCCGAGGCAAGCGGGTCTTGGATTTCCTTGGACACGATGGAAATCGCGTTGGAGAAAGGGTGCCCCACCCGCAGGCTGCGCACCATCAGTTCCACCGCATCGGGAAGCTGTTCTTCGATCATCGCCATGCGTTTGCTGGCCTTATGGGACACCCAGAAGAACACCGCGCCCACGCCCATGGCGATGGACATCAGCGCGCGCACCGACACGGAGGTATCGGTGCCGATGGTCAGCCCCAGAAAGGCCAAAGCGGCCAATCCGGCCATGATCATCAGCAACTGCTGCGGCGTGAAGGCAATCGCGGCCTTCTGCGCGCGTTCTGACAGCAGGGAGTAGAGCGGGATCGACTTGGCGTTCATATGCTGCTGCATTTCCTTGCGCAGCTTATCGAGCACCTCTTCGCGGCGCGCGCCTTTCTCCAGCATCTCAAGACGCCGGTTCACGCGGCTGTTGAGGCTGATGGATTTGCCGAATGCGACAAGGTACAGCCCCTCGACCAGCACCAGAACACCGATGAAGATCAGACCATAGATGATTGGTTCGGCACTCATTGCATCAATCCTTACTGGGCCGCCACGGGTTCATAGATGGAAGCGGGCAGGTCATAGCCCCACATGCGGAACCGCTCGGAGAAGTGGCTGCGCACGCCGGTGGCGGTGAAATGGCCGATGATTTTGTTCTCGGGCGTCAGGCCGACGCGCTGGAAGCGGAAGATTTCCTGCATTGAAATGACCTCGCCCTCCATGCCCGTGATCTCGGTGATCGAGGTCATCCGGCGCGAGCCGTCTTGCAAGCGGCTGGCCTGCACGATCAGGTTCACAGCCGAGGAAATCTGGCTGCGCATCGCTTTCAGCGGCATTTCGATCCCGGCCATGGCGATCATGTTTTCCAGGCGGCTGATGCCATCACGGGCCGAGTTGGCGTGGATTGTGGTCATGGAGCCGTCGTGGCCGGTGTTCATGGCCTGCAACATGTCGATGACCTCTTCGCCGCGCGTCTCGCCGACGATGATGCGATCGGGGCGCATCCGCAGGGCGTTTTTCAGACAGTCGCGGGGAGAGACTTCGCCCTTGCCTTCGACGTTGGGCGGGCGGCTTTCCATCCGGCCCACATGGGTCTGTTGCAGTTGCAATTCGGCGGTGTCTTCGATGGTCAGAATGCGTTCGGCATTGTCGATGAAAGACGACAGCGCGTTGAGCGTGGTGGTCTTACCCGAGCCCGTACCGCCCGACACGATGATGTTGAGACGGGTCGCCACGGCGGCCTGCAAATAGGCGGCCATCTCCTCCGAGAAGGCGCCGAAGCTCACCAGATCGTCAATGCCCAGCTTGTCTTTCTTGAACTTACGGATGGACACGAGCGAGCCATCGACGGCCACCGGGGGCACCATGGCGTTGAAACGCGAGCCGTCTTTGAGCCGCGCGTCGACATAAGGGTTGCTTTCATCCACCCGACGCCCCACCGCCGAGACGATCTTGTCGATGATCCGCAGCAGGTGCTTTTCGTCCTTGAAAGTGATGTCGGTCAATTGCAGCTTGCCGTCGCGTTCGACAAAAATCTGCTGCGGGCCGTTCACCAGAATATCGTTGACGCTGTCGTCTTTCAGCAGCGTCTCAAGGGGGCCAAGACCGGTGACCTCGTCATAAAGCTCGGAGTTCAGCGTCATGCGGTCTTCGCGGTTGAGTACGATGCTCTTTTCCGAAAGGATTTCGACGGCGATGTCGTTGATTTCTTGCCGCAAATCAGCTTCCGAGGCATGTTCCAGCGCGGCGAGGTTGAGGTTGTCCAAAAGCGCGCGGTGCAGTTCGAGCTTGATCTCACTCATCCGCTGCTTGCGTTTGACCTCACGGTCCTCGGGGGAGGCGGCGGCGGGTTTGACCGCGCGGCGCATCGAAACCGGTTTGGCTGCCGGAGCGGGCGCAGGCGCCGCGGGGGCGGGCTGGGCCGCATTGGCTGGCTTGGCCTCGCGCGCCGGCGCGGGGGCGGCGGCTTTCGGGCTGGCAGGGGCTGGTTTCTTGTATTTCGAGAACATCGATACGCTCTTTCGCTAGGGGGCTCAGGCGGCTTTGGCCTGCTCGCCCTTGAGATCGTGGATGGAGCTTGCCAGTTTGGCGATTTCGCGGCGCAGCGGGCTTTTCGGCGCGGAATTGGCCAGCGGCAGCCCGTGGTCATTGGCCTGCGTCACCGCCTTGCCGCCATCGGGCAGTTGCACGTCGATCGAAATGCTCAACGATTCGGCCATGCGCTTGACCCGGCTCTTGGCGCTGAGATCGGTGAATTTCGGCGCGCGGTTCATCACATAGCGCAGCTTTTCAAAGGGCAGTTCCTCAGACTGTAGCGCCCGTTTGAAGCGCAGCGCGTTCTGGGCCGAGCGCATGTCGAGTTCCAGCATGGCAAAGTAGACATGCGCGCTGGTCAGCACGGTTTCGGACCATTGCACCAGCGTCGAAGGCATGTCGACGATGACATAGTCGAACTGGTTGCGGGCCATGTTGAGGATGCGGTCGATATCTTCGTTGGTTACGATGTCGAGCGGCAGCATCTCTGCCGGGGCGGTCAGCACATGCAGCTTGTCCTCAAAGGTTTGCAGCGCTTGACCAAAAATCTCTTCGTCCATGGATTCCGTGTCGGCCATCATCTCATAGACCGCCTCGCGGCGTTGCAGATCGAGGAAAGTCGCGACCGAGCCATATTGCAGGTCGAAATCCAGCAGGCAGACCGAGGGCGGGTTTTTCTTCTCGGCGTTCGCCAGTTCCCAAGCGAGGTTCACGGCAAGGGTCGTGGCCCCGGTGCCGCCAGCCAAACCATGCACCACGATCAGCGCGCCATCCTTTTGCGCCCCGGCCTTCAATTGCGGTGTACTGCTGTCGGCTGCGGGGGCAGGGGGGGCGTTCTCTCCGGCGCGGACGCGGGCAATGGCCTGGGCCAATTCGCCTTCGGGCAGCGGATAGGGGACGAATTCATCCGCCCCCTGCCGCAGCAGCGAATGCAGCGCGGCGGGGGTCATGTCTTCGGCGATGAGGATCACCCGGATGTTGCGCGCCTTGGCCTGCGTGATGATTTCGCTCATCAAAACGAGGTTGTCCTCGTCCGTCTCATCCATGGCGAGGGCGACGAATTCCATCGCCTCGGCTTCGGGTTGGCCGAAGAAGGCCAGCGCCTCGGCGAATCCCAGATCGCCCCAGCTTTCGCCCAAAGTGGCTTCCATATCTTCGATCAAGAGGTCGAAGTTCTGTACATCGCGGCTGATTGTGCAGGCAACGATCGGCGCTGCTTCGGGTTGTGGCATAGTGCTGCTCATGACCTTTTGTCCTTTACATCAACGGTTTGGCCGGAGGGCGGCGATATTCTGTCGCCGCGAACGCTCTGACCTCTGCCTTATGCGCGGCCCTTGAGCCGGGCACATTTATCCTTCTGCGTCGAATATCACCCCCAACTGGGGCGAGATTGGGGCCAAAAAGCCTCTATTGTTGGGTATCTTGAAACGATAGGTCCATTCGCGCCCGATTGGACATTCCTTTTCAGAGACGAAAACCCCCGCGACCCAAAGGCGCGGGGGGATATTTTCCATGCGAAAGAGGGGTTTACTCTTACTCTCCGCCGCCGCCGCCGCCGCCGCCACCACCACCGCCCGACGCGGTGGCACTGGTGCTCAGCTGCGAGGGGGGCACGGCGCTGGCGACATATTCGCGGTAGATGATCTGCGCATATTTTCCGTCCAGCAACATCGGGTGGCCGTGCACAAAGCCGCTGACCTCGGTCACCGTGCGCCGGTTGCGACGCTCGCGGCCCTGGGTCACGATGAGGGGCTGTGTTTCGCCAAAGGAAACAACGGCTTCCAACCGGCTGGGGCTGATTCCCAAGGTCGAGAGATAGCGCACCACCGCCTGCGCCCGGCGCAGCCCCAAGGCGCGGTTATAGGCCTGCGAGCCGACCAGATCGGTGTGGCCATAGACCCGGAAGCGAATCTCGGGGAATTGGCGAATCCATCCGGCCTGCTGGCGCAGGATTGCCTGCGCATTGGCGTCCAACCGGTCGGAGTTGAACGCAAAGGTCACGGTCGAGCGGACCTCACTGGCGAAACGGTTCGCCAGATCGAAGGTGACCCGCTTTTCACCGGTCATGACTTGGCGGTTGTGCAGCGTGGCATTGCCGAATTGGCCCGTGTCCACGACCGACCCTGCCTCGCGGTAGAACTGCGTATAGATCGGATCGTTGCTGGGCGCGCAGGCAGCGAGCCCGGCAAGGGCTGCGGTGCCCGCGATCAACGTGATATGTCTGCGTGTCATCGGATCAATCCAGTACATAACCGTAGGAGCCGCGGAAGTCCTGCTTGGCCACTTCGCCCGCAGCACCCCGGCTGGGGGTGCGGGTGCCATCTGCCGTGCGCCCGTGCAGGAACAGGTCTTTCTCGGAGGGCGGCTTGATGCGGTCGGTGGGCAGGGCCAGCGCTTCGCCGCGTGTGGGGGTAACCAGATGGGCGGTGACGATGATGACCAGTTCGGTCTGGCTGCGCTGGTAATCTGCCGACCGGAACAGCGCGCCCAGCACCGGCACATCGCCGATCCACGGCAGTTGACGCGTGCTGTCGGTGAAGTCGTCGGTCAAAAGGCCCGCGATGGCAAAGCTTTCACCGTCGCGCATCTCGACCGTGGTCGAGGTCTCGCGGCGGGTGAAGGCGGAAATCTCGATCCCGTTGCCCAGGGCGATGCTGTTACTCGCATCAATGGCCGAGACGGCAGCGTTCATCTCAAGGTTGATGATATCCTTGTCCACGACGCGCGGGATAAAGGCGAGTTCTACGCCGAAGGGTTTGAACTCCACAGCGATCGTGTCACCGGTCTGAGCCACGGGCACGGGGTATTCCCCCCCGGCGAGGAACTTCGCCTCTTGCCCCGAAAGCGCCACGAGGTTCGGCTCGGCCAAGAACCGGACGACGCCCTTTTCCTCCAATGCTTCCAACAGGATGCCCACCTGGGTCGAGCCTGCGTTGAAACCGAAAAGCACCGCGCCTGCGTTTTGGTTCGACCCGGGGATCGACCCCCCGAGCGAGGTTGCGACCCCGCCTGACGTATTGGTGCTGCCGGTGCCCGCGCTGAAGTCGGAGCCGCCGTTGATCGCTAGCGAAGAGCCGAGCGATTTCGACACGTTGCGCTGCATCTCGGCAAAGCGGACCTTCATCATCACCTGCTGGATGCCGCCCACGCTCATCAGGTTGCTGACCCGTTCGGGGGCATAGCGTTCGGCAAGATCGAGCGCGCGTTGCAGCCGTTGCGTGGAAGAAACGATGCCCGACAGCACGATACCGTCATTGGCGGTGCGCACTTCGATCTTCTCACCCGGCAGGATTTGACGCAGCCGTTCTTTGAATTCAGAAACATCCGCCGCGACGCGGACATCGACATTGGTGATCAACTGCCCCGCCGCATCGAGCAGCGTGAGCGTGGTCAGCCCCGGCGATTTGCCCAATACATAGATCGTGCGGTCAGACAGGGAGGAGATATCCGCAATGCCGGGGTTGGCGATGCTGAGTTCCGCGAAGGGGATGTCGCTCTCCACCACCACGGCGCGGTTCATCGGAACGTCGAGGCTGGAATTGGTGCCGCGTTTGACAACGCGCAGCGTGTCGGCGCCAGCTGAACTGGGCAGGGTCAATGCCATCGGCATCGCGGCCAGTGTCAGCCCCAGCAGGGCCGCTTTCAGAAATCTATCGATTTTCATGTGACCTGCCTTTTTGATCACGCCTCGGGATGGGTCTTTTCGCCCGCATTTGGCAACACTCTGCGGCAATTCCAAATTTATTGCAAGAATCAAGCTCTTCGCGGGCGCTGTGCATGTGGGCTATGCGCAACATAACGAGATTGGAAAAGACGCCGCATGGGGGTGCGGCGTCTGGTTCAACTTAGCAAGAGGCTGTTTTCAGGTCAGTTTGTGCAGGGGATCGGCAGTTCGACCACCTCGGCCCCGCGGCGAGTGCGGATCGTGCAAACCTTCTCTTTCGCGACCTCTGCGATGGTCTCTTGCGCCTCGATCCCCAGAAGCGAGCGTTGGTCGACTTCGATGGCCTCGGCCACGGTATCGTCATTCGTGCCGACAAGAGCGAGGGAGAGTTTGCCGGTCGATTGCGCTTGGGCGAGGGCGGCCACCTGTTGCGGCTTTACGGCCACGGTTACGGTCTTGGCGATTGAGGCCTCCTCCATCACCAGCGCATCGGCGCTCTGGTCGATGGCGATCAGTTGTACGCCAGATTCGATCAGTTTGGTCACATCGCCGTTGCTGGATTGGTTGCCCACGTTCACGCGGCCCGTCCAATAGACGTCTACTCGGTCCCCAGGGCGCAGGAAGCCCGAAACACCGCTAGAAACGTCGACCTTGATGGTGAAGGCGCGCGTGCCGCGGGCCAAGCGGGACGTAAGACCGGAATCTTCGCCGGGCTCGGTTACCTTTACGGCCATGATCGCTTCATCTTTCTCGATGTTGCGCAGCACGATGCGTTGTTCTTTGGTATTCTCAGGGAAGAGGGCGAGCTCTTCGACGAAACTACCCTCGGGGATGGCATTCTCGGGCCAATTCACCGCGCGCACGTCGTCGCGGGTGAGGGGCTGCCCGTATTTCAAGGGCTTGTCGGCCACCCAAACGGTTTTCGTTGGCACGACCTGCGCCAGCGCGGCCTGCGCTTGTGCATTGGCGGCTTGATACTGTGAAATCCGGTCTTTCGCCAGATAAACGGCCCCACCGGCAAGCGCGACACCTACCAAAAGAACCAATCCGAATACGGCTCGCATGATGTTACCTCTTTGCTATGGAAGCGAATCTCGGCTCGCTTTGATCACCCCGGCAAGTTAGCTGCCGAATATGGCGAGAATTGGTCTGGGCGGGGGCGATGGGGAGGAGTTTGGCGCAGCGCGCCGCGGCACACGATGGCTCAAGTTGCGAGCTTTACCCGGATATATTCAACAAGGACATCTAGGCTGTCGGAGAAGACGCTCAGCGCTAGGATTGCCAGGCCGACCAAACCGGCGGTCAGGACGAGCCAATCTACAGTGATGGCACCAGATTGACTGCGTAAAAAATGGTGAAGGGCGCGGCGCATAAGGTTTTTTCCTAAGAAGCTTCGTGCCTAGTTTGAAGCAAAAGAGGGCCGCTCCCGGCTGGAGGTGCGGCCCTGATGATAAGACTTCGCTTAACTAGCGATTAGTTGCTGCGGTCAGCTGTCGTTTCGAAGTTGGTGATGTCTGTGGCGATATTGCCCGACA
The DNA here is from genome assembly GCF_043557345.1 of Sulfitobacter sp. 1A12157. Classification (NCBI taxonomy): domain Bacteria; kingdom Pseudomonadati; phylum Pseudomonadota; class Alphaproteobacteria; order Rhodobacterales; family Roseobacteraceae; genus Sulfitobacter; species Sulfitobacter sp. 1A12157. The sequence goes on from NZ_JBIFFV010000002.1 coordinate 362,416, forward strand.
TTGTTTCGACGTTGTCGCCGATTGTGTTGAACGCAACAATGGCCAGACCAACGATCGCAGCGGTCAGAACGACCCAGTCAACTGTCACGGCACCGTCTTCGTCTTTGCGGAAGTTTTTGATAAAGTTCATCATGTCATGTCCCTCCAAGGATCACTGAGTAAAAGGTCTTAACCTCGCCGTCCGGTTTGCCTCGCTCTCTCATTTGAAGCTGTCCGACTTGGTATGACCCTTTATAGCCGCCGGATTGGGGCGCTAATTTGGCAGCAAAAGTCCCTTTTTCAGACTGTTGCCGGTTTTCTTGTGAAAACTTGTTAACCCATTGTTCAGATGCACTTTAATTTTCAAAATTCGCCTTCTGACTGTGCATTCGCACCCTCTAGCACCGCAATTGCGGCGAAATCGCCATGATCCCCGCCTCCAACGCTGGCCCGATTCCACGATTCGTGAGATATTGCCGGGCAAAGGCGCGTCAGACGCAAGGTAGAGCAGGCATGTATCGCATATTGGCATTCTCGCTGGTCACGGCCCTCATGGCCCCTGCCGCCATGGCAGAGGGGCCGAAACCGTTCCCTGAGTTCTCGGCCAAGCGGGTCGGTCCGCCCAAGAAAGGGGCCAAACGCATCACTGTGCAAATTGATCCGGCGGCCCGTGCCGCCGCTGCGGCGGAGGTGGATACAGGCCCCGCCGTTGCCGCCACCCCGAGCGGCGCGATCGCGCCTTTGAACGCCGGGCAGTTCGATTGGTTCTGGGATAAAATCTCTCCTGCGGCTGAGCGGAGCGGGGCAGGGCGGTTGGCCCCGGCGATGGCGGCGCTTTCCGGTGGCCAAGTCCCCGCCCCGCGCCTGCAACATCTGCAAGATATCGCGCGCAGCAACGGGGTGGATATCCTGCGCGCCACCGTTGGCACCAATGTCTCGCCCGCGCTGGTGCTGGCGGTGATCAGCGTGGAATCCGCAGGCCGTGCCGATGCGGTGAGCCGGGCGGGCGCGGCTGGTCTGATGCAACTGATGCCCGATACCGCCGCCCGTTTTGGCGTGCGGAACACTATGGTCGCGGCCGAGAATATCTCGGGCGGGGTGAAATACCTCGACTGGCTGATGGGGGAGTTCGACCGCGACCCGATTCTCGTGCTCGCGGGCTATAACGCCGGGGAGGGGTCGGTGCGCAAACATGCGGGCGTGCCGCCCTTTGCCGAGACGCGCGACTATGTGCCCAAGGTGCTGGCGGCGTTTCAGGTGGCGCAGGGGCTTTGCCTGACACCGCCGGAACTGATCAGCGATGGCTGCGTTTTTGCCGCGATGAACTGAGCGCGACAGGCATGCCCCCGGCGGATGCCGCCGAGGGCTGATTTTCAAACGATGGTCGCTTGGGTCGCGGCGCGCAGCTCTTCCTCGGTCACGCCATCGGCGCATTCGACGATCTTCAAGCCACCGTCGACCACATCGAGCACGCCGAGGTTGGTGATGATCCGATCGACCACGCCCTTGCCGGTCAGCGGCAGGGTGCATTCTTTCAGCACTTTCGAGTCACCGGCCTTGTTCTGGTGGTCCATCACCACGATGACCTTGCGGACGCCGGCCACGAGGTCCATCGCGCCGCCCATACCTTTGACGAGCTTGCCGGGGATCATCCAATTCGCCAGATCGCCGTTCTCGGCCACTTCCATGGCACCGAGGATCGCCGCCGCGATCTTGCCGCCACGGATCATGCCAAAGGACATGGCGCTGTCGAAATAGGCGGTGCGGCTCAACTCGGTGATGGTCTGCTTGCCGGCGTTGATCAGGTCGGGGTCTTCCTCGCCCTCGTAAGGGAAGGGGCCCATGCCCAACATGCCATTCTCGGACTGAAGGGTGATGTCCTTGTCGCCGACATAGTTCGCCACCAGCGTCGGAATACCGATGCCGAGGTTCACATACATACCGTCTTCGAGTTCCTCTGCGGCCCGTGCCGCCATCTGATCTCTATCCCAAGGCATTATGCGTCCTCCCGCTTGCGTGTCGTGACCTTCTCGATGCGTTTCTCATGCGCGCCTTGAATGATGCGATGCACATAGATGCCCGGCAGGTGGATGTGGTCGGGGTCGAGGCTGCCGCGTGGGACGATCTCTTCAACCTCGACGATGCAGACCTTGCCGCACATGGCTGCGGGCGGGTTGAAATTGCGCGCGGTCTTGCGGAAGACGAGGTTGCCCGTGTCATCGGCTTTCCACGCTTTCACGATCGACAGATCGGCAAAGATGCCCTCTTCGAGGATGTAATCCTCGCCGTTGAACTGCTTCACTTCCTTGCCCTCGGCAATCTGGGTGCCGACGCCGGTCTTTGTGTAGAAACCCGGGATGCCCGCACCGCCGGCGCGCATCCGCTCGGCCAGGGTGCCTTGGGGGTTGAATTCAAGCTCAAGCTCGCCCGAGAGATACTGGCGCATGAACTCGGCATTCTCCCCCACATAGGAAGAGATCATCTTCTTCACCTGCCGCGATTGCAGCAGAATGCCGATGCCGAAGTCATCGACGCCCGCATTGTTCGACGCAAAGGTGAGGTCTTTGGCCCCGTTCTCCTTGATCGCCTGCAACAGCAATTCCGGAATGCCGCAAAGGCCAAAGCCCCCGGCGGCGATCAGCATGCCATCCGACAGAACGCCTTCCAGCGCCTCGGCGGCGGATCCATAGATTTTGTTCACGGGCGACCTCCCTACAGTTTCGCTGCGCCATATGTGACCCTGCGTCGGGGCAGTGTCAATTACGTGGTGCTACGCAGGAAAGGCCGCCCGGAAGGTCAGATGATGCGCACCTGCGTGCCCACGGGGCAGAGGCCGAAAAGCTCTTCGATCTTTTCGTTATAGAGCCCGATGCAACCGTCCGAGGACCGCCGCCCGATCTTGCGCGTGTCATGGGTGCCGTGAATGATATAGGCAGGCCAGCTGAGGTACATCGCATGGGTGCCCAGCGGATTGTCCGGGCCCGGCGGCATGTATTTGTAATGCGGAAAACGCTCCATCATCGAGGCTGTGGGCGTCCAATCGGGGCCGACCTTCTTGCGCACGATCTCGGTGTAGCCGCGTTTGGTCAGCTCTTCGGTGGCGGGTACGGAGGTCGGGTAGACCTTGTAGGTCTGGCCGTCCGCGCTCCAGTAATGCAGGGCGCGGCTGGTGGTGTCCGCCACGATCGCGCCTTTGCCAAGGCTGTCGAAATGGTTCTGCCAGCGCTGCGTGGCAAAGCTCGACGTGTTGCGCGACACGGGGGCTTCGGTGGAAAACTCGCGCGGCGCTTGGCCGGGCTCCTGTGCCCGCAGGATTTGCGGCGTCATCAGCGCCGCGCCGCTTGCGGCGATCAGCCCGCGCCGGGTGAATTTCATGCCTGACATTGATCTGCCTTTCATATTGGTCTTGCCACCGCCCCTGATCCGAAAATCGCAGGGGAATGGCAAATCACATATTCATGATGCTGGATATAAAGGCTGGCCACAGGCGGAACCGCGCCGATCCCCCGGCGCGGTTGCTGGGCCTATGCGCGACTTACGCGCTGTCGGCTTTTTTCGCGGTTGTTTTCTTCGCCGCGGGTTTCTTGGCCGCCGTCTTTGCCGGTGCCTTTTTTGTGGCCGTCTTTTTCGCCGCCGTCTTCTTGCCAGCGGTCTTCTTGGCCGCCGTCTTCTTAGCGGGTGCCTTCTTCGTCGCCGCTTTGCGTTTGGCGGGGGATTTGGCGAGCTTCTCTTCGATCAACTCCACCGCGCGTTCCATGGTCAGGTCTGCCGGTTCGATCTCCTTGGGGATCGTGGCGTTGACCTTTTCCCATTTCACATAAGGGCCGTATTTGCCTTCCATGACGTTGACCGCGCCACCCATGTCCGGGTGTTCGCCCATCTCGCGGATCGGTTTCGCGGCCTTGCCCCGGCCACCGCGGCTGGCGACCTTTTCGGCCAGAAGCTGCACGGCGCGGTTCATGCCCACGGTCCAGACCTCGTCAATGCCTTCGAGGTTAGCGTTGGTGCCGCCGCGGTCCGAGGTGCTTTCAGCGTGTTTGATGTAAGGCCCGTAGCGGCCGATGTTGGCCCAAACCATGACGCCATCCTCGGGGTGGGGGCCGATCTGGCGCGGGAGCGACAAGAGCATCACGCCCTGTTCCAGCGTCAAGTCCTCGGGCACCCAATCCTTGGGGATCGACTGGCGCGGGGGTTTTTTGTTCTCTTCGGTCACCGGCCCGCGCTGTACGTAGGGCCCGAAGCGGCCTTTGAAGACGCGGATCTCGTCGCCCTGATCCTCGCCCAGAAGCTTGCCGTCGGGAGGGATGGCGGAGGCTTCGGCCTCCGGGTCGGGCGGGCCGAAGGGGCGGGTGTAGCGGCAGTCGGGGTAGTTCGAGCAGCCGATGAAGGCGCCGCCCGAACGCGCGGTGCGCATCGACAGGCGGCCAATCTCACAGTTCGGGCAGAGCCGCGGATCGCTGCCGTCTTCGGTGGGCGGGAAGAGATGTGGCTCCAGCACCTCGTTGATCTTCTCCAGCACCTCGGTAATGCGCAGTTCTGACGTTTCGGCGATGGCGGCCGAGAAATCGCGCCAGAAGCGGCGCAGCACTTCTTTATAGGCGGCATCCCCGGCGCTGACCTTGTCGAGTTGGTCTTCCAGATCGGCGGTGAAGTCGTAGCCGATGTAGCGGCGGAAGTAGTTCTCAAGAAAGGCGGTCACCAGACGGCCCTTATCCTCGGGAATCAGGCGGTTGCCGTCCTTGCGGACATATTCGCGGTCCTGAATCGTGGTGACGATGCTGGCATAGGTCGAGGGGCGCCCGATGCCGAGCTCTTCCATCTTCTTGACCAGCGTCGCTTCGGTGTAGCGCGGCGGCGGTTGGGTGAAATGCTGTTCGGGGGTGACGGCGCGCTTGTCCATCGCGTCGCCCTGATGGATCTGCGGCAGGCGCTTGTCGTCCTCATCAACCACATCGTCGCGGCCTTCCTCGTAGACCTTGAGGAAACCGTCGAAGAGCACGACCTGACCGTTGGCGCGCAGCCCGACCTGCGCGTCGTCGCTGCCGATCTCGACCGTGGTGCGTTCCAGCCGGGCGCTCTCCATCTGGCAAGCCAGCGTGCGTTTCCAGATCAGGTCGTAGAGCTTGGCCTGATCGGCGTCGAGCTTCAGCGCCTTGGCATCCTTGGTCATATCCGTGGGGCGGATACATTCGTGGGCTTCCTGCGCGTTCTTAGCCTTGTTCTTGTAAATACGCGGCTCTTTCGGCACGTAATCCGCGCCAAAACGGTCCTTGATCGCGTCGCGCGCCATCGAGACGGCCTCGGGCGCCATGTCGATGCCGTCGGTCCGCATGTAGGTGATGTGGCCTGCTTCATAAAGGCGCTGCGCGGTCGACATGGTCTGGCGCGCGCCCATGGAAAACTTGCGGCTGGCCTCCTGCTGAAGGGTCGAGGTCATGAAGGGGGCCGAGGGATTGCGGCTGGCCGGCTTCGCCTCGACGTTCATCACCTTGAGCGCGCGGGAGGTGATCGCCTGCACCGCCATCTCGGCCTGCGTGGCATCGGCCAGATCGAAGCGCTCCAGCTTCTTGCCGGCGAGCGAGACGAGGCGGGCCTCGAATTCCTGACCGCGCGGGGTGGCGAGCAGCGCCTTCACCGACCAGTATTCGCGGGCGCGAAAGGCCTCGATCTCCATCTCGCGTTCGACGATGAGGCGCAGGGTGACCGATTGTACGCGGCCCGCGGATTTCGCGCCGGGCAGTTTGCGCCAGAGCACGGGGGAGAGGTTGAAGCCCACCAGATAGTCCAGCGCGCGGCGGGCGAGATAGGCTTCGACCAGCGGCATGTCGACCTGGCGGGGGTTCTGCATCGCCTCGGTCACGGCCTTTTGGGTGATCTGGTTGAAGACCACGCGGCTCACCGGCGTGTCCTTCTTGATCGACTTGCGCTTGGTCAGCGCTTCTTGCAGGTGCCAGCTGATCGCCTCGCCCTCGCGGTCGGGGTCGGTCGCGAGGATCAGTGCGTTGTCTTGGGCCAGCGCGTCGGCGATGGCCTTGACGTGTTTCTTGCTGTCGCTGGCCACCTCCCATTTCATGTCGAAATCGGCGTCAGTGTCGACCGAGCCGTCTTTCGGCGGCAGGTCGCGGACGTGGCCGTAAGAGGCGAGAACGGTGTAATTGTCGCCCAGATATTTGTTGATCGTTTTGGCCTTGGCTGGGGATTCGACGACGACGACGGGCATAAATACAGGCACCTTAGATCAAAAACGGGGGCGGCTTTGCGCTGTCTCATGTGGGATGGCAGGGGTGTTTGTCAATGCGGCTGCTGCGTATCACGGGTTTGCCGCGCAGCGGTTTCGCAGGCCGGATGGGCCGTTTCGGCGGCATTGATGCCTAGGCGCGGCTCGGTCGAGTATCACGCGCATGGCCCCCGGTTCCCGTGGTCTTCGGCCCGGGACTGCGTCATCGCGGCGTCAGGCGGAGCGGCTGAGCAGCCCGCCGGGTTGGCGCTGAATTTCTCCCGCCATCTCAAGATCGAGGAGCGCGGGGGCGACGTCGCTGCTGGGCACTTGCAGGTCGCGGATCAACTGGTCTTCGGCCAAGGGCGCATGGCCGAGACGGGAGAGGATTTGCGCGTGGAGTTTCGCGACGGGGCTTTGATTTCGCGGCGGCGGTTCCGGGCGAGGCGCTGCGGGGGGCTTGCTGCGAGGTGCCGAGGTCTGAACACCCCCCTCCGGCAAGACCTCCAACACATCCGCGGCGGAGCGCACCAGCACCGCGCCGTCGCGGATCAGCATGTTGCAGCCTGCCGCGCGGGCGTCCATCGGATGGCCGGGGACCGCAAGCACGTCGCGCCCCTGATCCAGCGCATCGCGTGCGGTGATCAAGCTGCCCGAGCGGGCCGCGGCCTCGACCACCACCGTTGCACGGCTCAGACCCGAGATGATGCGATTGCGGCGTGGGAAATGCCGCGCCATTGGTTGCAGGCCCATCGGTTGCTCTGACAGGCGCAGCCCCTGCGCGGCAATTTGACCGGCCAGCGCGGTGTTCTCGCTGGGATATATAATGTCGACCCCGCCTGCCTGCACCGCGATGGTGCCGTGGGCCAAGGCAGCCTCATGCGCTGCCGCGTCGATCCCCCGGGCAAGGCCAGAGACGACGACGAAGCCAGCCTCCCCAAGTTCGGCGGCGAGGTTGCGGGCCATGCGCAGCCCAAGCGAAGAGGCGTTTCGCGCGCCCACGAGGGAGATCATCGGCCGGCCCAGCAGCGCCGGGTCGCCGATCAGCCATAAGAAGGGGGGTGCATCGGGGAGGTCGCGGAGCAGGCGCGGGTAGGGTGCCTCCCCCTCGACCAGTAGCCGCGCCCCGGCGCGGCGGGCGGCGTTGAGTTCAGCCTGAACGACCCCTTCGGGGCAGATACGATAATCCGATATCCCGGCGGCACGCGCGACTTCCGGCAGCGCCTTCAGCGCCTCCTGGGCAGAGCCATGTTCATCCAGCAAGCGCCGGTAGGTCGAAATTCCCACACGGCGAGAGCGCAACAGACGAAGCCGGGCAAACTGTTCGTCTTCCTGGGTGGGTGGGAGTGGGGGGTGAGTGGAAGAAGGATGTAGGTCCTTGTCAGTCATCCCGAAACTCCGTCCGTTGCAGAATCAGGTATAGGATTTAGTGCTTAACAACCTATGAACATTTCCCCACGCATTTGATGCAACCCCTGCGTGCTGTCAGGTCGCGGCCCCGCCGACGGTCAGCCCGCCGATCATCAAAGTGGGCTGGCCCACGCCCACCGGCACCCATTGCCCCTGCTTGCCGCAGTTGCCCATGCCGGGGTCGAGCGTGGGGTCATTGCCGATAGCGCGGATCTTTTGCAAGGCCGTGGCCCCATCGCCGATCAGCGTGGCGCCTTTGACCGGGGCGCCGATCTTGCCGTTCTGCACGCGGTAGGCCTCGGTGCAGGAGAAGACGAATTTGCCGTTGGTGATATCGACCTGCCCGCCGCCGAAACCCACGGCATAGATCCCGTCCTTGAGGTCAGCCACGATATCGCCCGGAGCCGCCTTGCCGCCCAGCATATAGGTGTTGGTCATGCGCGGCATCGGGATATGCGCATAGGACTGCCGCCGCCCGTTCCCCGTTGAGGCACCGCCCATCAGCCGCCCGTTCTGACGGTCCTGCATATAGCCGACCAGCTTACCATCTTCGATCAGCACATTGCGCGCCGAGGGGGTGCCCTCGTCATCGACCGAGATCGAGCCGCGCCGGTCGGGGATCGTGCCATCGTCCAGCACGGTCACGCCCTTGGCGGCGATTTGCTGGCCCATCAGCCCGGCGAAGGCGCTGGAACCCTTGCGGTTGAAATCGCCCTCAAGCCCGTGGCCGATGGCTTCGTGCAGCAGAATGCCGGGCCAGCCGGGGCCGAGCACCACGTCCATCACGCCCGCGGGGGCAGGGACGGCTTCGAGGTTCACACAGGCGATGCGCAGGGCTTCGCGGACCTTGGCCTGCCAGTCTTCGGGGGCGAACATCCCATCAAGCCCGATCCGCCCGCCGCCGCCGACACCGCCGCTTTCGCGGCGGCCATCCTGCTCGACGATGACCGAGACGTTGACGCGTGTCATCGGGCGCAGGTCACGCACCGAATGCCCCTCGGGGCGAAGGATCTCGACCTCTTGTATGCTGGCGGCGATGGTGGCGCTGACCTGCACGACGCGGGGGTCGAGCCCGCGGGCATAGGCGTCGATCTCGCGCAGAGTCTCGACCTTGACCGGGAAGGCATGGCCGGCGATCGGGTCTTCATCCGTATAAAGCCGCGTGTTGCTGGCCTGAGGCGCATCCGCCCAAGTGCCGCCGCCATCGCCCACCGCCAGCCGCGCCGTTTCCGCCGCGCGGCGCAGGGCGGCCTCGCTCAGTTCGGTCGAATGGGCGTAGCCTGCCACCTCACCGCGCACGGCGCGCAGGCCAAAGCCCTCGGCAGCATCGTAGCTCGCGGTTTTAAGGCGTCCGTCGTCGAACACCAGCGCTTCGGAGCGGCGCCGTTCGAGGAACAATTCGCCGTCATCGGCACCGGCCACGGCCTCGCGCAGCACGCTCAGAGCGGTTTCTCGGTCCAGATCGGCCTCGAAGGGGGTGAAATGCGCGCGGCTCATCGGGGGTATCCTTGCTTGCTGTCACAAAACTGTCTCGCGCGGCTCTATGACGCAAGCATGTGACTTTATCTTGTAGGCAGAATATGATTGTAAGCACCCAGGATTACAACGGCACCGGATCGCAGCCGCGGTTTGGGGTGCTTATCGGCTTCTTAATGGTCACAAGATCAGGACGACATATGAAACATCTACTCCCCCTTTCCGGTCTTTTGACCAGCCTTGCCGCCCTGCCCGCATTGGCACAGGACAGCCTGCGCATTGACGGGCTTGATGTCATCGGCAGACCTGTTGACGGCGAGACAGGCTTTCAACCCGCCGTTACCGAATTGGCGCGGGATATCCATGATTTGGATCACCTGATTCTGGTGATCATCACGGCAATCACCATCTTCGTGACCGGTCTGATCGTCTGGGTCATGGTCCGCTACAACAAAAAGCGGAACCCGAACCCCTCGTCCTTCACCCACCACACCCCGATCGAAATCGCTTGGACCATCGGGCCGATTCTCATTCTCGTGCTGATCGGTGCCTATTCGCTGCCGATCCTGTTCCGCCAGCAGGAAATCCCCGAAGCGGACATCACGATCAAGGCGATCGGCAACCAGTGGTACTGGACCTATGAATATGTCGACGAAGAGATCGCTTTTGACAGCTACATGATCGGCGCCCCGGCGACGCTGGGCGACGGCGATGAGGACGTGACCCCCTTCGTGCTGAATGACGCGATGGTCGCCAAGCTCGAAGAAGAAGGCTACAGCCGCGACGACTTCCTGCTGGCCACCGACACATCCGTCGTGATCCCCGTGGGCAAGACCATCGTCGTGCAGGTCACCGCCAGCGACGTGATCCATTCTTGGACCATCCCCGCCTTCGGCGTGAAACAGGATGGCGTGCCGGGCCGTCTGGCCGAACTGTGGTTCACTGCCGAGCAAGAGGGCGTCTACTTCGGCCAATGTTCCGAGCTTTGCGGTCAGGCCCATGCCTATATGCCGATCACCGTCAAAGTCGTCTCGGAAGAGGCTTATGCGGAATGGCTTGGCAACGCCAAGGCGGAATATGCTGGCATCGAACAGCCGCTGACCGTCGCCTCTAAGTAAGCAAGTGCCACGGGGCAGGGCGCAGGCCCGTGCCCCGTGTTTCCCCTTGGAAGGTTCGAAGGTTCGGGATGACTGACATCACCAATACGCCGACACGTGAATACGACGCGCAGCTGGGGGATTACTTCGCCCTGCTGAAGCCGCGCGTCATGTCGCTGGTCGTTTTTACGGCCTTCGTGGGTCTGTTGGCCGCGCCGGTTTCGGTCAACCCCGTCATCGGCTTTTGCGCGATCTTGTTCATCGCCATCGGCGGCGGGGCCTCGGGCGCGCTGAATATGTGGTGGGACGCCGATATCGATGCGGTGATGCGCCGCACGCGCGGGCGCCCGATCCCCTCGGGCCGGGTCCAACCCGGTGAGGCGCTGACGCTTGGCGTGGCGCTCTCGGGTCTGTCGGTGATGATGCTGGCGCTGGCGACCAACCTGCTGGCGGGGGGGATGCTGCTTTTCACCATCCTTTTCTACGCCGTTTTCTATACCATGTGGCTCAAGCGTCTGACACCGCAGAACATTGTCATCGGCGGTGCTGCGGGGGCCTTCCCGCCGGTGATCGGCTGGGTCGCCGCCACGGGCAGCTTCTCAGTCGAGGCCTGGCTGATGTTCGCGCTGATCTTCATGTGGACGCCGCCGCATTTCTGGGCGCTGGCGCTCTTCATGCGCTCGGATTACGACGACGCGAAGGTGCCGATGCTGACCGTGACCCATGGCCGCCCGGCCACGCGGCTGCATATCTTCGTCTACACCGTCCTTCTGGCCGCTCTGGCCATCGGCACGGCTTTCACGGCCATCGGCGGCATCTTCTATTTCGCCGTGGCGCTGGTGCTGAACGCGGCTTTCCTCTTGGGGGCCTACCGCATCTGGAAACGGGATGAGGTCATGGCCGAGGGTGACGATTATGCCGAAGAGCGCAAATTCTTCCGCCTGTCGCTGGCCTATCTCTTTTTGCACTTCGGGGCGATCCTGGGCGAAGCGGCCCTGCGCACCTTTGGCTTGGGGGGCTGGTAATGGGCATCCGACCCGAGCATGAACTGCACGACCGCCGCCGGGGCCGCAACATCGGCGTGGGCCTGATGCTGGGCGCCTTCGTGGTGCTGATCATGGCGCTGACCTATGTCAAGATCACCCAGACCGATTTCGAACTCCCCCCGGAGCAACGCGAGGTGACACAGTAATGGCGCTTTCCGGTCCTCAGAAAACAGTGATGCAAACCGTCGGCGTGGTGGTGCTCATGGGCGGCCTCGCCTGGGCGTCGGTGCCGTTTTACGACTGGTTCTGCCGCGTCACCGGCTTTGGCGGCACGCCGGGCCAAGTCTCTGCCGCCAGTGCCGATGTGCTGGATAAGACGGTCAAGGTGCGGTTCGACGGCTCGTTGAATGACGGCATGCCGTGGGAGTTCAAACCCGTGGTGCGCGAAATGGAAGTCCGCATCGGCGAGACCGGCTTGGCGTTCTATGAGGCGTACAACCCGACCGACCGACCCGTGGCGGGGCAGGCGAGCTATAACGTCACCCCCTATACCGCCGGCGCCTTCTTCGAGAAGATCGACTGCTTTTGCTTTACCGAACAGGTGCTGGCCCCGGGCGAGCGCGTGCAGATGCCGGTGAGCTTCTTCGTTGACCCGGAAATGGTCGAAGACCGTGATGGGAAGTTTGTACATACCATCACTCTGTCCTATACATTCTACGAAATTGACCTGCCCGAGGGCTATGCCGCCCTTGATCAGGACAGCGCCACAACAACCAATTAACGACCTGATTGAACAAAGGTGAGGGACCCGCAACCATGGCCCATGCAAAAAACCACGACTACCATATTCTCCCCCCCTCGACCTGGCCGCTGCTGGGGTCGGTAGGCGGATTTGTCATGCTGGCGGGCGCTGTCCTGTGGATGCACGGGATGACGCCCTTCGTCTTCTTGGGCGGTCTGGTCGCCACCCTCTACGTCATGTTCGGATGGTGGGCCGAAGTGGTCTCCGAAAGCGAAGTGGGCGATCACACCGGCGTGGTGCGGATCGGCCTGCGCTATGGTTTCATCCTCTTCATCATGTCCGAAGTGATGTTCTTCGTCGCGTGGTTCTGGTCCTTCTTCAAACAGGCCCTTTACCCGATGTATGAATATGTCGGCACGCAATACGTCCAGCCCGAGATTCACGCGGTCGACGCCTTTCACCTGCCGCTGATCAACACGCTGGTCCTGCTGCTGTCGGGCTGTGCCGTGACATGGGCGCACCACGCGCTGGTGCATGAGAACAACCGCAAAGACCTGATCTCGGGCCTGACCATCGCGGTGATCCTCGGCGTGCTCTTCACCGGGCTGCAGGCTTACGAATACTACGAACTGCTGGTCCACGACGATTGGACATTCGGCGGCGACATGTATTTCTCCAGCTTCTTCATGGCGACCGGCTTCCACGGTTTCCACGTGATCATCGGCACGATCTTCCTCTTCGTCTGCCTGCTGCGCGCCATGCGCGGCCACTTCACCCCCGAACGCCATGTCGGCTTCGAGGCGGCGGCGTGGTACTGGCACTTCGTCGACGTGGTCTGGCTGTTCCTCTTCTTCGCCGTCTACATGTGGGGCCAGCCCTAAACATAGGGCGGGGTTGCATCCGCGCCCCACACCCGTAAAACCCAAACGCGCGAAGCCCTCTTCGCGCGTTTGTCGTTTCAGCCAGAGAGATTCGAATGCGGCGCAGCCTGTTCTTCATCATCGTCGGCCTTGGCGGGGCCGCCATCCTTGTCGCGCTTGGGGTCTGGCAGGTGCAGCGGCTGGCGTGGAAAGAAGCGATCATCGCCGATATCAACAACCGCATCGCCGCCGCGCCCGTCGCCTTGCCCGCCGATCCTGACCCCGAAGCCGACGCCTATCTGCCCGTCACGGTCAGCGGAGAGATCGGGGAGGACGCGCTGCATGTGCTGGTCAGCCAAAAGCAGAAAGGCGCAGGCTACCGCGTCATCGCGCCCATGGCACTGGAGAGCGGGCGGCGCGTGCTCATCGACCTCGGCTTTACCGCCACGTCGAACAAAGACGCTATCGCCCCCGCAGGCGCCACCACCCTGACCGGCAACCTGCAATGGCCCCAGGAGGTCGACAGTTTCACCCCCGCGGCCGACATGGATCGCAACATCTGGTTCGCCCGCGATGTTGAACTCATGGCCGAAACCCTCGACACCGAACCGCTCTTGATCGTGATGCGCGAAGGCACCGGGCCGGACCCAAAGATCACCCCGCTGCCCGTGGACACCGCCCGCATCCCCAACGATCACTTGCAATATGCGATCACCTGGTTTTCCCTCGCCGCCATCTGGCTGGCGATGACCGTCCTTTTCCTGCGCCGCCGCCGCGCCCCTGCAACGCCGAAAGTCGACTGACACTATGCGCTATATCTCTACCCGTGGCTCCGCCCCCGTTCTGTCCTTCGAAGAGGCGATGCTGACCGGCCTCGCCCGTGACGGCGGCCTCTACGTCCCCGAAACGATCCCCGCGCTGAGCGCGGAACAGATCGCGGCCATGCAGGGCCAAAGCTACGAAGAGGTGGCCTTTACCGTCATGCGCCCCTTCATCGGTGACACTTTTACAGATGAAGAATTCCGCGCCATCATCGCCCGCGCCTATGAGGGTTTCGGACACACAGCTCGCGCGCCGATGGTGCAACTCGCGCCGAACCACTTCCTGCTGGAACTCTTCCACGGCCCGACTCTGGCGTTCAAAGACTTCGCCATGCAGTTGATCGGCCAGATGTTTCAGGCCGCTCTGGGTCGCAAGGGCGAGCGGGTGACCATCGTGGGCGCCACCTCGGGTGACACCGGCTCCGCCGCGATCGAAGCCTTCAAGGGGCTCGACAATGTCGATGTCTTCATCCTCTACCCCCATGGCCGGGTGTCGGATGTGCAGCGCCGCCAGATGACCACGCCCGCGGAATCCAATGTGCACGCGCTGGCCATCGACGGTGATTTCGACGATTGCCAAGCGCGCCTCAAGGACATGTTCAACGATTTCGACTTCCGCGATTCAGTGCGGCTGGCGGGCGTGAACTCGATCAACTGGGGCCGGGTGCTGGCGCAGGTGGTCTATTACTTCACCGCCGCCACCAGCCTTGGCGCGCCCCTGCGGGAGATCAGCTTCACCGTGCCCACGGGCAATTTCGGCGACATCTTCGCGGGCTATATCGCCAAGCGCATGGGCCTGCCCATCGCCGATCTCGTCGTCGCCACCAACCAGAACGACATCCTGCACCGCTGCCTCTCGGGCCAAGGCTATCACAAAGGGGGCGTGACCCCCTCGATCAGCCCCTCGATGGACATTCAAGTCTCCTCGAACTTCGAGCGTGCCCTCTTTGACGCCTATGATCGTGACGCCGGTGCCGTGGCGCAGCTGATGGACGAGCTGGGTCGAGGCGGGTTCGACGTCTCCCAAGGGGCGATGCAAGCGCTGCAAGACGTCTACCGCTCGGGCCGCGTCTCCGAAGAGGAAACCACTGCCACCATCGCCGACCGCCGTCGCACCACGGGCGAGTTGCTCTGCCCGCATTCCGCCGTTGGCGTGAAAGTCGCGGATGATCTGCGCGATCCGGCCACGCCGATGGTCACGCTGGCCACCGCCCATCCGGCAAAATTCCCCGACGCGGTCGAAGCCGCAACCGGCATCCGCCCCGCCTTGCCGCCCCGCATGGCGGACCTTTTCGACCGGGAAGAACGTTTCACCCGGCTGCCCAACGACCTCGACGCGCTCAAAGCGCATATCAAAGGAAACCTCTCCGCGTGAGCCTTCAACAGACCACATTGCCCAACGGCTTTCGCATCGTTACCGAACATATGGAGGGGCTTGCCTCCTCTGCCATCGGCGTCTGGGTCAACGCAGGCGCGCGGCATGAGACGCCGCAGCAAAATGGCATCGCGCATTTCCTCGAACATATGGCGTTCAAAGGCACCGCGACCCGTTCTTCGCTGCAAATCGCCGAGGCGATTGAGGATGTGGGCGGCTATATCAACGCCTATACCTCGCGCGAAGTGACGGCCTATTACGCGCGCGTGCTGGAAAACGACGTGGCGCTCGGCCTCGATGTGATCGCCGATATCCTGCGCAACCCGGTGCTGGACCCTTCGGAGGTTGAAGTCGAACGCGGCGTGATCCTGCAAGAGATCGGCCAAGCGCTCGACACGCCCGACGATGTGATTTTCGACTGGCTGCAAGAGCAGGCCTACCCGGATCAGCCCATCGGCCGCACGATCCTTGGGCCCGCCGAGCGGGTCTCGGCCTTCTCGCGCGACGATCTGCAGCTCTTCATCGCCGATCACTACGGGCCGGAACAGATGATCCTTTCGGCGGCCGGTGCGGTAGACCACGACAAAATCGTCAAACTTGCCGAAAGCCTCTTTGGCGATATGCCCGCCAAGACGCTCTACCAGATCGACAGCGCCCGTTTCGGCGGCGGTGAATATCGACAGGTCAAACAGCTGGAACAGGCCCATTTCGCGCTTGGCTTTGAGAGCCCGGGGTATCGCTCCGACGACATCTACATCGCCCAAATCTATGCCTCGGCCTTGGGCGGCGGGATGTCCTCGCGCCTGTTCCAAGAGATTCGTGAGAATCGCGGCCTTTGCTACACGATCTTCGCCCAAGCCGGTGCCTATGCCGACACGGGGATGACCACGATCTACGCCGGCGCCAGCGCCGAGCAATTGCCCGAACTGGCCAATATCACCATCGACGAGATGAAACGCGCGGCCTCAGACATGTCGCCTGCCGAAGTCGCCCGCGCCCGTGCGCAGATGAAGGCCGGGCTGCTCATGGGGCTGGAAAGCCCCTCGAACCGTGCCGAACGTCTGGCCCGGCTGATCCAGATCTGGGACCGCGTGCCGCCGCTCGAAGAAACCGTGGCCCAGATCGACGCCGTGACCACCGGCGACGTGCGCGATTTCGCCGAGCGCATGGCAACGCAGGCGCCGGCGGCGCTCGCGCTCTACGGCCCGGTCGAGGCCGCGCCGACGCTGGGCGACCTCCACAACAGACGCGCCGCGTGATGCTGGGGCGACGCAAACTGCGGATAGAGACGGAACGGCTGACCCTGCGTCCGCCGATCCATGCCGATTTTCGCGCCTGGGCCGCCCTGCGCCGCGCCAGCAACGACTACCTGCGCCCGTGGGAGCCGACATGGGCCGAGGATCACCTCACCCGCAAGGCTTTCACCAACCGCGTCTACTGGGCGCAGCGCTCGGTCTCCTCGGGCAACGCCATGCCGCTCTTCCTGATCCGGCGCAGCGATCAAAACCTCGTCGGCGCGATCACCCTTGACAACATCCGCCGCGGTCCTGCCCAATCCGGCACTTTGGGCTATTGGACGGGCGAACCCTTCGCCCGCCAAGGCTACATGCGCGAGGCGATCGAAGCGACGGTGCATCAGGCCTTCACCCGGCTCGACCTGTCGCGCATCGAAGCAGCCTGCCTGCCGGAAAACCAAGCCTCCCGCGGCCTGCTCGAAAAGGCGGGCTTCAAATACGAGGGCGTCGCGCAGAGCTATCTGCAAATCGATGGCCGCTGGCGGACCCATGTGCTCTACGCCTCCCTGCGTAAAGATCGGCGCGGCCGCACGGACGTAGGCTAAGCCGCAGCCCGAAACCTTTCGCTGACAACACAAGCATCGCCGGGGCATTTCGCCCCGCCTCACGCCTCGCATTCTCCCAGCCGTTCGGGCGCTTTGCCCTTGCATCCGCGCGCCCCGCGCAGGATCAAAGGCCCATGACATTGAACCCAGCCGACACCGCCTTCATCGACACCCTGCGCGCGCAATTGCCCGATGATGTGCTGCGCGACCCCGAGCAGCGCTACCTCGAAGAGCCGCGCGGCCGCTACGCAGGGCAGGGGGGCGTCTTGGCCCTGCCGCGTAGCACCGAAGAGGTCGCCACCCTGATCCGCGCCGCCCATGCCGCCCGCGTGCCGGTCGTGCCCTATGGCGGCGGCACAGGCCTTGTCGGCGGCCAGATCAGCAGCGATGGTCCAGCACCCCTGATCCTCTCCCTCGAACGCATGAGCCGCATCCGGGCTGTCCTGCGCGAAGAGAATGTATTGGTCGCCGAAGCGGGCACGATCCTCGCCGATGTCCAAACCGCCGCCGAAGAGGCAAACCGGCTCTTCCCCCTGTCCCTCGCCGCCGAAGGGACCGCGCGCATCGGCGGCACGCTTTCGACCAACGCAGGCGGCACCGGCGTGCTGCGCTACGGCAATGCGCGCGACCTCTGCCTTGGCCTCGAAGCCGTCCTGCCTGACGGCCAAATCTGGCACGGCCTCACCCGCCTACGCAAAAACAACACCGGCTACGATCTGCGCAACCTGCTGATCGGCGCGGAAGGCACGCTCGGCGTGATCACCGCCGCGGCCCTCAAACTCTACGCGCGCCCCGCCCGCAGCGGCACCGCGCTCATGGTGGTCGAGAGCCCGGCCGCGGCATTGGCGCTCCTCTCCCTTGCGCGCGACCACTTGGGCGAAATGATCAGCGCTTTCGAATTGATGCACCGAAGAGGTTTCGATTTCCTTAACGAAACCCTGCCCAACATCCGCCAACCCTTCGCCGAAACCCCGCAATGGTGCGTCCTGATCGACATCGGCACTCCCGGAGAGATCGACACCGACGCCGCCCTGGAGACGCTCTTCGCCGCCGCCCTCGACGCGGGCCTCGTCTACGACGGCCTCATCGCGCAAAACGCCCAGCAGGCCCAAGACTTCTGGACGATCCGCGAAACCATCCCCGAGGCCAACCGCTTGGTCGGCTCGGTCTCCAGCCACGACATCTCGGTGCCTCTCGGCGCGATCCCCGAATTCATCACCCGCGCCACCGATGCGCTCTCGGCTCTCAGCGACTTCCGCATCAACTGTTTCGGCCATGTCGGGGACGGTAACCTGCACTACAATGTCTTCCCCGCAAAGGGCAAAAGCCGCGCCGATTACGAAGGCCAACGCGACGCGGTGAAACGTCTGGTCCATGACCTCGTCCATGAGCTCGGCGGCTCGTTCAGCGCGGAACATGGCGTGGGCCGCATCAAGGTCGACGACCTCGAACGCTACGGCGACCCCGCCAAACTCACCGCCATGCGCGCCATCAAAACGGCGCTCGACCCCCAAGGCATCATGAACCCCGGCGCCGTCCTAAGGGCCTAAAGCCCGTCGAAAGCGCAGAGCGCATGCACCTCTTTGCCAAGCGCTTCCAAACGCTTGCGCCCGCCCAATTCAGGCAGATCGATGATAAAGGCGCAGGAGACGATCTCGCCGCCCAAACGTTCGATCAGCTTGATCCCGGCCTCCGCCGTGCCGCCGGTGGCCAAAAGGTCGTCCACAATCAAAACCTTCTCACCCGGTTTGATCGCATCGTCATGCAGCTCGACGATGGCCTCGCCATATTCAAGCTTATAGTCCTGACTGATCACTGTGCCGGGAAGTTTGCCCTTCTTGCGGATCGGCACGAAACCCACGCTCAGCTGATGCGCAATCGCGCCGCCCAGAATAAAGCCGCGCGCCTCCAGCCCCACGACCTTATCAATCGCAATCCCCGCATAGGGGTGCAGCATCTGGTCGATCGCCATGCGAAACCCGCGCGGATCGGCAAAAAGCGTTGTCACGTCACGAAACATGATCCCCTCATGGGGGAAATCTACGATCGTGCGAATATAGTCCTGAACCTGTTTCATGCCGCCCTTCCGTGTGTTTGACCGGACCCGTCTTAGCGCAACGCGCCGCCCGGGCGAACCCCCCATCTGCGCGCGCCGCACAACATCCAAAAAGGGGCGCCAAACCCCCTCCCTTCATCCTTTCTTAAATACCTTCCGCACTCCGCCAAGCAAAGCCGCCGCCTGCGGTCAAAGCATCCGCCTCGCCACCGCATCCAGCTTGGCCAGCAGTTCCGGATCGCGCGCATCCGGCTGGGTCAGGATCGCAAATTCCAGCGCCCGGTCACAGCCATGCGGGCAGGGCGCGCGCTCGGCCCCCAGAAGCGCGGGCAGGCGCGAGACCATGGCGCGGCCCTTGTCGGCGTTGCCCATCAGCGTGGCGATGATCTGGGTCACATCCACCTCGCCGTGCTCCGGATGCCAGCTGTCGTAATCGGTGATCATCGCGACGCTGGCATAGCAAAGTTCCGCCTCGCGGGCGAGTTTCGCCTCGGGCATATTGGTCATGCCGATCACATCCGCCCCCCAGCTGTCGCGGTACATCTTGGATTCAGCGAGCGTCGAGAATTGCGGCCCCTCCATCGCCAGATAGGTGCCGCCCCGGTGCACGTTGATGCCCGCGTCTCGTGCGGCGGTCTCGCAGGCGTCCCCCAAGCGCGGACAGGTGGGATGGGCGGCCGAGACATGGGCCACACAGCCGGGGCCGAAGAAGCTCTTTTCCCGGGCCATGGTGCGGTCGATGAATTGGTCGACGATCACGAAGTCGCCCGGGGCCATCTCCTCGCGGAACGACCCGCAGGCCGAGACGCTGATCACATCCGTGCAGCCAAGCCGTTTCAGCGCGTCGATATTCGCGCGGTAGGGGACGGAGGTCGGCGTATGCACATGCCCGCGGCCATGGCGCGGCAGAAAGACCATGGCGACCCCATCCAGCGTCCCGGTCAGCACCTGATCCGAGGGCGCGCCCCATGGGGTCTCCACCGTGACCCAATCGGCATCCTGAAGCCCGTCGATGTCGTAAATGCCGGAGCCGCCGATCACGGCGATTTTCGTATCTGTCATGAGGGGTAAGCCTGTGCTTTGGATGGTTGCCGGTAAGGGTCAAAGAACCTCATAGAATGCCCCGCGGATCAAGTGTTTTTGCCGGGAGGCGAAACACGACTGCGTCAGGGGAAGGGGGCGAGGGTGTTTCTGCCTTGCAGCAACTCCCATCGCCTCGCCGCCAAGACGCTTTTCTTTGCAGGGAAATTCCTCTAGGTGCAGCCAAAAGCGCCCCGCATCCGCGGGCACGACGCTATACCCGTTTTCCGAAAGTCAAAGGACGCCCCCATGCGCGCCACGCTGCACAATTTCGCCAAGAACCTCGATGTGACCGATCTGCGGTGGATGCCGGATGACGGTTTCTCTGTCGGGCGGCTGCGGATCGAACTGCTGTCGGGGCTGACCGTGGCGCTGGCGCTGGTGCCCGAGGCGGTGGCCTTTGCCTTCGTCGCCGGGGTGCACCCGTTGGTCGGCCTCTACGCCGCCTTTCTTGTGGGTCTCATCACCGCGCTGATCGGCGGGCGGCCCGGGATGATCTCGGGCGCCACGGGCGCTTTGGCTGTCGTCATGGTGGCTTTGGTTTCGCAACACGGGGTCGAATACCTCTTTGCCACCGTCGTGTTGATGGGGCTGTTGCAGATTTTCGCGGGCGTCATGCAATGGGGTAAGTTCATCCGGCTGGTGCCGCATCCGGTGATGCTGGGCTTTGTCAACGGTCTGGCGATCGTGATTTTCCTCGCCCAGATGAGCCAGTTCAAAGTGCCCGGCACCATGGTCGACACCGGCCATGGCGTGGGCGGTGGTGAATGGCTTTCGGGCCAGCCGCTTTACCTGATGCTGGCGCTGGTGGCGGCGACCATGGCGATCATCTGGATCACCCCGCGCATCACCAAAGTGATCCCCGCGCCGCTTGCGGGCATCGGCGTGATTGCCGCTTTGGTAATCGGTTTCGGCCTCGACGTGCCGCGGGTGGGCGATTTGGCGTCGATCCAAGGTGGCTTGCCAAGCTTGCATATCCCCATGGTGCCGCTGACTTGGGAGACTTTCGAGATCATCCTGCCTTACGCCGTCATCCTCGCCGCCATCGGCCTGATCGAAAGCCTGCTGACCCTGAACCTCGTTGGGGATCTCACCGGCAAGCGCGGCGGCGCGAGCCAAGAATGTATCGCCCAAGGTGTGGCCAATACGGTTACCGGTTTCTTCGGCGGCATGGGCGGCTGTGCGATGATCGGCCAGTCGATGATCAACGTGAAATCCGGCGGCCGCACCCGCGTCGCCGGGATCGCCGCGGCAGTGTTTTTGCTGCTCTTTATCCTCGTCGGCTCGCCGGTGATCGAGCTCATCCCGCTCGCCGCTCTCGTGGGCGTGATGTTCATGGTGGTGATTGGCACCTTTGCGTGGAACTCGCTCACCATCCTGCGCAAAGTGCCGCTGATGGATGCCTTCGTCATCATCCTCGTGACCGTGGTGACGGTGATGGAGGACCTCGCTGTGGCGGTTGTCGTCGGCGTGATCGTCTCGGCGCTGGCCTATGCGTGGAACAACGCGCGCCGCATCCACGCGACCACGCGCGAGTCGGTGACCGAGAAGGGCGCCAAGGTCTATGAAGTCCACGGGCCGCTGTTCTTCGGCTCCTCCGACGGCTTTGCCGAGCTTTTCGACGTGGAGAACGACCCGCAGGTGGTGATCGTCGATTTCGCCGACAGCCGTGTGGTGGACCAATCCGCGCTACAGGCGATCGAGGCGATGGCCGCGAAATACGAGGCTGCGGGCAAACGTCTACAACTGCGCCATCTCAGCCGGGATTGTCACCGTCTGCTGAACAAGGCGGGGCATCTGATGGTCGATAGCGATGACGACCCCGATTATGAATTGGCGGTTGATTACGATGTGCGCACCGGGGTTCTGGGCGGGCATTGAATGGAAAACCCGGCGCCAAAAGGTGCCGGGTTTTGTCTTTTGTTCGAGGTTACCACAGGCCCGGAATCAAGCCACAGGCGCCGGGCCATCGCCTGCCCGCCCGTCACGCCAAAGGCGTGCCGTATTATTCTGAGCGCACCTTCGGTGCGACCGGGTAGGCGATCTGGTGAGGCTGGGCGCGACATAGAGAACGCACATCACGGCTGAGCCATAAAGTGGCACGACCCTAGCGTTGCATCGCCGACCCGCGGGCAGGCGATGGCCCTCATCAATCATCCGGCCGCTTCAACTCGAACACATCCTGCACCACCGAATAATCCCGATACCCCAAACGCGACAGCGGCTGGAACCGGGTCACGTCGAACCGCCCATCGACCACGCAATCGTCGCGCATATGCACGCCCACGACCTCACCGAAAACCGCGAAGTTCGCCTCGCCCGGCAGTTGCACGATCTGGGTCAGCTTGCATTCAAGGCTCGCGGGCGCATTCGCCACCCGCGCGCAGGCGATCTGCTCGCATTCGGCCTTGTCTATCCCGGCACGGGCAAACTCGTCCTCGCCATGGGGCAGGGTGGCGGAACTCACGTTCATCACGTCACGCGCCGCATATTCCACCACGTTTACGCAGAACACCCCGGTCTCGCGGATATTGGCCACGGAATCCTTGGTGCCGTCTACATCTTCCTTGGCGCTGGTCGAGGCGAACATCACCTGCGGCGGCACATAGGCCACGGCATTGAAAAAGGAATAGGGCGCGAGGTTGTCTCGACCCGCGCCATCACGGGTGGAGATCCAGCCGATCGGGCGGGGGCTGATGATGGCATTGAAGGGGTTGTGCGGCAGACCATGGCCGTCTTCGGGACGATAGAACATGTACACTCCTTTGGTTTGCACCCATGGCTAGCCTCATGCTACGTCCAGCGCCACCCGCAATTGCTCCTGAAAGCCTCCGGCCTTGCATCAGACGCCCTACAAGATGACCCCGGAGGTGGCCGCCGACCATTGGGAGGTCGAAGCGCTCTATGACACCTGTTTCGCGCCGGGGCGCGAGGCGCTCTCGTCCTACCGGCTGCGCGATGGCGTGCCGCCGGTGGCGGGGCTGAGCCATGTGGCGCGCGACAGCGGGGGAATTCTGGCCGGGGCGATCCGCTATTGGCCCGTGCGCATCGGCACGGCAACGGCGCTTTTGCTGGGCCCGGTGGCGGTGCATCCCACAAGACAGGGCGAAGGGCTGGGCGCGGCGCTGATCGAAGCCTCGCTGGCGCAGGCGGCCCCGCTGGGCTGGGAGCGGGTGATGCTGGTGGGCGACGCGCCTTACTACAACCGCTTCGGCTTTACCCTGTTGCAGGGTGTCGAGATGCCGCCGCCGACGAACCCCGCGCGCATCTTGGGCCGCGCCCTGGCCGAGGGGGCTTGGGCCGGGGTGACGGGCAAGGTTCGCCGCTGGCACGATTGATTTTACCCCGCCCGCGACCCACATTGAGCCTAAGCTCAAAGGGGGACGCCCATGCAGATCGAAAGCAACCTGCCCAGCACCATTGATGTCGATGCCCGGCTGGATGAGATCGCCCGCCGCTACAAACAGGCCGGCGGTGTGGGCATCCATGTCCTTAACCTCATCGGCGGCAGCGCGGATGGGTTGATCGACCGTCTGCCGGGGGCGGTGCGCCGCAATCTAGAAGGGGCGACGATGAAGGCGCTTGGCCATGCCATGCAGGCCGCCCATTCCAGCCGCAGCTATGTGAAAGACCAGCAGGGCTGGCTGAACCAAGCGGTCTCGACCGCAATGGGCGCGGCAGGCGGGGCCGGGGGGCTGCCGACCGCCTTGGCGGAACTGCCGGTGACCACAACGCTGCTGTTGCGGGTCATTCAAGGGGTGGCGGCGGAATATGGGTTCGATCCCTCGGCGGAGAATGTGCAATTCGACTGCGTGCATGTCTTTACCGCTGCCGGGCCGCTGGCGGATGACGATAGCGCCGATCTGGGGTTTCTCACCGTGCGCATGGCGCTCACGGGCCGCGCGATGAACGCGGTGATCGCCCGCGTGGCGCCGCGTCTGGCGCTGGTCATGGGGCAAAAGCTTGCCGCGCAGGCGGTGCCGGTGTTGGGCGCGGTGGCGGGGGCGGCGACGAACTATGCCTATACCAGCTATTACCAAGACATGGCCCATGTGCATTTCGGCCTGCGCAAACTGGCGATTGAGGCGGATATTCCGCAAGAGGAGCTGGTCGCCCGCCTCCGAAAGAAAATGGGCAGGACGCCGCCCAAACTATGATCAGCGCCCGATGCTTCCCGGGGCCACTGTGGTGGCCTTGAGGATGGCATAGCAGCCCATGCCCTCGCGCAGATCAAGGTCGCGGACCGCCCGGGCCGTCACCCGCGCTAAAAGGCGGTCTCCGCCTGCGTCGAGTGCGATGGCCGCACCCGGCCCGTCGCCCGGATGCACGTCCTCGACCCGGACGGGCAGGATGTTGACCGAAGACAGCCCCTCGGGCCGCGCGCGTGACAGGATCACGTCCTGCGCCAAGACCCGCAGCCGCACCCGCGCGCCGACTGGCGCTTGCACGCCGGGAAGCTCCAACTGTCCCGCCCGCACGGCGAGGGTCGAAAGCCCATCTTCGGCATGAGCGATGACATCCGCTTCCAGCACCGCGCCGGCTTCGCGCACGCCGAGCAGCGGCACGGCTGCCGGGTCGGCCATCACGTCGAACAGCGCGCCCTGGGCCTTCAGCCGCCCGTTTTGCAGCAGCACCAAGCGATCGGCGAGGCGGGCGATTTCATCCACCGCATGGCTGACGTAGAGGATCGGCAGGCCCAACGCCCCGTCGCGCAGCCGTTCGAGATAGGGCAGGATCTCTTGCTTGCGCGGCCCATCGAGGTTGGCCAGCGGTTCATCCATCAGCAACATGCGCGGATGGCACAGCAGCGCCCGGCCAAGGGCGACGCGCTGTTTTTCTCCGCCCGAAAGCGTTGCCGGGGCACGGTCGAGCAGGGGCGATAGCCCCAGCAGCGCCACGACATCCGCAAAACCCGCGCCTTGGCTGCCGCGGGGCGCATATCGCGCGCCGAAGGTCAGGTTGCCGCGCACGTCCAAATGGGGGAAAAGCCGCGCGTCTTGAAAGACATAGCCCAGTCTGCGGCGATGCGGTGGCACCCAGATGCCGCGCTGCGTATCCAAAAGCACCTCACCGTCCAGCACCACGCGCCCGACATTGGGGCGCAGCAATCCGGCAAGCGCATTGATCACCGTCGTCTTGCCCGCGCCGGAGCGGCCAAAGAGCGCGGTGATCCCGCCTTGGGTGGTGAAAGACAGGTCCAGATCGAAGCCGTCGAACCCATGGCGCAGCGTGACCTCAAGCATCAGCGCGCCCCCGAAATGCGTTTGGCGACCCGCCGGGCCAAGGCTTCGGACAGCAACACAGCGGCCAGTGCCACCAGCCCGGCCAGTCCGGCCATGGCCAGCGCACGGTTCTCACCGCCCGGCACCTGCAAGGCCGTCCAGATCGCGCTTGGCAGGGTTTGGGTCTGGCCGGGGATATTGGCGACAAAGGTGATCGTGGCGCCGAATTCGCCCATCGCCTTGGCAAAGCCCATCACCGCCCCGGCGAGGATGCCGGGAAAGATCAGCGGCAGGGTGACGCGGCAAAATACGCTCAGGCGCGGCGCGCCCAAGGTGGCGGCGGCGTCTTCGATCCGGGGGTCGACCGCTTCGATGGCCAGTCGCATGGCGCGGACCATCAGCGGGAAGCCCATGATCAGCGCTGCCAGCACCGCGCCTGTCCAGTGAAAGGCAAGACCGATGCCGAGGCTCTCCAACAGGCGGCCCAAAGGGGCGTTGCGGCCAAAGCCGAGCAGCAGCAGGTACCCCGTCACCACCGGCGGCAGCACCAGCGGCAGGTGGACCAGCGCGCTCACCACGCCTTTGCCGCGAAACTCCTTCCGGGCGAGGATCCACGCCACCCAAAGCGCCAGCGGCAGGGAACAGAGCATCGCCACGCTGGCCACCCGCAGCGACAGCGACAGCGCGGCCCAAGCGGCGGCGTCAAGACCCATGATCGGCCCGAAGAAACCCGTGGTCCACAAGGATCGCCTGCGCCGCCTCGGTGGTCAGGAAATCGACCAGCGCCTTGCCCTCGGGCGTCAACGCCGCGGCGGGATAGGTGATCGGGGCATGGGTCTCGGCGGGCACCTCATAGACGGTCTGCACCTCCGGCTCGGCCTGCGCGTCACTGGCGTAGACCACGCCAAGCGGCGCATCGCCCCGCGCGACCAAGGCCAGTGCGGCGCGGACATTGTCGGTCTCGGCCAAGCGGCTTTGCAGCCGCTGCCAAAGCCCCGCATGGGTGAGCCATGCGCGGGCATAGCTGCCTGCGGGAACGGCATCGCGTTGTCCTATGGCAAGCCGCCCCTCGGCGCCGAGCCGGGCGGGCAGGTCGGCGGGATCGGCCAGCGAGGCGCTGTCCGCGGGGGCAATGACAACGAGCCGGTTGCGGGCGATGATCTGCGCAGTTTCGGCCCCTGCCACGCCTTTGTCCGCGAGCCATGTCACCCAGTCGCTATTGGCAAGCACGACCACATCGGCGGGCGCCCCGGAGGCTACCTGCCGCGCCATCGTGCCCGATCCGCCGTAAGACAGCACCACCGGCGCGGGGAAACCGGCCGCTACCTCCTCCAAGGCGCCGCGCAGGCTGGCGGCGGCAAAGACCGTCACGGGGGCCTCGGCCCGGAGGGGCAGGGCAAGGCTGCAAAGCACTGTCAGGATAACGGAAAATCTTATCATTTCGGTAGTATCTTTGATGCGATGAAAGGGGGCAAGGGGATATGGTCAGACGGGGAACGCCGCGCTAGGGTCACGGGGAAACAACCTGCCAAGGGGCGCGGCTGCAGCGGATGGTGGAACAGGCTCCGATATCCTTGAACGGCGGACAGAAGGATGAGCTGCGCATTCAATTCGCGGCGCTTTGCTGGCGTCGCAAACGGGGCAAGTTGCAAATTCTGCTGATCACCTCGCGCGGGAGCAAACGTTGGATCATTCCCAAGGGCTGGCCGATGGAGGGAAAAACCCCCGCCGCTTCGGCCTTGGTCGAAGCCTGGGAGGAAGGCGGCGTCGTGGGGCAGGCGCGGGGGCAATGTCTGGGCGTCTACAGCTATGCCAAAACGGGCGAGGACGGGGTGTTGCCCTGTCTGGCGATGCTCTATCCGGTGAAGGTCAAGGCGCTGGCCAAACAGTTCCCCGAGAAGGGGCAGCGCAAGCGGATGTGGTGTTCGCGCCGCAAGGCCGCCCGGCTGGTGGAGGCCCCCGATCTGGCGCGGCTGATCCGTGATTTCGATCCGCGCAGCGGTGGTTTGGCGGGCTGACCGCGCGGCGTGGCGATGCGCGCCGCGCGCGGCTGTCTTGACCTCTTTCGCGCCGCAGCCCATTTAAAGCAGAGAGTTTGAGGACCGGGCGAATGATCCGTTATGCACTGAAATGCGAGGCCGGGCATGGTTTCGAAAGTTGGTTCCAATCCGCGGCTGCCTTTGACAGCCTCGCCCGTGCGGGCCATCTGAACTGCGCGGTCTGCGGCTCGACGGAGGTGAGCAAATCGCTGATGGCCCCGCGGGTCACCTCGGGCGGCAGCGCACCGGCTGCGCCGGACGCGTCGGAAAAGCCGCAATCTGCCAAGACACCCGCCTCGGCCCTGTCCAATCCGGCAAATGACGTGGAAAAAGCGCTGACCGCCCTGCGCAAAAAGGTCGAAGCTACCTCCGATTACGTGGGTAAGAATTTCGTGAGCGAGGCGCGGGATATGCACGCCGGGCGTACCCCCGAACGCCCGATCTATGGCGAGGCGCGGTTGGATCAGGCGCGGGAATTGGTGGCGGAGGGCGTGCCCTTGATGCCGCTGCCGTTCAAACCAAAACGCCAACTTTCCTAAAGGCCCGCTGTCAAAAAGGATCGCCCATGACCATCGTTATCACAGGCGCCAGCCGCGGCATCGGCGCGGCGCTGGCCCGCCAGTATAAAGGCGCGGGCGAAGAGGTGATCGGCACCGCACGCGGCGCAGGCGCGCAGGCCGTGCTGGACGTGACCGACCCGGCAAGCCACGCGGCTTTCGCG
The DNA here is from genome assembly GCF_043557345.1 of Sulfitobacter sp. 1A12157. Classification (NCBI taxonomy): domain Bacteria; kingdom Pseudomonadati; phylum Pseudomonadota; class Alphaproteobacteria; order Rhodobacterales; family Roseobacteraceae; genus Sulfitobacter; species Sulfitobacter sp. 1A12157. Next base: position 390,337 of record NZ_JBIFFV010000002.1, read on the forward strand.
GCCAGCCTGCAAGACCGCCCGCTGGAGCTGCTGATCTGCAACGCGGGGGTCTATCTGGACAAAGGCGATGACTTGGACACCGGCTTTGGCCCTGACCTCTGGGCGCAGAGCTTTGCGACCAATGTGACCGGGGTGTTCCTCACCGTGCAGTCCCTTTTGCCAAACCTGCGCGCGGCGCAGGGGGCGAAAATCGCGATCATCGCCTCACAGATGGGGTCGCAAACGCGGGCGCCGGGGGGCAGCTATATCTACCGCGCCTCCAAGGCGGCGGCGATCAATCTGGGGCGCAATCTGGCGGTTGATTTGAAGCCCGAGGGCATCGCGGTGGGCATTTACCACCCCGGCTGGGTGCGCACCGATATGGGCGGCGATCAAGGCGAGATCAGCGTCGCGGAGTCCGCACAGGGCCTCGTCGGACGGATCGCCGCGCTGGACCTTACCCTGACGGGTTGTTTCGAGACATGGGATGGCCGCGCGCATCCGTTCTAGGCGGCGCTACATAACGTCATGTTAAATAGGCTTGCCCTTGCCGTGCCGTGGGCTTAGACCGCGCTGGACTGTTGCGCGGGGGACAATATGCCTGTTCTGGTTATGAAATTCGGTGGGACTTCGGTTGCCACTTTGGACCGTATCCGCCGCGCGGCAAAGCGCGTCGGCGTCGAGGTGGCCAAGGGCTATGACGTGATCGTCATCGTATCCGCCATGTCGGGTGAGACGAACAAGCTGGTGGGCTTCGTCAATGAGACCTCGCCGCTTTATGATGCGCGCGAATATGACGCCATCGTGTCGAGCGGGGAGAATGTCACCGCTGGCCTGATGGCGCTTACTTTGCAGGAAATGGACGTGCCCGCGCGGTCTTGGCAGGGCTGGCAGGTGCCGGTGCGCACCACCGATGCCCATTCCGCCGCGCGGATCGAAGAGATCCCCACGGACAACATCACCGCCAAGTTCGGCGAAGGCATGAAGGTGGCCGTGGTCGCAGGTTTCCAAGGCATCAGCCCGCAAGGCCGGATCACCACGCTGGGCCGGGGCGGATCGGACACGACCGCCGTCGCCTTTGCCGCCGCTTTCGATGCGGAGCGCTGCGATATCTATACCGACGTCGATGGTGTCTACACCACCGACCCGCGGGTCGAATCCAAAGCACGCAAACTTGACAAGATCTCCTTTGAAGAGATGCTTGAACTGGCCTCTCTCGGGGCGAAGGTTTTGCAGACCCGTTCGGTTGAACTGGCGATGCGCTACAAGGTCAAACTGCGGGTGCTGAGCAGTTTCGAAGAACAATCTGACGATGCCGGGACGCTCGTCTGCGATGAGGAGGAAATCATGGAAAGCAATGTGGTGGCCGGGGTCGCGTTTTCCCGTGATGAGGCAAAGATGACCTTGGTGTCCGTGGCGGACCGCCCCGGCATCGCGGCGACGATCTTTACCGCGCTCAGCGAGGGCGGCGTGAATGTCGATATGATCGTTCAGAACATTTCCGAAGAGGGGCGCACCGATATGACGTGGTCCTGCCCCGTCGATCAGGTGATCCGCGCTGAAAAGGCGATGGAAAAGGCCCATGACGAAGGGATCATCAACTATCAGGAGTTGATCGCCGACAAGGCCGTGGCCAAAGTCTCAGTCGTGGGGATTGGCATGCGCAGCCACACCGGCGTGGCCGCCAAGATGTTCAAGGTGCTTTCGGACGAGGGGATCAACATCAAGGTGATCACCACCTCCGAGATCAAGATCAGCGTGTTGATCGACCGCAAGTATATGGAATTGGCCGTGCAAGCGCTGCACGATGCTTTCGAGCTCGATAAAGCGGCCTAAGCGCCTGAGAAGAAATGGCTTTTACGCAAGGTGACCCCTTGCGTAAAACTGCAGCATCCCGCCGATATGCTGGCCGAGGATGTAGGGTATGGCGCGAATAGCATTTCTATCCTTGCGCGAGTGCGCTAAACCCTGCTCCAGAGGGACAGGGACCGGAGCATATGGCCGAACGGGTTGAAACAGAAAGCCGCAAGCTGCTGGGGCGGCTGCGTGATGCGATGGCCAGCGATGTGGCGGGCCAAGCGCGGCTGGACAAGATCACCCAGTTGATCGCCAATTCCATGGGCTGCGAAGTCTGCTCGATCTATCTGTTCCGCGACGAAGACACGCTTGAGCTTTGTGCCACCGAAGGCCTGAACGAAGCGGCGGTGCATGAAACGCGCATGAAACTGGGCGAAGGTCTGGTCGGTCGGGTCGCCAAGAGGCGCACGGTCATCAATACGCCCGATGCGCCCCAAGCCGCCGGTTTCCGCTTCATGCCCGAGACGGGGGAGGAGATTTATTCCTCCTTCCTTGGGGTGCCGGTGCAACGTCTGGGGGAAACGCTGGGCGTCTTGGTGGTGCAGTCCAAAGTCGCGCGGGAGTTCTCCGCCGATGAGGTCTATGCGCTTGAGGTCGTGGCGATGGTGCTGGCCGAAATGGCCGAGCTTGGCGCCTTTGTCGGCGAGGGGGCTGCGATGTCGGCCCGGCATAGCCAGCCGGTGCTGCTGCGCGGCACCGTGGGGCAGGAGGGTGTGGCCGAGGGGCACGTCTGGCTGCATGAGCCGCGGGTGGTGGTCTCAAACCCCATTGCCGATGACCCTGAACGCGAGACGGAGCGGCTGACCGAAGCGGTCGAGCAATTGCGGCTCAGCGTTGACCAATTGTTAAGCCTTACCGCCGACAAAGAGCAGCAGAAGGTGCTCGAAGCCTACCGCATGTTCGCCAATTCCAAAGGCTGGATGCGGCGCATGGTGGAGGATATCAAAAGCGGGCTGAGTGCCGAGGCCGCGGTCGAGAAAGAGCAATCCATGGCCCGCGCCCGTCTGGGGCAGGTCAATGATGCCTACCTGCGGGAGCGGCTGTCGGATCTGGATGATCTGTCGAACCGCTTGCTGCGCAATCTGACGGGGCAGGGCAGCGATACCGGGGCCGAGATGCCGGTCGATCCGATCCTTGTCGCGCGCAACATCGGCCCGGCGGAGCTGCTCGATTACGGGCGGTCGCTGCGCGGCATCGTGCTGGAGGGCGGCTCGGTCGGGTCGCACGCCGCTGTCGTGGCGCGGGCACTGGCGATTCCGCTGATCGTCCATGCCAGCCGCGTGACCAATGACGCGCTGAACGGTGATCACATCATGGTCGACGGTGAGCAGGGCGTGGTGCATCTGCGCCCCGACGATACCGTGGCCACGGCCTTTCGCGACAAGATCGCGATGCAGGCAGCAGCGCAGGAACGCTATGCCTCGATCCGCGATAAACCGGCCGAGACGAAATGCGGGCGGATCATCAGCCTGCAGATGAACGCAGGTCTGATGGCCGATTTGCCCTCGCTCGAAGGCTCGGGGGCCGAAGGGGTTGGGCTCTTCCGCACCGAATTGCAGTTTCTGGTGCGCAACCAGATGCCCCGCCGAACCGAGCTTGCGGCGCTTTATGCCCGTGTGCTCGACGCCGCTCATGGCCGCCGCGTGGTGTTTCGCACGCTCGACATCGGGTCGGACAAGGTGTTGCCCTATATGAAGCCCCATGATGAGCCGAACCCGGCCTTGGGCTGGCGCGCGATCCGGGTGGGGCTGGACAAGCCCGGTGTCATGCGGATGCAGTTGCAGGCCCTGATCCGCGCCGCCGCGGGCCGCCCGCTGGCAGTGATGTTCCCTTTTATCGCCCAGTTCGAAGAGTTTCGCGCCGCCCGGGCCGAGGTCGACAAGGCGATGGAGCGCGAGCGCATTCTGGGCCATGTCCTGCCCGAAAAGCTGGAGGTCGGCGCCATGCTGGAGACCCCCAGCCTCGCCTTTGCGCCAAAGAAATTTTTCGAAGAGGTCGAGTTTCTGTCGATCGGGGGCAATGACCTGAAGCAGTTCTTTTTCGCCGCCGACCGTGAGAACGAGCGGGTGCGGCGGCGCTATGACACGCTGAACGTCTCTTTCCTGACCTTCCTTGAGGGCATCGTGGACCGCTGCGCCGAAACCGATACCGCGCTGTCCTTCTGCGGGGAGGATGCGGGCCGCCCGGTCGAGGCGCTGTGTTTCGCGGCCATCGGGCTCAAGACCCTGTCGATGCGCCCGGCCTCCATCGGGCCGGTCAAAAGCCTGCTGCGGCGTTGCAACCTCGATGAGGTGCGCGCGGTGATCCACGCGGCGCGAGAGCGGGGCGAGATGTCGGTCAGGGGCGCGGTGATGGACTACGTCCGCCAGCAGCACCAGCACTAAGCGCTGCGGCTATCTGCCGTGATAGTCCCGAAACCAAGCCACGAAACGCGCGATGCCGTCGTGAATGTCGGTCTGCGGGCGGTAGCCGGTGAGCCGATGTAGCAGGGTCGCGTCGGCCCATGTGGCGGGGGCATCACCCATCTGCATGCCCATGTAATTGCGGATTGCCCGTTTGCCGAGCGCGGCTTCGATCGCCTCGACGAAATCCAGCAGGCGCACCTTTTCGGAGTTGCCGATGTTCACCACGCGGTAGGGGGCCGCGGGAGAGAGCGAATCCCAGGCCGGCGGCGGTGGCGCCGTGCCCGGTTGCGGCGGGACGCAATCCATCAGCAGCCGGATGGCGCGCACCAGATCGTCGACACAGGTGAAATCGCGGTACATCTCGCCGTGGTTGTAGATGTCGATCGGGCGGCCATCGAGGATCGCTTCGACAAATTTGCTCAAGGCGAGGTCGGGCCGCCCCCAAGGCCCGTAGACGGTGAAAAACCGAAACATCGTGGTCGGCAGACCCCAAAGGTGGGCATAGGCATGGGCCATCCCCTCATTCGCCTTTTTCGTGGCGGCGTAGATCGACAGGGGCCGGTCGGTGGCCCCGGTCTCGGCGAAAGGCATATCGGTATTGGCCCCGTAGATCGACGAGGAGGAGGCCATAAGGAGGTGTTTCACCTCCAACCGACGCGCGGCCTCCATCACGTTGAAGGTGCCGGTGATATTCGCCTCCAGAAAGGCGCGGGGGTGGTCGATGCTATGACGCACACCCGCCTGAGCGGCAAGGTGCACGATCATGTCGGGGGCAAAGTCATCGACCAGCGCGTCGAAGGTCTCGCGGTCTTCCAACAGGGCTTCTTTGGTAGTGAAATGTTCATGCTGCAGCAGCATCGCGTGGCGGCGTTGTTTCAGGGCGACATCGTAGTAATCGGTCATCCCGTCATAGCCCTGCACCCGCGCGCCTTCGGCCAGCAGCAGCCGGGCAAGGTGGAAGCCGATGAAACCGCCCGTGCCGGTGACAAGTATCCTTTGCGTGCTGTCCATTCTGGCATCCTCGCTTGGCGCGGCCTCAGTTGCCTTTCCCATCGTCCTGGTGAAGGTTGGGCCGTGAATGCTAAAAATTTGGTTAAATTTGGGCCGGAACCTGCAAAGCATTGTCAGGCGGGCCAAAATCAAGTCCCGGCAGGACGAAACCCTTCGCGGGCAGGGCGCGTGAAGGACCATCACAGGGAAGGCGGCCCATGCCCAAGAACGTTCTTTTCATCATGTGCGACCAACTTCGCTGGGATTACCTCTCCTGCACCGGCCATCCGCATCTGCACACGCCGCATATCGATGCGCTGGCCGCGCGCGGCGTGCTTTTCGACCGCGCCTATGTGCAATCTCCGATCTGCGGCCCCTCGCGCATGTCCTTCTACACGGGCCGCTATGTCAGCTCGCATGGGTCGACTTGGAATGGCATCCCGCTGAAGGTGGGGGAGATGACGCTGGGCGACCATCTGCGCCCCTTGGGCGTGCGCACGGCGCTCTGCGGCAAGACCCATATGGCCGCCGATATCGAAGGGCTGCGCCGTCTTGGCCTAGCGCCCGACAGCGAGATTGGCGTGCTGATCTCGGAATGCGGGTTCGAGCCCTATGAGCGGGACGACGGGCTGCACCCTGACGGCGGACCCTACGCCCGCAACCCCGCCTATGACGCGCATATGAAGGACCGCGGGTGGCAGGATGAGAACCCTTGGCATTCCGTCGCCAACAGCGCCGAGGACGCAGAGGGCAATATCCTGAGCGGCTGGTTTTTGGACCATGCCGACAAACCGGCCCGCGCGGCGGATGAGGAGAGCGAGACGCCCTATATCACGGGCCGCGCGATGGATTTCATCCGCGAGGCCGGGGATCAGCCCTGGTGCCTGCATCTGAGCTATATCAAGCCGCATTGGCCCTATATCGTTCCCGCGCCCTACCATGATCTTTATGGGTCTGAGAGCCATCTTGACCCGGTGCGCAGCGCGGCGGAAAAGCGCGATCCGCATCCCGTCTATGGCGCATTCATGCAAGAGCGCGTCTCAAAAGCCTTTGCCGATGACGCGACCCGAGGCCGGGTTCTGACCGCCTACATGGGGTTGATCAAACAGCTCGACGACCAGATCGGCCGGCTGATGGCTTTCCTGACCGAAGAGGGGGTCGCGGATGACACGATGATCGTCTTCACCTCGGATCACGGCGATTACCTTGGCGATCACTGGATGGGCGAAAAAGAGCTTTTTCACGACCCCTCCGCCCGCATCCCGATGATCGTTGTCGACCCCCGCCCCGAGGCCGATGCGACGCGCGGGGCAAAACCCACAGCACTGGTGGAGGCGATCGACGTGGTGCCCACCATCCTCGACTATTTCGGCGGCGCTGCCGTGCCGCATATCATCGAAGGCCGATCCCTCTTGCCGCTGCTGCATGGCAAGGCCGAGCGGCTGCGCGATTTCGTGGTCTCGGAATACGACTACGCGCAGCGCGACGTGCGCAAACGCTTGGGGGTCGAGGTGAGGGACGCCAAGTTGACGATGCTCTTCGACGGGCGGTGGAAATATGTCTTTGCCGAAGGGTTTCGCCCGATGCTTTTCGACCTTGAAAGCGACCCCGATGAGTTGGTCGATCTGGGGGCCGACCCCGCCCGTGCGCCTGAGCGCGCCCGGCTCGAGCAACTGCTGTTCCGCTGGACGCGCCGCACCGCTCAACGGACCACCATCTCCGACGCCAAGATCGCGGCAAGCGATGCCACGATGGGGGAGGCGACGGCGGGTATTCTGATCGGCTACCGCAATGAGGATGAGTTGCGCGCGGTTTTGGCGGCGGCGGGGAAAAGCGGCGAGGTGTGAGACATGGCCGCGCCAGCGCCGCCATGTCTGCGCTCGAGTGCCTAAAACATCAGCCTGCGACGCCCCGCTGAAACGTGATCTGACCGTCCATGATCGCCGCAATCGCCTTCACATCGGTGACCGCCTCTGCAGGGCATTGGGTCAGGTCGTGGGTTAGCACCGCGATGTCAGCGTCCATGCCCTCTGCCAGCCGCCCGCGGCTGCCTTCCGCGAACTCTGCCCAGGCATTGTCGCGGGTATAGCTGGCGAGGGTGTCTTGCAGGCTCTGCGTTTGATCCGGCCACGCCTTGCCAAGGTCCAGCGGCGCAATGGCGGCTTTGATCGTGGCCATCACATCGACCGGGATCACGGGCCAGTCGGTTGAGAAAATGACCTTGGCCCCCGTCTCCCGAAGGGTTTGCCATGCATAGGCGCCTTTGATCTGCTGGGGGTGGATGTAGTTGCCCACGCCGGTAGGCGGAAAGATATGGCCGCGGGGGGCGTGCCCGGGTTGGAGGGAGGCCACGATGCCCAAGGCGGCAAGCCGGGGAATGTCGTCGGGATGGATCACTTCGATATGCTCGATCCGGTGGCGGCTGTCGCGTGTGCCATTTGCCTTTTGGGCGGCCTCGAAAGCGTCGATGGTGCGGCGCACGGCGGCATCGCCGATGGCATGGACAGCGATCTGAAACCCCAGCCGATCCGCTTCGACACAGGCCGCGACGAAATGCTCTTGGGTGAAAACCTCATCGCCGCAATTGCCGTCTTTGCCCATTTCGCCCGGATAGGGCTGAAGCATCAGCGCGGTGCCGCTTTCGATCACCCCGTCGATGAACATTTTGACGTGGCTACAGCGGACCTTATCGCCTTGAAAATCGGCGCGCAGGGCAGGGGCTTCGCGGGCCAGCCGCGCAACGGGGTCCGTGCCTTTGAGGTGAAAGGGGACAAGACAGCGGCAGAGCAGGCGGCCCTCGGCCTCCAACTCGGACAGGAGTTCGAGTTGATAGCGGTTGCCGTCCATCAGATGCAGACCGGTGATGCCCTGCGCCGCGCAATGGGCCAGCCCGCGTGCGATGACATCCTTATCCATCTCACGTTCTGCCGGTGTGGCGGGCGGCTCGGGGTCGCGCCCGGCGGTGAGGCCCAGCATATCGCGGCCGCCATATCGGGTGAGCGACAGGATCGGACTATAGGCGCCGGGCTCAAGCAATTCGCCGCTGGCAAGCCCGTCATCCCCCATCACGATCTCGGAGCCCGCATCGACCGTGCCACCTTGCAGCAGCCCTGCCGCCTTCAATGCTGCGGTATTGGCCCAGACGGTGTGATGGTCCGGGGCGAACATCGCCAGCGGGCGGTCGGACAGGATGGCGTCAAGGTCATGGCGGGTGAGGGTCTTGCCGGTGCCCAGAATGCCGTAATCCGCCATGACGCAGAACAGCATCTTATCCTCGGGGTTGGCCTCGGCATAGGGCAGGATGGCTTGGCGCATGTCCTCCAGCCCGGTGATGCCGTAGAGGCTGAGATATTCCAGTTCGACCGATCCGCCAAAAAGATGCACATGGCTGTCGATGAACCCGGGCAGCACCGTGCCGCCCTGCGCGTCGATCACCTTGGTCGTTGGGCCGATCAGCGCCATGATCTGAGCGTCGGATCCGACCGCCGCAATCTTGTTGCCGGTGATGGCCAGAGCGCTGGCATGAGGCTGGTCCGGATCGAAGGTGACCAACGCGCCGTTATGGATGACGATATCTGCCGACATGGGCTTGAAGTCCTTATTGCGATGCGCGCCCCGACCAAGGGCCGGGGCGCAATGTGTGTATCGAGCCGGGGTTGGCGTTACTTCTGAAGGTCGGTCCAGATCGCGGTGTAGAGCTTTTGCGCCTCGGGCGGGCAGACCTTGGCGACATAGGCGGCCCCCTTCAGGTCTTCTGGCACCACCACTTCCGGGGCAGACTTCATGTCTTCTGGCATGAACGCCTCGGAGCCCTTGATGCCATTGGCATAGCGGGCGAACTCGGACAGCATTGCAGCATTTTCCGGGTCCATGATGAAGTTGAGGAAGGTCTTGGCCTCTTCCACATTCTGAGCGTCGGACAGGATTGCGGCATTGTCCATCCAGACCGGATAGCCCTCTTGCGGGTAGCCGAAGGCGATGTCCGGGTTCTGGTTGCGCGCACGGAAGGAGGCGCCGTTCCAGTTCACCCCGGCGGCGAGGTCACCCTTGGCGTATTTCTCGATATTGCCATAGTCCATCGACAGCCAATTGGGCTTGGCCTCGCGCAGGATGTCGCGGACTTTCTTCAGCATTTCCTTGTCGGCGGTGCACTGCTCCCCGCCCGCAAAGTGGATCGCCATGCCCATCACGTCATTCATCTCGGGCACCACGTTGATCTTGCCCTTCAACTCTTCTGGCGGGTCAAAGATCACGGCGGCGGTGTTGATGTCGCCGTCATAGACCGCGGTGTTCACCGTCACGCCGACGGTCCCCCATTGCCACGGCACGGTGTAATTGCGGCCCGGATCGAATTCCACATCGACCCATTGCGGGTCCATATTCTTGAAGTTCTCCATCTCGTTGGGCTTGCTTTCCATCAAAAGCCCTTCGCCCACGAAGATTGGCACATAGGTGCCCGAGGGCACGACGATATCAAAGCCGTGACCGCCCGCTTTGATCTTGGCCAGCGCCGTATCGTTGCTGTCGTAGTCGGTGATTGTGACCTTGATGCCGGTCTCTTTCTCGAACTTCTCGATCATCTCGGGGCTGGTGTAATTGCCCCAGTTGTAGATGTTCAGCTCGCCCTCGGCCATGGCTGGCCCGGCGAGGATGAGGGTAAGCGCCGTCAGTGTCTTTTTCATTTTAAGCTCCCGTTGGTTGATTATTTTTTGACTTTGCTGAGCAGGGTATAGGCGATCACCATCGTCACGGAGATAAAGAGCAATACGGTCGATATTGCGTTGATCTCAGGTGTCACCACCCGCCGTAATTGGCCCAGCATATAGGTTGGCAGGGTATCCTGCCCGGCGGATTTCACGAATTCGGTTATGACCACGTCATCAAGGCTGATCACAAAGGCCAGCATCGCCCCGGCAAGGATCCCCGGCCAGAGCTGGGGCAGGGTCACATGGCGGAAGACCTGAAACGGCGTGCCATAGAGGTCCGCCCCCGCCTGTTCGAGGGTCAGGTCCATGCCTTGCAGCCGTGCGCGGATCGGAAGATAGGCAAAGGGAATGCAAAAGGCCGAATGCGCAATGATCAGATACATCAGGCCAGTATAGCCCGTGACGACCTTGATCGAGGCAAAGAAGATTAGCAGCGCCACGGCGGTCACGATCTCGGGCACCATGAGCGGCTGATGGATTAGCGCGAAAACAGCGGTCTGGCCCCGAAACTTGCCCGTGCGGGTGGTGCCGAGGGCGGCGAGCACCGCCACACTGGTCGAGATGGCCGCGGCGGAGACGGCGATCACGAGGCTGCGCACCGTGGCCTCCTGCACCATCTCATTGTCCCAAGCCGAGACGTACCACCGCCAAGAAAACCCCTCCCAGATCGCGACCGAGGTGCCCGCGTTGAAGGAATAGACCACCAGCAGGATGATCGGCATATAGAGCATGAAGAAACATGCCATCGCGATGGTGGAAAAGCCCGTAAGCTTGCGAATGTCGAAGCCGCGATTAGCCATGTTTCACCTCCTCATTCCCCGCCGCGCGGACATAGGCCAGCAGAGCCACCATCACGATGGCGAGCAAGGTGATCGACAGCGCCGCCCCCAAGGGCCAGTTGCGCCCCTGTCCGAATTGCAATTCGATCAGATTGCCGATCATCAATTGATTGCCCCCGCCCATGACGCGCGGCGTCACATAGGCTCCCAGCGACGGCACCAACACGAGGATAGACCCCGCGATCACCCCCGGCTTCACCAGCGGCAGGATGACCCGGCGCAGCACGTGAAAGCGCGTCGCATAGAGGTCGTAGCCTGCTTCGACGAGCCGGAAATCCAACCGCTCAAGCGAGGCATAGATCGGCAGGACCATGAGCGGCAGGTAGACGTACACCATGCCCAGAATGATCGAAAACTCGGTGAAAAGCATTTGGATCGGTTCATCAATGATGCCAAGCGCGATGAGGATCGAATTTACCGTGCCCTCGTTTCGGATCAATTCCAGAATGGCGAAGGTGCGGATCAGCAGGTTCGTCCAAAAGGGGATGATGATCAGCAACATCCAGAATTCGCGCTGCTTTTTTGGCCGCGTGGCGATGAAATAGGCGGTGGGGAAGCCAAAGAACAAACAGGCGAGCGTTGTCAGGATCGACAGTTTGAGCGACCGCCAGAAGATGCTGAGATGGGCATCCGACCAGCCCAAAGTGTCGTCGAAGATATCGCGCTGCATCAGCACGCCGAACCACGCATCGGTGGAGAAATCCCAAACCACCCCGCCATAGTCGCCGGGCGTGAGGAAGGAATAGAACAGCGTGATCAGCAGGGGGCCGCTGGCGGCGAAGATCAGGATGATCAGCGCGGGCGTCAGCAGCAGCCACCGGTTGCGGGCAGCGCGTTTTGCGACGGTGTTGGAAAGCTCTGCCATGGGTCAGTCCCTCAGAACCTGAGCGGCCCCGGCGGGGAAGGAGACGCCAACCCGATCGCCGGTCACATAGGAATGCGCGACCTCGGGGCCGTTTTGTTGGCGCAATACGAATTCGCTGCCGTCATCGAGGTCGACGTGAAAATGCGTATCGGTGCCGAAGTAGACCACCTCGCGCAGGCGCCCGGCCAGAAGACCGTCAGCCTCTGGGGTCAGTTCCGCATGTTCGGGCCGCAGGGCGAGGGTCACCCGACCTGTGGCCGCTTCATTCGCGTGGGCCGCGATCATCTTCCCTGAGGGCAAACGCAGCTGCGCGGTCTCACCTTCCCGGCCAGTGATCTCGGCAGGCAGAAAATTGGTATCCCCGATGAAATCCGCCACGAAACGGTCCGCGGGGCGGTCGTAGATTTCGCGGGGGCGCCCGACCTGACGCACGGCGCCGTTGGACATGACCGCAATGCGGTCCGACATTGTCAGCGCCTCCTCTTGGTCGTGGGTCACGAAGATGAAGGTGATCCCCGTCTCGGTCTGTAGCCGCTTCAACTCCAATTGCATTTTCTTGCGGAGCTTGAAGTCCAAGGCGCTCAGCGGTTCATCCAGCAACAGGATCTTGGGCCGTGGTGCCAAGGCGCGGGCGAGGGCGACGCGCTGCTGTTGCCCACCGGAGATCTGGCTGGTCTGACGATCCGCCATCTGGGTCATTTGCACCAGTTCCATCATCTCATCGACGGTGGATTTGATCGCCGATTTGGGCGTGCCCAGCATCTGCAAGCCAAAGCCGATATTCTCAGCCACGGTCATATGGGGAAACAGCGCGTAGTTCTGAAAGACGGTATTGATGGGCCGTTTGTAAGGGGGCGAGGCAAGCAGGCTTTCGCCAAACATGTCGAGGCGGCCCGAGGTGGGGTGTTCGAACCCCGCGATCAGGCGCAGCAGGGTCGTCTTGCCACAGCCCGAAGGGCCGAGCAGCGTAAAGAACTCATTGTCCTGAATTTCCAGATCGATACTTGCAAGCGCTTCGACCGGCGGGTTGCCGGGGTATACTTTGCGCAGCGCCTGTGCGGTAATTGCCTTGGTCATCTTTCCCCCTGATAGCCCATCTTGTTTCTTGTTTTTGAGCAAAGCTTGGCTCGTATGATTGCGCCAATAGTAATTGCTGAATATACCCCCTTGGGGGTAGTGTTCTTGGAATTTTGATCAGATTTTGGAGTATCTTTGGGCGAAAGGCTGATAAATATAGCGATTGAGCAATTGCGCGATGCGCTTCGTGCGGTCGGCACCCCGGATTTTTTCGAGGCTTTCAAAAGCTTTTTCAGCAGCCGCATCACATTCGGCACCTTCTTGATACTGCGCTTCGATGCCGATCAGCCGCCCTTGTTGCTGGACTATTGGATCGAGCCCGGAAAACTGATCGGGCGACCGCTCGAAGACTATATGGAGAGCAGCTACGGCTTCGATCCCTTTTATCTGCACCGTAGCCTGCCCAAGGGGGGCGGGCTGTTTCGTCTGGCCGACATCGCGCCGGACCGGTTCTTTTCCAGCGAGTATTATCTGCACTATTATCGCGGCACCGGGCTTTGCGATGAGATCGGCCTGCTTGCCCCGCTGGGGGACGGTGGGGTGGCGCATCTGTCGATAAGCAGGCGGGATGGTCAGGGGCCGTTCCGCCGAAACGAGCTTCGGCATCTGGAGGCCTTTGCGCCCTTGTTGCTTGAGCTTTTGGTGCAGCATTGCCGGACTGTGGCACCGACCCCTGTTGGCCAACAGGCAACCCGCCCCCCGCTTGCCGATGCCATCCGGCTTCATGCTGGGGATCGGTTGAACATCGGCCTGACCCTGCGCGAGGCGCAGATCGCGGGGCTGGTGCTTCAGGGCCATTCCAACGCATCCGCCGCCAAGCTTCTCAATATCGCGACAGAGACCTGTAAGGTGCATCGCCGGAACCTTTACCGCAAGCTTGTCATCTCATCGCAGAGCGAGCTTTTCGGCGTGTTCAAACATCTGTTGTAGCGGCTCTGCGGTGCGTTTGCGCTAAGGGCGCCCCATTGGCCCGGGCGGACCTGCGCGCCCGAGATGTCCCCCATCCCCAAGGCCGCAGCGCGCTTGATGCATGCAAATGGATGGGCGAGCGTTTTGCCGAAGGGCGCCAACACATCGGTTTCTGAGGGGGGGTATGGGATCGTGAAAGCACTGAGCCGTATGTCCGCGAAATCCACCCCATTGAAGTGCTGTGCAAAGGCCCGCTAGGGCACAAGCCGGGCTACATGATCCACCACGGCAGCGTCGCCTATGGGTCTTTCGACTTTGAGAACGACCCGCCGATGATCCGCAACGCCTATATCGAGAATTCGGTCCGGAACACGGTGCATGACCCCGAAGAGCGCTATGCGGGCGGTAAATTCGTTTTGCTGCGAGTGGCAGTTTCGCGCCGATCCGCGCAACCGCGGGCGGGGTGAAACTAGCTCATATCGGGGGGGATGGAGGCGAGTACCGGAATCGAACCGGTGTACACGGATTTGCAAGACTTGGTATGTGATTGAAAAATGATGATTTATTGTTTAGATTTGTTCCGCTATGGCGAAGAACATACCGGGAATGTTTAGACATCAATATACGCTAATTCGGGAGCTCATTTCTCGGTGCGTAGGAAGGGTATACTTGAAAAGTGGTTTTGAACTGCAAGCCTTCGCTTTCCGGAAAAGGTTCCCGCAGAACAAGTTGTCCCATCGCAGGTTGTTTGCGTTACCGTTGAGAAAGCTGCTGCATTAGGAGCGGCTCTTGCTTTAATTTCAGAGCGTTTGGATAACAGTTCTAATATCCCTGCCTGAAGCAAGAATTTCGTGTAGCCCATTAGTCGCCACCTCTGACGTACTGAAGATATTGATTGTTCGGGCTGAGATTCCGTACTAAGAAGCTCAGTATCAGGGAAATTGAGAGTGACTATTTTTTAAGAAAGTTCAACACCTTTTCCAATGATGGCGGCAGTATTTCAAGCTGTGAATAGTATTCCCGCATCCGTTCTTCCCATGCTTCCTTTCCTTCAGTAAAGAACCTGTCTGCTGATGTTTCAGGTACACCCATGGAAATCAGCTTAGAAGCGATTGTGGCCCTAACGATTTCCTCTCCTAAGTGGCCGTGCAAATAGAATTTGATCGGACCGAATTCGAAGTCTCCGATCATTTTTTGGTACAACTCTGTAATTCGATCTAACTTCTCACGCACCCCATCAATCTCGCGTTCAGTCATTCTTGTCATCAGTCCGTTGCGGTCATTTAAAGCAAGCTCGTCGGGAGCGTCCCATGAAAAGTCGGAAGGTCTAAAAAGGCCTAGAGACCTTTTGAGTATTTGAGCTTCTGAGAAGACCTCAGATATTGCTAAAGCCATTATGAGACAGCTTCTGAAGTTCGAATGTATCTGATCTGCCTGACCTATTACGAAGAATTCATAACACTTCGCTATTATCGCTTCGGTGAAATAGTCGGGTTCAAACGAATAGTTCTCGATAGAATGACCAGAGGTAATAAACTTATTCCCGCACGTCGCTGGGGCCTTGAACCTAGTCCAGGTGCCCTCACTACTCCGAAGCCCTTCCCACTCGCGGTCAACCAATATCGCAAATTTCGCGTTCCGCTTCAGCTGGGAATAAGCTTTTAAGACCTTGGCCTTGTTGCCGATATCGTCCCAGTCGACTTCCGGGGGGAGTCGAATATACTCAGCGGTATCAATCACATAGTCGTCGGGTGAACATTCGGTCTCATTGGCTGCGAGCCGATGAATAATGCGCTTGTCAGAGCTTCCTTCGACTAGAAGCGTTTTAGTTTTTCTAATATCAACAGAAATTAAGTATCCGTTAAATGAAGGTTTTTGCATACTCTCAATCTGTCCGGGGACGTCCTTCAAAGGAGAAGCGATCAAATACTTGGTAACCGCTATCCAGATCGGCAGCTACTTCAGGTGAATGTGTGCATGCAATTATTTGCTGCTCACTTTGTTTATGCATTTCTTCTAGGATGCGCCGCTGCCAATCGATGTGTAGAGATATTTCTGGTTCGTCAATGAGCATTAGCTTGGACTCGTCAGGGCCTTGCCATGCTGCAAAGAGAAGCGTAAGTAACTGCCGTTCCCCCGAGGAGAGGCCCGATATATAGTAGTCCCGCTTCGCACTGTTCCTGAATGCAATTTTCGGTTTCGGTTTGTTTGAATACTTCCCTCCAATAACGAAATCACGGTCTGGGCCGAGAAACCTATTCATAGACTGGGTGAACCTGTCGATCTTCTTGAAAAGAGAATTCCTGCTGCTGCGCGCCTCAATGAGCGCGCTCACATAAAGCACCGCCATCTCTGTTGGGTTGTTTTCTTTTGATTTATTCGCGTGGCCGGCCCTCGCAATCGCTTGGGCAAAGTCCTCGCGTATTTCGCCTACTCCTATTCCAGTTTCTGGGAGATCATCCAAAAGGCTATCTATAATTTCCTTAAGCTCATTTGGCGTCTGGCCTAAGAGATCTGCGAGGATTTGGTTTGTCGCCTCACTTACTATCCTTGCCTGCTCTCTTCTCGCAGCACTATCTGCCCGTACCCAGTAGCTTTCGAGTTCGGCCTCGGCTTCCTCAACGCTGGGATACCGGATTATAGGCACAAATTTTCCAAACCAATCTCGGCACTGTTCGGTTTTTGCCTGAACCTGTTTGCTTTCATCGCCCAGTATGTCTTTTCCCATATTAAGAAGCCCGCGGGTAACGTTCAGGGTATCCCAAGGGTTTCTCTGTCGATCATCCATTTTCTGAAGTACGTTCCTGAACGCGGGGACATAAACGGGGCGTTTGCCGAAATACTTATGAAACAGTGCCCGTTCGGCTTCCGAACCTTCCGGCATACTTTCAGAAACAGAAAGCTCTTCGCCGTTTATTGATACAGTCGGTACCTCAGATTTCTTTTTCATTACGACGGAAATAGTAGTTCCATCATTCATCGTAAGGGATGCTTCTTCGAACGAAATATGCCTAAATCTACTGAAATCGAAATTGGCGATGTTTGATAGAATGTGTAGTAGTGTCGTCTTTCCTACCCCATTGTCGCCGTAAATTACATTTATACCTTTGTTAAATTCAGCACTGATCGTCAGTTCTCCGTGCAAACGGTCAATGAAGACGTGTTTGAGCCACAATCTTTTATTCGCCACTGTGAAGGTATCCTTGGACTAAGGCTCCGGGGAGCATCTATTTGTTACATCCTACATGGTTGTTGTTCTGATTGTCACTGGTGTCGCGCAGATTACCTATGATATTAATTATTAGATATTGGTGAATTAAAAGAAGGAAGTAGTTTGTGCTTTTCCTCGGTCAGGGGAGGTGGCTATCAAGACGCTCGACTGGGGATGTTCACTTCTAACCTTTCTAGTTCGAGATGGAGCATCCGGCTCTTGTTCCAGTCTTGGTCTGAACTGGGCGCTTGCGACTACTTGCGACCAGGTTGCTTGCCGAACCTTGTTCGATTTGGCATGTGTGCGCTCCTGAAGCTATTGGTGCAAGACTTGACACAGCGCGTGTTCTGAATCACATCAGTAACACGCGCTCATGCGTATACCCCTCGATACAATACTGCATCTAGTGGTCCCACCTCGAGCTGCTGCTTGTAAAAGTAGGTGCCGGAAGTAGACCTGTTCAGATCACGATTTGTTACAGGCCCGTATATGCACCTAGTGGTCCGCGCAGTCTTGCCCGGATTGCGGCATACCAAAAACTCTGTCCTAGCTGTCTCTGAGAGCGGTTTGCATGGGTCCTTTCCCATTCGTCTGATCGGACGCGCGAACCCGAACTAGGAAAGACGTCAGCGATGGACGCTATATCTAAGTTTCTTGGCATTCGGGCATATCTGAGTGATCTATTCTGCAAGTTATTGAACAGGTTCATTTCGGCAGAAACCTATCGAGCAGTCGCGAAGCCGAACCGTCAAACGGGCGGCGAAGCTAAGCCGCGTCTGCGGCGCATATCTCCCTCCTGCAATACTTCACCAGACGGCTTCGAGGGGCTACCACTAGTATCCCTCTCAAGGTGGATATAATGTCCACCTCTAGTGTCGAGCAACGTGCACTCTCCCTTCTCAGGGCGTTCGAAAATGCAGGCAAAGCGGTGAGCCGTGTCACAGTTGAAGGCAAAAGGATTGAACTTGTGCTATCCAAAGAGCGTGACGATGACGAGTACGCGGGGATAGATATGCGCCATGACCAAACGTGAGCTGCCGAAGCACGTCTACAAGCAGCGCAACGGACTGTATTTCCAGCGGCGTGGATGGTCGTCCCAGAAGTTTGAAAATGAGTTCGGGACGCCTGCATTCTGGAAGGAATACGCGGACATACTCAGTCAAAAGGAAAAGCCGCGCGTCGTCACGTCTCGAACTTTTCATGCGCTCATCAAGAGCTATCACAAGTCGCCCCGATACGCGAATTTGAAGACCCGCACGGCGCTTGACTACGACAAGCACCTCGTTTTCTTCGCCACTATTATGGGAGACCGGAACCCGGCAAAGATGCAGCGCAAGGATGTGATCCGCCTGCGCGATGCAAACGCCGAGAAGGCGTATTTCGCGAACTACTCGCTCCGTGTCCTCAGGGTGCTCATGGAGCACTGTGTGGACCTTGGCTGGCGTGACAACAATCCGGCGCGCGGTGTTCCTGAACTCAAGACCGTCAAGCAAGAGCGTGAACCATGGCCTCAGGAGCTTTTGGAGGCCTATCGTAACGATTGTCCCATTGGGACACGGGAGCGCCTTGTAATGGAGCTGTGCGTCGGTACGGGTCAGCGGATCGGCGACGTCTTGGATATGCGGTGGTCCGACATTCAGGATGGTGCATTCTTCGTACGGCAGAGTAAGACGAAGAAAGAACTATGGGTTCCAATTCTCGACGAGCTGCAAGCCGCTCTCGATGCGGCAAGTCGACACTCAATCTTCATCCTTACAAATGAGCGTGGGACCAACCGTTGGTCATACCGGGGTGCCTCTGCTGCGGTCAGGAAGGTTAGGGACCGGATCGGTGCGCTCGACTATGACATCCATAGCTGGCGCTACAACGCGGCCTGTGAGTTGGTCGAGGCTGGCTGTAGTGATGATCTGGTTGCTGCCGTAACGGGCCAGAGTCCTGCAATGGTTCTGCACTATACGAAAAAGGTCCGCCAGCGTATCAGGGCTGTGGAAGCTCAGAGGTTAAGGAAATCTACGCGTTCTGATTGAGCCGCGCGAAAAGGTGTGACGGAACCTGGCTAATAGCAGGTCGTCGTGGAAGTGTATCCATAACCGGAGGTGTAGCAGGTAGTGGATGTTGGTGTTGCAGCCTCGATGCTGGCTGCAATCGCCGCTGCCGCTTGATCTTCCTTATCTTCGAGCCGTGAAACTTCGCTTTGTAGACACGTCGCATAGGCAGCTGAGCCTGTCTTGTGGCCGAAGCTTCCACATCGCGCTTCGGCTGCGGGTAGAAGCCGCGCGAACCGCTGCTCAGTGGTTTCGCAGCCGGCGAGGGCAAAAATGGCGACCAAAAATGGGTAAGTTCTTGGCGGCATGGGTATCTCCGAAAGCTCTAAAATGCGCTGTTTGTGGCCCTCGTCTGGGGCTGGAAATGTTGGCCCAAGAACAGCGTTTCGCTGCAACCTTTGCCGTTAGCTTAACGCTGGGAGGAGGCTTCTGTTCCAATGTGCTGTCAGAACAGAACAAAAACAGAATGTTTAGACAATTGTTTAGACGCGTATCGCGCAAAAACAAAGCACTGATCTAAGGCATTGATTTTTAATGGAGGCGAGTACCGGAATCGAACCGGTGTACACGGATTTGCAATCCGCTGCGTAACCACTCCGCCAACTCGCCGACCGGTGGTTGGCGCACTGCTAACGGATCGCGAAGGGGGCCGCAAGTCCCATATGCGCGCGAAAATGCGGTCAGGGCGTTGCCGCTGGCCCGGCAATGTGGCACATCACTCTTCAGACACCCTGAACGAACGAGTTTAGCTGATGAGTGATTTCGCCGCCCGCCGCGTAACCATGGTAGATACGCAGGTTCGTCCTTCGGATGTGACCAAGTTTCCAATCATCGACGCGATGCTGACCGTGCAGCGCGAAGACTTCGTGCCGGCGGCACAGCGCGAGGCTGCCTATTTGGGGGAAAACCTCGATCTGGGGCAGGATCGGGTGCTGCTCGACCCGCGGACATTGGCCAAGATGCTCGATCACCTCGACATCACCAACAAAGAACTCGTGCTCGATATCGGTTGCGCCATGGGCTATTCCAGCGCCGTGATCGCGCATATGGCCGAGGCAGTCGTCGCCGTTGAGGAAGACGAAGCCATGGCCGCCGAGGCGCAAGAGGCGCTGGCGCAGGCGGGCGCGGACAATGTGATCGTCCATGTCGCCCCGCTGACCGAAGGCGCGCCGCAGCATGGGCCCTATGACGTGGTCATCATCCAAGGTGCAGTAGGCGAAGTGCCCGAGGCGCTGGTGGAACAGGTGAAAGAGGGCGGGCGGATCGCTTGTCTCTTTATGGATCGGGGGCTGGGTGAGGTGCGCGTGGGCTATAAGCGCGGCGGTCACGTATCCTGGCGGCCCGAATTCAACGCCGGTGCGCCGGTGCTGCGTGGCTTTGAGCGTCAGGCAGAATTCCAGCTGTAAGCGATAGGATGGCGCGCCGGTTCTACCGCGCGCCACTTCGCTTTCAGGGGAGGGGCACCCGCCCCGATCGGCCCACGGGCCGGTCTAAAGGTCTATAAAAGCCATTCAGGGGCATTGAGCCATGAGCGCGAACAGTTTCACGAAATCCCTCAAACGTTATGCCATCGCCGTGCCGGTGAGCCTCGTCCTCGCCGGCGGGGCCGCCCTGCCGCGTGTGGCTGCCGCCGAAACATTGGCCGACGCGCTGGTGGGGGCCTATGAGCATTCTGGCCTGCTGGAGCAGAACCGCGCGCTTTTGCGGGCCGCGGATGAGGATGTGGCTGCGGCGAAATCGGCGTTGAAGCCGGTGCTGCGGTGGGCTGCGGGGCTGACGCAAAGCTTTGGCACCACGCGCAGCTCTTCGCTTTTGCCAGCCCAGTCGACGGAAAGCCTGAAGGCGTCGATCAGCCTGATTGGGGAGCTTTTGCTCTATGATTTCGGCGCGAGCGCCTATCGCGTGGAGGCGGCGAAAGAGGCCGTGCTGGCCACCCGTCAGACCTTGGTCAACCTAGAGCAACAGGTGCTGCTGCGCGCGGTTGCGGCCTATATGGGCGTGATCGAAGCCTCGGAAACGGTTGAGCTGCGCAACAACAACCTGCGTCTGCTGACCCAAGAGCTGCGCGCCGCGCGGGATCGTTTCGACGTGGGCGAAGTCACCCGCACCGATGTGGCCTTGGCCGAAGCGCAGCTTGCCAATGCCCGCAGCGGGCTGGCTGGTGCCGAAGGCGCGCTGCTGCGCGCGGTCGAGGAATATCGCAACGCCGTGGGGCATGCGCCGGGCAACCTCAGCCAACCGCCGAGCCTGCCGAATGTCGGCGGCAGTCTGGCCTCGGCCAAGGCGTTGGCCGTGCGCACTCACCCGTCGATTATCGCAGCACAGCATCAGGTGGCGGCGGCCGATCTCAACGTCGAAGCCAATGAGGCGGCCATGGGCCCGCGGATCACGCTGAACGGCCAATATGGCCTGAACGAGACCTTCGACAGCGAGGCCTATACCCGCAGCGGCAGCGTTGGGGTCGAGGTCGGTCAGACCATCTATCAGGGCGGGGCGCTGTCTTCGGCCGTGCGCAGCGCAATGGCGCAGCGGGACGCGCAGCGCGCCAACCTACATGTGGTGCGCCGAGACGTCGAGCAGGAGGTGGGCAACGCCTATGCTGCGCTGGCCTCGGCACGGGCGCAGTTGGAGGCCTCCGACCGGCAAATTCGGGCCGCGCGTATCGCCTTCCGGGGCGTCCGCGAGGAAGCCACCCTCGGCGCGCGCACCACCTTGGACGTGCTGGACGCAGAGCAATCGCTGCTGGATGCGGAATCGACCCGCGTGTCGGCCCGCGCCAACCTTTATGTGGCGGCCTATTCCGTGCTTGCGGCCACGGGCCGTCTGACTGCGCAGGATTTGAAGCTGCCGGTGCAGATCTATGACGCGGGGGCCTATTACAACCTTGTTAAGGACGCCCCTGCTAAATACTCGAAAGAGGGCCAAGCACTGGATCGGGTGCTGCGCGCGCTGCAAAAAGACTGACGTTTGCACGGTCGTTCGGCATTTTGCACCGCCCCATTGTGAGAATCCTTCCACGCGGTTAAGCTATCCGCGAGGCAAGAGTGGTAGAGAAATATGTCCGAACCCGTCAAAAACGCGGAGGTGGAAGACGTCCTGTCGTCGATTCGCCGATTGGTGTCCGAAGACAAGCGTCCCCTGCAAACGTCCAACCCGACGCCGGTTTCCAAGCCGGAGGCCACGGGCGCCGCGCATGACGCCGGGGCTACGCCTGTGGTGCGCCAGCCACAGGGCGAGGGCGCCGCGTTCAAGAGCACGCAGGGCGGCGCGTTGGACGGGCCGACATCGGACAGCCTCACGCCTGAGGATTTTACTCCGCATCTGTCGCTGCGCACCGCTTCGGGCGGCACGGCGCGCCCTGCTTCCGACGCAGGCATCGGTGAAACACGCAAAGCCGCGCCGCCGCCGCTGAGCCTGACCCAAGCCATGCAGGCAGAGGCCGACGACAACGCCGATGACGCAGAGCGTCCTTTCGTCTCGGCCCGCCATCCCGCAACTCCGCCTGCCGAGAGGGCACCCGTGGCGTCGAGCGACCGTTTGGTCCTGACCCCCGCGCTCAGGGTTGCCACCTCCGATGGCGCGGATCGGCCAAAGGCCGCTGCGGTTGATCCGGCCAAAGTCTCGCCCTTGGACTACGACATGCTGCATGACGATCCGAGCGATCTGCATGCCGAGGATTACCGCACCCCCGCGCCAGAGGCCGCGGCTGAGGCCCGTACCCGCGCCGTCTCCGACACCGTGGCGCAATCCTCGGGGGGCAGCCGCAGCGACAAGCTGGCGGCGCTTGAAACGGCCATTGGCAAGATTTCGGACGATTGGGATCCGGACGCGCCCGGCGATAACGACTATTCCGGCACCGAACCTCCGGCGATGGAGTGGAAAGACGAGGCGGAGCTTGACGCGCCAGAGGCTCCGACTGCCGACACGGCCACGGTAGAGGCCGAGACCCCCGCGCCGCCCGCCCCCCGCCGCCCGCAGGCTTCGACACCGCAGGTGGAAGAGCAGGTGCGCCGTTTCGCCGACAGCGGCCCGCGTGTCGCCGATCCTGCCGCCACCGCGCCTGAATTCGACTATGCCACTCCGGCGCAGGACGCGGGCGAGGATCAGTTCCTCGACGAAGAAGCGCTGCGCGATATGGTGACCGAGATCGTTCGCGCCGAGCTTCAGGGCGCCTTGGGTGAGCGGATTACCCGCAATGTGCGCAAACTGGTCCGCCGCGAAATTCACCGCGCGCTGACGGCGCAAGACCTCGAATAAGCGAAGCGGCGGCGCAAGCCACCATGACCGCCCCGCCAAGGTGACGCTGCGCGACCCGCCGCGCGCGTGGTCTTGCGCGATATGTGCTACCGGCTACATTGGGGGCACCAGCGCGGAAGGATCACCGATGGAATTGACGGTTAACGGCACGGTCCACGAGGTGGATGTGGAAGACGACATGCCGTTGCTCTGGGTCTTGCGCGATGAATTGGGCATCACCGGGCCGAAATACGGCTGCGGCATCGCGCAATGCGGTGCCTGCACCGTGCATGTCGATGGGCTGGCCGTGCGGTCCTGCCAATTGCGGGCGGCGGATGTGAACGGCGATGTCACCACCATCGAAGGCTTGGGCACGCCCGAAGCGCTGCATGTGGTGCAGGCGGCATGGGTGGAGCATCAGGTCGCGCAATGCGGTTACTGCCAATCGGGGCAGATCATGCAGGCGGCCTCGTTCCTGGAGCTGAACCCCGAGCCGACCGACGATCAGATCGACGCCGCGATGAGCGGGAACCTCTGCCGCTGCGGCACCTATCCGCGCATCCGTGCCGCCGTTCACAGCGCCGCCGCGCGGCTGCGGGGGGCCTGACATGTCGCGCCTGCGCACCATCACCCGCCGCAGTTTCATCGTCGGCTCCGTCGCCATTGCCGGGGGCGTGGCCTTTGGCACCTATCTGTACAAACGCGACCTGAAGAACCCGCTGCTCGAAGGCTTGCCACCCGGCGCGGCGGCGATCACGCCCTACGTCAAGATCGACGCGAGCGGCGTCACCCTGATCACCCCGCGCGCCGATGTGGGGCAGGGGGCCTATTCGATCCAAGCCCATATGATCGCCGAGGAATTGGATGTGGACCTCGACACGGTCCGGATCACGCCCGGGCCGCCTTCGCCGGTCTATTATAACGGCGTGGTCGGGGTTGAGGCGATGCCGATCGCCGCGACCTCGGAAACGCTGCTGGCGCGGACCGGGCGCGGCGCCTCGGATGTGGCTGGAAAGCTGCTTGGCCTGCAATTGACCGGCGGCAGTTCGACCGTGCCGGATATGTACGACCGGCTGCGCATGGCCGGGGCCGTGGCGCGCGAAACTCTGCTGGCCGCCGCCGTGGCGCAGACGGGGCTGGAACGGAGCCAACTCAAGACCGAGGCGGGCGCGGTGGTGCTGCCCGACGGCATGCGGCTGGCCTATCAAGACCTCGCCGCCGCCGCGGCGGAGATCGACCCGGTGACCGAGCTCACGCTGCGCGATCCCGGCGCGTGGCGGCACCTTGGCAAGGCCCAGATGCGCACCGATATCATGGCCAAATCCACCGGCACCCAGACCTATGGCATCGACATGGCGATGGAGGGGATGCTTCACGCCACGACCCGCACCAACCCGGCGCAGGGCGGGGCGATCATGGGCTTTGACGCGGGCCGCGCCGAAAAGATGCGCGGCGTGAAGGCGGTCTTGCCGATCACCGGCGGCGTCGCCGTGGTGGCCGACAACACATGGCGGGCCTTTCAAGCCGTGCAGGCGGTGAAATGTGATTGGGGCGCGTCGCCCTATATCGGCGACACGGCGGATCAGTTCGAGGCCGTGGCGGCCTCCTTCACCGATGACCGGCAGGACAGCCGGTTTCGCGATGACGGTGATGTCAGCGCAGCCCTGGCCGATGGGGAGGTGTTGGAGGCCGAGTACCGCATCCCCTATCTGGCCCATGCCCCGCTGGAGCCGATGAGTGTCGTGGTGAAGCTTGACAAGGCCCGCGTCGATATCTGGACCGGCACGCAGATCCCGCGTTTCATGCAGGCAAATGTCGCCGCGCTGACCGGGATCGACGCCGAGAACGTGCATATCCATGTGCTGATGTCGGGCGGCAGTTTCGGGCGGCGGCTTGAGGATGACTATACCCTGCGCGCCGTCGAAGTGGCGATGCAGATGCCCGGCACGCCGATCAAGATGGTCTGGTCGCGCGAGGAGGATTTCACCCATGATTTCCCCCGCCCGCTGGCCATGGCGCGGGCGCGGGGCAAGGTTTCGGACGGGCAGATCGCGGCCTATGATCTGGCCATCGCGGCACCTTCGACGGCGGAATCGCAGATGGCGCGGCTGAACCAGCCGGTCTTCGGCCCCGACATCGCCATCGTCGCAGGCGCATGGGATCAGCCCTTTGCGATCCCCAATTACCGCGTGACCGGCCACCGTGTGCCCGCGATGGTGCCGGTGAGCTCATGGCGCTCGGTCGGGGCGTCGGGCAACGGCTTCCTGCACGAAAGCTTCATGGATGAGATGTGCCATGCCGCGGGCGTCGACCCTTTGGAGGAACGGCTCAGGCTGTGCAGCCATGCGCCCTCGCGCGGGGTCTTGGAGGCCGTGGGCGAGATGTCGAACTGGGGCGCAGACCTTGGGCCGGGGCGGGGCCGGGGGCTGGCGTTCTGCCTGTCCTTCGGCGTGCCGGTGGCCGAGGTGGTCGAGGTCAGCCAAACCGACGCGGGGCTCAAGATCGACCGCGTTTTCGTTGCCGCCGAAGTGGGCCGCGTGATGGACCCGATGAACTTCGAGGCGCAACTCTCCGGCGCGGTGATCTGGGGCTTGGGCCATGCGATGAACTGCGAACTGACCTATCGCGACGGGGTGCCGCAGCAGGACAACTATCACCTCTACGAAGGGCTGCGCCTGTATCAGACGCCAAAGATCGAGGTGCGCGGGCTAGAGAATGGCGGCAAGCTGCGCGGCATCGGTGAGCCGGGCGTGCCGCCTGCCGCGCCGGCGCTGGCCAATGCAATCTTCGCCGCCACGGGCCAGCGGATCCGTGAACTTCCCCTCTCCAAATCCGTGGATTTCGCATGAGATATCTATCGACCTGCGCCGCCCTCATGCTGGCCGCCCCCGCCGTTGCGCAGGAGGCGCCTGATCGCGCCGAAGGGCTGGCCGCTTGGGATCGGATTTTCACCGTCACCGCGCATCCGCGTTGCACCAATTGCCATGTGGGCGAAGAGGGCCGGCCGATGTGGCAGGGCTTGGGCTATGGGCCGGAGGCGGTGCACGGCATGAATGTGCGCGCGGGCGAGAGCAGGATCGGGGCCGAGAGCATCCCTTGTGACGCCTGCCACGTCACCTCTGCCGCTGCGAATACCGTGCCCCATGCCCCACCGCATATCGACGATGCCTGGCGGCTGCCGCCGGTGGAATTGGCGTGGTTCGGCAAATCCTCTGTCGAGGTCTGCACCCAGTTGCGCGACCCTGAGACCAACGATGGGCATGACATCGCCTCATTGGTCGATCACCTGCAAAACTCGGCCTTCGTGAACTGGGGCTTCGCCCCCGGCGCGGGGCGATCGGTGCCTGAAGGGACGCTCGATGCGCTGGTGCATGACGTGACGGTCTGGGGCGCTGCCGGCACGCCCTGCGCAGGGGATCAGGGCTGATCGCTCATCGCGCGGGCCAGTCTGCGGATGCGCAAGGCGCGGTTCAACTCACCGCCAAAGATCAGCACCAGTGCCGCGAGATACATGAAGTAGAGCGCCGCGATGATTCCCGCCATGCCCGCGTAATAGCTGGCATAGGTGCCAAAGCTGCGCAGGTAGGATGAAAACAGCACCGCCAGCACGGTCCAAGCGGCGGCGGTGGCAACCACGCCGGGCCAGATGTTGTTGAACCGCGTCCGCCGTGCGGGCAGGATCACATGGGCCGCGAAGAGGGCCACCAGCAGGATCGTGGCCGAGGCGGGAAAGCGGACCAGCCCTACGGTAACCGAACGCGGATCGAAACCCGGCATCAGCATATGCAGCCAAGACCCGGCCCGGGGGGCGAGCACCAGCAGATAGCCCACGATCACGAGGATCAGGCTCGCCAGCAGCACCATGGCCACCTGCACCGCGTAGATCGTAAAGACCGACCGCGTCTCGCGCAGCCCATAGGCGCGGTTCAACCCCACGCGCACCCCATCGACCCCGCCCACGGCGAACCAGACGGTCAGCAGGATACCCACGCTTAGCAGATCGCCGCGCGGCACGGTCATGACCTTTTCCACCTCCGTCACGATCGGTTCGATCAGGGCAGGGGGGACGATGGCGATCAGGAAATGGATCAGGTCATCGGCCATCGACCGATCGCCGACAAAGGCGGTCAGCGAACTTGTGAAGATCAGGAAGGGAAAGATCGCCAGCAGCGCGCGAAAGGCCACGTTTCCGGCCATGCCGAAAGCATCATCGCTCCACAGCCGCAGCACCGCCTCGTGCAGGACGGCCCGCACGACCCGCAGCCCGGTGCCGTGAAACAGATCCTCGGGATCCTCGCTGAGAACACCGTGGGTCATGACGACCTCGCGCTTTTGGTCTTGGGCCGGTCTGGCGTCCATTCCAATGCCTCGTTTTCATCCCATGCGGCTAAGCTAGTGCCCCTTTGCCCGGGCCGCCACCATGATGACGGGCCACAGGCGAGAGCAGGCTCATGTAATTGATCTTACCAAAGGGGCGTCGGTCCACTTGACGCTCAGGGAGCGATAAAATAGGAGAGGAGCCGTAGCGCGGGCGTTGTGTAATGGTAAGACCTCAGCCTTCCAAGCTGATGATACGGGTTCGATTCCCGTCGCCCGCTCCACTCTTTCTCCGAAGCTTTCGTGACCGCCGCCGCGCGGGATAGATGCGCCCGCCGCAGCCTGTCGGGGGCGGCAGATTGTCCTCATTGGGGCGGTCTTGCTTGACCCCGCTCAGCCCCCGCGCCATGACCGATGTGGAAAGACAAAGGAAAGCCCATGGCACGCACCCCAGCCCCCGCACCAAGCGCCAAAGACGAACGCGAAAAGTCGCGGCGGATCGGGGCTTTGGCGGCGCTGATGCCCTTCATGGCGCCCTATCGCTGGCTGATGGCCGCCGCCGGGGCAGCGCTGGTGCTGACCGCGATGATCTCGCTCACCCTGCCCTTGGCGGTACGGCGGGTGATCGACAATTTCGGCACGGGAGAGAGCGAATTGCTCGACCTCTATTTCTTCGCGGCGCTGTTGATTGCGGGGCTGCTCGCCCTTGGCACCGGGCTGCGCTATGCGCTGGTGACACGGTTGGGCGAACGGGTGGTGGCCGATATCCGGCGCGCGGTGTTTGACCGTGTCGTGGGCATGAGCCCCGCCTTTTATGAACGCATCATGACCGGCGAAGTGCTGAGCCGGATCACCACCGACACGACGCTGA
The DNA here is from genome assembly GCF_043557345.1 of Sulfitobacter sp. 1A12157. NCBI lineage: Bacteria > Pseudomonadati > Pseudomonadota > Alphaproteobacteria > Rhodobacterales > Roseobacteraceae > Sulfitobacter > Sulfitobacter sp. 1A12157. The sequence continues at coordinate 418,644 of NZ_JBIFFV010000002.1, forward strand.
TCCTCTCGGTGATCGGCTCTTCGGTCTCGATCGCGCTGCGCAACCTGCTGATCTTTGTGGGCGGCTTGGGGCTGATGCTGCTGACCTCGGCCAAACTGACCGGGCTGGTGCTGCTGATCGTGCCCGCCGTGGTGATCCCCATCCTGACGCTGGGCCGCCGCCTGCGGGTGCTCAGCCGCGAGAACCAAGACTGGATCGCGGCAAGCTCGGGCAACGCCTCTGAAACGCTGGGCGCGGTGCAAACGGTGCAGGCCTTTACCCATGAGGCCGCAAGCCGGGGGCAATTCGCGCAGATGACCGAAGCCTCTTTCGATGCCGCGCAGCGCCGGATCAAAACCCGCGCCGTGATGACGATGATCGTGATCTTTCTGGTCTTCGCGGGTGTGGTCGGCGTGCTGTGGATCGGCGCGCGCGACGTGCGGGCGGATGTGATGAGCGCGGGCGCGCTGGTGCAATTCGTGATCTATGCGGTCATGGTCGCGGGCGCGGTCGCCGCCCTGTCCGAGATCTGGGGCGAATTGCAGCGCGCCGCAGGGGCCACGGAGCGGCTGATCGACCTGTTGCAAAGCGAGGATACGGTGCAAGACCCGGCGCCCACAGCGCAGAGCAGCCTGCCGCAGCCTGTCGCGGGGCGGATCGCCTTTGAGAACGTGCAGTTCACCTATCCGGCACGCCCCGATGTGGCGGCGCTGGATGGTGTCGACCTTGAGATCAACCCCGGTGAGACGGTGGCCTTTGTCGGCCCCTCGGGCGCGGGGAAGACGACGATTATCCAGATGATCCTGCGCTTTTACGATCCGCAGTCGGGGCGGGTCACCTTGGATGGGGTCGACCTGCGCGACGTGGCGCGGGACCACTTCCGCCGTTCGGTGGCGCTGGTGCCGCAAGACCCGGTGATCTTTGCCGCCACGGCGGCTGAGAACATCCGCTTCGGTCGCCCCGACGCGACTGATGCCGAGGTCGAGGACGCCGCCCGCGCCGCCGCTGCGCATGACTTCATCACCGCGCTGCCCGAGGGCTATGACAGCTATCTGGGCGAACGCGGCGTGATGCTGTCGGGCGGGCAGAAACAACGCATCGCCATCGCCCGCGCCATCCTGCGCGATGCGCCGGTCCTGCTGCTGGACGAGGCGACCTCGGCGTTGGATTCCGAGAGCGAGGGGCTGGTGCAGGCCGCCGTCGACCGGCTCAGCGCGGATCGCACGACGCTGATCGTGGCGCACCGTCTGGCCACCGTGAAAAAGGCCGACCGTATCGTGGTGATGGAGGCTGGGCGCATCGCGGCCATCGGCACCCATGACGAATTGGTCGCCAGTGACGGGCTTTATGCGCGTCTGGCGCGGCTTCAGTTCACCGATGGGGCCGCCGCCGCGGCCTGAGCCGGTCTTGAACAGCGCAACCCCGGCGTTACGTCACCTTCGTGTGACGTTGCGTTTGTTGCCGCCGATTGCTTGCGAAACGGCGCGTTTCGCCGCAATCTGGCGCAAGGAGAATAAGCCGGAACACCGGCACAGGGGAGGAGAGACCATGACATTCGCCGGGATCGAAGACCGCAATGCCATCGCGGCGGAAATGCCGTGGGAAGACCGCGACGTGGCCAAGACGCTGTACGGAATGCTGAGCAATACGGCCGCGAAATTCCCCAACCACAATGCCGTCAGCTATCAGATTTTCTCGGGCCCCAAGGACAAGGCCGAAACGCTGTCTTGGAAAGAGTTGCATGGCCGCGTGACGCAGGCGGCGAACCTTTTCCGCAGCCTTGGCGTGGGCGAGAAGGACGTGGTGGCCTATGTGCTGCCGAACTGTAACGAGACGACGATCACCCTGCTGGGTGGTGCCGTGGCCGGGATCGTGAACCCGATCAACCCGCTGCTCGACGCCGAACAGATCGGTGCCATCTTGCGCGAAGTGGGCGCCTCCGTCGTCGTCACCCTGCGGCCTTTTCCCAAAACCGATGTGGCCCAAAAGACCGCCGAAGCGGTGCGGCTTGCGCCCAAGGTGCACACGGTGCTCGAAGTCGATCTCGTTCGCTATCTCACCCCGCCGAAAAGCTGGATCGTCCCGCTGGTGCGGCCCAAGGGGATGGTGAACAATCAGGCGAAATACCTCAATTTCAATGCCGAGATCGCCAAGCAGAACACCTCGCTCAACTTTGAGGATGTGCAAGAGGATCGCGTTGCCTGCTATTTCCACACCGGCGGCACCACCGGGATGCCCAAAGTGGCGCAGCACAAGTATTCGGGGCTGATCTACAACGGTTGGCTGGGGCATCGGCTGCTGTTCAGCGAGCAGGACAACATCATGTGTCCGCTGCCGCTGTTCCACGTCTTTGCCTGTCATGTGATCCTGATGGCCGCCGTGTCCTCGGGCGCGCATGTGGTTTTCCCGACGCCGCAGGGCTATCGCGGGGAAGGGGTGTTCGATAACTTCTGGAAGCTGGTCGAACGGTGGAAAATCACCTTTATCATCACCGTGCCCACGGCGATTTCAGCCAAGATGCAGCGCCCGATTGACGCGGATGTGAGCACGGTGAAGACCGCTTTCTCTGGCTCCGCGCCGCTGCCGCTGGAGCTCTTCCGCCGGTTTGAGAAGGCCACGGGCGTCACGCTGGTCGAGGGCTACGGCCTGACCGAGGCGACCTGCCTTGTCTCTTGCAACCCGACGGATGGCATCAAGAAGGTCGGCTCCATCGGTATCGCCTTCCCCTATTCGGACGTGCGGATCATCAAGGGCACCGTCGACGGGCCGATTGATGCGGAGACGGATGAGATTGGCGAGATCTGCGTGTCGAACCCCGGTGTCTTTGCAGGCCACACCTATGTCGAAGAGGACAAGAACAAAGACCTCTTCTACCATGGCAAATACCTGCGCACCGGCGATTTGGGACGGATCGATGCGGATGGCTACATCTGGATCACGGGCCGGGCCAAAGACCTGATCATTCGCGGCGGGCACAACATCGACCCTGCCGAGATCGAAGAGGCGCTGCTTGGCCATGAGGCTGTCGCCTTTGCCGGGGCCATCGGCCAGCCCGATCCCCACGCGGGCGAGGTGCCTTGCGCCTTTGTCGAACTGGTCGAGGGCGCCAATGTCACGGAAGAGGAACTGCTGGCCTATGCGTGTGAGCATGTTGCCGAACGCGCAGCCCAGCCCAAGCACCTCAAGATCATGGACGAGTTGCCCAAGACGGCCGTCGGCAAGATCTTCAAACCCGATCTGCGCAAGGATGCGATCACGCGGATCTATAACGGCAGCCTCGAAAAGGCGGGCTGTGCCGCGCGGGTGACCGAGGTGGTGGACGACAAGAAGCGCGGCTTGGTGGCGCAGGTGACGATGAACGACGCGAGCCATGACGACGTGGCGAAGGTGCTCAACGTCTACACCCGTCCCTGGGAGCCGGCGCGCTAAGCGACTCGCGCGGGCAGGGCGGCACGCCGCCTTCGATCCCCAAATTCCCGAATTGCAGCCCCGCTGCGTTGCGCCGATGCACATTTCCTGTGTATCGGCGCAAAAATTTTAGGCTATTTACCTATAGTTAGCCCCCGGCCTTTCGTGACGGGCATAGCGCCTATGCAAATTCTGCGGGTTCAAAATAGGGTCAGAGCGTACTACTTCTGCATTGCAGCATTGATAATGCACTTGCAGCATTCTGAAAGGAGTTGCGCTTATGACGATGGCAATCTCACGTGGCACTACCCTGAGCTCCGCGCTCGATGGGCTTTTTCACACCGTTGACGGCATGCGCCGTCGCGTGGCCCAGATCAAGGCCCGGCGCGCAGCTTACAACCGAACTTTCACAGAACTCAACGCACTGAGCGATCGCGAACTGTCCGATATCGGCATCGCACGGTGCGATATCCGGCGTCTGGCGTCGGAAGAACTTTCAAAGGAACAGACCTATGAAGTATGACAACACCCTATCCGCCCCTCACGGTTTCTCCCTGCGCGATGCGACCGCTCCAGTCTTCGGTGCGCTTGGCACCGCTGCTGGCAAAGTCGGCGCCCTGCTGGCGCGTGGCGTTACCCAGATGCAAATCTCGCGCATGCAGGCCGTTCTCAACAGCATGAGCGACGCGCAGCTTGAGCGTGCGGGCATCGACCGCAACCAAATTCCCCAGCACGCCCAAGCGCTGGTGACCGAAGAATACGACGGTCTCTAAGCCACTGCGCTTTTAGACCCTCAGCCATCAATGTTGCGCCACCGCGCGCTGCATTGTCAGGTGCCGGACCCCGCTCCTTCCCGGGTTGATCTGACACCGCATATTAACGGTCCTCCTCCTCCCGGACCCGTTATACCGGCTGGCAAGCTTACCTCCTCCCAAGCTTGCCGGCCCATGCTTTCCACCGAGATATCAGGGCGCTGCGCTGTCGAGCCAGAGGGTCACCGGCCCATCGTTGACCAGCGCCACGGCCATATCCGCGCCGAACTGTCCGGTCTGCACAGGGATGTCGAGCCCGGCGAGGCTGCGGGCGAAATGGGAATAGAGCGCCTCGGCCATCTCGGGCTTTGCCGCGCCGGAAAAGCCGGGGCGGTTGCCGCGCGCGGTATCGGCGGCGAGGGTGAATTGGCTCACCACCAAAGCGCTGCTACCGGTTTGGGCAAGGCTCAGGTTCATCTTGCCACCCTCATCCTTGAACAGCCGCAGCTTGGAAACTTTCAGGGCCAGTTTCTCGGCGGTTTCTTCGGTGTCCTCGGGCATGGCGCAGACGAGGATCAGCAGGCCGGGGCCGATCTCTCCGATCACCTCACCCTCGACCGTGACCGAAGCCTCGGTCACCCGTTGCAGCAATGCGCGCATGTCAGTCTTTCCAGTCGATGATGTCGGAAGGGGTGGCCCGCTCGGTGCGAAAGGCGTTCGCGGGGTGCGTCTCATCGGCATAGCCGAAGGAGATCGCGCAGAGCACCAGCCGATCCCCGGGCAATGCCAGCACCTCGCGCACCAAGGGCGCATAGGCGGCGATGGCGGCCTGCGGGATGCTGGCCACGCCGAGCGCCATCGCGGCGAGGGTAAAGGCGGTGACGAAACCGCCGCAGTCCATCGCGCCATAGGGACCAAGCTCGGCCGGGGCGGTCACGATGGCCACATGGGGCGCGTCGAAAAGCGCATAGTTGCGCAGCATCTGCGCTTGACGCGCGGCGCGGTCGGATTTGGCGATGCCCACCGCATCGTAAAGCTGGAAGCCGCAGGTGCGGCGGCGTTCGGCATAGGCGCCGGAATAGCCCGTGGGCCATGGCAGGTCCGGCGCGACCGGGGTATTGGCGCTGGCGGCTTCAAGGAGCGCTGCGCGAAAGGATTCGGTGCCCCCGCCGCGCGTGATGGTCACCTGCCATGGCTGCGCATTGCACCACGAGGGCACATGGCGCGCGGCGCTGACGATTTGGGTGATGGTCTCTTCGGGGACGGGGTCGGGCCGAAAGGCGCGGCAGGAATAGCGCGCCTGCAAGAGGTCGGTGAATTGCTCGTAGCTTTGGGTCATTGCTGGGCCATGAAATAGCCGACGATGGCGGCGGCGATCAGCCCCAGCACCACGGCAAAGGTGATCTTGATGGCGGAATAGGGGCGTTCGCCCTGCACCTTGCCGGAATGGCCGTTGACCACGAAACGATAGGTCTTGCCGCGGTATTTATAGGCGGCAAGCCAGACCGGCAGCAGGATATGTTTGAAGGTCACATCGCTGACTTGGGTGTTGATGTCATGCACGCGCTGGCGGTCGCCCCCGATATCGAACTTCACGTCACGCTCGATCACCCGGTCCATATGGGCGCGGGCCTGAACGAAGCCTTCCTCAAGCGTGATGCCGTAAGCCTCGGCCCGGAAACCCGCGAGGTATTCGGGCGCATAGGGCTCCAGCGCCGAGAGATCCCAAGGGTGCAGCGCGTCGGTGTGTTTCTTGGGCAGCGACCGGGAGGCAAGCACCAACACATCATCAAAGAACCGTGCCACCCGCCCCGAAGCGGCCCGCCAGCGAATTTTCGGCACCTGCTGCTGCACCCGCTTGCCATCGCGCATGACGGTGCGGGTGACGTAATAGACGGTGCCACGCTCCCCGCGATAGCTTGAGGCTGTCTGCGCGTCATAGGTCCAAAAGGGCACATAGATGCCCTGCATTCGGCGGCCCTTGCGGGCATATTGTTGCAGGCCATTGGGCGCGAACCAAAGGCTGCCGAGCCAGTCTTTCATCGCGTCGCGGGCGCGTTCTTCGGGCAGGGCGAAGGGCAACACGGCGCGCGGTTTGATATGGCGGTTGGTGCCGGTGTCGATCACCACGGGCGTCGCGCAAAAGGGGCATTCGGCGGCGTGTTTGCCGGGCTCGAATTCCACCTGTGCTGCGCAGTTGGGGCAGGTGGTGACGCGGGTCTCTTCCATCTCGGCGTCGGGCAGGGCGGCCTCTAGCCCCGCGCGGAAGTCTTGCTCGGCGATGGCATGGGCGTGGCGGCCCGTGCCGTCAATCGGCTCCACATTGCCGCAGTGATCGCAGATCAGCAGCGCCTGCGCCGGGTCAAAGCGCATGTCCGACCCGCAGGTGTCACAGGGGAAACGGTGCTCTTCAAGCGGGGTGGCGGGGGGCAGATCGGTGGCGGACATAAGGGGTGCTTTGCAAGGTCAATCGCGGCGGAGCGGATGGGGGGTGGCCCGTGGTCCTGAGAGGCCACGGGCGGGATGCGCGCGAAGGTCTTGGGCCGACGCGCCTTTGGATCAGGCCGGGGGCGGCGGCGGTGGCGGGGGCATCACGGTGAAAAGCTGCGCCAGTTCGGCCACGTCTTCGGCCCGCTGCCAGCCATCTTGGCCCGGCGTCCAGACCAGAGACTCGCGGGTAAGGCTACCCTCGCTCGCCTTGCGGCCCATCGCGGCTTTGGAAAACGGGCCAGAGGTCGCGCCGTCCTTGGCGATATGCCAGACCTTCTCGACCGGCGGCGGCGGGGGCGGCACCGGTGCGGCGGCGGCGGGGGCGGGGCGCGCGCCCCAGGGTCCGGCTTGCGCGGTGGCGGCTTGGGCCATGCTCATTCCCAGCCCTGCGCCAAGGCCCGTTTGCATCGCGGCCCCGCCCGCACCTTCGCGGCCAAGCGCTTCGGCGGCTTGGAACTGCATGTATTCATTAAGGTTTCCGACCACGCCCATCGAGGTGCGCTTGTCCATCACCGCCTCGACCGCGGGCGGGAGAGAGATATTCTCGATGTAAAGCTCGGGCATCGCCAGCCCGTATTCCGCGATCTGGGCGGCGATATCCTTGCCCACCAACTGCCCCAACTCGCGCGTGTTGGCGGCCATGTCGAGCACCGGGATGCCGGAGGAGGCCAGCGTGCGCGAGAAAGCCTGAACGATGATGTTGCGGATCTGGAATGAGATTTCGTCCATGGTGAACTCACCATCGGTGCCGACGATCTCGGTCAGGAACTTCGCGGGGTCGCTCACCCGCACGGAATAGGTGCCATAGGCGCGCAGGCGCACGGGGCCAAACTCAGGGTCGCGGGCGATGATCGGGTTCTTGGTGCCCCATTTCAGATCGTTGAAGCGGGTCGTGTTGACGAAATAGATCTCGGATTTGAACGGGCTGCGAAATCCGTGATCCCAGTGTTGCAGGGTCGTCATGATCGGCATGTTGTTGGTCTCAAGCATATAGAGACCGGGGGTGAAGACATCCGCCAACTGCCCCTCATGCACAAAGACCGCCGCTTGCCCCTCACGCACTGTCAGCTTGGCGCCGTATTTGATCTCATGGCCCTCACGCTCGAACCGCCAAACCATCGTGTCGCGGGTGTCGTCTGTCCAATGGATGACGTCGATGAACTGGCCGGAGAGGAAATCGAAAATGCCCATGGGGGTGGTCCTTATTCTTTCGTCGTCATGCTGCGTTACACCGGCCCGTCCGTCAACTCGCGCGCGATGATCCGGGTGATCGGGTTGACCTGCTCTGCCGTCATGCCGGGGCGCAAGCGCCGGTCATAAAGCATTTTAAGCAGGAGTTCGTCGTGTTTGGTGAGCAGGGCAAATTCGTCGTCGTCATTGAAGATCGACGGTCGCGCGGCGGGGCTGTCATTGGCAAGGCCCAGGCCCTGCGCCAATTCCTCGTGAATGCAGGAAAGCCGCAGCAATTCGGGGTTTTCCGAGCGGATCACGGCCACGGCGGCGGTATAGACATTCGGGTTGTCGCCCGCGGCATAGGCGGCCACAGCGCAATAGGTGTCGCGGCGCATGTTGCGCATGGCCCGGAGCGATGATTTGCTGACGCCCGCGACCTCTTCCGCCGCTTGGGCCAGCGCATCTATGCGGTCATCTTCCGAGGCCACGACCACCATGAAATTCGGCCTGTCGCCGAGCGAGACCGAATGCCCGGTCACCCGCGCCAAACGGCGGGCGAAGGCACCAATCTTGGCGGTGTCGGACCGACGCTGCGAGGGCGGCACGCCGTCGCCAAAGATGATCTGCATCCGCACCGGCGCCTCCCAGCGGCGCAGCGGGCTGGCGCCGCCTTGGCCTGAGAAATTGCCGTCATATTCGTTATATAGCGCGATCTGCTCAAAGTTGCGCGCCAGCATTTCGCTGGTAAAGGGCGTGTCTTCTCCGCCGCCGTCTTGGCGCAGCAGGTCTTGGCCCAACTGCGCCTTTTCGACCTGATGCAGATAGCTGCGCAGCATGGCGCTTTTCTGCGAGGTCGGTTTGGCCACCGCCGCCGGGGCAGGGGCGGCGGCGGCAGGGCGGGCCTGCGGTTTGGCGACCTTTTGCAAGACGGGCGCAGGCTCGGCGCAGGCCAAGAGCAGCGTGCTGAGCACCAGCGCCCCTGCGGCGCGCAGATTTCTGCGCAGACGTCCTTGCATGGCCTCTTCCCTCACCTCGGTCTTAGCTTGGCACCGCGTTGCCGGTGGTGTCGCCCAAACCCGTTTCGCGGGCCTTGGCAGCGGCGAGCGTGTCGCGCAGACGGCCTTCCATCTCCTGCAACTCTTTCTCGGCTTGGGCGCGTTTCGCCTTGCCCTCATCCGCGATTTGCAGGGATTCTTCGATGGTGCCGATCAAGTCTTCGTTGGCGCGTTTCACCGCTTCGATATCAAAGACCCCGCGCTCCATCTCCTGACGGATCACCTTGTTGCTCTCGCGCAGGTTCTTGGCGTTGGAGGTGAGCAGTTCGTTGGTCAGGTCATTGGCCTCGCGCACCGCATTTGCCGCCTCACCGCTGCGCTGGATGGTGACGGCCTGTGCCAATTGCGTCTCCCACAGGGGCACGGTGTTGACCAAGGTCGAGTTGATCTTGGTCACGAGGCTTTTGTCATTCTCCTGCACCAGACGGATTGAGGGCAGCGACTGCATGGTGACCTGCCGGGTCAGCGTCAGGTCATGCACCCGACGCTCCAGATCATCGCGGGCGGCACGCAGATCGCGCAGCTCTTGCGCGCGCATGACCTGATCGTCCTCGCTCGCTTTATCGAGCGCGGTTTGCTTGGCGGGGATGGTCTTGTGATCCAACTCTTCGATCTTGGCCTCACCGGCAGAGATATAGAGCGCCAGTTCGTCGTAGAATTGCAGCGTCTTTTCATAAAGCAGGTCGAGCGATTTGATGTCTTTCAACAGCCTATGCTCATGCGCCAGCAGGTTGTCGGTGATCCGGTCGATCTGGCCCTGCACCTCTTCGAAACGGGCGGTGAACTTGGCAAAGGGCGTAGCGCGGCCCAGCAGTTTCTCCCACCAGCTTTGTTTGCGCCGCACGTCCAATTCCGAGACCGAGAAGCCGCGGATCGCGCTGACCATGGTGCGCAGGCTGTCGCCCGCGGGGCCGACATCCTTGTTGCGCACATCCGCCAGCATGGATTGGCTGATTTCTTGCAACTCGGCCTGCGCGGCAGAGCCGAAGCTGACGATGGATTGGGTATCGGTCACGTCGATCTCGGCCATGCGCTTTTGGATTTCCGCGCTCTGTTCGGGATCGGCTTTGTTCAGCGGCACGATGGCATTGGCATCCGCCGGTTCGGGCAAGACGGTTGCGTTCACTTCTTCCACCAACCCTTGCGATTGGGCAGCTTTGTCACGGAGGGCATCGGTCATCACTGTTCTTCCTTAGTATTTGCAGGGGTGGGTTGTTCCAGTCGGACCCCCTCACGAGAGAGGCGCGCCCGCAGCACGTCGATTTCCACGTTCAGATCGCTGCGGTCATCCAGCAGCGATTTGGCCGTGCGCGCGGCGAAGTTCTGATCCAGATCGTCGAGCAAGGCGAGGTAGTCGTCGCGCGCTTGGGTGTCCTGATTGCGGGCATAAAGGTCGGCGAATTTCACCGTCGCGTCATGCGCCCCGCGCAGATAGACGACAAGGTATTTGCGGGCGGCGGTCAGATCGCGTGGGTCTTCTTCGACGGTGCGGATCAAATGCCGGGCGGTTTCTTGAAACTCCGCGAGCCGCGCTTCGGCGCGGCGGTCGCCTGCGCGCAGTATCGCTTGGCTCATGCCCGAGAGCAGTTTTTCGGCCTCATCCACCACGCGGGCGACCCGGTCTTGCTGGAAGGTGTCGATGCCCTCCATGCCCTTGTTCTGTAGCGGGTCGATGCCGAAGGCCGCGAGGTGCAGCGCGGTGGCGGCAACGCCATAGAGCAAGGCCGCGGCAAGACTGGGATCATTGCTATAAGCGGCGAAGCCCGCGCCCGCACCGGCCAAGAGGGCCGCGATGATTTTGCGCGGCAAGACGGGGCGCCGGGCGACTTTGCGCTCGTGGTATTCCGCCTCGGCCAAGAGACCATCGCGCAGCAACCAGACACCCGAAGCCAGTAGGAACGCCCCGCCAAGGCCAAGCACCAGCGTGCTCGCCCCCCCGATCAGCGAAGTCGCCGCCAGCAGCACCGGCGGTAGGAACATCAGGTTGACCCGACCGCCCGCCGGATCGACGCGCAGGCGCGCGGGTTTGCGTGGGGGGCTGCCGGGGGTGGCGTCGGGGTCGGGGCTATATCTGCCGCCAAAGCGCTGTGCCATAGGTCAAAGCCCCCCGAGAAAACCGCTGGTCAGCCCAAGCAGCAGCACCAGCAACGCGCCAAAGGCGATTTTCTGAAAGGTTGTTGGCGCCATCATGTTTCCCCTTTTGCTGCCCCAGATCGAGCGCAACGCCGTGCCGGCACTGTCAGCCGCACGCCCCACGAGCGAGGCTGCGCCGAGGATGATAACCACGAGCGCGGCCAAGGCCACCAAAAACATCACTATTCGCGCCATATTGCCCTTTTCTGACAGCGGTTTCGCGCTGATCTTGCCTGCCGTTCTCTATTCAACGCACGCAGGTCGGCCGCGTTCCGGAAACGCGCAGGGCAGCTGGGGGCGGGGCTGGTCAGCGGCGGGGTTTTGGCCCCCGGCCTGTGGGTTTCGGCCCCGGTTTGCCAGTCGGCCGCCCCATGGGGCGCGCCCCCGGTTTGCCGCTTGCCTTGCCAGCCGTCTTGCCCATCGCGGCCTTGCCGCGCGGTGCGTTCTTTGCCTTGCCGCCACCACGGCGGGGCGGCGGTTCGTCGTCTTCGCCCCGTTGCACGGGCAGGCCGGGCTGGCCCGCGCCGCCGAAACCGCCGGGCTTGCGGCGCGGCGGGCGGCGCAGACCGCTGGGTTTCTTGGTGGCGGTGCCGCTGGGGTCTTCCAACTCGAGCCCCAGTTGATCGCGCACGACCTTGCGGCGCAGCTCTTCCACCTCGCCGATCTTCAGTTCGCCCAGTTGGAACGGGCCGTAGGAGATGCGGATCAGCCGGTTCACGGTCAGGCCCACGGCCTCCATTGCGCGGCGAATCTCGCGGTTGCGGCCTTCGCGCAGGCCGACGGTCAGCCAGGCATTGGCCCCTTGTTGGCGGTCGAGCGTCACGTCCATCGGCTGAAAGTTCTCGCCTTCCACGGTGATGCCCTTACGCAGCGGCTCCAGCATCTCATCCGTGGGCCGGCCATTCACCCGCGCGCGGTAGCGGCGCAGCCAGCCGGTGCTGGGCAGTTCCAGCTTGCGCTTCACCCCGCCATCATTGGTCAGCAGCAAGAGCCCTTCGGAGTTGAGGTCGAGCCGGCCCACGGTCATCACGCGGGGCATATCCTCGGGCAGGGCGTCAAAGATCGTCTCGCGGCCCTTTTCGTCGCGGGCGGTGGTCACCAGACCGGCGGGCTTGTGATACAGCCACATGCGCGGCGGTTCGGGCGCGCCGACGGGGGTGTTATCGACGGTGATCTTATCCTCGAGCGTGACGTTCAGCGCGGGCGAGGTGATCTGCTCCCCGTTCACGCGCACGCGGCCTGCTTCGATCATCCGCTCGGCCTCGCGGCGCGAGGCGATGCCTGCGCGCGACAGCACCTTGGCGATGCGGTCGCCTTTGGCAGCGGCGGCATCGGTGTCGGGGTTTTGCGGGCCGGAGCCGGAGGGGGGCGTTTTTGCGTTCATACACTGCGCTTACCCTGTTTCACGGACTTGCGAAAGGGTGGCGTTTGCGGCCATGTGACGGGATGGAGTTTCGCTCGTATATGGGGCAGGCCTTGGCCGAGGCCCGCGCCGCCGCCGCGCGCGGCGAGGTGCCGGTGGGGGCGGTGGTCGTCTCTCCGAGAGGGCAGATCGTTGCCGCCGCAGGTAATGAGACCCGCGCCCGCAATGACCCAACCGCCCATGCCGAGATGCTGGCCCTGCGGGCCGCCTGCGCCGCCGTCGGCTCGGAACGGCTGATCGGTCACGCGCTTTACGTTACGCTGGAGCCCTGTGCCATGTGCGCCGGCGCCATCGCCGCCGCCCGTGTGGCGCGGCTCTATTACGGCGCGGCGGACCCCAAATCAGGCGGCGTGGCGCAGGGCGCGCGGGTTTTCTCGCATCCCCAATGCCACCATGTGCCCGAGGTCTTCGACGGGATCGCGGCGGGAGAGGCGGAAGAGATGCTCGTGAGGTTTTTTCGTGAGAAGAGAGACCGCTAGCCGGGCAGCGCCGGACCGGTGATGACATTCAGGCGTCTCAACGATTATCCGGACGCCCCGCGTCCGGATCGCGCCCGACCCGCCCCCAGGGCGGGCGCGCTATGCGCCCCCGGTGCTGAAGCACCCGCTGGCCTCAAAAGGTCCACCGGACCTTTTGCAAGCCGGCCATCGGCCCCGGGTCGGACGCGACCCTGTCCTGCACAATGCAAAGGGCCACGCGAAACCGCGTGGCCCTTTGAAACCGTCAAGGTCAGGCGATCTTACTTGATCTTGCCTTCCTTGTATTCGACGTGCTTGCGCGCAACGGGGTCGTACTTCTTGATGACCATCTTCTCGGTCATGGTGCGTGCGTTTTTCTTGGTCACGTAGAAATGGCCTGTGCCCGCGGACGAGTTCAGGCGGATCTTGATCGTGGTTGGCTTCGCCATGTGTCTTCTCCTGCTGCAGCGCCGCGCAGGCCTGCGTGAATTCTGAATTTCGGGTTCTAGTCAGACCCGCGCCCGAGTCAACCGCTATTTGCCCGCCCGGTGCCGAAAGACGCCGGTTTCGTCGAAAAACCTGCCTTTTACCGCCGAAAGAGCAGAAATATGCGCGGAAGGCCTATAAGCCGGATTTTGTACCTGCCGCAAGGGCAGGCGATGACCATTCCTCTGACCGCACCGTTGCCGATGCGGCTATAGCTGCCAACCCGGACCTGCTGGGGCAGAAGAGCCCCGCCTTTGACCCAAAGATCATCGGCGCGCGGTCCCTATTTGGCATTGCTCCCGGTGGGGCTTGCCATGCCGGGGCTGTTGCCAGCCCCGCGGTGGGCTCTTACCCCACCGTTTCACCCTTACCCCGCGGGCGTTCCGGCAGGGCCGGACCGCGGGGCGGTTTCATTTCTGTGGCGCTTTCCGTCGGGTTGCCCCGCCCGGGCGTTACCCGGCACCGTTTCTTCTTGGAGTCCGGACTTTCCTCTACGTCGCTTTCGCCCCGCAAAAGCGACGCCACGGATATCACACATGTGTGTGACGGGCGTGGTCGTCGGTCATGCGACGCGAGTCGACGCAGCGGCCATCCAGCCTTCCGCGCTGCCCCGCCCTAGACCCCGGCACGTGGCGCGTCAATGGGTTTGGGGCAGGGCGGCAAGGTCTGCGGGGGTGAGAGGGCCGCGCCCCTGAGGGCGAAAGCGCAGGCGCACGGTGCTCAGCAGCGTGGCGTCGTCGCAAGGCGCGGTGAAGCCCGCGGCACGGGCGGCCTCGCGGAATGTATCGAGGTCGACTTCGGCGGGCAGCACGCCATTGCCCGCAGGCAGCGCCAGTCCGCGCCGTGCCAGCCGAGCCCAATCGAATCGGGGGCCGGGGTCGAACTTGCGGCCCGGTGCCATGCAGGAATGGCCGATCACCCCCTCGGGCGGGATGCCGTGGCGCGCCATGATGCCGGGTAAGAGGGTTTCGAGCGCCTGCATCTGTGGCTCGGAAAAGGGGTGGTCGCCGCGGTTGTCCAACTCGATCCCGATGGAGCGCGAATTGATGTCGTCCTCTCCGGCCCATTGGCCAGCCCCCGCATGCCACGCACGCAGGTCTTCCTCGACCATTTGAACGACCTCTCCGCGCCCTGAAATCAGGTAGTGGGCCGAGACTTCGGCAGAGGGGTCACAGAGGCGCTCCAGCGCCGCTTGGGCGCTGGTCATGGCTGTGTGGTGCAGGACGATCAACCGGGGCCGCAGCCCCCCGCGCCGTGGGCCGCAATTGGGCGAGGGCTGCGCCGTCACGTCGGGCGCGGCAAGCATTTATCAGCCCTGCGCGGCCCGGCGGAAGGGGGTGGGGTCCCAGTCGCAGGCGAAGCCATCGCCATCGGGGTCCATGCCAAGGCGGTCTTTCTCGGGGCCACCGGCCTCAAGAAAGGCGATCTGCGCTTGGTCGGCGTGGCTGTATTGTGCGCAGGCGCGTTCAAACTTGCGGGCCTTGTTAAAACCGATGCGGCTATAAATCTGCTGACCGAGCGATTGGTTGGCTTGCAGCGCATAGGCGACGATATTCGGGCCGACGTTGCGGCGTTCGGGCAGGGCTTCGGGCTGGACGACCTGATACTGCGCGCGGTTGGCCGCCACGCGGGCGGCGTCGTCTTGGATGCTGCGCTGGCCCGACACGGCGTCAAAGTTGTTCTCGTTCGAGATGCCAGCGGCGTTGACCGCGGCGGGGGGCGGGTTCGACGGGCTGGCGTTCACCGGGGTCACGCCCGAGTTGGTTGCCGCGTCATTGCCCAGACCGTTGCTGGCTCCGCCGGGACGGGTCGCGGCAAGAACGCGGGCGGTTTCCGCCGCCGTCGCTTCGGGCGAGCCATCCGCCGGGGCGGGGGTTGCTGCTGCAATGGCGCTGTCGATGCTGTCGTTCGCCAGCGCCGCGTCGCGGGCGCGCCGCTCGGCCTCGAAACTGCCGTCGCCAAAGCCGACACCGCGCCCGGTGTTGATGTTCCCGGAATCGGGGATCGCCGGTTGGCAGGCTGCCAAAAGACCGCCTGCCGTCATCGCTAGAAGTGTCCGTGTGATCATCTGACCCGCTCTCGCCTCTTGTTCACCGCTCTGCGGCTTACCACCATTTCTCGGGCTTGGCCACAAAACCGGCGGCCTTCTCCAGCGCATAGGCGGAGGACAGCAGGTCTGCCTCTTCCCATGGGCGCCCGATAAGTTGCAGACCCAGCGGCAGCCCTGTGCTGCTTTGCCCCGTGGGCAGCGCCACGCCGGGCAGGCCGGCGAGGTTCACCGTCACGGTAAAGACATCGTTGAGATACATCGCCACCGGGTCGGCGTCCTTCATCTCGCCCAGACCGAAGGCGGCTGAGGGGGTCGCGGGGGTCAGGATGCTGTCGATGCCTTGGGCGAAGACGTCCTCGAAGTCCTTCTTGATCAGGGTGCGGACCTTGCGGGCGCGGTTGTAGTAGGCGTCGTAGAAACCGGCCGAGAGCACATAGGTGCCGACCATCACCCGGCGCTGGACCTCATGTCCGAAGCCTTCGGCGCGGGTCTTCTCGTACATCTCGGTGATGCCGTCGCCTTGGTCGAGCTTGGCGCGGTGGCCAAAGCGTACGCCGTCATAGCGCGCGAGGTTCGACGACGCCTCGGCCGGCGCGATGACGTAATAGGCGGGCAGGGCGTATTTCGTATGCGGCAGCGAGATGTCGACGATCTCGGCCCCCGCGTCTTTCATCATGGCGATGCCGTCTTGCCAGAGCTTCTCGATCTCCTCGGGCATGCCGTCCATGCGGTATTCGCGCGGGATGCCGATCTTCTTGCCGCGGATGTCGCCGGTGAGCGCCGCCTCGAAGTCGGGCACGGCCAGATCGGCGCTGGTGCTGTCCTTGGCGTCATGGCCGCACATCGCCTCCAGCATGATCGCGGCGTCGCGTACTGTCTTGGTCATCGGCCCGGCCTGATCGAGCGAAGAGGCGAAGGCGACGATGCCCCAACGCGAGCAGCGGCCATAGGTCGGCTTGATGCCCACGGTGCCGGTGAAGGCGGCGGGCTGGCGGATTGAGCCGCCGGTGTCGGTGCCGGTGGCGGCAAGGCAGAGGTCGGCGGCCACGGCGGCAGCAGAGCCGCCCGAGGAGCCGCCCGGCGTCAGTTCCGCCGTGTCGCCCTTGCGCCGCCAGGGGTTCACCGCGTTGCCGTAGACCGAAGTCTCGTTGGACGAGCCCATGGCGAATTCGTCCATGTTGAGTTTGCCCAGCATCACCGCACCGCTGTCGCGCAGCTTCTGGCTCACGGTGCTTTCGTATTCGGGCAGGAAGCCTTCGAGGATGCGGCTGCCGGCCTGGCTCGGGACGCCCTTGGTGCAGAAAAGGTCTTTGATCCCGATGGGCAGGCCGCACATGGCGGGGGCGTCGCCCTGTTTGATCCGCGCGTCGGCCTCGGCGGCCTGTTCCATCGCGATCTCTGGCGTGCGGTGCACGAAGGCATTGAGCGCGCCTGCGCCGTCGATGGCTTGGATGCAGGCCTCGGTCAGGTCTTTCGATGTGGTCTCGCCCTTGCGCAGGGCGTCGCGGGCCTCGGCCAGGCTCAGTTTGTTCAGATCGGTCATTATTCCACCACCTTCGGCACGGCAAAGAACCCTTCACGGGCATCGGGGGCATTGGCCAGCACGCGGTCCTGCTGGTCGCCATCGGTGACCACATCCTCGCGCCGCTTGAGCCGCTGCGGGGTGACGGAGGTCATCGGCTCGACGCCGTCCACATCCACCTCGGACAGCTGTTCGATAAAGCCGAGGATGGTGTTGAACTCTTCCGCCAGCGCCGGAAGCGCCTCGGGTTCAACCTTGATCCGGGCCAGTTTCGCCACCCGTGCGGCGGTGTTTTCGTCGATCGACATGAACATCTCCATCTCTTTGTGGCTCCTCTACCGTTTGGGGGCGGGCCTCGCAAGGGTTTGGGATGTGTAAGAGAGAGGAGGGCCAGCGCCTGCCCGGTCGCACCAAAGAAGCGCCTATATATTACTACACGCCTGTGGCGTGACGGGCGGGCAGGCGATGGCCCGGCGCCTGCGGCTCGATTCCGGGCCGGAGGCATGGGGAACCGTTTTCTTGATTCCGTCGCGAGGAAGCGCAAGTTTTAGGTAAGCCACAAATCAGGAGGATCCCCATGAACATCATCTGGCTCGGCCACGGCTCATTCCGCATCGAGATCGAAGACCAAGTGCTGCTGATCGACCCCTGGCTGAAAGACAACCCCATGCTGGACGACGCGCACCATGCCGATGCAATCAAAGGCGCCACGCAGATCCTCGTCACCCACGGCCATTTCGACCACACGGCAGACATCGCCGACATCGCCAGCCGCACCAACGCCCCGGTGGCGGGGATGGTCGAGCTGATGAGCTGGCTGGACAGCAAGGGTGTGCAGCAGACCACTGGCTTCAACAAAGGCGGGACGATCCGCGCAGGCGCGGTGGCGATCACCATGGTCCCGGCCTCGCATTCCTCATCGGTGGAAGGCGAAAACGGGCCGATCTACACCGGGATGGAGACCGGCTTCATGATCTCGGGCGAGGGGCATACGATCTATCATTCCGGCGATACGGCGATCATGGCAGATATGGATTGGATGGGCGACTATCACAAACCCGATATCGGCATTCTCTCGGCGGGCGGGCATTTCACGATGGACATGGCGCAGGCCGCCTATGCCGCAAAACGCTATTTCGATTTCAAGACGGTCATCCCCTGCCACTACCGCACCTTCGACGCCTTGGAGCAATCGGCGCAGGCGCTGATCGACGGGCTTCCGGGGGTCGATGTGGTGGAGCCGCAGGTGATGCAGCCGATCACCGTCTGACCATTTTGCCCCGACCCATCTTGCCCCGACGCCTTGCGCGCCGGGGCGGAACGGGGGATACCTGAAGGAACTGCCGGGGGAATGCCATGTTTGCCAAATCAACTGCCGTCATCTTGCTGCTGACACTGGGGGCCTGCGCCCCGCTGAGCCGGGCCGAACCCACCGGCAGTGTGGGCTTTACCGGGGTGGGCGGTGACAGGCCGGTCATTTTCCCGGCGCATCTATTGGTCTATCAGCCGCAGTAGGTACAAGACGGCTCAGATGCCCAAAGAAGGTCACTTCATCAACCGCAGCAACTGGCTGCGCGCCGCCGTTCTGGGGGCCAACGATGGTATCGTCTCCTCGGCCAGCCTGCTGGTCGGGGTGAGCGCGGCGGGCATGACGCAGGGCAATGTCCTGCTGACGGGGCTCGCGGGGCTCACCGCCGGGGCACTTTCGATGGCGGCGGGGGAATATGTCTCGGTCTCGGCGCAGGCGGATGTGGAGAAGGCCGATCTGGAGCGCGAACGCGTCGCCCTGATCGAAGACCCGGATTATGAACTCAGCGAACTGGCCGAAGGGCTGGAGAACCGGGGCGTGCAAAGCGACCTTGCCCTAGAGGTCGCGACCCAGATGACCGACCATGACGCCCTCGGCGCCCATGCGCGCGAAGAGTTGGGCATGTTCGGTCTCGCCGGTCAGGCCGACCCGTTACAGGCGGCAGGCGCTTCGGCGCTGGCCTTTGCCTTGGGGGGCGGTCTGCCTCTGTTTGCGGCGGTTGTGGCTCCGATGGGGCTGCGCGGCGTGACCATTGCGGTGGTCGCACTGCTGGCGCTGATGCTGCTTGGCGCGGGCGGCGCGCAACTGGGCGGTGCGCCAAGGCGGCCCGCCATCGGGCGCGTTGTGGTTTGGGGCGGTCTGGCGATGGCCGTGACCGCCGGGGTCGGTCATCTGTTCGGTGCGATTGGATAGGCGGCTTGGACTAAGGCGGTGGCAAAGAAAAAGGCCGGCCCTTTCGGAGCCGGCCTTTCGCATCGGGTGGCAGCGCGCTTACTCGCGGTTGCCGAAGAGCGACAGCAACATCATGAACATGTTGATGAAGTCCAGATAGAGGCTCAGCGCGCCCATGATCGCGGCCTTGCCCAGCCACTCGGTGTCGCCGTGATGGGCATGGGCCAGATACTCGGTCTTGATCTTCTGGGTGTCATAGGCGGTCAGACCCGCGAAAATCAGCACACCGATTGCCGAGATCGCGAACATCAGCGCCGAGGAGGCGAGGAAGATGTTGACGATCGACGCGACGACCAGACCAATCACACCCATGATCAGGAAGCTGCCCCAACCGGAGATGTCCTTCTTGGTGGTGTAGCCCCAGAGAGACAGGCCCGCGAAGGCGATGGAGGTGATCAGGAAGACCTGCGCGATGGAATAGCCGGTGAAGACCAGAAAGATCGAGCTGATCGAGATGCCCATGACAGCGGCAAAGGCGTAGAAAACGACCTGCGCCGTGGCGGCGGACATGCGGTTGATCATCGCGCCAAAGCCGAAGACAAAGGCCAGCGGGGCGAACATCACGACCCATTTCAGCGGCGAGGCATAGAGCGCATAACCCAATTGCGTCAGGTATTTATCCTGGCTGAGTTGGGCCACGGCTGCGGAAGGGTCGGAAGTGACCGAAAGGCCCGAGATGGCCCAGGCCGCGGCGAAGGTGATGAGCATGCCGATGGACATGGTGCCATACACCTTGTTCATATGAGCGCGCAGACCCTCGTCGATCGCGGAGACGCGCGACCCGGCAGCAGAGCGAATTGAATTGACGTCAGCCATTTAGTGACTCCCATTGGCAAAGTTGCGTGTCAAAAACCAAGCCGACACGTTCTTGGCTTTGAATATCGGGCCTGATGGGGCGAATTTCAAGTGTCTTGCAGCCTGATATCACGGCAATAATCGCGGGTTTCGCGGGAGTAAGTTGTTCGGGGAGCGCAGGGCGGGGCGGCATGGCCTGCGGTCACCGCGCCCGGCGCGTTCGCAGTTGGCCCGTCGGCGGAAAAGCACCGATGCGTTTCGCGCAGGCGCGCGTCCGCGCGGCGGGCTGTCCCACCGCCTCAACTGCGGAAACATGGCATTTGAGGCATTCCGAGGGGAACCGATTGATATCCTTTGCGTTCATCTATTGGTTGCCGAGCGGGAAGCCGACAGACCCAAAGATAATTGGGGATTTTAAGCCCGCCGGCCGTAGAATGAGAGGGGCAGTGCACCGCCTGAGGTTGCAGTCGATACAGGGCCGGTTTTTACCATCACGTGAAATTTCTTGGCCGAATTCAACGCAACCGCTATGATAGGAGGCAGAACTTTCGCGCAACCCCTGCGGTATCGTGCGAGGCAACGGCACACTTCGTCCTTGTTTGGAACTGAGATTGGCACGGTCGCATGTGCCCTATAAGGATCAGAGAATATGGTGCATGTGGTAGATGTACATGTAGGTAAGCGTATCCGACAGCGCCGCTGGCTGACGGGGATGACCCAGCAAAAACTGGCGGAACTGGTTGGGATCAAATTCCAGCAGATACAGAAATATGAAACCGGCGCGAACCGCGTCAGCGCGTCCCGGCTGTGGGATATCGCCGATGCGCTTGGGGTGCCTGTGTCCTTTTTCTTCGAAGGGTTGAAGGATGAGGAAGTCGGCGAGGGCGCGCCGATGGATGGGCTGCCTGCCGATCTGATGGCCGACAAGGAAGCGATGGAACTTGTGCGCTCTTACTACGCGATCCCAGAGAACCAGCGCCGCCGGTTGTTCGAACTGGCCCGCGTCTTGAGCGACGTGGCCTGAGCCCACCCCTTCGCGGCGGTAAGGCTCGGCTTTAACGCCCTGACAGGCTTGCGCAGAGGGGCGCAAACTGTCAGGTCTTCGCCATGATGAACACCAGTGACTTCGATCCCGATATCCGCCGCGTCGCCCATTTGATGGCGGATGCGGCGCGGCAGGTGATCCTGCCCTATTTCCGCAGGCTTGATCTGCAGGCCGACAACAAGCTCGGCACCGGTTTTGATCCGGTGACGGAAGCCGACCGCGCCGCCGAACGGGCGATGCGCGATATCTTGGCGTCGGAGCGGCCTGCAGATGGCATCTTGGGTGAGGAATATGGCGCGCAGCCCGGCACGTCGGGGCTGACATGGGTGCTCGACCCCATCGACGGGACGCGCGGCTTTCTTAGCGGTACGCCGACTTGGGGCGTGCTAATCGCGGTTTCCGATGCCTCGGGCCCGTTCTATGGCATCATCGACCAGCCCTATATCGGGGAGCGGTTCGAGGGGGCGCCGGATGGCGCGCTGTTAAGCGGGCCGCACGGCAGCCACCCTTTGGAGACACGTGCGGCGCGGGATTTGCGTCAGGCCATCGTATTCACCACATTCCCCGAGGTCGGCAGCAGCGAGGAGGCCAGCGCCTTTCGCGCCGTCGCCTCGCAGGCGTTGCTGACCCGCTATGGCATGGATTGCTACGCCTATGCGCTGGTCGCGGCGGGGCAGGTCGATCTGGTGATCGAAGCGGGGCTGAACGCCTATGACATCCAAGCGCCCATCGCGGTGATCCAAGCCGCAGGCGGGATCGTCACCGATTGGCAGGGCAACCCGGTGCATGAAGGGGGCAGGGCGCTGGCCGCGGCCAACCGCGACATTCACGCCCAAGCGCTTGCGATCCTTTCCGCCTATTGATCCAATTGTCGGGAAGCCCCGGATTGACCGGCCCAGGCGGGATGCGATAAATTCTCCCGAAGGTCGGTTCTCTCGCCCGTTTTCCATCGGCCACACACACTTTGCATGAGACGGGCATAGCGAAAGTGTGACCTATGGCAGAGACCCTCATCCGCGGCGCGGATTACCTTATCACGATGGACGACACCCGGCGGGAGCTTGCAGGCGCGGACCTGCTGCTGCGCGACGGGATGATTGCCGAGATCGGGCAGGGCCTTCGGACAAAGGGTGAGATTGTCGAGGCGACGGGCTTTGTCGTCACGCCGGGCCTCGTGAACACCCACCACCATCTTTACCAAAGCATGACCCGTGCCGTGCCGGGGGCGCAGGATGCGCTGCTCTTTGGCTGGCTGCAACGGCTCT
Organism: Sulfitobacter sp. 1A12157; assembly: GCF_043557345.1. NCBI lineage: Bacteria > Pseudomonadati > Pseudomonadota > Alphaproteobacteria > Rhodobacterales > Roseobacteraceae > Sulfitobacter > Sulfitobacter sp. 1A12157. The sequence continues at coordinate 440,938 of NZ_JBIFFV010000002.1, forward strand.
ACCCCATCTGGGCGCGCATGGGGCCAGAGCATATGTTCGTCTCGGCCCAGATTGGGCTGGCGGAACTGGCGCTTTCGGGCTGTAGCCTGAGTTCGGACCACCTTTACCTCTACCCGAACGGCGTGCGGCTGGAGGATACGATTCACGCCGCCGCCGAACTTGGGCTGCGCTTTCATCCCACCCGCGGCTCGATGAGCATCGGCGAAAGCGATGGCGGCCTGCCGCCCGATGCGCTGGTGGAACGTGAGGCGGCCATTTTGGAAGACTGCATCCGCGTGGTCGACGCCTTTCACGACCCCGCCGAAGGGGCGATGTGCCGGGTCGGACTGGCACCCTGTTCGCCTTTTTCGGTCAGCCGGGAGTTGATGCGCGACACGGCGCTGCTGGCGCGCGACAAGGGTGTGATGCTGCACACCCATCTGGCCGAGAATGCCGAGGATGTGGCCTATTCGCAGGAGAGGTTCGGCTGCCGCCCGGGGGAATATGCCGAAAGCCTCGGCTGGCTGGGCGATGATGTTTGGCACGCGCATTGCGTACAGTTGGACGGGGCCGAGATCGACCTTTTTGCCCGGACCCGTACGGGGGTTGCGCATTGTCCCTGCTCAAACTGCCGTCTCGGCTCGGGCATCGCGCCGGTGCGGGCGATGCTGGATGCGGGCGTGCCGGTAGGGCTGGGCGTCGATGGCTCGGCCAGCAACGACAGCGGCAATCTGGCCGCCGAGGCGCGGCAGGCGATGCTGTTGCAGCGGGTGGCCCGCGGGGCCGATGCGATGAGCCCGCGCGCGGCGCTCGAACTGGCCACGCGGGGCGGGGCGGATGTGCTGGGGCGGCCTGATTGCGGGCGGCTGATGCCCGGCAAACGGGCAGATGTGGCGATCTGGGATGTCTCGGGCGTGCACAGCGCGGGCAGTTGGGATCCGGCTGCGCTGCTTCTTGCCGGTCCCACGGCGGTGCGCGACCTTTTCGTTGAAGGCCGACAGGTGGTGCGCGATGGTCAAATCACCACCATCGACATGGCCGCTCAGGTGGCGCGGCAGAATGATTTGGCGAAAGGCTTGGCTGAATGAAGCCGGTTTTACTCTCGATACTGATACTGGCGGGGTTGCCCGCCTTGGCCGACCCGATGGGCTTGGACAGGGTGAACGCCCTGCGCGATGTGAAGGGATTGCAGCCCCTGAGCTATGACAGCCGTCTGGAGCAGGCGGCGCAAGACCACGCCCGCGACATGGCTGCGCATGACTATTTCAGCCACGAAGGCAGCGATGGCACCGATGTTGGCCGCCGCGCGGCGGTGGCGGGCTATGAATGGTGTTTCGTGGCCGAGAATATCGCCAAGGGGCAGCAGTCGCTTGATGAGGTCATGACCGGCTGGACCAACTCGCCGGGGCATTACCGCAACATGGTCGACGCCCGGGCCGAGGAGATGGGGCTGGTCCGGGCCGATGACGCGGTCTGGGTCATGGTGCTGGGCGCGCCCTGCTGAGCCCAGCTCTCGGCGGGAGGCGCGTTACGCCGTGCCGCCCCGCCGTGCGCCCGCCACCCAAACATCCGCAATCGCGCGGTCGTCGCCCATCATGATCGTGGCGAAGAGGCTTTCCCAAATGTCTTTGGCCGCCGCGTGACGTTGCGCGATGGCGGGGGTGGAGTCGAGAGACAGCACGGTGATGTCGGCCTCCATCCCCTCGGCCAGTGAACCGACATGATCTTGCAAATGCAGGCTGCGGGCCGAGCCTGCGGTGGCCAGCCAAATCAGCTGCGCGGCGTGCAGCGGCGTGCCGCGCAGCTGCCCGACCTCATAGGCCGCCGCCATGGTCCGCAGCATCGAAAAGGACGAGCCGCCTCCGGTATCCGTCGCCAAAGCCAGCGGGATGCCCCGCGCGGCAAGGCCGGTCATGTCGAACAGCCCCGAGCCGATGAAGGTATTGGAGGTCGGGCAGTGGACCAGCGCCCCGCCGACCTCCGCCAGCCGGTCGATCTCGCGCGGTTCCAGATGGATCGCATGGCCGTAGAGGCCGCGTTCGCCCAGCAAGCCATGGGCCTCATAGGTATCAAGGTAATCGCGTGCCTTCGGGAACAAGGCGCGGACCCATTCGATCTCATCTGTCTGCTCGCTGAGATGGGTCTGCATCAGGCAGGTCGGATGCTCGGCCCAAAGCGCGCCGAGGGCGGAAAGCTGCTCGGGCGTGGAAGTGGGCGAGAAACGCGGCGTGATCGCATAGGTGGCGCGTCCCTTGCCATGCCAACGCTCGATCAGCGCCTTGCTGTCGTCATAGGCCGATTGCACCGTGTCGCGCAGCCCTTCGGGCGCGTTGCGGTCCATGCAGGTCTTGCCCGCGACAATCCGCTGGCCCCGCTCCGCCGCCGCTTGAAACAGCGCATCGACGCTATGGGGGTGAATGGTGCAATAAGACGCGACCGTGGTGGTGCCATGGCCCAGCGTCAGGTCCAGATAGCGCGCGGCGATCTCGCCCGCATAGGTGGCATCGGACAGACGCATCTCTTCGGGGAAAGTATAGGTGTTCAGCCAGTCGATCAGCCGCTTGCCCCATGAGGCGATGATGGCGGTCTGCGGGTAATGCACATGAGCATCGACAAAGCCCGGGCAGATCAGCGCATCGGCGTAGCGTGTCACCTCGGCCTGCGGATGAGCGGCGCGCAGGGCGTCCCCCTTGCCGACGGCAGCGATCCGGCCATTTTCGATCAGCACACCGCCTTCGGTGTCGATCTTCACGGCATCCTCCCAGGCGCTTTGCATCGGGTTGCCGGAATAGGTGAGCGTCGCGCCCAAAAGGAGTCGTTGATTTGTCATCCCAGTGGTTTAGGTGAGGGCGGGACGGGGAACAATACCGAAGCGTCGCAGGTGCCGTTGTACGGGCTTGGGCGCTCGCATATCATCCTTCCCAATAGAGGCGCAGAGACGGAGAACAGCGGATGTCAGAGCAGATCGAAGAACTGGATCCGGCAGCATCCCCTGATGAACGTGCCGAGGCCTATGTGCTCGACCGGAAAGCCGTGGCCGCGATCCTTGAGGCGGTGGCGGCCGATGATCAGGCGCATCTGACCCAACTGATGGAGCCGCTGCACGCGGCGGATATCGCCGACCTTCTTGAACAGATCGACGAGGACGACCGCGCCGCCCTGATCCGGCTTTACGGGCAGGAGTTCGACGGGGAAATCCTGTCGGAACTCGACGAGTCGGTGCGTGAGGAAGTCATCGGCATCCTGACGCCGCAGGTTCTGACCCAAGCGGTGCGCGAGCTGGACAGCGACGATGTGGTCGACCTGATCGAAGATCTGGAAGACGCGCAGCAGGAAACCATCCTTGAGGCGCTGGAAGAGACCGACCGCGTCGCGGTGGAACAGGCGCTGAACTGGCCCGAATATTCCGCCGGTCGTCTGATGCAGCGCGAGGTCGTCATGGCGCCAGAGCATTGGACGGTGGGCCAAGCCATCGACCATCTGCGCGCCACCAAGGAAGAAGACCTGCCGGACCAGTTCTATCACATCGTCATGGTCGACCCGCGCCTGCATCCGGTGGGCAATGTGACCCTGGGCAAACTCATGCGCTCGCGCCGCGAAACGCGGCTGGCGGATATTCTGGAGGAGACCTTTCAGATCATCCCCGCCATGCGCGATGAGGGCGATGTGGCCTATGCCTTCAACCAGTACCACCTCATTTCGGCCCCGGTGGTCGACGAAGAGGGGCGGCTTATCGGGGTCATCACCATTGACGACGCCATGGCCGTGCTCGACGAAGAACATGAAGAAGACATCCTGCGACTGGCGGGTGTGGGCGAGGGGTCGCTCTCGGACCGGGTGACGGAGACGACGAAGCAGCGCCTGCCGTGGCTCGCGGTGAACCTTGTGACGGCGATTGCGGCCTCGATGGTGATCTCGCAATTCGAGGCGGCGATCGCGCAGATCGTGGCGCTTGCCGTATTGATGCCGATCGTCGCTTCCATGGGCGGCAACGCGGGCACGCAGAGCTTGACGGTGGCGGTGCGCGCCATCGCGACCAAAGACCTCACCGGCTCCAACGTTTGGCGGGTGATCCGGCGCGAGGTTCTGGTGGGGCTGGTCAACGGGCTGATCTTCGCGGTGATCATGGGCATCGTCGGCGTGCTCTGGTTCGGCTCGCCGGGGCTGGGCTATGTCATCGCCACGGCGATGGTGATCAACCTCGTGGTGGCGGGGCTTGCGGGCACCGGCATCCCGATCTTGCTGGAACGGTTCGGGGTGGACCCGGCGCTCGCCTCGGGCGCTTTCGTGACGACGGTGACGGATGTGGTGGGCTTCTTCGCCTTCCTGGGCCTTGCCGCCATGGTGCTGTTGTGAGCGATTGCGCCGCCCGGAAGGCCGAGGCGCGCAAGGCGGCCTTTGCCCGCCGTAAGCCCCTGTTCGAACAGGCGAATGCGGCCCAAGCGGGCTATCTTTCCGAGGTTTTGGCAGGCTACCGTGGGGTGCCACTGTCGGGTTTCATGCCGATCCGAACGGAGATTGATCCACGCCCTGCCATGGCCGAGGCATGCGCCCATGGTCCCGTCGGCGTGCCGGTGATCGAAAAGCCGAACCACCCTCTGTCTTTTGCCCGTTGGACGCCCGAGACACCGATGGTGCCGGGCACCTTTGGCGCGATGATCCCCGCAGAGACCGATTTTTTCGAGCCGGAAATCGTGATCGTGCCGCTTTTGGCCTTCAACCGCGCGGGCGCGCGGCTGGGCTATGGCGGCGGCTTTTACGACCGAACGCTGACGATGCTGCGCGCGCGGCGGGCCACGCTGGCCATTGGCTTTGCTTTTGCGGGGCAAGAGTGGGACGACATCCCGCTGGAAGACACCGACGCGCCGCTCGACCTGATCGTGACCGAGGCCGGGGTGATCGAGGTGACGCCGGGCCAACCCCCGTCGCAAGCGGAATAAGGGTTGCCGCCAAGTCGCCCGCGTCCTAGTCCATAGGGCATGAAGATTTTGTTTCTTGGCGATGTGATGGGCCGGGCCGGACGGCGGGCGATCACCGAAAATCTGGCGCGTCTGCGGCGTGACTGGAAGCTCGATTTCATTGTGGTCAACGGCGAGAACGCGACCGGCGGCATGGGGCTTTCGGGCGCACATGCCAAGACGCTGCTCGATGCCGGGGCCGATTGTCTGACCCTTGGCGATCACGCTTTCGACCAGAAAGACATGCTCAGCTTTATTGAGCAGGAGCCGCGGGTGATCCGCCCGCTGAACTTCTCCAAATCCGCGCCGGGCAAGGGGGCCAAACTCTTCACGGCGCAGAACGGCAAGAAGGTTCTGGTGACCCAAGTGCTTGGCCAGGTCTTTATGAAACGGCCCTTCGATGACCCTTTCTCGGCGTTGGAGCCGGTGTTGAAAACCCATCCTTTGGGCGGCATGGCGCAGGCGATCATCGTCGACATGCACTGCGAAGCCACGAGCGAAAAGATGGCCATGGGCCATTGGTGCGATGGGCGGGCGAGCCTTGTGGTCGGCACCCATACCCATGTGCCCACGGCGGATGCGATGATCCTGCCGGGCGGGACGGGCTACCTCAGCGATGCCGGCATGTGCGGCGATTATCATTCGGTGATCGGCATGGACAAGGCCGAGCCCTTGCGCCGTTTCATTACCGGCATGCCGCGCGAACGCTTTACCCCCGCCAATGGCGAGGCGACCCTCTCGGGCGTCTATATCGAAACCGATGACCGCACGGGGCGGGCCACCCGGATCGTGCCGGTGCGCGAGGGCGGAACGCTTCAGGCCAGCGCGCCCTGAAGTCTGATGTTCCTCGCCTAAGCGTCAGGCTTGCGCAGGGGGCGGCAATCGGCGTAACTGGACAACGGCCTTTTGCCCGAATGACAGGTTCTTGATGGAATTTTTCAGCTTCTCTCCGATGGAGACGGCGGTGCTGACCCTCGTGGTCGTCGGCATAATGTTCGTGCTTTTCCTGCGCGAAGCCTTTCCGACCGAAGTGGTCGCCATCGCCGGGGCGGCCTTGCTCTTGGCGCTTGGCGTGCTGCCCTATGACGACGCGCTTGAGGTGCTGTCAAACCCCGCGCCTTGGACCATCGCGGCGATGTTCATTATCATGGGGGCCTTGGTCCGCACCGGGGCGCTGGATGTTTTGACGCGGCTGGCCGAACGCTCGGCCAAGACGCATCCCAAAACGGCGGTGGCGGGGGTGATCCTGTCGGTCATGGCGGCCAGCGCCATCATGAACAACACGCCCGTCGTGGTGGTGATGATCCCGGTGGTGGTGCAACTGACCCGCACGCTGAACACCAAAGCCTCCAAGCTGTTGATCCCGCTTAGCTATGCCGCAATCATGGGCGGCTCATTGACGCTGATCGGCACCTCGACCAACCTATTGGTCGACGGTGTGGCGCGGTCGCAGGGCATGGCCCCTTTCGGCATTTTCGAGATCCTGCCCGTGGGCCTTGTGGTCTGCGCTTGGGGTCTGCTTTACATGCTGCTTTTCGCAGACAAGCTGCTGCCCGCGCGCGACAGCATGGCGAATATGCTCTCTGACCGCTCCAAGATGAAATTCTTTACCGAGGCGGTGATCCCGCCCGAAAGCAACCTGATTGGCCGCGAAGTGCTGGACGTGCAGCTTTTCAAACGCGAGGGCGTGAGGCTGATCGACGTGGTGCGGGGCGACGATTCGCTGCGGCGCAATCTTAAAGGGGTCGAGCTTCAGGTCGGCGACCGCGTTGTGCTGCGCACCCAAATGACCGAGCTTTTGAGCCTGCAAAACAACAAGGAATTGCGCCGGGTCGATCAGCTTTCCGCGGTGGAGACCACGACCGTCGAAGTGCTGATCACCCCCGGTTGCCGGATGGTGGGGCGCAGCTTGGGCTCGATGCGGCTGCGGCGGCGCTACGGCGTCTATGCGCTGGCGGTGCATCGGCGGAACCAGAACATCGGCCAGCAACTCGACCAGTTGATCGTCAAGGTGGGCGACACGCTGCTTCTGGAAGGGGCTGCCGAAGACATTCAGCGGCTGGCGAGCGAGATGAACCTCGTCGATGTGACCCAGCCTTCGGCCCGGGCGTTCCGCCGGGGCCATGCGCCGATTGCCATTGCCGCCCTCGTGGGGATCGTGGCGCTGGCGGCCTTCAACGTGGCGCCGATCCTCCTGCTGGCCGTAATCGCGGTGGCGGTGGTGCTGGTGACGGGCTGTATCGACGCGGAGGAGGCTTTTTCTTTCGTCGAGGGGCGTTTGCTGGCGTTGATCTTTGCCATGTTGGCGGTTGGCGCGGCTTTGCAGAACTCCGGTGCGATCACGCTGATCGTCGACAATATCGCGCCGGGGCTGGCACAATTGCCGCCGTTTTTCATCATCTTGGCGGTGTTCCTGCTGACCACGACCCTGACCGAGATCGTCAGCAACAATGCGGTGGCGGTGATTATGACGCCGATTGCCATCAGCCTCAGCACCGCGCTTGGCATGGACCCGCGCCCGCTGGTGGTGGCGGTGATGATCGCGGCCTCCTGCGCCTTTGCCACGCCCATCGGCTATCAGACCAACACGCTGGTTTACGGGCCGGGGGGCTATCGCTTCACCGATTTCATGCGCATCGGGATCCCGCTGAACCTGAGCATGTCGCTGCTGGTCAGCGCGGTGATCCCGCTCATTTGGTAGCTCAGGCGCTGCGCGGCACGTCGGACTGGGCGACAATCGCGTCAAAGCCCGCCTGTGCCTCGAGGAAGTTGCGGGTCAGCGGGGCGGTGAGTTCGGATTGGTCCGAGAAATAGGCCCCGACCCGGCAGATATGCGCCGCGAATTCAGGATGCACCCCGGCGTCGTCATAGCGCCGGATGCGATCCTTGCTCAGCCAGCCTCGTTTCTTGGCCTCTTTGCTGATCAGTTTGAGCCGCTGCACCGCGTGAAAGGTCAGGTAGACGGAGAGATAATCGAGGTAGTCGGGCAGGGCGATGCCGCAGGTTGGATCGAAGGTGTCAATCACCACATCGACCATATCCGACGGGGCGATGGGCCATGCCTCATCCCCGATCAGCCACGCGATGTCTTCGGCCCCGTGGCGCAGCCCGGCATATTCGAAGTCAAACCAGCGCAGCTTGTCATCCGCGCCAATCGCGGCATTGCCCGAGCGGCAGTCCCATTTGACGAATTGCCGCGCCGGGGCGTTGATGCGCTCATAGGCGGCGGTGCGGTCGAACTGGTCTGAGATGCCGCCGCCGAGGTCTTTGAGGAAGTCCACCGCATCGACGAAATTCAGCACCCAGTCGCGGTTGTTGCCCAGATGCGGCATGATCGCGTTTAACTCGGTCTGGCGCGCGGCGCCGTGGATGCGGAAGATGGCCGAGACGGCCTCGGCTGCGAGGTCGAGTTGTTCGGCGCGTTCCACCCGCGCGACTTCGACGTTCAGGCGGCGTTTGCCGACGTCGGATTGAAACATGATCTCGCCCACCACGCCCAGACATTCGGGCAGGTCGCTGCAATGGCGGCCAAGTTCGGTCAGCACATGGGCTTCGAGATGGGTGCGGCGGAAGTTCGGGCGGAGAGTGGCGATCACCGTGCGGTCGGTCAGATGCAACCGAAAACTCGACCGGTTTTCGCCGCCCGGCGCCGATACCCGCGCCACGTCTTGCCCGAAATGCCTGCGCGCCGCCGCGACGATCTGGGCCTGAGCGCTTTGTTCCTTGGGTCGTGCCATGAAGCCTCCGCTGGTGTTTTCGCCTGTCTAGCTCAGCTCGCTGACGAGGGTACGGCGGGTTCTGGGCAAAACAAAGGCAATTTCTACCTATCCCAAGGCAAGTGATTTGGACCCCCTCCGCACATTTGACCTATACGAAAGAACAATGCCCTCTCTGGCTATCTCACTGTTTCGGTTTGGCGCGCATTATCGGCCTAATTTACCCGAAAGATGGAAAGAATTTGGCGTAAATAGACGGCACCTGCTAGGTTCATAGGTCAGTGGGGGACGCGGCGCTGCAAATTGGCCGCGGCTGCAAACGGATATGAGGGATTGGCGTCATGGGTTACAGATTCTCGAAGGGTTGGAACAGCAAGGACAATAGCTGGTCCACCGGCGGCGAAGCGGGCAGCGGTTGCGATGCCAGTGGAACGAAGTCCTATCATAACGGCGGGGTAGAGGGCTCCTCCTTCGCGAAGTGGTACGACGCGCATTTGGCGGGCAAGTTCGACGGGAACGATGACGGCAAAGGCTCCGGTTCGGGTGGCACGAAGGGTTCCGGTTCTGGCGGGACTAAGGGCTCCGGTTCCGGCGGCACCAAAGGGTCCGGCTCGGGCGGCACCAAAGGGTCCAACTCTGGTGGCACTAAGGGTTCCTGTTCGGGCGGTACAAAAGGCTCTGGATCCGGCGGGACAAAAGGCTCCGGTTCCGGCGGCACGAAGGGCTCCGGCTCGGGTGGCACCAAGGGCTCCGGCTCAGGCGGCACTATGGGCTCCGGTTCTGGCGGCACGAAGGGCTCCGGGTCCGGCGGCACCAAAGGTTCCGGCTCGGGTGGCACCAAAGGGTCCGGCTCTGGCGGCACCAAAGGTTCCGGCTCCGGCGGCACGAAGGGCTCCGGCTCGGGTGGCACCAAGGGCTCCGGGTCCGGCGGCACCAAAGGTTCCGGCTCTGGCGGCACCAAAGGTTCCGGCTCGGGTGGTACGAAGGGCTCCGGCTCTGGCGGGACGAAGGGCTCCGGCTCTGGCGGGACGAAGGGCTCCGGCTCTGGCGGCACGAAGGGCTCCGGCTCGGGGGGCACCAAAGGGTCCGGCTCTGGCGGTACGAAGGGCTCCGGTTCCGGCGGCACGAAGGGCTCCGGTTCTGGTGGCACGAAGGGCTCCGGTTCTGGTGGCACGAAGGGTTCCGGCTCGGGTGGCACCAAAGGTTCCGGCTCCGGCGGTACGAAGGGTTCCGGCTCCTGCGGCACCAAGGGCTCCGGTTCCGGCGGCACCAAGGGTTCTGGTTCTGGCGGTACGAAGGGTTCCGGCTCCTGCGGCACCAAGGGGTCCGGTTCCGGTGGTACGCAAGGCGGTGATACCGGCGGCGCTGATAAATCCGTTCTCAATTTCCTGATGGGAGAGAACGGAGAGATCACAATCGCCGTCACGGAAATGCCGAACGGGCAGTTGCACTTCAACCTTTCGCCCACGGATCCTGAGGCCGACTCACACGCCGACATCAACGGGCTTTTCTTCAACGTGACCGATGGCAGCGCAATCGAAGAACTGAACTTCTTCCCTGACGTGAACGCGGAAGGCTATCACCTGACGGACGTGAAGGCTGTGGATGACGGTGTCGACGGCTTCGCGGGTGGTCCCCAAGCAGGGGGCAGTTTCGATGTGGGTCTGCAATTCGGCACGACCGCTGACAGTTCCGATGGCGAAGTCACGAGCACGAACTTCACCCTATGGACCTATCCCGGCTCCCTGTCTTTCGAGGACATCGATCTGAGCGGTATGCGTGTTGTTGTGGACTCGGATGAAAGCGGCGGTGAGGTGCTTGAGGTGTCCGGTATGGTCGATCCTGACATGGAGGGTCCCGAGGCCGATACCTCCGACCCCGCCTCCGCTCTCATGGACGCGCTGACCCTCACCTCCGTGCCGGAGGAGGAAGACGAAGGGGCGGACAGCTATGAGGAAGACGCTTTCGACATGGCCTAGGGGGCCGTCAGTTTAAAAACGAAAGGCGCGTCCCGCGGGGCGCGCCTTTTGCTTGGTGGCTCACGCCCTCAGCGCCCGCGCATCCAAAGGACGAAGGGCAGGGCCACCAGATACATCGTAATGCCATAGACCGCCGAGGGCAGGGCGTAGGCGCTGAACCCCGACGCTTGGCCCGAGATCAACCCGGCGAGGGTGATGCCAAGCGTCGCGTTCTGGATGCCCACTTCGATCGAGATCGCCTTGCGGGTCTGCCACGCCAGCCCGGCTGCCGCAGCAATGCCCAGCCCCAGCAACATCAGCGCCGCATTCATGCTAATGAGCGCGGGACCAAGCCGGGCGAGGTTCTCGGTGAAAACGCTCCAATTTCCGGCCAATGCGGCGAGGACGATCAGCACGAAGAGCAGCGCGGCGAGGGCGGATAGGCCCGGTTCGATCCGCGCGGCAAAGCCGGGGGCGAGGTGACGCAGGGCGAGCCCAAGTGCCACGGGCAGGGTGGTGATCACGAACATGGCCACCGCCAGCGCCGCGACCGAGACATCCGGCGCGGCATCGCCCATGAAGTGCCGCACGGCTATGGCGGTGAAGACCGGCACGGTCAGGATGCTCAGAAGCGAGACCACCGCCGTCAAAGTCACCGACAGCGCCACATCGCCCCGCGCGAATTTGCTGATCATATTCGAGGTCACGCCGCCCGGGCAGAAGGAGAGGATCATCAGCCCCACGGCCAGTTCTCCGCGCAGGCCGAAGGCCATGGCCACCGCCCATGCGGCAGCGGGCACCAACACCACTTGGCAAAGCGCGCCCAAGGCAAAGGCGCGCGGGTATTTCGCCACGCGGGTGAAATCTGAAACCGTGAGGCCCACCCCCAGCGACAGCATGATGACCGCCAATGACAGCGGCAGTACGACGTTGATCAGAATGTCCATTTGTCCCCCCAAAGCTGACACTCAGCCTAGGGGCGGCAAATATGCTCTGGCAAGTCCGACGCCGCGGGGGGCGGCTGTTAAAGCGGCCAGAAGAACAGGATGGCGGGGATCGACACGGCGACGACGATGATCTCCAGCGGCAGCCCCATGCGCCAATAGTCGCCAAAGGAATAGCCGCCGGGGCCGAGGATCAGCGTGTTGTTCTTATGCCCAATCGGCGTCAGGAAAGCCGAAGAGGCCGCCACCGCCACCGCCATCAGGAACGGATCGGGAGAGACGCCAAGCGACTGCGCCATCTGGATGCCCACGGGGGCCGCGACGATGGTCGTCGCCGTGTTGTTGAGCACATCCGACAGCGACATGGTCACCACCATCAGAACCGTAAGGACCACCCAAGCGGGCAGCCCCTCGGTCAGCCCCACCAGCGCGCCCGCGATCAATTCGGTCCCGCCCGAGGTCTCCAACGCAGCACCAAGCGGGATCATGGAGCCCAACAACACGATCACCGGCCATTCGATATGGGTATAGAGTTCCGACAGCGGCACGATCTTGGCCAGCACATAGCCGACCACCACGATGCCAAGCGCGATGGGCAGGTAGATCAGCCCGAAGGAGGCCGCGGCCACGGCCCCTGCGAACATCGCGATGGCGAGCCATGTCTTGCTGTCTTGGGTCACCGCAAGGCCCCGGTCGGCCAGCGGCAGCACGCCCAGCCAGTCGGTGACATGGGCCACCGTGTCGCGCGGGACCAGCAGCAACAGGATATCCCCGGGTTTCAGCTCGGTCGTGCGCAGTTGCGAGGTGATCTTGCGGCCCTGCCGCGACAGGCCCAAGAGCACCGTGCGCTGCCGCCACGACAGGCCCACCGCCTGCGCCGTGCGCCCGTTGAGCCGCGAGCCATCGGTCACCACGACCTCGACGATTTCGACCCCGTCGCCATCGGCCAGCAGCAGGTCTTCGCGGTCCCGGTCGGCCAGCGCGAGGTTCAGCGTGCTGCGGAATTCGTCCAGCGCGTCGGGCGTGGCCTCAAGCACGATCGCGTCTCCGGCTTGCAAAACCACGTTGCGGGCCGTGCCATAGCGCCGCTTGCCGTCGCGCATCAGGCCCAAGATCGCCACATCGGCGCGATGCGCCTCTTCTTGCAACTCGGCCAGACGTTTGCCGATCTGTTTGTTGCCCTCGGGCACGGTCAGCTCGGCGATATATTGGGCGATGTCCTCGGCCTCGATCATGGCGTCTTCGCGAGCGGGGATCAGGCGCCAGCCGATCAGCGCGACAAAGACCAGCCCCGCGATGGCGGCCAGCCCGCCCACGGGGGCGAAGTCGAACATCTTGAATGGCGCGCCCAAGGATTCCTGCCGGATGGAGGCGATGATGATATTGGGCGGGGTGCCGATCAGCGTGGCCATGCCGCCAAGGATGGTGGCGAAACTGAGCGGCATCAGGCTCAGCCCCGGTGCGCGGCCCGCTTTGCGTGCGGTCTGGATGTCGACCGGCATCAGCAAAGCCAAGGCCGCCACGTTGTTCATAAAGGCCGATAGCACCCCGCCGACGGCGCCCATCATGGTGATATGCGCGCCCAGGCTGCGCGAACTGTCGACCAGCGTGCGGGTGATCAGCATCACCGCGCCCGAACGAACCAACCCAGCCGAGACCACCAAGACCAGCGCCACGATAAGCGTGGCCGGATGGCCGAAGCCGTCAAAAGCGTTTTTCGTGGGCACCACGCCCAGCACCACCCCAAGCATCAGCGCCCCGAAGGCTACGATGTCATAGCGAAATCGCCCCCAAAGCAGCAGGCCAAAGACCGCGCCGAAGAGGGTGAAGAGGATGATCTGATCAGGTGTCATAAATCCGGTCTAACTTGGTTGCCCCATCGGCGGAAAGCTAAGCACAGGCCGGGTGGCTTGTTCCAGCGGTGATGCTGGCATATAGAGTGGCGCAAACGCATTGCCAGAACGAGGTATTCATGGCCGGTCACTCCAAATGGGCAAACATCCAGCATCGCAAGGGCCGTCAGGACAAGCTGCGCGCCAAGGTGTTTTCCAAACTCTCCAAGGAAATCACCATCGCGGCCAAGATGGGCGACCCCGACCCGGACAAGAACCCGCGTCTTCGTCTGGCGGTGAAAGAGGCCAAGGGCCAGTCCATGCCCAAGGACAACATCGAACGCGCCATCAAGAAGGCGATCGGCGGCGAGGGCGAGGATTACGAGGAAATCCGCTATGAGGGCTATGGCCCCAATGGCGTGGCGGTGATCGTCGAGGCGATGACCGACAACCGCAACCGCACCGCGTCGACCGTGCGTTCGACCTTCACCAAGAACGGCGGCAACCTGGGCGAGACCGGCTCGGTCGGCTTCATGTTCGAGCGCAAGGGCGAGGTGATCTACCCGGCCTCCGTGGGCGATGCCGACACCGTGATGATGGCCGCGATCGAAGCGGGCGCCGAGGACGTGGAAAGCTCCGAAGAGGGCCATGTGATCTATTGCGCCGACACCGATCTCAACGACGTGTCGACCGCGCTTGAGGCCGAATTGGGCGAGTCGGAATCGACCAAGCTGATTTGGCGTCCGACCACCACGACCGAGATGGACCTCGAGAACATGGAAAAGCTGATGAAGCTGATCGATGCGCTTGAGGAGGATGACGACGTGCAGCGCGTCACCACCAATTTCAAGGCCTCTGACGAGGTTATGGCGCAGCTTTAACGCGCCCCTTGCACCAGCGCCTCGCGCGCCGCGGCCCGGACGGCGGCGGTGAGCGGGGCCAGCGCGGGCGCCATGATCCGCGCGACCTGCCAGTAAAGCGGCACATCCAGTGGCAGCGCGTCGTCCAGCGACACGAGCCGCCCCGCCACCAAATCCTCGGCCACCAGCGGCGCGGGGTTCATGCCCCAACCCAGCCCTTGCCGCGCCGCTGCGACAAAACCATGGCTTGAGGGGAGGTGGTGGCTCGGCGGGGTCAGCCGCTGCCCGGTCTTTCGCTGCAGCCATCGCCCTTGCAGTTGATCCTTGTGGTCGAAGGTGAGCATCGGCGCGCGGGCCAGTGCCTCGGTTGTGACGCCCTCGGCAAACCACTTTTGCCGATAGGCGCGGCTGGCGGTGGCATGATAGCGCAGCGCCCCCAAGGGCAGCACGTCGCAGCCCGGGGCCGCGCGGGCTTGTCCCGTCACCGCCGCGCTGACCTCTCCCCGACGCAGCCAATCGGCCGAGGTGTCTTGATCGTCGATCATCAGATCGAAAAGCATGTCGGGCACCCGCGCCAGCGCCGGGATGAGCCATGTGGCCAAGACATCCGCAGGCACCGCCAGGCGGAGCCGGGGCGGGGCGGTGGCATCGCCTGCCCCAAGCGCCTGCGCTTCGAGCAGGGCCACATCCTCTGCATGTTTGGCAAGACGCTGGCCCATGGGCGTGCCGGTGCAGGGCTGGCCGCGCAGAACGAGCGTGGCCCCCACACGGTCCTCAAGCGCCTTCACCCGCTGCGAGATTGCCGAGGGGGTCACCCCCAGCACCGCCGCCGCGGCGTCAAAACTGCCGAGCCGCAGGATATGGGCTAGAGCGGTCAGCTGCGCGCTGTCGAGCTGCATAAGTTCTGCTAATCCTGACGTAGACTATTGAATTTGAGTAATCTGAGCCGAGGGGCTAGGCAAGGGCAACCCGTTTTACAGGATGCCTTCGATGTTGACCTCTTTCCTTCCCGGCTTTGCTCTTAGCCTTACCCTCATCATGGCCATCGGGGCGCAGAACGCTTTTGTCTTGCGCCAAGGGCTACGGCGCGAACATGTGCTGCCGGTGGTGCTGGTCTGCGCTGCCTCGGATGCTGTGTTGATCATGTCAGGGGTCGCAGGCTTTGGCGCGCTGGCCGAGGCGGCCCCGTGGTTCGGCCCGCTGATGCGCTATGGCGGCGCGGTCTTCCTGCTATGGTACGGCTGGCGCAACGCAGTTTCCGCATGGCAGGGCGGGGAGGCGCTGGAGGCCGAAGGGCAATCCACCCGCAGCCTGCGCAAGGCGATCCTGACGCTGCTGGCGCTGACCTGGCTGAACCCGCATGTCTATCTCGACACCTTGGTGCTGCTCGGCTCGATCTCGGCGCAATATCCCGACCGGCTCAGCTTCGGGCTTGGGGCGGTGCTGGCGAGTTTCGTCTTCTTTTTCTCGCTCGGGTATGGCGCGCGGCTGCTGGCGCCGCTCTTTGCCAAACCGCGCAGTTGGCAGGTCTTGGACGCCGTTATCGCCGTGACCATGTGGGCGATTGCGATTAAATTGCTTGCGATGTGAATAAAAATGCCGCGCCCATCTTGCCCTTGGCAGCGCTTTGGGAAAGGGTCACGGCATGACACAGTCTCCCGCCACCGCCCCCGACATCCCCGTTCCGCCCAACCGCCCGCTTGTCGGGGTCTTTTGGATGTTGGTGACCGGGGCCTGTTTCATCGGCGTGACCGCGCTGGTGAAATACATGGGGCCGCGCCTGCCTTCGGCAGAGGCCGCTTTCCTGCGCTACGCCATGGGGCTGGTCTTTGTCTTGCCGATCCTGCGGTCGCTGCTGGCCACCCCGGTAAGCCGGCGGCAATGGGGGCTGTTTGGCATGCGCGGCTTTTTCCACGCGGGCGGGGTGATCCTGTGGTTCTACGCCATGACCCGCCTGCCCATCGCCGAGGTGACGGCGATGAACTACCTCGCGCCGATCTATGTCACCGTGGGTGCCGCGATCTTTCTGGGAGAGAAGCTGGCCGCGCGGCGCATCGTGGCGGTCTGTCTGGGGCTGGCGGGGGCGGCGATCATCCTGCGCCCCGGGTTTCGCGAAGTCTCCACCGGGCATTTGGCGATGTTGCTGGCGGCGGTGGTCTTTGCCGGATCCTACCTCTTGGCCAAGGTGCTGGCGGATGAGGCGCGTCCGGTAATGATCGTGACCATGCTGTCGATCTTCGTCACCATCGGGCTGGCGCCCTTCGCCTTCTCCGTCTGGATCGCGCCCACCGTGCAGGAGTTGCTGATCCTCGCCGGGGTCGCCTTTTTCGCCACGGCGGGGCATTTCACCATGACGCTGGCCTTTGCCGCCGCCCCGGTGACGGTGACGCAGCCGGTCACCTTCTTGCAACTGGTCTGGGCCACGATCCTCGGCGTGGTGGTCTTTGCCGAGCCGGTGGACCTCTGGGTCGTGCTCGGTGGCGCGGTGATCTTGGGCTCGGTCACCTTTATCACATGGCGCGAAGCGATGCTGAAACGGCAGGTCACGCCCCCCTCACATGCGACGAAATTCTGACCTTCCGCCCTGTCGGGGCGGTACTTGATTGACGAGTCAATAAAGATTCCCCTATCCTGATGCGGTCAACACTGCCCCAAGGATCCGAATCCAATGCCCAAAGTCGGAATGGAACCCATTCGCCGCTCTGCGCTGGTTAAAGCCACCATCGCCGAGATCGGCGAGGCCCAGTCGCTGGACGTGACGGTGAGCCAGATCGCCAAGCGGGCAGGCATGTCGAGCGCGCTGGCGCATCACTATTTCGGCGGCAAGAACCAGATCTTTCTGGCAGCGATGCGGCATATCCTGTCAGAATATGCCGCCGGGGTGCGCGAAAGGCTTGCCACGGCCCGCACGCCGCATGACCGCGCGGCGGCAATCATCGTGGCCAGTTTTGACGACACCGGTTTTCACCCTGGCACGATCAGCGCGTGGATGACACTCTACGCCCATGCCCGCACCAACCCCGAAACCCGGCGTTTGCTGACGGCTTATCAAAGCCGGTTGCGGTCCAACCTCACCCATGCGCTGCGCCCGATCAGCCCCCAGCCCGAAGGCGATGCCGACACTCTGGCGGCCCTGATCGATGGGCTTTACCTGCGCGCGGCGCTGTCGGATGGCGTCAGCGCGGCAGAGGCCATGACCCGCGCGCTCTATACGCTCGACCTGCTGCTAAAAGCGGGCCGTTGAACACCGCGGAGACGGGCGGCACCGCCGCGCTCCGCCTCTCTGAACATTCCTCGCCTCAGGCAAGAAAGTCCCTTTGATGTCCTATGATCCCCAACCCACCGCCAGCCACTTTATCGACGGCACCTATGTCGAAGACACCAATGGCACGCCGATCCCGGTGATCTATCCCGCCACGGGCGAGACCATCGCCACCGTCTATGCCGCCACGCCCGAGATTGTGGAGCAGGCCATCGCCTCGGCCCGCCGCGCGCAGGCCGCATGGGGCGCGCTAAGCGGCACCGAGCGGGGCCGCATCCTGCGCCGCGCCGCCGACATGATCCGCGACCGCAACCACGATCTGTCGGTCTTGGAAACCCAAGACACCGGCAAACCCTATCAGGAGACCTCCGTCGCCGATGCCACCAGCGGCGCGGACGCGCTGGAGTATTTCGGCGGCCTCGCTGGCAGCTTGACCGGCGAGCATATCCAACTTGGCGAAGACTGGGTCTACACCCGGCGTGAGCCTCTGGGCGTCTGCGTCGGCATCGGCGCTTGGAATTACCCCACGCAGATCGCCTGCTGGAAGGCTGCGCCGGCGCTGGCCTGCGGCAATGCGATGATCTTCAAGCCGTCCGAGACCACGCCGCTCTGCGCCCTGAAAGTGGCCGAGATCCTGACCGAGGCCGGTCTGCCCGCGGGGCTTTTCAACGTGGTGCAGGGCATGGGCGCGGTTGGCCAGTCTCTGGTCACCGATCCCCGCATCGACAAGGTCTCGCTCACCGGCTCGGTGCCGACGGGGCGCAAGGTCTATGCCGCCGCTGCCGAAGGTATCAAGCATGTGACGATGGAACTGGGCGGCAAATCGCCCCTGATCGTCTTCGAGGATGCGGATATCGACAATGCCGTCGGCGGCGCGATCCTGGGCAACTTCTACAGCTCCGGCCAGATCTGCTCGAACGGCACGCGGGTCTTCGTGCACCGCGACATCAAGGAGAAGTTCCTCGCGCGGCTGTCCGAGCGGCTGGACAAGGCTGTGATCGGTGACCCGATGGACCCCGACACCAGCTTCGGCCCGATGGTCAGCGAACGCCAGATGCAGATCGCGCTGGACTACATCGAGAAGGGCAAGGCCGAGGGCGCGCGGCTGGTCTATGGCGGGAGCCGCATCGAGCGCGAGGGGTTCTACATGCAGCCCACCGTCTTCGCCGATGTGAAAGACGACATGGTCATCGCCCGCGAGGAAATCTTCGGCCCGGTCATGGCGGTGCTCGACTTCGAGGATGAGGCTGAGGTCATGGCCCGCGCCAATAATACCGAGTTCGGCCTCGCCGCCGGTGTCTTCACCCGTGACCTTGCCCGCGCGCACCGCGTGGCGGCGGGGTTCGAGGCCGGGACCTGCTATATCAACAGCTACAACGACGCGCCGGTCGAGGCGCCCTTTGGCGGCATGAAGAACTCCGGCGTGGGCCGCGAGAACGCCAAGGCGGCGATCGAGCACTACAGCCAGGTGAAGTCGGTCTACGTGCGCATGGGCGATGTCGAGGCACCCTTTTAAGGGGTAAATTTGCTGAGAGGTGCTTGAGGGATCGGCCTGATCCTCAAGTCACCTCGTCAATTCTGGGGAGCGATTCCCCACCGCCTCAAGGACAAGCCGCGCATCCGCGCGGTGCTGCGCATCCTTGACCCGGCGCGGAATCACGGAAGGAAGAGCTATGGAAGCTGAATTTGTCATCGTCGGCGCGGGCTCCGCGGGCTGCGCCATGGCCTACCGCTTGGCCGAGGCGGGTCGCAAGGTTATCGTCATCGAACATGGTGGCAGCGACGTCGGGCCTTTCATCCAGATGCCCGCGGCGCTTAGCTATCCGATGAACATGCCGCGTTACGACTGGGGCTATAAATCCGAGCCCGAGCCGCAACTCAACAACCGCGAGTTGGTCTGCCCGCGCGGCAAGGTCATCGGCGGCTCCTCCTCGATCAACGGCATGGTCTACGTGCGCGGCCACGCCAAGGACTTCGACCATTGGGAAGAGGTCGGCGCGCGCGGTTGGTCTTATGCGGATGTGCTGCCTTACTACAAGCGCATGGAAACATGGCACGAGAACGGCCATGGCGGCGATCCGGCTTGGCGCGGCAAGGACGGCCCGCTGCACGTCAGTCGCGGCCCGCGCGAGAACCCGCTTTTCGACGCCTTCGTGCAGGCCGGGGCACAGGCGGGCTACCAGGTGACCCATGACTACAATGGCGAGCAGCAAGAGGGCTTCGGCCCGATGGAGCAGACGGTCTGGAACGGGCGGCGCTGGTCGGCAGCCAATGCCTATCTGCGCCCGGCGCAGAAGACCGGCAATGTCACCCTGATCCGCGCGCTGGCGCAGCGCGTGGTGATCGAGGAGGGGCGCGCCGTGGGTGTCGAGGTCAAGCGTGGCCGCGCGACGGAGGTGATCCGTGCCAGCCGCGAGGTTGTGCTGGCGGCGTCGTCGATCAACTCGCCGAAACTGCTGATGCTTTCGGGAATCGGCCCTGCCGCGCATCTGGCTGAACACGGCATCGAGGTGCGGGCCGACCGCCCCGGCGTGGGGCAGAACCTGCAGGACCATCTGGAGCTTTACATCCAGATGGCCTCGCGCCAGCCGATCACGCTCTACAAGCACTGGAACCTCCTGTCGAAGGCCGTCATCGGCGCGCAGTGGCTCTTTACCAAGACTGGCATGGGCGCCTCGAACCAGTTCGAATCCGCGGCCTTCATCCGCTCGAAGCCCGGCGTGGAATACCCTGATATCCAATACCATTTCCTGCCCATTGCCGTGCGCTACGACGGTCAGGCGGCGGCGGAGGGGCATGGCTTTCAGGCGCACACGGGGCCGATGCGCTCCAAGTCGCGCGGCGAGATCACCCTGCGTTCTGCCGACCCGGCCGAGGCGCCGCGCATCCGCTTCAACTACATGTCGCATCCTGATGACTGGGAGGAGTTCCGCACCTGCATCCGGCTCACGCGGGAAATCTTCGCGCAGGACGCCTTCAAGCCCTTCGTCAAACACGAGATCCAGCCCGGTGAAGCGCTGCAATCGGACGGGGCGCTTGACGCTTTCATCGCCGAACACGCCGAAAGCGCCTATCACCCCTGCGGCACCTGCCGCATGGGCGCTGCGGACGATCCGGGCGCCGTCGTCGACCCGCAGGCGCGGGTGATCGGGGTCGAGGGGCTGCGCGTGGCCGACAGTTCGATCTTTCCGCGCATCACCAACGGCAACCTTAACGCACCCTCGATCATGGTGGGCGAGAAGGTCTCGGACCTGCTTTTGGGCCGTGACCCGCTGCCGCGCGCCAATGACGAGCCTTGGCTGCATCCGAACTGGCAGGTGGCGCAGCGCTGACGGTTAACCTGACTTAACATCCTGTCTTGAAGGCGGCGGGGCGGGGCGTCATACCTGCCTCATGTTAAGGATTTGTTCACTTTTCGCCCTCAGTCTGACGCTGGGTCTCGTGGCGGGAGCTGCAGGGGCGCAGACGGTCTCGGGCGTGGTCCGCGTGATCGATGGGGATACCTTCGATCTCGGCGGTACGCGCATCCGCCTGCATGGCATCGACGCGCTTGAAGCCAGCCAAACCTGCGAGACCGAGGGCGGGCAGGCATGGGCCTGCGGAGATTGGACAACGAGGGAGGTGCGCGACAGATACCAAGGGGCCGATGCGCGATGTGAGGCGCTGGACCGCGACCGCTATGATCGCATTGTCGCCCGCTGCCACGTGGGTGGCGTCGATGTGGGGCAGTCGCTGGTGCGTGACGGGCTGGCCTTTGCCTATCGTAAATATTCGATGGACTATGACCTGGATGAAAAGGCCGCCTTTGTCGCGGGCCGTGGGATTCACGGGTTCAAGACGGTTTCTCCCGCCCGCTACCGTGTGACCCGCCGCAGCGGGGCAGAGCCTGCCCGGCCCGAAGGCGGCTGCCAGATCAAGGGCAATATCAGCGCCAAAGGGGTCAAGATTTACCATATGCCGGGGCAGGAGTTTTACAGCCGCACCCGCATCAGCACCAGCAAAGGCGAGCGTTGGTTTTGTTCCGAAGCCGAGGCACGCGGCGCGGGGTGGCGGCGCGCCCGGCGCTGATCATTCCACCCGGTAGGGCAGGGTGTCGCGCAGATGCGGGTCGACCACCAACTGCCGCTCCAACGGCGGGACGGAGCGTTGATGACAATCCCGGCGCTCGCAAATCCGGCAGGAAATGCCAATCGGTTCAAAGGCATCGCTGCGGGTGACGTCCATCCCATCGGCATAGACCAAGGCAGGCGCATGGCGCACTTCGCAGCCGAGTGAGATCGCGTAGCGCCGCACCGGCGCGCCAAACCGCCCCGCCGGTTTCGAGATGTCCCGCGCCAAGCTGATATAGCGCACCCCATCCGGCGTCTCGGCCAATTGCCGCAGGAACCGCCCCGGCGTCTCAAAGGCGCGGTGGACGTTCCAGAGCGGGCAGGCGCCGCCGAAACGCGCGAATTGCAACCGGGTGGCGGAATGGCGTTTGGTGATCGTGCCCGCTTGATCGACCCGCACGAAAAAGAAGGGCACCCCCTTCGCGCCGGGGCGCTGCAGCGTCGACAGCCGATGCGCCACCTGCTCGATCGAAGCACCGAAATGCCCGGCCAGCACCTCCAGATCGTGGCGGCAGTCCTGCGCCTTTTGCAGGAACCGCCCATAGGGCAAGAGGGCCGCCCCGGCAAAGTAATTGGCCAACCCGATCTTGGCGATATCCCGCGCCGCAGCGCTGTGGAAACGGGCAAGGTCCAGCGTCGCCTCCAGCAGCGCGTCTTGCTGGGTCAACGCCACCTGCAACAACATCTGAAAGGTCTGCGTCTCAGGCGCCGCACGGGCCGATAGATGCAGCACCCTGCGCGCGGGATCGTAGGCGCGCAGCCGGTCGTCATCCTCAAAAACAACGCGCACCCCAGCACTCTCAAGCGCGCGCGCGGCGGTCGCCCGCGTATCGCTGCCGCTGCCTTCGCGGGTCGCAAAATGCTCTGCCGCACGGTCGACCGCATCAATGTAATTGTCGCAATAGTGAAAGAAGTCCCGCACCTCTTCCCACGGAGAGGGCATCGCCCGCGCGTCCTCGCGGCCCAGGGCTTCGTCCAGCGAGGCCAGCCGTTCATGCACCTGCCGGTAGCTTTGATGCAGGGCGAGAAAGGCATGGGCTAGCCCCGGCGCGTTGGAGGCGGTGAGGCGCAGATCGGCCACCGGGGGTGCCTTTCCGGCAAAAATCGGATCGGCCAGCGCCTCGCGCAGATCGCTGACCAACCGCTCCCCATCGCCGCTGGAAAGCTCGGTCACATCCAGCCTGAACTCCGACGCCAAGGCGAGCACGACATTGGTACTGACGGGCCGGTTGTTGTTTTCCATCTGGTTGAGATAGGGCAAGGAGACGCCCAGCCGGGCGGCGAAGTCTTTCTGCGTCAGCCCCGCGCGGGTCCGGGTCTCACGCAGTTTCACACCGGCATAGAGTTTCTGGATCGCCATCCGCGCACCTTTGCAACTTTGCAGCTAGGCGCAGCCTAGCTTTGCAAAGCCGCGGTCACAAGTGCGGTCGGCCCGGGTCTAGAGCCCCAAGGCTTTCTCACGCCGGATCACCACCCAGATGGAGGCGACCGAGGCGATGGCCGTCAGCAGCATGAGCCACAGCAGCGGATAGGCCCCGGTTTCAGGGGTGAGCAGGGCGCCGGCCAGCGCGCTCAAGGCCGCGCCGCCGACGATCATGATCGCCCCGCCCAGCCCCGAGGCCGTGCCCGCCAAGTGCGGGCGCACCGAGAGCATCCCGGCGGTGGCATTGGGGATGCAGAGCCCGTTGCCCAGCCCCACCAGCGTCATCAGCCCGAAAAAACTGAGCGGAGAGCCATAGCCCGCAATGAAGATCAGCAGCGACACCGTGCCGCCCACGGCATTGGAAATGCAGCCCCAAAGCACCAGCGTGTTCACGCCAAAACGTGTCGCGGTGCGGGCGGTGACGAAGTTACCCACGAAATAGCCGATCGCCGGCGCGCCGAAATAAAGCCCCAGCACCGCAGGCTCCATTCCGAAGACCACGGTGCCCACGAAGGGCGCGCCGCCGAGGTAGGCAAAGAAGGCGCCCGAGCAGAAACCCGTGGCCAACGCATAGCCCCAAAAGCGCGGCGAGCGGAGCAACTCAGGGTATTCGCCGAACTGCTGGCGCAGCGATTTGCCGCTGGCGCGCGCGGTTTCGCCCAAATCGGCCCAAGCCACCCAAAACACCAGCCCACCAAGGATCAACATTGCCCAGAAGGAAGCCTGCCAGCCGAAACCCTGCTCCAGCAAGCCGCCCAAGGCCGGGCTGATCATCGGCACCAGCGCCATGCCCATGGTGACATAGCCGATCATGGAGGCCGATTCATCTTGTGTGTAAAGGTCGCGGATCACCGCACGGCTCAGCACCATGCCCGTGGCGATCACGGCCTGCGCCATGCGGAATACGAGAAACACGGCGATGTTCGGCGCGAGCAGACAGCCGACCGTGGCCACGAAGAAGATGCCCAGGCCCCAAAGCATCACCCGCCGCCGCCCGAGGTTGTCCGAAACCGGCCCGATGAAGATTTGCAATATCCCACTGAAGAACAGGTAGAGCGGCACCGAAAGCTGGATCACCGCGTAATCCGTGCCGAAATGCTCTGCCATCTTCGGCAGGCTTGGCAGGAAGATGTTCATCACCATGGCCGAAAGCCCGGCCAGCAGGATCAGTGTTGAGATATGGGGTGGGGTCGTCCGGTCTAAATACCGGACCCGGGGGATATCGCTCATGCAAATGCAAGTAGTAGCGGCTATAGGAAATGTCCATGTTAACTAGATTTTTTTGCAACTTTTCATTTTGCTGACCCGGGCATGTATTGATTTTGCAAATTTGCAAAATTGCGCTTTGGTCAGTTGCGCTCCTCCGGTAGACTGGTCGAAATCACAATAGGGGTGCGTCATGAAAGACATTCTCGAACAACTGGAGCGGCGCCGCGAAGATGCGCGTTTGGGCGGCGGTCAGGCACGGATCGATGCGCAGCACGGCCGCGGCAAGCTCACCGCGCGGGAACGTGTCGATCTGCTGCTCGACGAAGGCTCCTTCGAGGAATTCGACATGTTCGTCACGCACCGCTGCACCGATTTCGGCATGCAGGATCAAAAGCCCGCGGGCGATGGCGTGGTCACCGGCTGGGGCACAATCAATGGCCGCCTCGTCTATGTCTTCAGTCAGGATTTCACCGTCTTCGGCGGCTCCCTGTCAGAGACCCACGCCCAGAAAATCTGCAAGATCATGGACATGGCAGTGCAAAACGGCGCCCCCGTGATCGGCATCAACGATTCCGGCGGCGCGCGCATTCAAGAAGGCGTGGCAAGCCTTGCAGGCTATGCCGAGGTCTTCCAGCGCAACATCGAAGCCTCTGGCGTGATCCCCCAGATCAGCGTCATCATGGGCCCCTGTGCGGGCGGGGCGGTCTATTCGCCCGCGATGACCGACTTCATCTTCATGGTCAAAGACAGCTCCTATATGTTCGTGACCGGCCCCGACGTGGTGAAAACCGTCACCAATGAAGTCGTCACCGCCGAAGAACTGGGCGGCGCCACGACCCATACGCGCAAATCCTCCGTCGCCGATGCGGCCTTCGAAAATGATGTGGAGGCACTGGCCGAGGTGCGCCGCCTCGTCGATTTGCTGCCCGCCAACAACCGCGAGAAACCGCCGGTCCGCCCCTTCTTCGACGATCCCAACCGGATCGAGCCCTCGCTCGACACGCTGGTCCCGTCGAACGCCAACACCCCCTACGACATGAAGGAATTGATCCTCAAACTGGCGGATGAGGGCGACTTTTACGAAATCCAAGAGGAATTCGCCAAGAACATCATCACCGGTTTCATCCGCCTCGAAGGGCGTACCGTCGGCGTGGTCGCCAACCAGCCGATGGTGCTGGCGGGCTGCCTCGACATCGACAGCTCGCGCAAGGCGGCGCGTTTCGTGCGCTTCTGTGACGCCTTCGAAATCCCGATCCTCACGCTGGTCGACGTACCCGGCTTCCTGCCCGGGACCGGTCAGGAATACGGCGGCGTCATCAAACACGGTGCGAAACTGCTCTTTGCCTATGGCGAGGCGACGGTGCCGATGGTCACCGTCATCACCCGCAAAGCCTATGGCGGCGCCTATGACGTGATGGCCTCGAAACACCTGCGCTCGGATTTCAACTACGCTTGGCCCACCGCCGAAGTCGCCGTGATGGGCGCCAAGGGCGCGACCGAGATCATCCACCGCAAGGATCTGAACGACCCCGAAAAGATCGCCAAACATACCAAGGATTACGAAGACCGTTTCGCCAATCCTTTCGTCGCCGCCGAACGTGGTTTCATCGACGAGGTGATTCAGCCCCGCAGCACCCGCAAACGGGTCGCCCGCGCCTTCGCCTCTCTGCGCAACAAAAAAGTGCAGACCCCGTGGAAAAAACACGACAACATCCCGCTCTGAGCGCCATCATGCAGCTTCATCCTTTCTCAAATACCGATCCCACAGGGGCCGCGCGCGGAACCCTCGGCGGACTGGGCGGTTTTCCTCGCAAAGGAGGACCGGATCATGCCGAATTCATCCATCAAGGACGAAGAGACCTACAAGTCCCTGCGCGAAGATGGGGCGAGCAAGGAGAAAGCCGCCCGGATCGCCAATGCGCAGGCCAACGACAGCCAGCACCCGGGCAAGAAGGGCGGCAAACAGCCGCCCTACGAGGATTGGACCAAGGACGATCTCTACGACCGGGCACAGGAGCTTGGGATCGAAGGGCGCTCGGAGATGGACAAGGGCACGCTGATCGACGCGCTGCGCAACCACTAGGCGCTCTACTGCGCCGGGCCTGGCTGCCTGTTCTGCTGGCGATCGGGCTGGCAGCGCCCGCGCGGGCCATTGACGTCCCCTCTGGGCAAACCGTCGATCTGCAAGAGGTCTTGGTCGAAGAGCTTGGCGGTGAGACATGGCTTCGCTTCCGTTTCATCGCCCCGCAGATCGCCAAGGGACCGGGGGCCATCGCCTATGACCGCGCCGCGCCGGATATGGAGCATCTCTGCGCGGTCGTGGCACTTCCGTATATGACTGAACATGCGCTGGCGGGGCAGGTGATCGTCGTCTCCCTCGCTGACCGCCCCGTGGAATTCGGCGCGGCCGACCCTGAAGCGACCCAATATTTCGAAGCTTTCCGGGCGCAGGATGACGCCTGCATTTGGGAGGGTTTGTGATGCAGGGGCAATATCTTGCAAGAATCCGCCGATCCCCGGATTGGAATGATGCTTTGGAGTCACAACGCGACCGATTGCGCTTGCAACCGTATCCATTGCCATGTGAATCGCATATGATGCGGTCAAGGAATACCCACGTATCCCTTACCTCAGAACCTGGGCTTGGCCGGCGTGTTGTCGTGTCAGGTTCATTTAACACTAATAGGAGATTTACATGTCCAAGAGCATCAAGTTGCTGGCAGCCATCGGTTTCGTTGCAGCGGTTTCGGCCTGCGCACAGCAAGAAGAAGAGTATGTTGTGGTCGAGCCCGAGCCCATCTCGGTTGAGCCCGTCTACACCGGCAAGTACAAGTAATGCCGTTGCAGGGCAGGCGTTTGCGCCTGCCCTGATCCCAGCCACCCCTGCAACCGGGAGGGGTGTCTGATGCCCGCCTATATGCTAAAACACCGCGGGTTCCCCGGGCGTCTGCCCGGCACCGATTTCCAATTCACCATTCGCCGTCCGAACCCCAAGGGGGTCACGCCCATCACCCGGCGTGAGCGTCGTCCAGACCGCCGCGCCCCGGACCGTCGCGCCGATACCGCTTTTGTCAAAGCCCTGTGGGAAGCCTTTGGCGAACATCCTTTCGAGCGGGGCAATCTCGATGCGGGCCGCCTGTCATGGCTCTTTGGCCGTGAGGTTCTGCCCGCGACCGATCCTTTCGATCCTGCCGATTACGAAGCGCTGCTGGTGCTCGACGTGGCCGCCGCCCGCGCCGCATTCCCCGAAGCTTTCGAGGATTGATCGGCATGATGTCGCCGCGCCTATCTGCAGATCAGCATGGCTTTGCCGAAGTGCCGTTTGGGGCCAATACGGGCTTGGCGGCGCTGCAGGCTTGGGCCAAGCTTTCTTGTGCTGGCGGCACATCATTTGTCCTTCGTGCCGCCGGACATGAAGACCATACCCCTTCCCCTATCGGGCAGTCGCGCGTTTGTGCGGGGCTGCCCGACTTTTCGAAAGGGTGGTTTTTGCGTCACAGGGCAGCAGACCAAAAATACGACCGGGAACCCGTCAAACGGCGGGGCGTTGGTCGGATAGTAGATAGCAGTGAAGGAACAGGCACATGTCCATTCGTAACATCATTCTCGCGCTTGGCGCGACCGCCGGTCTGGCCGCTTGCGGCAGCAACATCGGCGAACAAGGTTTGGGCGGCGCAGCCGTCGGCGCAGGTGCGGCAGCCGTTACAGGCGGGTCGCTGGCGCAGGGCGCAGCCATTGGCGCTGCGGCCAACGTCGGGTACTGCCAGCTTAACCCCGGCAAGTGTAACTGATCACAGCCCAATAGCCGCTTTGCCCGCCCCTCGCGCGGGCAGGGCGGCCTCCCCCTTTCATCTTTACCCTACAGGCACCCGCGCAGCTCCGGCTGACGCGGCATTTTGCGTGGCCTGTCACCGTCAAAGGAACTGCTGATGTTTGACAAGATCCTCATTGCCAACCGGGGCGAAATCGCCTGCCGGGTGATCAAGACCGCCAAGAAGATGGGCCTGACCACCGTGGCGATCTATTCCGATGCGGACGCGCAGGCGCTGCATGTGGAAATGGCGGATGAGGCCATTCACATCGGCCCGCCCCCGGCGAACCAATCCTATATCGTCATCGACAAGGTGATGGAGGCGATCAAGCAATCCGGCGCGCAGGCGGTACATCCGGGCTATGGTTTCTTGAGCGAAAACAGCAAATTCGCCGAGGCGCTGGAGGCCGCTGGCGTGGCCTTTGTCGGCCCGCCCAAGGGCGCCATCGAGAAGATGGGCGACAAGATCACCTCCAAGAAGATCGCCAAAGAGGCCGGGGTTTCCACCGTGCCGGGCTACATGGGGTTGATTGAGGACGCCGAAGAGGCAGTGAAGATCTCCAATGAGATCGGCTATCCGGTGATGCTCAAAGCTTCTGCCGGTGGTGGCGGCAAGGGCATGCGGATTGCATGGAACGACGAGGAGGCGCGCGAGGGCTTCCAGTCGTCCAAGAACGAGGCCGCCAATTCCTTCGGCGATGACCGTATCTTCATCGAGAAATTCGTCACGCAACCGCGCCACATCGAGATACAGGTGCTCTGCGACAGCCATGGCAATGGCATCTATCTGGGCGAGCGGGAGTGTTCGATCCAGCGCCGCAACCAGAAGGTCGTCGAAGAGGCGCCGAGCCCCTTCCTTGACGAAGAGACCCGCCGCGCGATGGGCGAACAGGCCGTCGCACTGGCGCAGGCCGTGGGCTACACCAGCGCGGGCACCGTGGAATTCATCGTCGACGGCGACAAGAACTTTTACTTCCTCGAGATGAACACCCGCCTGCAGGTGGAACACCCGGTGACCGAGTTGATCACCGGCGTCGATCTGGTCGAGCAGATGATCCGCGTGGCCAATGGCGAGACGTTGTCGATCACGCAAGGCGATGTGACGTTGACCGGCTGGGCCATCGAGAACCGGCTCTACGCCGAGGATCCCTACCGCGGCTTCCTGCCCTCCATCGGCCGTCTGACCCGCTACCGCCCGCCGCAGGAGGTGGCCGCGGGGCCGCTGCTGGAGCAGGGCACATGGCAGGGCAACGCGCCCGCCGGTGACATGGCCGTGCGCAACGATACTGGCGTCTACGAGGGCGGCGAGATCTCGATGTATTACGACCCGATGATCGCCAAGCTCTGCACATGGGCCCCAACCCGCGAAGAGGCGATTGAGAAGATGCGCGTGGCGCTCGACAGTTTCGAGGTCGAGGGCATCGGCCACAACCTGCCGTTCCTCTCCGCCGTGATGGATCACCCCAAGTTCGTCTCGGGCGAGATGACCACCGCCTTCATCGCCGAGGAATATCCCGAGGGCTTCGAGGGCTTGACCCTGCCAGAGAGTGAGCTGCGCCGCATCGCCGCCGCCTGCGCCGCCATGCACCGCGTCGGCGAAATCCGCCGCGCCCGCGTTTCGGGCCGGATGGACAACCACGAGCGCAAGGTCGGCAGCGACTGGAACGTGAAGCTTCAGGGTGAGAACTTCGATGTGGTCACCAAGGCCGATCCCGAAGGGGCGACGGTGGCTTTCACCGACGGCAGCGAAATGCGGGTCAGCGGCGATTGGACACCGGGTGACCAACTGGCCGAGATGACCGTCGACGGCGCGCCTTTGGTGCTGAAGGTCGGCAAGATCTCCGGCGGCTTCCGCATCCGCACCCGTGGCGCGGACCTGAAGGTCCATGTCCGCACGCCGCGTCAGGCGGAACTGGCGGCCCTGATGCCCGAGAAACTGCCGCCCGATACCTCCAAGATGCTGCTCTGCCCGATGCCGGGTTTGGTGGTGAAACTCGACGTCGAAGTGGGTGACGAGGTTCAGGAACGGCAAGCGCTCTGCACCATCGAGGCGATGAAGATGGAAAACATCCTGCGCGCCGAGAAGAAGGGCGTCGTCAGCAAGGTCAACGCCGGCGCGGGCGACAGCCTTGCGGTGGACGATGTGATCATGGAGTTCGAATAGGGTGCGACGCGCGAGCGATCAGGGCGGGCAGGGCGCGGGGCATCAGCGGATGATGTCGCGCTCCTTTGCCTCTCTGATCTCCCGCTGCCTCAGCGGCATCTTGTCGATGCTGCGGGTGATCTCGCGCACGTCCCATGGAAAGGGTTTGCGCAGTTCGATCTGGCCTTCCTTGTCGACCAGCACCAGCATGAAGCCCCGCGGGCGCATTCGCAGCCTGAGCGCGCTGCGCGCGGCAGGGTCGGTATCGGTCAGCACCACCACATCGCGCAGGCGCAACTCTTCCTCGCGGTCGCGGAGGTATTCCATCTGCGCGACATATGCCGGATCGTTCTCGGAATTGGCAAAGACCAGAACGGGCCGCTTTTTCCATTGGAAGCCGCTGAGATCGGCCATATCGGCGGGCAGGAACAGCGGATCCTCCATCGGGGTATCGGCCCCTTGGGCAATCGCTGTGCTGGCGATCAATCCTGCAAAAACTAGTGAGATCAAACGTTTCATCAAGGCTCCTGTCCCTTCAGATATAGGGGGCCTGTACCATTTTGCGAAGGGCAAAGCGCCGCAGGGGGGATTTATCCCCCTAGGGGCGCGGCGTTTGACAATTCAGCCGCCACAGTTGCGCAGGCCGATGCCTGCCGCCGGGCGCTAAGGGAGAAGGACAAGCATATGACATCCGACCAAAAGGACGAGAAAGCGCGTTGGCGTGAACTGGCCACGGGCGAATTGCGCGGGCGCAGCCTTGACGATCTGACCTGGAAGACGCTGGAGGGGATCGACGTCCAGCCGCTCTACACTGCCGAGGATCTGGACGGGCTGGAGCATCTGGGCAGCATCCCCGGCGAAGCGCCGTTTACGCGCGGCGTGAAGGCCACGATGTATGCGGGCCGCCCATGGACGATCCGGCAATATGCAGGCTTCTCCACGGCGGAGGAATCGAACGCCTTCTACCGCCGTGCGCTGGCCGCCGGTCAGCAGGGCGTCTCGGTCGCCTTCGATCTGGCGACGCATCGCGGCTATGACAGCGATCACCCCCGCGTCGAGGGCGATGTCGGCAAGGCCGGCGTGGCGATTGACTCGGTCGAGGACATGAAAATCCTCTTCGACGGCATCCCGCTTGATCAGGTCTCGGTCTCCATGACGATGAACGGCGCGGTGATCCCGATCCTCGCCAATTTCATCGTCGCGGGCGAAGAGCAGGGCCACGACCGCGCCAAGCTTTCGGGCACGATCCAGAACGACATCCTCAAGGAATTCATGGTGCGCAACACCTATGTCTACCCACCGGAGCCGTCGATGCGGATCATCGGGGACATCATCGAATATACCTCGGACCACATGCCGAAGTTCAACTCGATCTCGATCTCGGGCTACCACATGCAGGAGGCGGGGGCGAACCTCGTGCAGGAACTGGCCTTTACCATCGCGGATGGGCGCGAATACGTCCGTACCGCAATCGCGGCGGGCATGGACGTGGACCGCTTCGCGCCGCGTCTGTCGTTCTTCTTCGCCATCGGCATGAACTTCTTCATGGAGGCCGCCAAACTGCGCGCCGCGCGGCTGCTCTGGGCGCGGGTGATGGAGGAGTTCGAGCCGAAGAACCCCAAGTCCTCGATGCTGCGCACCCATTGCCAGACCTCCGGTGTGAGCCTGGCCGAGCAGGATCCGTACAATAACGTCGTCCGCACCGCCTACGAGGCGCTCTCGGCGGTGCTGGGTGGCACCCAGTCGCTGCACACCAATTCGCTGGACGAGGCGATCGGCCTGCCGACCGAGCATTCCGCCCGCATCGCCCGCAACACCCAGCTGATCCTGCAGGAAGAGACCGGCATCACCAATGTCGTCGATCCGCTGGCGGGTAGCTACTACGTCGAGAAGCTGACCGCCGATCTGGCGGAGGCGGCCTGGAAGCTGATCGAGGAGGTCGAGGAGATGGGCGGCATGACCAAGGCCGTGGCCTCCGGCATGCCCAAGCTCAGGATCGAGGAAGCCGCGGCCCAGCGTCAGGCGGGCATCGACCGCGGCACCGAGGTGATCGTCGGCGTCAACAAGTACCGCCGCGACAAGGAAGAGCCGATCGACATCCTCGATGTCGACAACGTCAAGGTGCGCGCAGGGCAGGTGGCGCGGCTGGAGCGCATCCGTGCCGAGCGCGACGAGGCGGCTTGCACGGCGGCGCTTGAGGAACTGACACGGCGGGCGGCCGAGGGCGGCAACCTGCTCGATGCGGCGGTCGAGGCCGCGCGCGCGCGGGCCACAGTGGGAGAAATCAGCATGGCGATGGAAAAGCAGTTCGGACGGCACCGGGCCGAGGTCAAGACGCTCTCGGGCGTCTATGGCGCGGCCTATGAGGGCGATGCGGGCTTTGCCGACATCCAGAAATCGGTCGAGGAGTTCGCCGAGGCCGAAGGCCGCCGCCCGCGTATGCTGGTGGTCAAGATGGGCCAGGACGGCCACGACCGCGGCGCCAAGGTGATCGCCACCGCATTCGCCGACATCGGTTTCGACGTGGACGTGGGCCCGCTGTTCCAGACCCCCGCCGAGGCCGCGCAGGACGCGGTGGACAACGACGTGCATGTCATCGGCATCTCCAGCCAGGCGGCGGGGCACAAGACGCTGGCACCGCAGCTTATCCAAGCGCTGAAGGATGCGGGCGCGGAGGATATCCTTGTGATCTGTGGCGGGGTGATCCCGCAACAGGACTACAAGTTCTTGCAAGACGCGGGCGTGAAGGCGATCTTTGGGCCCGGCACCAATATCCCGACCGCCGCGCAGGACATCCTGAAGCTGATCCGCGAGACGCGGAAGTGATGCAAGAAAACGGGAGCGCCGCCCGGAAGGACGGCGTGATCCGCCCCGCTTTGGCGCAGGACGCCGCCGCCGTGGCGGCGCTGTGGAACGGCATGATCCGCGGCAGTCTGTCGACCTTCACGACCGACGAAAAGACCCGCGAGGAGATCGCGGCGCTGATCGCCGCCCGCACAGATGCCTTTTGGGTGGCCGAAGGGGACGGCGCGGTGCTGGGCTTTGTCACCTATGGCAGCTTTCGGGGCGGGCCGGGCTATGCCGCGACGGT
This sequence comes from Sulfitobacter sp. 1A12157, assembly GCF_043557345.1. Taxonomy (NCBI): domain Bacteria; kingdom Pseudomonadati; phylum Pseudomonadota; class Alphaproteobacteria; order Rhodobacterales; family Roseobacteraceae; genus Sulfitobacter; species Sulfitobacter sp. 1A12157. The sequence goes on from NZ_JBIFFV010000002.1 coordinate 474,233, forward strand.
AGAGCATAGCATCGTCCTGTCCGAGGCGGCGCAGGGGCGGGGGCTGGGCCGCGACCTGATGACACAGGCCATAGAGGCGGCAACGGCGGGGGGGCGTCACATCATGGTTGCCGCGGTCAGCAGCGCCAATCCCGGCGCAGTGGCGTTCCATGAAAAACAGGGCTTTGGGCAGGTCGGGCGGATGCCCGAAGTGGGGCGCAAACATGGGCAATGGCTCGACTTGATCTTGATGCAAAAAACGCTGACTGCATCCTGACTTCCCCGATGTCCGCGGTTAAGCTGGGGGCCGAATACCAAAGGGTCAGCCCATGTCGATCTGGACGCGCATTTCCGAAGCACTGTCAGCCCTCGCCGCAGGCGAGGGGCTGTCGGCTGTCTTTGACCGTCTGCGCAGCCCGCCCGAGCGCTCGGTCGCCTTTACCATCGCGGTGATCGCGCTTGGCGCGAAGATGGCCAAGGCCGATGGGCTGGTGACCCGCGATGAGGTGACCGCCTTTCGCGAAGTGTTCCAGATTGCCGAGGCGGATCAGGAAGGGGCGGCGCGGGTCTTTAACCTTGCCCGCCAAGACGTGACCGGTTTCGAGGATTACGCCCGCCGCATTGCGCGGATGTTCAGCGACCAGCCCCAGACCCTGCATGACCTGATGGAGGGGCTGTTTCACATCGCCATGGCCGATGGCATCTACCATCCCAACGAAAACGCCTTTCTTGAAGACGTGGCCGCGATTTTTGGCATGGACGAAGAGGCTTTCGCCTCGCTCAAAGCGCGTTTCGTGCCCGATAGCTCGCCCCTGCCGCGCACGGTTCTGGGCATCGGCCCCAATGCAACGTTGGAAGAGGCCCGCCGGGCTTGGCGGCGGCTGGTGCGCGAGAACCACCCCGACGCGCTGGTGGCGCGCGGCCTGCCGCAAGAGGCGATCAAGATGGCCGAGAAACGCATGATCGACATCAACCGCGCGTGGGAAACGATCTCGGGCAAACACGCTTGATGCGCATCGCGACCTACAACGTCGAGTGGTTCGCGAGCCTTTTTGACGATGACAACCGGCTTTACGACGATGACGCTTGGGCCGGGCGGCACGGGGTGACCCGTGCCCAGCAGACGGCGGCTTTGGGCCAAGTGTTCAGCGCGCTGGATGCCGATGCGGTCATGGTGATCGAAGCGCCGAACCACGGGCGGCGGCAATCCACTGTGGCGGCGCTTGAGCATTTCGCCGCGCGGTTTTCCCTGCGCACCCGAGCTGCCGTCATGGGGTTTTCCAACGATACCGAGCAAGAGATCGCGCTGCTCTATGACCCCGACAGGCTCAGCGCCCGCCATGTGCCGCAGGGTGCCGCCGATGCCCCACGCTTTGACCGGACGCTGCGGATCGACTTGGATGTGGACGCCACCGAAGACGCTGTGGTCTTTTCCAAACCGCCCTTGGAGTTGGAGGTAACGACGAAGGCCGGTTTCGCCTTTCAGATGATCGGCGCGCATCTCAAATCCAAAGCGCCCCATGGCGCCAAGTCCGAGGCCGATGTGCTGCGCATCGCCATCGCCAATCGGCGCAAGCAATTGGCGCAGGCGATCTGGCTGAGGCGGCGGATCGACATGCATTTGGCGGCGGAGCGGCCCGTGATGGTCTTGGGCGATCTGAACGACGGGCCGGGGCTTGATGAATTTGAAAGCCTGTTTGGCCGGTCCTCGGTCGAGATCGTACTGGGAGAGGGGGCGGCGGCGCTGTTCGACCCCCACGCCAAACAGGCGCTCAGCCGCCGCCTTGGGGCCGCACCCACCAGCGCGCGTTTCTGGATCACGCCGGAGGGGCGCTATCTTCAGGCGCTGCTGGACTACATCATAGTCAGCCCGCAGATCGCCGCCCCTGCGGCCCGCTGGCGGATTTGGCACCCGATGGATGACCCGGCCTGCTGGCAAGACGTCGCCCTGCGTGACGCGCTGCTGGCCGCCTCGGATCACTTCCCCGTCACGCTGGATGTCGACCTTTAGGCGGGGGGCTGCCAGCGGCGTGGCGTAAGACTGGAAATGCCCGCCGCGCCACCTACCTCAATCCTATGACACGATTTATGCCCCTTATCGCCCTTTGTGCGCTGCTGCCCCTTGGCGCCCATGCGCAGGAGGAGTCCGAAGAACGCGGCCTCGGCCTGATGGAGCGCGGCGCGCAGATGTTCATGGACGGGATCATGGATGAAATGGGCCCGGTCATGGAAGGTTTCGAGGGGTTCACCGAGGCCATGCGCCCCGCGCTGCGCGATTTCGCGCGGGAGATGGGGCCGAAGCTGACGGAGCTTTTGGACGAGGTCGAAGATTGGAGCGTCTATCAAGCGCCCGAGATGCAGCCCAACGGCGATATCATCATCCGGCGCAAGCCCGAGCACCCGATGGTCCCGCCAGAGACCCCGACCGAACCCGCCCCACAGATCGAGCTTTAACCCGCAGCACGTTTGCCGGTTCGGACGTGGACCTCGGCCCCAAGCGATTTAGCGAGCGAGTTCAGCCGCGCCTCTGCGACCTCTCCGAAAAGGGGGACCATGTCGGGGGTGAGCCAGAGTTCCAATTGCTTTTTCTTGGGGAACCAGCGCAATTCGCCGCGCTGTTCGCCCTTGTCCATCCAAAGCATCGCGCCAAAGCGCATGGCTTTGCCGAGGATCTCGGCCTCCAACCGGGTCTTTTCGTCGACCATCTCATAGAGGTCTTCGAAACGGGTGTTCTCCCGCTTGTTGGAGTAGCGGTGCAGCAGGGCCAGCCCGAGGTAGATGCGTTCGGCGTGTTTTAGCCCGCCGAGGTTGGCGCGGGTGGCATTGTCGAAACAGGTCTCGGCCCGGTAGTCGGGATGGGCGCGCCAGCTTACGTCATGCAAAAGGCAGGCCGCTTTGACCAAACGCCTGCGGGCGTGGGGGGCAGAGCGGTAGAGCGGCAGGATGAAGTTATAAAGCACCTTGCCGAAACCGGGCATCCGCGCGTCTTTGGCCTCGGCGAAATAGCAGGCCTCAATCAGTGGATCACGGTCGCGCAGGCGCTGCGGCATCTGCTCATAGAGCATGCCTTCGCGGATGCCGTAGCTGGAAATGGCGATGTCCTTGGGCCGGAAAGTCTTGACCAGACGGCTCAGCACCTCGGCGGCATAGGGCACCAGCGACATCCGGCTGGAGGAGACGCCGCAGGCGCTGCGCAATTCCTCAAGATCGGAGGTTTGGATGAACTTCACCGTCTCGCGAACCGAGGTCACGGTCATGCGGTATTCGTGTAGCACATGCAGTGGATAGCCCCGGCGGTACATGTCGATCCGCGCGATCGCCCGCCATGAGCCGCCCACAAGGAACAGCCGGTCGCGCTGGCTGCCCATCTTTTCCTGAAGCCCGGTGATGACCTCTTTGATATGCGCCTGCCGCCCCTTGGCCCCGCCTTTGAGGTCGCGCAGCTTGAGCGGGCCAAGCTGCGAGGTGACCCGCCGCCCGACGCGCCCGCCCGAGATTTCGGCAAGCTCCATCGAAGAGCCGCCAATGTCGCAGACAAGGCCGTAGGCACCGGGCCAGCCCAAAAGCACCCCTTGGGCCGAGAGCCGCGCCTCCTCCTCGCCGTCGATCACCCAGATGCGCAGCCCGGTCTCGCGCAGCACATCGGCGCAGAAGGCGCGCCCGTCGCTGGCATCGCGCACCGCCGCCGTGGCGACGACGGTAAGCTCCGACAGGCCCATGCCATCGGCCAATTTGCTGAACCGTCGCAGTGCCGAGAGGGCGCGGGCGCGGCCTTCGGGCGACAGATGCCCGGTCTCGGCCATGCCTGCGCCCAAGGCGCACATGATCTTTTCGTTGTAGAAATAGGCCGGAGAGCGCGCCGCGCCGTCAAAGACCACCAGCCGGACGGAGTTCGACCCCACATCTACCACGCCGACGCGTGCCAGCGCCCGCGCGCCCGGATCCTGAAACAAGGGTTTTCCGAAAAGTCCCAGTTCCGCCACACCCGTCTCAGGGACGGGGGCGGCTCGGGAAGGGTCGGTCTGGTCTGCCATCCATGCTCCTGCGGGCCATCCGTTTCACTGGATAATTGGCGCAGGGGGGCGGTGAGGTCAATTGCCAAAGGGGCGCTTGCCGGTCAATCCTCGGTATGGGTCAGCTTGGGCACATCCGAGGCCCCGGCGCTGCCCCGGCCCGAAAGCGAGGGGTTTTCCATGAAAAAGCGGTGGCAGTTGAAGGCGAAAGTGCCTTCGGGGATCGCCGGGCGGGTGAATTTGCCATCCGGCCCCATGACCCAGCTTTGCGCCACGTCAGCCAGATTGGCCGCCATGATCTGGCTGGTGATCTGGGCCTTGACGGTGGGGTTCTCGATCTCGACCAATGTCTCGACCCGGCGGTTCAGGTTGCGGCCCATCCAATCGGCGGAAGACATGAAGACCCGCGCCTTCTTGTGCGGCAACCCGTGGCCATTGCCGAAGCAGACGATGCGGCTGTGCTCCAGAAAACGCCCGATGATGGATTTGACGCGGATGTTATCCGACAGCCCCTTCACCCCGGGGCGCAGCCCGCAGATGCCACGAATGACAAGGCTGATTTCCACCCCGGCTTGGCTCGCGTCATACAGCGCGTCGATCACTTCGGCGTCGATCAGCGCGTTCATCTTGGCCCAGATCACGGCGGGGCGTCCGGCGCGGGCATGTTCGGCCTCGGCGCGGATCATCTCAAGCAGGCGCGGCTTCAGCGTCGTGGGGGAGATGGCGAGGTTTTCCAACTGTTCCGGCGGTGCGTAGCCCGATAGAAAGTTGAACACTTTCGTCGCATCACGCCCAAGGCTCGAGTCGCAGGTGAAGAGCGACAGGTCCGTATAAATCCGCGCGGTGATCGGGTGGTAGTTGCCGGTGCCGTAGTGGGTATAGGTCACCAGTTGGTCGCCCTCGCGCCGCACCACGGTCGAGATCTTGGCATGGGTCTTGAGGTCGAGAAAACCGTAGACCACATGCGCGCCCGCCCGTTCCAACCGGCGCGATTGGCGGATATTGGCGGCCTCGTCAAAGCGGGCCTTCAGCTCGACCAGCGCGGTGACCGATTTGCCATCCTCCGCCGCTTCGCAAAGCGCGCTAACGATGGGGCTGTCGCGCGAGGTGCGGTAGAGCGTCTGCTTGATCGCCACCACATCCGGGTCGCGCGCCGCTTGGGCAAGGAAACGCACCACCATGTCGAAGGTCTCGTAAGGGTGGTGCAGCAGCATGTCTTTCTGCCGGATCGCCGCGAACATGTCGCCGTCATGGTCGCTGACCCGCTCAGGCACGCGCGGGGTGAACTGCGGCCAGAGCAGGTCTGGCCGTGCGTCGGTCACCAGCTTCGACAGGTCGGCGATGCCCAACATGCCATCGAGCTCGATCACGTCTTGGGGGCGCACGCAAAGCTCGCGCATGACGACGGATTTCAACTTTTCCGGCGCGCCTGCAGAATGGGTCAGGCGCACGACCTCGCCCCGGCGGCGGCGTTTCAGGGCGACCTCGAATTCCCGCACGAGGTCTTCGGCCTCATCCTCCACCTCAAGATCGCTGTCGCGCAGCACGCGGAATTCGAAATGCGCCTTGAGTTTGTAACCCGGAAAGAGGTTGGGGATGTTGATGATCAGCAGGTCTTCGAGCGGCAGGTAGCGCAGGCAGCCATCGGGGGCGGGCAGGCGCACGAAACGGTCGATCTGTGCCGGGATCGGCAGCAGCGCCTGCAGCGGGCGCTTGTCGCGGGTCCGTTCCAGTTGCAGCGCCAGCGCGTAGCCGGTGTTGGGAATGAAGGGAAAGGGATGCGCGGGGTCGATCGCCAGCGGGGACAGCACGGCGAAGACTTGGTTGAGGAAGACCCCTTCGAGATATTTGTAATCGGCCGCGCTCAGGTCGGCGGTGCGCTCCAGCATGATGTTTTGCGCGTCCATCTCGGCCATGAGGTCGACCAGTACGCGCTGCTGGGACAACATCAGATTGCGCGCGTCTTCGTTGATCAGCACCAGTTGCTCACCGGGGCTGAGCCCATCGGCGGCGGCGGTGGTGTTGCCCGCCTGCGCAAGCTCGCGCAGGCCCGCCACGCGCACGGTATAGAATTCATCCAGATTGGTCGCCGAAATCGACAGGAAGCGCAGCCGCTCCAACAGCGGCACGCGCGGGTTCTCGGCCTCTTCCAGCACCCGCCAGTTGAAGTCGAGCCAGCTTAGCTCACGGTTAAAGAACCGGCCCGGCCCGGCGGTGTCGAGATCGGGGAGATCGGTGGCGGGCGGAAAGGGAGCATGCAGGAAATCGGCTTGGGTCATGCGGGCCTCATGACATTGGAATGTAACGGGTTTGCGAAGGCTTGCGTTAATTATTCCAGTATCACGTGCGCGGCGGGGCGATGTCCAGCACCTGCGCGGCCAGTGCGCGGGTCAGGGGGCGCTTCTGCGCAAGGCTGGCGGCATCCAGCCGGTCCACCAGCGCGATGGCAGCGGCAAAGGACCGGTCCATCCGCGTCATGAGGTAGTTGATCAGTTCCGGCTTGGGCGTCAACTGCCGGTCGGCCAGCAGTTTGACCAGCAGGGCCGAGAGCAGCGCATCGTCGGGCGCCTCCATCTCGACCATCGTGGCGCCACGCATCCGGCTGACCAGATCGGGCAGGCTCAGCCCCCAATGCGCCACCGGCCCGGTGCCGGTGAGCAGCAGCGCCTGCCCCTCGGCCAGCACGAGGTTGTGCAGATGAAAGAGCGCCGTTTGCGCCACCGCGTCCCCGGCGATCAGATGCACGTCCTCCACGGCCACGGGAGCACGGGCGAGGGCGGGAATGTCGGCCTCCAGCAGGTCCGCCGCGCCGATGATCCGCGCGCCCGAAAGGTCTGCCCAAACATGCGTCAGATGGGTCTTGCCCGAGCCTTGCGGCCCGGTCAGCGCCAGCTTGCCGCCCGCCCAACCGCGCCAGCCGTCGATCATCGCCATGGCCATGGCGTTGGAAGGCGCGACAAAGAAAGCGTCGCGGCCCAGAGCCGTTCGGCTGGGCAGGTTCAACCCGAGTTGGTGGGCCATGTTAGCGGATGTCCTCGTCGACGGTCGTTTCAGGCTCGCGGCCTTTGTAGAGCACGCTTTCGCGGTAGCGTGCCGTGGCGAAACGCGCGATCACGCCGATGGCGGCGGCCACGGGCACTGCGACCAAAAGGCCCACGAAGCCGAAAAGCGTGCCGAAGACCGACAGCGCCAGCAGCAGCCAGACCGGATGCAGCCCGACCGAGTTGCCCACGAGCTTTGGCGTCAGCAGGTTGCCCTCGACCACTTGGCCCAGCACGAAGATGCCCGCGACGAGACCGATGGAAAGCCAATCTCCCCAGAATTGGAACAATGCCAGACCGATCGCCAGCGCCCCGCCGATCAACGCGCCGAGGTAGGGGATGAAGGTCACCAGCCCCGCGACAAAGCCGACGACGAGGCCGAATTGCAGCCCCACCAGCATCAGCGCCACGGCGTAATAGGTGCCAAGGATCAGGCAGACCGTGCCCATGCCGCGCACGAACGAGGCCAGCGTCGCGTCAATCTCGCGTGCCAATTGGCGAATCGTCGGGGCGTGGTCACGCGGCAGCAGCCGGTCGATGGCGGCGACCATACGGTCCCAATCGAGCAGCAGGTACACCGCGACCACCGGGACGATGACGAACAAGAGCAGGACGTTGATCAGCGAGGCAAAGGAGGCCAGCGCGGTTTGCAGCAATTGCCCGCCGCGTTCCTGAATCGTGGTCCCCAGTGTCGTGAGCGAGGTGCGCAGGGTCGAATCGTCGTCCAGAATCGACGGGAAGCGATCGGTGATGAAATCGGTGAAATTACGGGTCAGCTTGGGTGCCGTCTCGATCAGGTTCACGGTTTGGTTGACCAGCGTCGGGATCACCAAAAGCGCCATCAGCACAAAGACCAAAAGCGCCACCACGGTGATAACGGCGGTGGCCATGGTGCGGCTGAGCCCCAAACGCTCCAACCGGTCGGCCACGGGGTCGAGAAAATAGGCAATCGCCCCGCCCAGCAGGAAGGGCAGCATCACATCGCCGATGAACCACAGCGCCACCATGAACACCGCTGCCGCGATGCCCCAGTATTTCAATTGGTCTCTGATTGGCAGGGCCATGGCGCTCTCCGGCAGGGAATGCCATCACATCGCCCATGTGGCGTTTCGTTTCAAGCCTTGGCTGCGGGTGGCGCGCGCGTCAGAGGCGCGGAACGGGGGCGTGGTGGAACTGGCCCGGCGGGCCGCCAGACCTCAGCGATGTGATTGTCTCGCCCTTTGACATGCACTAGTCAGGGGGCAATGCGTCAATGAGGAAACACCATGCGTCTGTCCCAATATTTTCTGCCCGTGCTGAAGGAAAACCCTGCCGAGGCGCAGATCGTCAGCCACCGGTTGATGCTGCGGGCGGGGATGATCAAGCAATCCAGCGCGGGGATCTACTCTTGGCTGCCGCTGGGCTACAAGGTGCTGCGCAAGGTCGAAGAGATCGTGCACCAAGAGCAGCAGCGCGTGGGCCATATCCCGATGCTGATGCCGACGCTGCAATCGGCGGACCTGTGGAAGGAATCGGGCCGCTATGACGCCTATGGCCCCGAAATGCTGCGCATTCGCGACCGGCAGGACCGGGACATGCTCTATGGTCCCACCAACGAGGAGATGATCACCGATATCTTCCGCAGCCACGTCGGGTCATACAAAGACCTGCCGCTGACGCTCTACCACATCCAATGGAAATTCCGTGACGAAATCCGCCCGCGTTTCGGCGTGATGCGGGGGCGTGAGTTCCTGATGAAGGACGGCTACAACTTCGATCTCACCAAAGAGGACGCGCTGCACGCCTATAACCGCCATCTGGTCAGCTATCTGCGCACCTATGAGCGGATGGGCCTGCAAGCGATCCCGATGCGCGCCGACTCTGGCCCCATCGGTGGCGATGACACGCATGAGTTCCTCGTGCTGGCCGAAACGGGCGAGTCTGAGGTTTTCTACGACAGCGAGATCACCGATCTGACCTTTGGCAACCGCGAGATCGACCCCAATGATCACGACGCCTGCCGCGCGGTGCTGGAGGAGTTCACCTCGCGCTACGCCCGCACGGATGAGACCCACGACCCGGAGGTTTTCGCGCAGGTGCCGGAAGAACGCCAGCGCAGCGCGCGCGGCATCGAAGTGGGGCAAATCTTCTATTTCGGCACCAAATATTCCGACGCGATGAACGCCAAGGTGCAGGGGCCGGACGGCAAACAGGTGCCGGTGCATATGGGCAGCCACGGCATCGGCGTCAGCCGCCTGCTGGGCGCGATCATCGAGGCCAGCCATGACGACAAGGGCATCATCTGGCCCGAAGGGGTGACGCCCTTCCACGCGGGGATCGTGAACCTCAAACAGGGCGATGCGGAGGCTGATGCCGCCTGCGACGCGCTTTACAACAGCCTCAAGGCGCTGGGCCTCGATCCGCTTTATGACGACCGCAAGGGCGGGGCGGGGATGAAGTTCGCCACGATGGACCTCATCGGTCTGCCGTGGCGCATCACCGTCGGCCCACGCGGGTTGAAGAACGACGTGGTTGAATTGACCAGCCGCCGCACGGGCGAAAGCGAAGAGCTGCCGCCCGAACAGGCGGTTGAGAAGATCGCCAAGATCTACGCCGGTATCGTCTGAGGCCCGCGATGATCCTGCGGGCGCTAACATTGGCCGGTGGGATCGTAAGCGCAGGCATTGCCGCACAAGGCCCGGGGGTCACCCGGGCCTATGTGTTTCAGCTCGAGGCGGCGGAGCAGCGCCTCGCCAAAGTCGTGGCGGATTTCGATGCCTCTGCGCAGGCCGCAGGGCTCAACCGGGAAGAGGCCATAGCGCGGCTGCGCGGATCGGCGCTGCTGGAGCGCCGGGGCTTGGACATGCGCCGCAACTTCGAACGGCATAGAAGGCTTGAGGCCGCAGTGCCACGGCTCCGGTCGGCAGGCCCGTTCCTGCGCAGCTATCTGCTGTGGCGCAGCCCGGATGCCGAAGCTTTGCGGGCGACGCGGCAGGGTTTTGCCCCCACCGCCCCGCGCAGCCGTGCCGAATGGCTCTTCGCCGGTTTGGGGTTCATCACAGGGGCCAGTCTCACCCGCCTGCTGCTGTGGCTGCCCAGTTGGCCCGCGCGCTTCCGCCGCCGCCGGGCATTGCGTTCTTGACCCTTCTGGGGCAAAGCCTCAGGTTGCGCGCACCTCAGACCGGAGCCTTCCCGCATGGCCAGCAAACCCACACGCACCGCCCCATTCGCGGCCTTTGAATGGATGATCGCTTGGCGCTACCTGCGCGCCCGCCGCGCCGAAGGGGGCGTCAGCGTCATGACGTGGATCAGCCTCATCGGCATCACGCTGGCGGTCTTCGCGCTGATCGCGACACTCTCGGTCCGCTCGGGCTTCCGCGCCGAGTTCGTCGACACGATCCTCGGGGCCAATGCCCATGTCACCGTCTACACGATGGGGGAGGTACAGCCCAACGGCCAGATCGACCGCACCATCGGTGATTACGAGGCGATGGCCGAGCGGGTGGCAGCCGTCAAAGGCGTCACCCGCGTGGCCCCGCTGGTGCGCCAGCAGGTCATGGCCAACCGCCGCCAATCCAACGCGGGCGTCGAGGTTTTCGGCATCGCCTCGGGCGATTTGATGACCATCCCCGGCATCCAACCCTCAGAGCGCTCTTTCGGTGACATCACGCGTTTTGAAGAGGGCATGGCCATCGGGAGCGGCGTGGCGCAGGCCTTGGGCGTGCAGGTCGGCGATAGCGTCAAACTGATCTCGCCCAACGGGGTCAAGACCGCCTTTGGCACCAGCCCGCGCGTCAATGCCTATGAGGTGGTCTATATCTTCTCCGCCGGGCGCTACGACATTGATAAGACACGGGTTTACCTACCAATTGCCGAGGCGCAGAGCTTTTTCAACCGCGAAGGCGTGGCCGATGAACTGGAGGTCATGGTCGAAGACCCCGAGGGGGTGGACGCCATGGCGCCTGCGTTGATGCAGGCGGCGGGTGAGCGCGCACAGGTCTGGACATGGCGCGACGCCTCGGGCTCCTTCCTCTCGGCGCTCGACATCGAGGACCGGGTGATGTTCGTGATCCTGAGCGTATTGGTGCTGATCGCGGCGATGAACATCGTTTCGGGACTGATCATGCTGGTCAAGAACAAGGGTCGCGACATTGGCATCCTGCGCACCATGGGGCTGAGCGAAGGCTCGGTGCTGCGGGTGTTCTTCATCTGCGGGGCCTTTACCGGCATCATCGGCACAATCGCGGGCGTCGTGCTGGGGGTGCTCTTTGCCACTTACGTCGACCAGATCTTCGCCTTTGTGAACTACCTCAGCGGTGGCACGGCATGGGACGCCTCGATCCGCGGCATCTATTTCCTGCCCGCGAAACTGCAAGTGGGCGATGTGCTCTCGGCCGTGGCGCTGTCGCTCGGCCTGTCCTTCGTCGTCACGATCTTTCCCGCCCGCCGCGCGGCGCGGATGAACCCGGTGGAGGCCCTGCGCTATGAATGATCCCGTCCTGCGCCTGAGCGGCATTTCCAAGTCCTACAACCCCGGCGAGCCGAACGAGGTGCAGGTGCTGCGCGGGATCGACCTTACCGTCGCCCCCGGCGAGGTGGTGGCGCTGGTCGCCCCCTCCGGGGCGGGCAAGTCGACGCTGCTGCATATCGCGGGGCTTCTCGACACCGCCGACAGCGGCACGGTGGAGATCGCGGGCGATGACCTGACGGGCCAGAGCGACCGCCGCCGGACCGGCGTGCGCCGCGCCGACGTGGGCTTCATCTACCAGTTCCATCATCTTCTGCCCGAGTTCACGGCGCTCGAAAACATCGTGCTGCCGCAGCTGGCCAATGGCGTGGCGCGCAAGGAGGCCGAGGCGCGGGGACGGGAGCTTCTGACGCAGGTCGGCATCGCCGAGCGCGCCGAGCACCGCCCCGCTGCCATGTCGGGTGGCGAGCAGCAGCGGGTGGCCTTCTGCCGCGCGCTGGCCAATGCGCCGCGCCTGCTGCTCGCGGACGAGCCTACGGGCAACCTCGACCCTTCGACCTCGGATCAGGTCTTCGCCGCGCTGATGGCGCTGGTGCGCGGCACCGGGCTTTCGGCGGTGATCGCCACGCATAACCTGGAACTGGCCGCGCGGATGGACCGTCAGATCAGGCTTGAAGCGGGGCAATTGGTGCCGGTCTGACTCAGCCGCAGATGTTTTCTAACTCGACCCCGTCCCAGGGCAGGCCCACGTCGCTTAGGCGGCTTTGGGGCAGGGGGGCCACGGGCATGACCTCCGAGAGCATCGCATGCAGCCGCTTGGTGCGCGGCGCCTGCGGGTCCAGCGCGCGGCAACAGACGAATTCCTCCACGATCGAGCCTTGCTGCTCATAGCCGAAATCGAGGAAGCGCGGCTTGGTGTCGACCTCGAAGAGATAGGGGTCCGGGCTGGTGAACTGCTCGGAGGCCGCGCGCAGGGGCGAATAGCCGGTGAGACGGCGGTTTTGCCATTGCCAGACGTGGGTGATCTCATGCGCCAGCAGCATCGCCGCGATTAGCCCCACGCGGTCGGGGTAATCGGGCAGGTAGTCGTCGAGATACCAGTCCTTGTCGAACAGCAGGTGGTTGAACAGCGCCACGGCGGCGGGTTTCGAGGTGACGGTATCGCCCACCTGCGGCGGCAAGATGCGCTCGCGGCAGGTGGTGCGCGGGCGGGGTTTGCGGCGGAAGGTGACGGCGCGGGTGGGGGCGCCGTCATAGAGGCGCACGCGGTCGTAATCGACCGAGGCGCCGTGGAGGGTGGCGAGATAGGCGCGTTCGTTGACCGTCAGCGGCCGGCCGCAGGCGGTGAGGAGGAGGCAAAGGAGAAGCGCGCGGATCATGGGGTGAGTTAGGCGCGGGGAAGGCGGGGGATCAAGGGGGAAGTTTGGAAGCCGCTTGCGCATCGGCAGGGCCGCGCCCGACCTCGGGCCGGAGGGCTTCTTGGAAAAGGTCCAGTGGACCTTTTCAGCCCGGAGGGCGGCGCAAGCCGCGGGGTGCACGCATGTGCGCCCTCCCCGTGGGGGAGGGTGAAGACCGTCTCGCAAACTCTCCGGGGGAGAGTTTGAGGTCTGAACGGGCGGAGCCCCGGACAGGCGTGGCCCGGGCGGGGTCCCGGGCGGAGCGTTACACAATTCTTGCTATCTTTGAAGGCGAGGGTTTCGTTGTTTCACAACTTTGTAATTTTTGAACGCAAGCCTAGAGGTAACGACCTTTACATTGGCGCATTCAGATTGTTCTCTTACCACTGCAGACGTGAGGGATGATCGCGGCCCAAGAATGACTTCACGCAGAACTAAATTTCTTCCAAACTGCATAAAGTAGAGGTTCGTCTTTGGGCAGACTTCATCCGCTTTGACAAATGCTCTTACTTCGTTTTCATATTCCCAATGTTTGTACTTATGGACGAGCGCCGATTGGATCAGTTTAGAGTGTTTCGCCGCTGGTAGTTCCGAAAGATTGGGTATGGTCGGACGATGCTTGGTATAAGTGATTGCTAATAGCAAATCTGTCGGAACATCAAACCCCAACGCCATACCTTTGTGACTGTCAGCATAATGGCTCCATAAAACAGGATTGCTCCATGTTTTAGAAAAACAAAGGAGACCACTGTTCTGAAAGGTCAGCTTCCGTACCCTATCCCATAGGTGGCGCGATTGGACTGTCGAGAAGGAAAATCCATTGAACTCATAAGGGTCATTCAGATCGTCTAAAGTGGAAATTTTCAGGCGCCCTTTCGCCAAGTTACTTAGGCCAAATTCTTCGTTACAGAATTTATAGACTCGAACAACTTCCCTCAAACATCCAACTCCTCCACAAACTGCGCATTCTGCTGAATATAGGCAAACCGCATCTCCGGCTTCTTCCCCATCAGCCGCTCGACCAGATCCCCGGTCTCGCCCGGCACGTCCTCGTCCACTGTCACGCGGATCAGCTTGCGGGTCTCGGGGTCCATCGTGGTCTCCTTGAGGTCCTTCGCGTCCATCTCGCCCAGACCCTTGAAGCGGCTCACGTCGATCTTGCCTTTGCCGCCCAAGCCCTTCTCCAGCCACAAGTTCTTCTCCGCCTCATCAAGGCAATAGACCCGCTTGGCGCCTTGGGTGAGGCGGAACAGCGGCGGGCAGGCGAGGTACAGATGGCCTGCGTCGATCAGCGGGCGCATCTGGGTGAAGAAGAAGGTCATCAGGAGCGAGGCGATATGCGCCCCGTCGACGTCGGCGTCGGTCATGATGATGATCTTGTCGTAACGCAGATCGTCGAGGTTGAACTTCGTGCCCATGCCGACGCCGAGCGCCTCGCAGAGGTCGTTGATCTCGGCATTGGTCGACAGTTTGCTCGAGGCGGCGCCCAGCACGTTGAGGATCTTGCCCTTAAGTGGCAGCAGCGCCTGTTTCTCGCGGTTGCGCGCGCCCTTGCCGGAGCCGCCAGCGCTGTCGCCCTCGACGATGAAAAGCTCGGTGCCCTCGCGAGATTTGCTCGTGCAGTCGGTCAGCTTGCCGGGAAGGCGCAGTTTCTTGGTGGCGGATTTGCGGGCGGTTTCCTTCTCCTGCTTGCGGCGCATCCGCTCCTCGGCGCGCAGGACCAAAAAGTCGAGGATCGCGCCCGCGGATTTCGTATCCGCCGCCAGCCAGTTGTCGAAATGGTCGCGCACCGCGTTTTCGACCAGACGCTGCGCCTCGGTGGTGGCGAGACGGTCCTTGGTCTGGCCGACGAACTCCGGCTCGCGGATGAAGCAGGACACCAGCGCACAACCCCCGGTGATCAGGTCGTCGCGGGTGATGTCCTTGGCCTTGCGGTTGTTCGCAAGCTCGCCGTAGGCGCGGATGCCCTTGAGGATCGCGGCCCAGAAGCCGCTTTCATGGGTGCCACCCTCGGGCGTGGGGACGGTGTTACAGTAGGACTGGATGAACCCGTCGCGCGCGGGCGTCCAGTTGATCGCCCATTCCACCTTGCCCGGCACGCCGAAGCGCTCCTGAAAGTCGACCGTCCCGGCAAAGGGGTTCTCGGCATAGGTGGTGGCCTTGCCCAGCGTCTCGCGCAGGTAGTCAGCGAGGCCACCGGGGAAGTGGAAGGTCGCCTCCATCGGGGTGTCGCCGTCCTCGATCTCGGACTTCCAGCGGATTTCCACGCCGGAAAAGAGATAGGCCTTGGAGCGCACCATCTTGAGCAGACGCGCGGGCTTAAAGCGATGCGCGCCAAAGATTTGTTCGTCGGCGTGGAAAGTGACGGTGGTGCCGCGCCGGTTGGGCGCCGCGCCGATCTTCTCCACCGGGCCTTGCGGGATGCCGCGCGAGAACCGCTGCTCGAAAAGCTCGCGGTTGCGCGCGACCTGCACCACCATGGAATCCGACAGCGCGTTCACGACCGAGGCGCCGACGCCGTGCAGGCCGCCCGAGGTCTGATAGGCCTTGCCCGAGAACTTACCCCCCGCGTGCAGCGTGCAGAGGATCACCTCCAGCGCGGATTTGTCCGGGAACTTCGGGTGCGGGTCGATCGGGATGCCGCGGCCATTGTCGCGGATGGTGACCGAGTAATCGGCGTTCAACTCCACCTCGATCCGGTTGGCATGGCCCGCGACCGCCTCGTCCATCGAGTTGTCGAGCACCTCGGCCACCATATGGTGCAGCGCGCGCTCATCGGTGCCGCCGATATACATGCCGGGGCGCTTGCGGACGGGCTCCAGCCCCTCCAGCACTTCGATGGAGGAGGCATCGTATTCGGTGGGTTCCTGGCCGGAAAGAAGGTCGGTCATGCGGGCCTGCTCTTTGTTTGTGGGTGGGGGCCATTTTGACAGCCCCGCGCGCCGGGGGCAATCGCGGGTTTGCCTTGGGCTGCGGTTTTGCCCCGGTCAGCCAGCTTTGGCGCGCAGCCAAGCGGCGAGGGTCTCTTCGTCGATGCGGCCTTGGGCCACCTCGCGGATCAGATCGCCAGCCTCGATGGTTTCGTGGGCAAGTTGCACCCCATTGAGATCAAGGCAGATATCGAGAACGAGATGCGCGGTTCGCTTGTTGGCGTCGTTGAAGACATGCCCAGTGGCAACTGCCACGCAATAGGCCGCGGCAAGGTCGAAAACATCTTCGATCATGCCGTAGACCAGCCGGTTATCGACCCGCGCCAATGCCCCTTCTAGCGATTTGTCCAAGGCCATGCCGGCCAACTCGCCTGGGTTTAGTGCGGAATCGTGAATCCTGACGACGAGGTCAGGTGAAAGCAGCACATAGGTCATTTATCTTTGAGGTAGTCCAGAACGGGCTGATTGATGTGCTTCCTGCGGGCAATGCTCTCCATCACCTCACCCAACGTGGCCACGCGCGGCTCTTCTTGCAATGTCGCCTCGGCGGGTACGAAATAGCCCACGCAGCGCGAGTTCTTCATCACCGCCACGGGCTTGCCGCCCGAGCGTTCCAACACCTTATGCGGCTCGCGCATTTCGGTCATGGTGGCGATGTGGTTGGTATGAATGCGGGTCATAGTGCGGCTCCTGAATGCATATACGAATATACATTATTTCACCCATTTTGCAAGCGCCGCTGCCCACACCAGTCGAGCACCGCCGCCGCGACCTCCGATGGCTTTTGATGGTGCAGCCAATGATCCGCCCCTTCGATCTCGACCCGCGTGAGGTTTGGTGCGAAGGTTTCCAACCCGGCGGTGGCTTCGGGCAGAAGGGCGGTGTCCTGCGTTCCCCAAATCAACAAATGTGGGCAGGAGACGCGCAAACGGTCGACCGGGAACTCTGGCAGGTCGCGCAGGGGCTTGTCCGGCGCGGCGACTTGCAGGGGGGAGGCGCGATACCAGTTGATCATCGCTCTGAGCCGCCCCGGCCGCCCCCATTCCGCGCGGTAGTCTTCAAGCCGCGCGGGCGTCAGCCAGCTTAGGTCCATATTCGCGGAAAAGAGGTCGAGCAGGCCCGCGAAATCGTCCCGCGCCAGCTGCACCGCGCTGCCTTCGGCGCGCAGGGCATTGATATACTGCGAAGCGCGCGACTGCGCGCCGCCTGCGGCCATGGCGCGCTGAAACGGCACGGGATGCACGCCGTTGAGCACGATCAGCCGGGCCACCAGCTCAGGCCGGAACATCGCCAAAGCGTAACCCACGGAGGCGCCCCAGTCATGCGCCAAGAGGGTCACCCGCCTGTCGCCGATCAGGGCGGCCATATCGGCCATGAGATGCGCCATGGCATAGGGTTCGATCCCCTCAGGCGCGCTGCTTTGGCCATAGCCGCGTTGGTCGGGGGCGATGCAATGGAAGTCTTGGCACAGCAGCGGCGCCAGATCACGCCAAGCGCCGCCATATTCGGGAAAGCCGTGAAGCATCAACAACGGCGGCAGGCTTTCATCGCCCCAGTGGCGAATGAAAATCTCCTGACCGTTCAATCGGCGGGTTTCGGTCCGTGTCGGTTCCATCGCGAGCCCTCCTGTCATCAGCTTTGCCGTTAAGGGCCGGGGGCGCAAGGATTTCATGGCAAAACAGTGGCATCGACACCGCGCAAACCCATGGCAGAGCGTAAAAACCGCACTTCCCCTTTGCAGCGGCCCGGCGTAAGGCTCGTGTCATGACCAAGACAATGACCAACCGCAATCACGTCCGGGCGATCCTGACACTTGGCCTGCCGCTGATCGGCGGGCATCTGGCACAGATGGCGATCGGGGTGACCGACACCGTGATGCTCGGCTGGTATTCGGTCGAGGCGCTGGCGGCGGTGGTCTTGGGCAGCACCTATTTCTTCGTGCTCTTCATCTTTGGCTCGGGTTTTGCCATGGCGGTGATGCCCTTGGTGGCCGCCTATGACGCCGAAGATGACGAGATCGGCCTGCGCCGCGCCACGCGCATGGGGCTGTGGCTCTCGGTAGGGTTCGCCATGATCGCGCTGCCCGCGATGATCTGGTCGCCCGCGGTGCTCGACCTTTTGGGGCAGGGGCCGAACCTTGCCGACCGGGCGGGCGATTACCTCAAGGTGGCGGGCTGGGGCATTCTGCCCGCGCTTTTGGTGATGGTGCTGAAATCCTACCTTGCGGCTTTGGAGCGCACGCAGGTGGTGCTGTGGATCACCCTGCTGGCCGCCGGGGTCAATGCGCTGGCGAATTACGCGCTGATCTTCGGCAACTGGGGCGCGCCGGAGCTTGGCGTGATGGGCGCGGCGGTCGCCTCGGTCACGACGCAATGCGTCTCGTTGATCGGGGTGGTGATCAATGTGCTGATCGCCCTGCCGCAGCACAGCCTGTTCCTGCGGCTCTGGCGGGTGGACGGGCAGATGTTGTTGCGGGTGTTCACGCTGGGGCTGCCGATCGGCTTGACCACGCTGAGCGAAGTCGGCCTTTTCGCCGCCTCCTCGCTGATGATGGGCTGGCTGGGGACGATCCCGCTGGCGGCGCATGGCATCGCCATTCAACTCGCCTCGCTGACCTTCATGGTGCATCTGGGGCTGAGCAATGTCGCCACGATCCGCGCGGGCAATGCCTATGGCCGCCGCGACGTGCCGCATATGAAGCGCGGCGCGGTGATCGTGACCGTGCTGTCGCTGGTCTTTGCGCTGCTCACCATGGTCGGCTTTGTCGGCTGGCCCGAGCCGCTGATCTCGGTCTTCATGCAAGAGGATGAGCCGGCGCGGGCCGAAATCCTTGCCATTGGCACCGGCCTTCTGGTGATGGCGGCCCTGTTCCAACTGGTGGATGGGGCGCAGGTGGTGGCTCTTGGGCTGTTGCGCGGGGTGCAGGATACCAAAGTGCCGATGGTCATGGCCGCGGTCAGCTATTGGATCGTCGGCATGCCCTGTTCCTACCTGCTGGGCTTTGTGCTGGGCTTAGGGGCCATGGGCATCTGGGCAGGGCTGGTGGCGGGGCTGGCGGTGGCCGGGCTGCTGCTGAATGCGCGTTTCTGGGGCGTGATCGTCAAGCGGTTGGCATTTTAGGCCTCAGCCCCGGTCCATCCGATCCGCCTTTTTGCGCACCAGCGTGCTGCGCAGGTCGTGCATGGCGAGCAGCAACTCATCCGTCACCGCCTCAAGCTCGGCATCTGTGGCGCGGGACTGCGCCCATTGGGTAGTGAGGTTCAGATGTTCCACCGCGCGGCGGATGTCGTCGATCTCGCGCGCCGCAAGGGTTTCGCGGCGGGCCTTGGTCCAGCGGGCAATCTCGGTCTGATCGGCTTCGGTCAGACGGTGCTGCCCATGGGGCTTCACCTCTCCGTTGCGGATGTTGACCACGGCGATCTGCTCCATCTCGATCCGGCGCTGGCGGTTCGCGGCATCCAGCCGAAACACCGCCGCGCCATTCTCGCGGATCCTGAAGTAATAGTCGGGAAGTTCGCCCGCCATGGTGTTGTCCCTTACGTCAGCCCGGCGCAGAAGCTCTGGATGCGGCTGCACGCCTCTTTCAGCGCCTCATCCGAGGTAGCGTAGCTGACCCGGAAATTCGGCGAAAGCCCGAAGGCCGCGCCAAAGACGACCGCAACGCCGGTCTCCTCAAGCAAAGCGGTGGCGAAAGCCTCGTCATCCGTGATCTTGGTGCCCGCCGCCGAAGTCTTGCCGATCAGCCCGGCGATGGAGGGGTAGACGTAAAACGCCCCCTCAGGCGTGGGGCAGGTGATGCCCTCAATGGCCGAGAGCATCTCGACCACCAGATTGCGGCGGCGCACGAAGGTCTGGTTGTTTTCGGCGATGTAATCCTGCGTGCCGTTCAGCGCCTCGACGGCGGCCCATTGGCTGACCGAGCAGGGATTCGAGGTGCTTTGCGACTGGATCTTGCGCATCGCACCGATCAGCTTTTCCGGCCCCGCGGCATAGCCGATGCGCCAGCCGGTCATGGCATAGGCTTTCGACACGCCGTTGACCGTCAGCGTGCGGTCGTAGAGCGCGGGTTCCACCTCTGCCGGCGTGCAGAACTCGAACCCGTCGTAGGCGAGATGCTCATACATGTCGTCGGTCATCACCCAGACATGCGGATGGCGCATCAGCACGTCAGTCAGCGCCTTCAGCTCGTCGCGGCTGTAGCCCGCCCCGGTGGGGTTCGAGGGGGAGTTGAAGATGAACCATTTGGTTTTCGGCGTGATCGCCTCTTCCAGCGCCTCGGGGGTGAGCTTGAAGTCGTTCTCCAGCGTCGCGGGGGCAATGACCGGCGTGCCGCCCGCCAAGAGCACCATGTCGGGGTAGCTGACCCAATAGGGCGCGGGGATCACGACCTCTTCTCCGGGGTTCATCGTGGCC
This sequence comes from Sulfitobacter sp. 1A12157, assembly GCF_043557345.1. NCBI lineage: Bacteria > Pseudomonadati > Pseudomonadota > Alphaproteobacteria > Rhodobacterales > Roseobacteraceae > Sulfitobacter > Sulfitobacter sp. 1A12157. The sequence continues at coordinate 494,453 of NZ_JBIFFV010000002.1, forward strand.
ATCAGCGCGTTGTAGAGGATCTGCTTGCCCCCCGTGCCGACACTGACCTGCGTGGGTGTGTAATCCAGCCCGTTGTCGCGTTTGAACTTGGCGCAGATCGCCTGTTTCAACTCGGGGATGCCATCGACGGGGGTGTATTTCGTCTTGCCCGCGTTGATCGCGGCCACGGCGGCGTCCTTGATGTTCTGCGGCGTGTCGAAATCCGGCTCGCCCGCGCCAAGCGCGATGATGTCGCGCCCCGCGGCCTTGAGTTCTGCCGCTTTGGTGGTGACGGCGATGGTGGGCGACGGTTTGACCCGATCAAGGGTCGCGGACAGCAGTTCCATTTCAGCCTCGGGTTGCTTATGAATATCTCCACGTTCATAGGGGGCGTCCCCGCACCCGGCAAGGGTGTCTGGCAGGAGAGGAAGCATGACCGACGAGATTGACTGGTACGGCCCCGAGGCCGCCACCTTTGGCGACCGGGTCGCGGCGGCCCGCGAACAGACCGGCATGACACAGGCGATGCTGGCCAAACGGCTGGGCGTGCGCCTCGCCACCCTGCGCGGCTGGGAAAACGACCTGTCCGAGCCGCGCGCCAACCGGCTGTCGATGCTGGCGGGGCTGCTCAATGTCTCGATGATGTGGCTGATCACGGGCGAGGGGGAGGGGGTCGACGCCCCCGAAGCGGGAGAGACCGCGCGCCGTGTCGACCTCGAAGAGGTGCTGGCCGATATGCGCGCCCTGCGCAGCGACCTGCTGAAAAAGGCCGAAACTGTCGGCAAATTGGAAAAGCGCATTCGGCGCCTCATGACGGAGCCCGCAGATGGCTGAAGCCCCCGAACACCGGATCAAACGCCTGCAAATGCGCTCGATGCGCCGGGGCATCAAGGAGATGGACCTGATCCTTTCGGCCTATGCCGAGGCGCGGTTGCCCCAGATGGATGACGCGGGCCTCACGCTTTACGACCAGATGCTCAACGAGAATGACCACGACCTCTATCTTTGGGTCAGCGGACAGGCCGAGGCACCTGCCGAATACGCGGCTCTGATCGCGGATATTCGCGGGCAATTGGCCGAAGCGCGGGGCTAATTCAGAAAATCCAAAGGGGTTTAACGAATTATTCTGATTTTTTAGCGAGTTTCCGGTTCAAACAGAGTGAACCGGAGATTTCGCATGAGCATTCAAGACCCCGCCACGCAGCCGATGGCCATAAAGGGTTTCATGGCAGGCTATCTTGAGTCCCTGTCTTTGGTCGAGCGTTTGCACCGCTTGCTGCTGGACGTGATCAAGGACGAATTCGAACGTGTCGGCGTGTTGGAAATCAACGCCGTGCAGGCGCTGCTTTTGTTCAACATCGGCGATAATGAGGTCACCGCGGGGGAGCTTAAAAGCCGCGGCTACTATCAGGGCAGCAACGTCAGCTACAACCTCAAGAAGCTGGTCGAAATGGGCTATATGCACCATCAGCGCTGCGAGATCGACCGCCGTTCCGTGCGTGTGCGGCTGACCGAAAAGGGGCGCTATATCCGCGATGTCGTCGCCGATCTTTTCTCGCGTCATGCCGATGGAATGGAGAGCAAGGGCGTCTTGGGTGACGCAGGGATCGAGGATATCACCCGCTCGCTCAAACGAATGGAACGCTATTGGACGGATCAGATCCGCTATATCTACTGATCGCGGGCAGGGGGGAGCTGGGCATAGGCCCGCCCGTCCAATTCGCGCAGGAGTTTTCGCGTCATGGCGCGGGCGTAGTCGTCGAACCCCTCTGCGATCTCGACGAATGCTTCGGGGCCGAGGATGACCTCGGCCCGGTAGTATGACGCCAGCGCGCCGAGCTCGGTCTGCGTATTGTCGCCAAGGCCCGCGTCTTTCGCGCCGATCACCAAGCCGTTGACGGTCAGCCCCTGCGGCCCTTGGGGCGGGTTCTGCAGACTGTCGCCTATATCCCGGGGCCGCGGCCCGAAGTTTGAGATACCATCGCCGGAGATATCCAGCGTGTGTTTCCGGCAATCGAGGCGCGCCGCCACCTGCCGCGCGCCGAATTGCATCGCATCGCCCAAGGCGGTGCCGGGAGAGGCCGCGCGCCGCTCGGTGCTGCGCAGAAGGGTTATGGCATCGTCAAGCGCGGCGGCATCGTGCAATGGAGTCCAAGGCAGGATCACCCGCTGATCGCTGGACCCGCTCCACTCATAGACCATCAGATCGACGTGATGCCCGGGCCGCGCCAGAAGGGCATCCCGCAGGCGCGGATCGTCCAGCGCCTCGGCCACACCGCCCAACTGCAACCGATACTCCCGCGCATCGACAGAACCGGAAACGTCCAGCCCCAAGGCCAGTGCCTGCCGGCAGGCGGCCTCGGCCCATTGCGGGCCGAATTGGGTGAGAAACAGGGCAAGGGCGGCGCGGATCATCTCTTTGCCTTCGTCAGGGCGTCGGAAAAGCGCGGATAACGCGCGGGAGGCGGAAAAGCCCCCCCGCAGCGGTCATCTGCGCCGGGGCGGCGCGGAGGCTCCCCCTTACCAATGGCCGGTGTTTTCCATGCTGGCCCATGGCTCCTGCGCGGGCAGGGCGTCCCCCTCTTGCAGCAATTCGACGGAAATATTGTCGGGCGAGCGGACAAAGGCCATGCGCCCGTCGCGCGGCGGGCGGTTGATGGTCACGCCGTTGTCTTGCAAGTGCTGGCAGGTCTCATAAATATTCTCGACCGTATAGGCGAGGTGGCCGAAGTGGCGGCTGTCGCTGGGCAGCGCATCGTCGCCATCCCAATTGTAGGTCAGTTCGACATCGGCGTGACCGTCGTCCATGCCCGGCGGGCAGAGGAAAACCAGCGTGAAACGGCCCCCTTCGTTGTCGATCCGGCGCCGCTCGACCAGCCCCAGAAGCTTGTAAAATGCGATGGAGGCGTCGAGATCTTTCACGCGCACCATGGTGTGCAGGTATTTGATGGGCATCGGTTTTCCTTTGGTTGGCCGGCTTGAACGGGGGCGCCGCCCCTTCCAAGCTGGAATGTCGTTCAAAGCGGGCGGAGCAAATCAACCCTTCGCGCTTCGCGGTGGAGTTTAGGGGCGAAACTGCCGGTGTCAAAGTGGGCGGGCAATGTCTGTTGATTGCGCAATGATTGGCTGTAGGCTAAAGGCCCGGAAGGCAACGCAAAGGCAAATGCCAAGATTGACGAGGGTCGCCGCATGAAACAGTACCATGATGCGCTGCGCGAAGTGCTGGAGCAGGGGGTGACCTCGACCGACCGCACGGGAACGGGAACGATCTCTCATTTCGGAATGCAGCAGCGTTACCGAATGGCCGAGGGCTTCCCGTTGGTCACCACGAAAAAACTGCATCTAAAATCCATCGTGCATGAGCTTTTGTGGTTCCTCGCCGGGGATACGAATATCGCCTATCTCAAGGAAAACGGTGTTCGCATCTGGGATGAATGGGCCGATGAAAACGGCGATCTCGGCCCGGTTTACGGCCACCAGTGGCGGCGGTTTCCAATGGTGGGCGAACCGATGCCCCAGCCCGATGGCACAGTGCTGCATCAGGCCGGGCAGGTCGATCAGATCGCCAAACTGGTCGAGGCGATCCGCAAGACCCCCGACAGCCGCCGCCTGATCGTTTCGGCGTGGAATCCGGGCGAAGTGGACCAGATGGCGCTGCCGCCCTGCCATACGCTCTGGCAGGTACGCATCGCGGGCGGCAAGCTGCATCTGCAGCTTTACCAACGCTCGGCGGATATGTTCCTTGGCGTGCCCTTCAACATCGCCTCCTACGCGCTGCTTTTGGAAATGCTTGCCCATGTGACCGGCTACACTCCCGGCGATTTCATCCATTCCATGGGCGACGCGCATATCTATTCCAACCATCTGGAGCAGGTGAAAACCCAGCTTGCGCGCACGCCCAAGCCGCTGCCCAAGCTGCGGATCAACCGCAAGGTCAGTTCGATCTTTGATTTCCGCTATGAGGATTTCACCTTCGAGGGCTATGATCCCGACCCCGCGATCAAAGCGCCGGTGGCGGTCTGATGCTGAGCCTGATCGTCGCCCGCGCCCGCAACGGTGCCATTGGCAAAGACGGGGATATCCCTTGGTCCCTGCCCGAAGACCTGAAATTTTTTCAGCGTGAAACCACCGGCGGGGCCATCATCATGGGGCGCCGCACCTGGGAGAGTTTGCCGTTTAAGCCACTGAAAAACCGGCTGAATTGCGTCGTTAGCAGTGGCGAAGTCGAGGGTGTCCATGTGGCGCGCGACCCGCAAGCCGCCTTGGGCTATTGCGCAGCAGAGGGCTATCGCCGGGTCTACGGCATCGGCGGCGAAGGCATCTACCGCGCGCTTTTGCCCCTCGCAGATCGGCTTTTGGTGACCGAAGTGGATGTGGAGATCGAGGGCGCCGATGCGTTCTTTCCCGCATTCGACCCGGACGAGTGGATCGAGTTGGGCAACCTCTGCCTGCGCACAACCGGCCCGCGCGCCATCGCGCGGGAGTGGCTGCGCCGCTGCTGACGGGCCATTGACATAGGCCGCGCGGCGGGCATCACTGCGGGCCATGTTTGATCTGTCCGCACCGCCCGAAGGGTTTGTCGAAAACCCGTTCCCCCATTACGACCGCCTGCTGCGCGAGGCCCCGGTGCTGCGCCAGCCTGACGGCTCGGTCCTGATCTGCCGCCATGCGGATTTGAACGCGATCTACCGCGACACCACGCTTTATATCTCGGACAAGAAACTGGCCTTTGCGCCGAAATTCGGCCCCGGCAGCCCCTTGTTCGAACATCACACCACCAGCCTCGTTTTCAATGACCCGCCCTTGCATACCCGCGTGCGGCGGATCATGACCTCGGCCCTCACGCCCAAGGCGCTGGCGCGGATGGAGCCGGGGTTGATCGACACGGTCGACCGGCTGCTTGAGGGGCTTGGCCCCACGCCGGACCTGATCGAGGACTATGCCAGTTGCATCCCGGTGCAGATCATCGGCAACCTGCTGGACGTGCCAATGGAAGAGCGCGGCCCGCTTCGCGATTGGTCGCTGGCGATCCTCGGCGCGCTGGAGCCGACCTTGAGCGAGGCGGAGCTTGAGGCGGGCCATACCGCGGTGCGCGAGTTCAAAGCCTATCTGCAAGACCTCATCGCGCGGCGCCGGGCCGCGCCGGGGGATCCCGAAACCGATGTGCTGACCCGGCTGATCGCCGGGGATGACGGTGGCCAGTTGACTGAGATTGAGTTGATCCAGAACTGTATCTTCATCCTGAACGCAGGTCATGAGACGACGACCAATCTGATCGGCAGCGCCCTTGCGCTGCTGCATGACCATCCCGACCAGAAGGCGCGGCTGCTGGCCGATCCCGCCCTGATCGGGCCTTGCATCGAAGAGGTGTTGCGATTCCGCTCGCCCAATCAATTCGGCAACCGGGAGACCACGGCCCCGGTCACCATCGGCGGGGTCGAGATCGCGGCGGGCAGCAACCTGCACCTTTGTATCGGCGCGGCGAACCGCGACCCGGACGTCTTTGAGGAACCGACAAAATTCGATATCGGGCGCAAGCCCAATCGGCATCTGGCCTTTGCCGGTGGCCCGCATGTCTGCGTGGGGCTGACCTTGGCGCGGATGGAGGGGAAGATCGCGCTTCAACGCTTTCTGAACCGCTACCCGGATTATGAAATCAGCACGACCCGCCAAGGCGGCGGGCGCATCCGCTTTCACGGCTATGCGACGATTCCGGCGCGGCTGACTAAAACGGGCTTAACATAAAAGGCTGGACTAAAGGAAGGTGTCCCGGCATTCTTCGTATATATTATATATGATTACGAGGGTTATCATGCGTCTCACAGCTATTGCGGCGGCGGTCGGGCTGCTTTCGGCCGGGCTGGCCGGTCAGGTCTCGGCAGAGCCCAAGGTCTACGCCTATCCCAGTTCCGCAAATTATTGCCCGGCGGGGCTGCAGCCGGTGACCCTTGGCGGGGCGATCTGCTGCGGCACGCCGAACCAGAGCATGACCTATGCTGAGGTCAAAGCGCACCCCGTACAGCGCCGTCACCGCGTGGTCACACCGCGCCGATCAGCCCGCGTGCCTTGCCCGGTTGGGGCCAAGGGCTGTTCGTATAACTGATCTGTCAAGCAACCCCCGGCGCGGGACGCCGGGTGTTTTCTTGCAATATGGCGGTCAGACCAGCGCGAGGTCGGTGGCCATCTGCCGACCGTCGCGGCCTTCGGTCAATTCATAGCTGACCTTTTGATCGTCCGCCAAGCCGGTCAGGCCCGACCGTTCGACCGCCGAAATATGAACAAATACATCGTTACCGCCGCTTTCGGGGGCGATGAACCCGTAGCCTTTGGTGGTGTTAAACCATTTCACGGTGCCAGTTGGCATAATCTCCGCGCCTCCTTTGTCTTTGCGTCTCTGCATCCCGCAGAATGGCGAAAGCGATTGAATTGCGACCCGCCATAATAGAAAGATCGCGCGGACTGGAAAAAAATCAAGCGATCAGCGGCGAGATCCGTAAATCGCGGCGGGATCGCAGGGCCGAGGGAGACGGATGTGCTAATTTATGGGCTGAAAAATTGTGACAGCTGTCGCAAGGCGAAAAAGGCGCTGCCAGAGGCGCAATTGGTCGATGTGCGGGAGGAGGGCGTCCCCACAGCGGTCTTGGAAAAGGCCCACGCGCAGTTTGGTGCGGCCTTGCTCAACACCCGCTCAACCACCTGGCGCGGGCTGGATGACGCGGCCCGGAAGGAGGAGCCGCTGGCCCTGATCCAAGCCCATCCGGCCCTGATGAAGCGGCCCCTGATCGCGGTGGGTGATCGGCTATTCCTCGGGTGGAACAAAGAGATAGAGGCTGACGTTCAAGCGATGCTTTAACTGCGGCCTGCAATCAGGCGGTCCAATGACAGGGGGCCGGCCCCTTTGATGACCAGCACCAAAAGCAAGAAGATCCAGAGCGCCCGCTGGTCAAGGATATGGGCGTCGGGAAAACGGTCGAACCATGCGCCGAGGGCGCTGCCGTGGCCGTAAAGATCGGTCAGCGATTGCACCGCGACAAAGCCCACCATCGCCAGCGCGGCCAATCGGGTCAACAGGCCGATGGTGATGAGCAGGGGCAGGATGAACTCCGCCACTGTTCCGGCGACGACGACGAGCCAATGAAACAGGCCAAGCGCGTCGCTGTCATAGCCGACCGCCTCGAAAACGCGGGGGAAGATCTGGGCGTAGGCGCCGGTGGAGGGGGTAAAAAGGCCCAAGGGGCCGGGGCCGAGTTTGGTTAGACCCGCGTTCAGAAAGTAGACCAGCAGCACCGCAGCAAAGAGGAAGCGGGCAAGGGGTGGAAGCAGCCAGTCGGCCCCCTCCAGTCGGTCGGCGGCGGTGCGGTAAAGGCGCAGAACTCGGGTCATTGGCTTTCCTCCACAGAGATCGCGCTGAAGACGCCGTGGCTCAGGGCAAAGCTCAGGGCGGCGGCGAGGTCGAATTCAGGTGCGCCCTCGACCGTCGCGTCATGGGCCGCCCCGAAGCTCTGCCCCTCGGCGAGGTGACCGAGCCATTGCGCCGCGCCGGGTGGTGCCAGATGCGGGGCGGGGTCATAGGCGGGGCGGGTGATTACCACGTCCTGCGCTGCATTGCGCGGTTTGGGCGCATCATCGGTAAAATTATAGCGCCAGATGTCGAAAAGCGGCCAATCTGACCGCAAAACGCGGGTCGCGGGGGCGAGGGTGAGCGTGGCTCCCATCAGCGCATCGGGGGAGAGCGCCTCAAGGGTCTGCGGATCCAGCGGTGCCGCGTCGGCGGCGTGGTAGGAGGACCGCAGCGCGAGGTCGAGCCTTGCGGCATCGGCGAGATAGCCGACTTTCGCCAGCGGCGCGAAACCTGCGATGAAGGCCGGGAAATCCGCGCCATAATGCATCATCATCGGCGATTTCGGCGGGTGCGTCCGGACATAGAGCGGCGCGAGGTCGGCAAAATTGCGGGCGCCGATCAGCCTGCGCACCAGCGGAAAGGCCACTTCGAGAGCCGCGATCAGGGAATGGGTAACGTTGTTGCGATAAACACCATAGCGCGCGCCCGCCGGTTGCCCCTTGCCATCGCGCAGCCCCTCGGGGGCGGGGCGCGCGGGGTCAAGCAGCGCCGCGCGAAAACTTTGCTGATCGGTCACGCCAGCACCTCGGCGGCGCGACTGGCCTCGGCCCGCAGTACGGGCCAGTCGGGCACGTCATTGTCCCACTCGACCAATACCGGCTTTGGACCGGTTTGGGCCAGCGTGTAGCTGAGCAAATCCCAAACCGGATCGACGACCGCTTTGCCATGGCTGTCGATCAGCAGCGGCGCGCCGTGATCGTCGGTGTCGTCGTCATGTCCGCCCACATGGATCTCGCCCACATGGTCTGTCGGGAAGGCGTCGATGTAGCCCCGCGGCGATAGCCCGAGGTTGGTCGCGGAAATGAAGACATTGTTGACATCCAGCAAGAGACCACACGAGGTTCGCGCAATGACCTCCGATAAAAAGTCGGTTTCGGACAAGTCGGATTCCGCAAATGCAAGGTAGCTGGAGGGGTTTTCCAGCAGCATTTGCCGCTCCAGGACGTCTTGCACCTGATTGATATGCCCGGCGACGCGGGTCAGCGTTTCCTCGGTATAGGGCAGGGGGAGGAGGTCGTTGAGATACTCCATCCCATGGGTCGACCACGCCAAATGTTCAGAAAAGGATGCGGGCTGGGTTCGGTCACAAAGGGTCTTGAGCCGCGCGAGATGGTCTGTGTCGAGCGGGCCGTCGCCGCCGATCGACAGGCCGACACCATGGACCGACAGGGCGAAACGTTCCTGCAAGGCGCGCAGCTGCGCATGGGGGCGCCCACCGTCGCCCATGTAGTTCTCGGCATGTACCTCGATCCAGCGGACCGGGCCGGGGTCGGCCATCAAGCCATCGAAGTGGCGGGATTTATATCCGACCCCGGGGGCATTGGGCAGCGTGGTGAGAGGGGGGGTATCGTCGCGCATATCGGCCTCCGGCATGGGGCGGGGCAGGGTCCGGGCGGGTGCCGCCCGGACCGCTTTGATCAAGCGGGCAGGTCGCGGTCCAGCGGTTCCAAAGAGCCGGTCCGCTCGGTCCCGTCGGCCATGGCGGGCAGGTCGATCTCGGCGCAGGTGCCCTCGTCGACGAGGGTCCATGCGTTGCCTTGGTAATCGGTCACGGAGGTGCCGGCGCAGGTCGTGCCGGGGCCGGCGGCGCAGTCGTTCTCACCGGCCAGCGACACGCCATAGCATTTCTCTTGCGAGGCGGCGGAGGCGGTGGTGGCATGGCTGCCGAGCGCGGCGGCAACGGCCCCTGCGATGGCGGCGGTCTTGAGTGTGTTGGACATTGTCGTTTCCTTCCTGATGGTGTTGACAGGCTTACTAGAACAGCCCGCTCGCTCACAAGCCAGTCACGAGCGAGTGTGTCACAGTCCCGTCAGAATATACGCGGAAAACCGGCGAAAGTTGTAACGTTCCCGTGCAGGAAGGGAGGGATTGTTACAAAAACGCTCCGGCAGCTAGGGGCATATTGCCCGCAAACCCGCCGGAGCGCATGTTTGTTACACCGCGTTAGCGCAGGTCAGGCGGGGTTGCGTCCTGTGACAATTCGGCGGTGAGTGCGTCGAGCGGCTGTACGGATGTCTGCTTTTGCCCCAGACGCCGCACCGAGACGGTGCGCTCTTCGACCTCGCGCGCGCCCACGGCGAGGATCACCGGCACCTTGCCCAGTGAATGCTCGCGGACCTTGTAGTTGATCTTTTCGTTGCGCATGTCCGCCTCGGCGCGGACGCCAGCGGCCTTCAGGGTCTCCACGACCTCGGCCACATAATCATCCGCCTCGGAGGTGATGGAGGCCACGACCACCTGTCGCGGGGCCAGCCAGAAGGGAAGCTTGCCGGCGTGTTCCTCGATCAGGATGCCGATGAACCGCTCGAAGCTGCCCAGGGTGGCGCGGTGCAGCATCACGGGGCGGTGCTTGTTGCCGTCCTGCCCGATGAAGCTCGCCTCTAGCCGTTCGGGCAAGTTCGCGTCCACTTGCAGGGTGCCGCATTGCCAGTTGCGCCCGATGGCGTCAGTCAGGGTGAACTCGAGCTTCGGCCCGTAGAAGGCGCCTTCGCCCTCGAGCACCTCGAAGTCATAGCCCGCGGCCTTGCAGGCATCGCCAAGCGCCTGTTCCATATGGTCCCATGTCTCGTCCGAGCCGATCCGCTTTTCGGGGCGGGTGGAGAGTTTGATGGTCCAGTTCTCGAACCCAAGGTCGGCATAGACCTTGGACAGGAAGGCAATGAACTTCGCGGTTTCCAAGGTGATTTGATCCTCGGCGCAGAAGATGTGGCCGTCGTCCTGGGTAAAGCCACGCACCCGCATGATGCCGTGAAGCGCGCCCGAAGGCTCGTAGCGCGCGCAGGAGCCGAACTCGGCCATCCGGAGCGGCAGATCGCGGTAGGACTTCAGACCCTGATTGAAGACCTGCACATGGCAGGGGCAGTTCATTGGCTTCAGTGCATTCACCGCCTTCTCGCGGGCGTGCTCCTCGTCCACCTCAACGATGAACATGTTTTCCTGGTACTTGTCCCAGTGGCCGGATTTTTCCCACAGCTTGCGGTCCACGACCTGCGGGGTGTTCACCTCGACATAGCCGTCGCGGTCCTGCATCCGGCGCATGTAGTCCTGCAGGGTGGTGTAGATGCGCCAGCCGGTAGGGTGCCAGAAGACCTGACCGGGCGCCTCTTCCTGCATGTGGAACAGGCCCATTTCCTTGCCGAGCTTGCGGTGGTCGCGCTTGGCGGCCTCCTCCAGCATGTTGAGATGGGCGCGCAGCTTCTCCTTGCCGGTGAAGGCCACGCCGTAGATCCGCTGCAGCATGGCGCGGCTGCTGTCGCCGCGCCAATAGGCGCCGGCGATGGACATCAGCTTGAAGGCATCGCCCGGCACTTGGCCAGTGTGTTGCAGGTGCGGGCCGCGGCAGAGATCCTGCCAGTCGCCGTGCCAATACATCCGCAGAGGCTCATCGCCGGGGATCGCCTCGATCAGTTCGACCTTATAGGGCTCGCCCAAGTCCTCGTAATGCTTGATCGCGCGGGCGCGGTCCCAGACCTCGGTGCGGACGGGATCGCGCTTGTTGATGATCTCTTTCATCTTCTTTTCGATCAGGCCGAGGTCTTCTGGGGTGAAGGGCTCCTTGCGGTCGAAGTCGTAGTACCAGCCGTCTTTGATGACGGGGCCGATGGTGACCTTGGTGTCGGGCCAGATTTCCTGCACGGCGCGGGCCATGATGTGGGCGAGGTCGTGGCGCACCAGCTCGTTGGCCTGTTCTTCGTCGGCCATGGTGTGGATGGCGATGCTGGCGTCGGCTTCGATCGGCCATGCCAGATCGTAATGCGCGCCGTTCACGGTGGCGCTGATGGCCTTTTTGCCGAGCGATTTGGAGATGTCGGCAGCCACTTCACCAGCGGTGATCCCGGCGTCGTACTGCCGGCTGTTGCCATCGGGAAGGGTGAGGGAGATTTGGGCCATCTTGGGCGCTCCTCGTCGGTTTGGCGCCTACGAGACGCCCGGTTGCGGGTTATGTGTTGGGCCTATGTGGCGGGGCGGGGGCGGCTTGTCAATGCAAGCGGGGCGCGGCTTGGGGAAAGTTGCGGCAGAGCGATGGCGCGCTATGTCAGGCGGGCAACAACGAGGATCGGTCAGATGCAAGACGACACGGCGCAGCGCGCTTTCGAGACGATTTCGGGGGCGGACGACCCGGCACCGGGGTTGGACGACAAGGCGCAGCGGGCCGAGGCGCGCAATGGGCTGCGCCATATCGTGTCGCTGTCGATGACCAAAGTGGCCGATGGTCTGATCGACCCGAAACTGGTCTTGGCGTGGCTGTTGAGCGCCCTCGGCGCCCCTGCGGTTTTCGCAGGCGCGCTGGTGCCGATCCGCGAGGCGGGCTCGCTTTTGCCGCAGATCGCGCTGGCAGGCGTGGTGCAGCGCATGGCGCGGCGCAAATGGGCTTGGGTCTGGGGGTCGGTCGGGCAGGGGGTGGCAGCGGCGCTGGTCGCGCTTGCCGCGCTCAGCCTTGAGGGGGCCACGGCGGGCTATGCGGTCTGCGCCGCGCTGGCGCTGCTGGCCGTTTGCCGCGCGGCCTGTTCGGTGTCGTTCAAGGAAATTCTGGGCAAGACCGTGGGCAAGACCCGGCGCGGATCGGTGACCGGCTTGGCGGGGTCGGTCTCCTCCGTCGGGGTGGTGATTTTTGCGGCGCTGCTGATGTCGGGCCTGTTCCAAAGCCGGGGTGTCGTCGTGGCGGCAATCGCGCTGGCGGCGGCCCTGTGGATCGGCGCGGCGCTGTTGTTCTCGACGATCATGGAAACGCCGAGCAAGACCGAAAAGACCGATGGCGTGGATTTCAAACTGCTGCGCGGCAACCGCGATCTGTGGCTTTTCATTCTGGTGCGCGGGCTCTTGGTATCTACCGCGCTGGCGCCGCCCTATCTGGTGGTGCTCGCGGGCGCATCAGAGAGCGGGCAGTTGGGCCAATTGGGAGCCTTGGTGCTGGCCTCGGCGCTGGCGTCCTTGGTCAGCTCCTACGTCTGGGGGCGGCTGTCGGATATGTCGAGCCGCCGGGTGCTGATGCTGACCGGTGTCGTCGGCGCAGTGGCGATGGCGCTGGCGGTGGGGCTGTGGTTCCTTGGCTTTGCGCAGGCGGTCTGGGCGATGCCTGCGGTGCTCTTCATCCTGATGATCGCCTATCACGGCGTGCGGCAGGGGCGGTCGACCTATCTGGTCGACATGGCCCCGAAGGACCAGCGCGCCGCCTATGCTGCCGTCAGCAATACGGTGATCGGGCTGCTCTTGCTGCTGGCGGGCGTGCTGGGCGGCGGGGCGGCGCTGATTGGGGCGCAGGCGACGCTGATGCTCTTTACCGTCATGGCGCTGGCCGCCGCCCTGTTGGCCCATCGGTTGCCGGAGGTTGAGCATCTGGCCGGGGACTGACTTGCCCTCATCCGCGCCGATGCCCATGATTGGACCAAAGACGGAGGCAGCATGGCTGACAGCAAATTCATCGACGCGCCGCAGGGGCGGCGTATCGCCTATCACAAGACCGAAGGGGCGGGGCCCTGCGTGGTGTTTCTGGGCGGGCTGAAGTCCGACATGATGGGGACCAAGGCGGTCTATCTAGAAAACTGGGCGCGGGCCGAGGGGCGGGCCTTTTTGCGCTTCGACTATTCTGGCCATGGGGAATCGTCGGGCCTATTCACCGACGGGTGCATTGGCGATTGGAACGAAGACACGCTGGCCGCGGTCACGGCGCTGACCGAGGGGCCACTGATCGTCGTCGGCTCCTCCATGGGCGGCTGGCAAGCGCTGCTCTTGGCGCGGCATCTGCCCGAGCGGGTCGCCGGGCTGGTCGGCATCGCCGCGGCCCCCGATTTCACCGAAGATGGCTATTGGGCGCAGTTCACCGAAGCACAGAAACAAACCTTGGAAGAGGTCGGGCAGGTTGAATTGCCCTCAGACTATATGGAGCCCTACATCATCACCCGCCGGATGATCGTGGACGGGCGCAACCGGTTGGTGCTGCGCGATCCGCTGAACCTGCCGTTCCCGGTGCGTCTGTTGCAGGGCACGGCGGACACCGCCGTCAGCACGGCCACGGCGGTGCGGTTGTTGGAGCACGCGCAAAGCCCTGACATGCAACTGACGCTGGTCAAGGATGCCGATCACCGTTTCTCGGACGCGGGCTGTCTGGCGATGATCGTGGAGGCGATCAAGGCGGTCTCCGGCGACGCGGGTTAAACAAGGGGTGACCGAGGGCTGACCAAGGGCGCGGGCATGGAACCGCCGATAGGGCCGCGCCCCGCTGTCCCCCGAAACCACCCATGCTAAGAGACCGCCAAACCCAAGGGGGACGGCATGAAACCACGTCATTTCAACCGCATACCACACCGGAGCCTGCACAATGGCTGAGCCGATCGTTCTGCTGCCCGGCATGATGTGCGACGCGCGTGTCTTCACGCCGCAGATCCAAGCGCTTTCCCCGCGCGGGACCGTGGTGCTGGCCCCGATCACCCAAGGCGAACGGATCGAAGAGATCGCCTCGGGCCTGTTGGATCAACTGCCGCCGCGTTTCGCGCTGGTGGGGCAGGGCATGGGCGGTGTGGTGGCGCTGGAACTGCTGCGCCGCGCGCCCGACCGGATCAGCCGCATTGCCCTCTTGGCGACCCAAGTGCTGGCCGAATTGCCCGCCATTGCCGCGGACCGTGAGCCGCAGATCATCATGGCGCAATCGGGCAAGCTGGGGGAGGCGATGCAGGCGCGGATGGCCAATGGTTTCCTTGCCCCCGGCAAGGGCCGGGGCGAGGTGCTGACCCGCGCGATGGAGATGGCCGAGACGCTGGGCGGCGATGTCTTCGTCCGCCAATCCCGCGCCCTACAACGGCGGCGCGATCAACAGGCGGTGCTGCGCAAATGTAAGGTGCCCGCGCTGGTTCTATGCGGGGAGCATGACGCGCTGTGCCCGGTCAAACGCCATGCCTTCATGGCCGAGATGATCCCCTATGCCAAGCTGACGGTGCTCGAAGACGCGGGCCATCTGCCCAGCCTTGAGCAACCAGAGGCGACCACCGCCGCGCTGCGCGACTGGCTGCATCAACCTCTGGTGCTGCAATAGGGGCAGCGGGTCAGGCCGCTGCGGGTTTATCGCTCTTCTTGGCCTCGGGTTTCTGAGACGCGGGCTTTTGCGGCCCGGGCGTTTGGGGCGCCGGGTTCTGTGGCTCTGGCGTGCCATTATTCGCGTCGATAAAGTCGAGCACCAAGGGCCGGATGTTGTTGCGCCAGCTTTTGCCCGCGAAGATGCCGTAATGGCCCGCGCCCTGCTCAAGATGGCTGGCCTTCTTGGCATCCGGCAGCCCGGTCAGCAGATCAAGCGCCGCGATGCACTGGCCGGGGGCCGAAATGTCGTCCTTGCTGCCCTCGACCGTCTTGACGGCGACGGTGGTGATCTTGCCGATGTCGACCTGACGGCCCGCCACGGTAAAGACATTCCGCGCGATCTCGCGCTCTTTGAAAATCCGCTCGACGGTCGAGAGGTAGAACTCCGCCGGCATGTCCATCACGGCGAGGTATTCGTCGTAGAACTTGTTGTGCTTGTCATGCTCATGCGCCGTCTTTTGCGCCACGCGGGTGATCTGATTGGCAAAGGCATCGCGGTGGGTGTCATTGTTCATCGAGATGAAAGAAGTAAGCTGCAACAGCCCCGGATAGACCTTGCGCCCCACGCCCGCGTATTTGAAGCCGACCTGTTGGATCATCATCTGCTCAAGCTGGCCCATGGTCACGCTATGCCCGAAATCGGTCACATCCGTGGGCGCGGCATCGGGATCGATCGGCCCGCCGATCAGCGTCAGCGTGCGCGGCTGCGCTTCGGGCGCTTCCTCGGCCAGATAGGCGGTGGCGGCCAGCGTCAGCGGTGCAGGCTGGCAGACCGCGATCACATGGGTGTCCGCCCCGAGGTGATGCATGAAATCAACGAGGTAGAGCGTATAATCCTCGATGTCGAACTTGCCCGCGCTAACTGGAATATCACGCGCATTGTGCCAGTCCGTCACATAGACGTCGCAATCAGGCAGCAGGGAGATCACAGTGGAACGGAGCAGCGTGGCGTAATGACCCGACATTGGCGCGACCAAAAGAACCTTGCGGCCCGTCTCTTCGCGGCCTTGGACCGAGAATTTCAACAGATCGCCAAAGGGCCGTTCCATCACCGGCTCGATGCTGACCAGACAGTCCTGCCCCTTGGGGCCGACCACCGGGGGGATGTCCCAATCGGGTTTCACGACCATGCGGGCAAAGGTCCGCTCCGTCACCTCACCCCAAGCGGCGAGCCATTCCATCGCAGGGTTTGGAAACAGAGAGAAAGCCGGGTAGGATGCCATAGCAAGCGCAGACGCGCCGAGCCATTGATTGGTGTTCCGGATGGACTCCATCATGTCGTAGGTGGCCATATAGCGCATGTGGGGGCTCCTTTATGCTGCACCTGCGAAGATAGGAGGTAAGGGTTAAGATGACAACAGAATCCGAAAATCCCGAGATTGCCGAGCCTCAAGCCCTGTCTCGTATGGCGCAAAACTTGAAAAAGGTTGAAGAATTAAGCAAGCGCCTGACCCGTGTGATGGCGCAGCGCGAGGGCCATCAGCCCGCGCTCGATGGTCCGAACCAACAGCTTTTCGCCAAGGCGGCACAGTCTTACTGGGCCGAGGCGATGACCAATCCGGCCCGTTTGATGGAGCATCAGATGGGCTATTGGACCAAATCGGTGGCCCATTTCGTCGAGGCGCAGAAGGCGTTGGCCAAGGGCGGTTTGGCCCCGGTCGAAGAGGACGCCCCGACCGACAAACGTTTCGCCAATCCGCTGTGGCAGACCCACCCCTATTTCAACTTCATCAAACAGCAGTATCTGATCAACGCCGAGGCGCTGCGCCAAGCGGTCGAAGATGCCCAAGACATGGACCCGGCCGAGAAGAAGCGGCTGGTCTATTTCAGCCAGCAGATCATCGCGATGATGTCGCCGACCAACTTCCTCGCCACCAATCCCGACGTGCTGGAACGCGCGGTCGAGACCGAGGGCGAAAGCCTTGTGAAGGGGCTGGAAAACCTGATCGCGGATCTGGAGGCCAATAACGGCGAACTGGTCGTGAAACTGGCGGATGACAGCGCCTTCGAGCTGGGCCGCAACATTGCCACCACGCCGGGCAAGGTGGTGTTTCGCAACCGCATGTTCGAGTTGATCCAATACGCGCCCAGCACCGAAGAGGTGCATAAAACCCCGCTGCTGATCTTCCCGCCGTGGATTAACAAGTTCTACATTCTTGACCTCAAGGCGCAGAACAGCCTCGTCAAATGGCTGGTGGATCAGGGGCATACGCTGTTCATCGTGTCATGGGTGAACCCCGATGCCAGCTATGCCCAGATCGGCATGGAGGATTACGTCGAAGAGGGCTACCTCGCCGCGATTGAAGAGGTGAAGGCGATCACTCACGAAAAGCGTCTCAACGTGGTGGGCTATTGCATTGCGGGCACCACGCTGGCGCTGACCCTGTCGCTGCTGAAAAAGCGTGGCGATAGCTCGATCAAATCCGCCACCTTCTTCACCGCGCTCACCGATTTCTCGGATCAGGGGGAGTTTCAGCCCTTCCTCACCAATGATTTCATCGACGGGATCGAGGCCGAGACGGCGGATAAGGGCATTCTGCCCTCGGTCGTCATGGCGCGCACCTTTTCATTCCTGCGCTCCAACGATCTGGTCTATGGCCCCGCCGTGCGCAGCTACATGATGGGCGAGACGCCCCCGGCCTTTGACTTGCTCTATTGGAACGGCGACGGGGCCAATCTGCCGGGGCAGATGGCAATGCAATACCTGCGCGGTTTGTGCCAGCGCAACGAATTGGCCGAAGGCGGTTTCAAACTGCTCGGAGAGCGGCTGACGCTGGATGATATCGAGGTGCCGCTCTGTGCCGTGGCCTGCGAGACGGATCACATCGCGCCATGGAAAGACTGCTACCGCGGGGTGCAGCAGATGGGATCGAAGGACAAGACCTTCATCATGGCGCAATCGGGCCATATCGCGGGCATCGTCAATCCGCCCAATCGAAAGAAATACGGCCACTATGTGAACGGCGATCTCACGCAGGATTACACAGCATGGCGCGAGGCTGCGGCTTTTCACGAAGGGTCATGGTGGCCGCGGTGGGGCAAGTGGCTGGCCAAACGCGCAGGGGCGATGATTCCCGCACGGTTTCCGGGCGACGATGGGCGGGAAATTCTTGCCGATGCCCCGGGGAGCTATGTGACCCGCAAGGCAAATGACTGATTACCTTACGTAATCCAAATCCCCTGCGGCCCCATGCTGCAATGCAGAAAAAACCTTGAAATGCTGCGCTGCGGCATCTATATTGTGGTCAGACGCGAAACGGACGGGTCTCCCCGCTCCCTTGCCACAGTAGCATTAAAAGGATTGAGACATGACCAAGACACCTGACATGACCGCGATGTTCAAAGACGTTCTGGGCGCTTTCCCGGTGGATAACGCCGCCATGCAAGACGCATTCAAAAACACCGCCACCCTGAACGAAAAACTCTCCGGCGTTGCCTTCGACGCGGCCGAAAAATCCGCCGACATCTCCACCGCCTGGACCAAAGAGACGCTGGCCCGCCTGACCGAGATGACCAAGGTCAAAGCCGAGCCCACGGATTACGCCAAAGCGATGACCGATTTCGCCTCCGCCTCCGCCGAATCCGCGGCCGAGCATATGGCCGCCTTCGCCGAGATCGCGAAAAAGGTTCAGATGGACACCGTTGAGCTGATGATGTCGGCTGGCAAAGACCTGCAAAGCGACGCCAAAGCCGCCACCACCGAAGGCGTGGCCGCCGCACAGGCTGCCGCCAAGAAAGCGACAGTGAAATAAATCCGAGGCTGGGCTTTCCAGCGCCGCGGAATGCTTAAAGAAAGGGCAGGTCCAGACGGGCCTGCCCTTTTGTCATGCGCTCTTTCTATTTGCCGGTCCCTGTCCTAAGCTGCGATGCAGCACCATTGGTCGGGAGTAACATCATGGCGGACAAACCGAAGCCCTTGCTGATAAAACGCTACGCCAGCCGCAGGCTCTACAACACCGAAACAAGCGATTATGTCACGCTGGAGGATATTGCCGGTTTCATCCGCGATGGCCGCGAGGTCCAGATCGTCGATCTGAAATCCGGCGATGACCTGACACGGCAGTATCTGTTGCAAATCATCGCCGAACACGAAAGCCGGGGCGAAGCCGTTTTGCCGGTCGATGTGCTGACCGATCTGGTGCGCAGCTATATGTCGGGCAATGTCTCGGTGGTGCCGCAGTTTCTGCAGGCCTCCTTCGCCATGCTGCGCGATGGCCAGTCCAAGGCGATCGAAAACATGAGCGCGATGAACCCGATGGCCAAGATGCCCGGCATGGAAGCGATGCAAGCGCAGCAAGAAGCCTTTATAAAGGCGATGACCGGCGGCTGGGCCAAATCAACCACGCCAGAGCCGCCCAAACAACAGGCCGAACAGGGTGACGATCTGGACGCGATCAAAAAGCAGTTGGCAGAGCTGCAGGACAAACTGTCAAAGCTGAACTAACCTCGGAAGAAGCGGGCGTCGCGCGCCCGCCTCAGGCCGCCTGCGCCTCGGCCAGATCCGCCAACGCGCCCAGGATCACATCCGCCACGGCGTCGATCTCCTTCAGTGTCAATTGCACCGGCAGCCGCACGTCGCAGGCCCGCATCAGCATGGCGCGGGTGCGCGGCAGCTCGGGCAGGTCTTTGATAAATTGCCAGTTCCAAAAGGCGCGGGCGTTGTCGGTGCTCTGGCCAAAGACCTGCACCTTCACCCCCGCCGCTTCCGCCGCTGCCGCGAAAGCGCGGGTGCTGGTGTCAGAAAGGCCCACCAGATTGAACTGGATCGAATCTGGCGCGCGGGTCTCACCGGGCAGGGGGCTCGGCACCTCGATCAATGCGGAGGCCGCCAGCCGTGCCGCCATGTGATCGTGATTGCGCAGCCCATCGGCCACCCGGCGCGGCAAATGCGGCAATTGTGGCCGGATGATCGCAGCCGAAAGGTTGGACATGCGCAGATTGTACAGCGGCAGCCGGTTCTGCCATTTGGCAAAGCTGTCTTGCAGGGCCGCGTGTTTCTTCCAATTATGCTCATAGGCGCCCGACATGATGATCGCCCGCGCCACCAGATCGGCGTCATCGGTGATCAAGATACCGCCTTCGCCCGCGTTGATCATCTTGTAGGACTGGAAAGAAAAGCAGCCGATCTTGCCAATCGTCCCGATTTTCCGCCCCCGCCAAAGCGTGCCCAACGAATGGGCGGCGTCTTCGATCACCGGCACGCCAGCAGCCTCGCAAAGCTCCATGATCGCATCCATATCCGAGGTATGCCCCCGCATATGGCTGATGATCACGGCCCGAACGCCCGGCAGTTTGGCAGCGAAATCCTCCAAATCCACGCGGTAATTCTCGCCCACTTCACAAAGCACCGGCGCGCAGCCTGCGTGGATCACCGCAGAAGGAACGGCGGCAAAGGTGAACCCCGGGATCAACACCGGCGCAGCGTCCGGCAGGTCCAAAGCAAGCAGCGACAGAAACAGCGCGGCCGAACAGGAGGACACGGCCAGCGCATATTCACTGCCCATCATCTGCGCAAATTCGACCTCCAAGAGGGAAACAGGCGCATCCTTGGCCGCAGTATAGCGAAAAAGATCGCCACTTTGCAAAAGCGCCGCGATGGCGGCCTCCGCTTCGGCAGGGATCGGTTCGGCACGGTGCATGTCGGGCAAAGCCATATTTCAAAATCCTGAATAATGATTTCCAGAATAGTAAAACAAACGCCTGCGCAAACCAAGGGGGATGCCTCCACGACAGGCCACTCCCTCCTCCCCTTCATCCTTTCTCAAATACCCTCGGGGGAATCGCGCCCAAGGCGCGATGGGGGCAGAGCCCCCGTACTTCTCCACCCAACCAAACCCGCGCTACCGCTTAGGGCGAAGTCAAAACCCCAACCGATCCCGCGTCGCATACCAAAGCATCGCAAGCACCAAGAGCGGACTGCGCAGAGAGGCCCCGCCGGGGAAAGCCTGTGTCGGGATCGCGGCCATCGTGTCGAAACCCGCGGCATCGCCTTCGATCGCCTTGGCCATCAGATAGCCTGCATGGGTCGCGGTCCCGACACCGTGACCGGAATAGCCCGAGGCCGTAAGGATGTTCGGCGCAAGCCGTGCCACATAGGGCAGGCGTTTCATCGTGATGCCAAGTGTGCCGCCCCAAGCGTAGTCGATTTTCACGTCTTTCAACTGCGGAAAGACCTGCGACATCGGTTTGCGCACCTTTGCGGCGATATCCTGCGGGAAGCGATAGCCATAGCTCTCGCCACCGCCAAACAGCAGCCGCCCGTCGTGCGACAGGCGAAAATAATTCACCACGAAACGGCTGTCGGCCACGGCCACGTCGCGGGGCAGCACGTCTTTCACGCGCGCGCCCAAGGGTTCGGTCGCGGCGATGAAATTGTTGATCGGCATGACCCTCGCGGCCACATCGCCGTTGAGCTTGCCCAGATAGCCGTTGCAAGCCAGCACCACATGATCGGCGCTGACACTGCCGGTGGCGGTTTGCACCAGCGCCTTGCTGCCTTCGACGATGTTCTCGGCAGGGCTTGTCTCATGGATGCGCACGCCCGCCGCGGCAGCGGCGCGGGCAAGGCCAAGGGCATAGTTCAAGGGGTGCAAATGCGCGGCCCCCATATCAAGCACGCCGCCCTTGTAGTCGGGCGAAGGGCAGACCGATTGCAGCGCGGCGTGATCCAACACTTCGATCTGGTCATAGCCATAGCGCTTTTGCAGATGCTCGGCATAATCGTGCAGATGGCGCACGCCAGATGCGCTTGAGCCGGTCCAGGCCACGCCGGGCTTCAGATGGCAATCAATCTCATGTTTCGCGATCAGGGATTTGACCAGCTCCTTGGCCTCTTCGCCCATCTGCCACAGCTTGGCGGCATGGTCCTCGCCCAGCATCTTTTCGAGGCCGTCCTGCTCGACGCGCTGGCCCGAGCCCAATTGCCCGCCATTGCGACCCGAGGCGCCAAAGCCTACGCGTTGCGCGTCCAAAAGCACCACGTCATAGCCCGCTTCGGCCAGATGCAGCGCGGCGGAAAGCCCGGTGTAGCCGCCGCCAACGACACAGACATCAGCCTTCGTATCGCCCTGAAGCGGCGGGTAGGCCGCGTGTTTCGTGGCGGTGGCGGCGTACCAGCTGGTGGGGTACTGGCCTGGCGTGTCATTGGCATAAAGCAGGTTCATCGGGCCTCCGGGCGTTAGACGTTCATCAGCAGATGTTCACGTTCCCAAGGTGAGATGACCTGTAGGAACTCCTCATATTCCGCCCGTTTCACGATGGAATAGACGCGGGCGAACTCCGGGCCCAAAGCCTCATGCAGCTCTGTCGCCTCCTCAAAAAGGTCGAGCGCTTGGCCCAGAACCTGCGGAATATCCCCTTCGCCGACATAGGCGTCGCCCTTGAATTCGGGCAGCGGGTCTTTTTGCTGGATCAGCCCCAGATAGCCGCAGGCGAGGCTGGCGGCGATGCCGAGGTAGGGGTTGCAGTCCATACCGGCAAGGCGGTTCTCCACCCGGCGCGACTTTGGCCCTGAGAGCGGCACGCGGATGCCCGTGGTGCGGTTGTCGCGGCCCCATTCAAGGTTGATCGGCGCGGCGTGATCTTTGACATAGCGGCGGTAAGAATTGACATAGGGCGCGATCACGGCGAGCGCGCTTGGCATGTGGTTTTGCAAACCGGCGATGAAATGGCGGAAGCGGGCGGTCTCTTCCCCCTCGCCATCGACAAAGATGTTCTCGCCGGTTTCCACGTCCAGCACCGAATGGTGGATATGCATCGCGCTGCCCGGCTCATCGGCGATGGGTTTGGCCATGAAGGTGGCATAGCACTCATGTCGCATCGCCGCTTCGCGGATCAGCCGTTTGAAATAGAACACCTCATCCGCCAGCCGCACGGGATCACCATGCTGCAGGTTGATCTCAAGCTGGCCTGCGCCGCCCTCTTGGGTGATGCCGTCGATCTCGAAACCCTGCGCCTCGGCAAAGTCGTAGATGTCGTCGATCACGGGGCCAAATTCATCCACCGCGGTCATCGAATAGGCCTGCCGCGCCGCCGCCGGGCGGCCCGAGCGGCCCATCATCGGCAGGATTTCCTTGGCCGGGTCGATGTTGCGGGCCACAAGGAAGAACTCCATCTCGGGGGCCACGACCGGCTCCCACCCCTTGTCGCGGTAAAGCTGCACCACGCGTTTGAGCACATTGCGCGGCGAATAGGCCACCGGTTCTCCCTCGCGGTCATAGGCGTCGTGGATGACCTGAAGCGTCCAGTCCCCGGTCCAAGGGGCGGCGGTGGCCGTCTCCATATCCGGGCGCAGGATCATGTCTTTTTCGATGAAGCCTTCCTCGCCCGCCGCTTCGCCCCATTCGCCGGTGATGGTCTGGTAGAAGATGCTGTCAGGCAGGTGGAAATATTCCTGCCGCGCGAATTTCGACGCCGGGACGGCCTTGCCCCGGGCGATGCCGGGCAGGTCGGGGATGATACATTCCACTTCGTCCAGACGCCGGCCCTCAAGATAGGCGCGCGCCGCTTCGGGTAGTGCTTCTGTCCAATCCTCGGCCATCAGGCCCTCTCTTTCCTGTTGTCTTTAAAGAATGCGGCCATTTGGTCCGCGATTTTATGGTTGTCGATGGGGCCGCCCAGGGCGGCGGTGGCCTGTTCCAGCAGATGCTCGGGCACCACGCCCTTGCCACGGGTTTTGATCAACCCGTCGATGAAGTCATGGCCGAATTCGGGGTGCGGCTGCACCGTCCAGATACGGTCGTCATAGGCCAGCGCCGCATAGGCGCAAAAGTCCGAAGAGGCGACGACGCGCGCCCCTTCGGGCAGGTCCACGATCTGATCCTGATGCCAAGCGTTCAGCGCCAGTTTCTCACCGTCCATGTCGTATTCGGTGCGGCCAATGGACCAGCCGTTGGTGAATTTCTCGACCTTGCCGCCGAGCGCTTGGGCGATGATCTGATGCCCAAAGCAGACACCGACCATTGGGCGGCCATCAGCGTAGGTCTGCCGGATGAACTCTTCCAGCGGCGGGATCCAATCGTGATCCTCATAAGCGCCGTGTTTCGATCCGGTGATCAGCCAGCCGTCCGCCTGCGTCACGCTGTCGGGCAGGATGCCATCGACGACCGACCAGATTTGAAAGTCAAACCCGTGGCCATCCAGCAGTTTGGTGAACATCTCCCCATAGTCGCCGAGCTGTTCGCGGAAATCATCGGGGGAGTGGCCGGTTTGCAGAATGCCAATTTTCATGTGTCACCTGTTACACAGTGTCGAGATAGATCTCGACCTGTTCCTCTGGGGTCAATTCCTGCATGTAATGCAATTCCTGACGCTTGGTCAGCACGAAGTTACGGATCATCTCGGGTGCGAAGATCCGCGCGACATGGGGGCAGCTTTCAAACAGGTCGATGGCGGTTTTCCAGTCGCTCGGCATGCGCGGCAAGTCGGCGGCATAGGCATTTCCGGTGATCGGGGCGGGCGGCTCAAGCGCATCTTCGATCCCGTTGAGGGCCGCACCCAGCACGGCGGCGAGCATCAGATAGGGGTTCACATCCCCGCCCGAGACGCGGTGTTCGATGCGCCGCGCCTTGGGGCTGCCCGAGGGGATGCGGATCGCGGCGGTGCGGTTCTCATAGGCCCAGCAAACCCCGGTGGGCGCATGGGATTCCGGCACCATTCGGTCAAAGCTATTGGCATGCGGGCAAAAGACCAGCGCCGAGCCCTGCATCGCGTTCATGCAGCCCGCCACGGCGTGGCGCAGCGTATCGGTGCCCTTCGGCCCGCCATCGTCGAAGATGTTGTCGCCCTTTTCATCCAGTACCGAGAAATGCGTGTGCAGGCCGGAGCCGGAGTAATCCTCGTAGGGTTTCGCCATAAAGCTTGCGGCAAAGCCGTGGCGCCGGGCCAGACCCTTGACCAGCATCTTGAACAGCCAAGCGTCATCGGCGGCGCGCAGGGCGTCGTCGCAATGCATGAGGTTGATCTCGAACTGGCCCAGACCCGCCTCGGAAATGGCGGTGTCGGCGGGGATGTCCATCTCTTCGCAGGCGTCATAAAGATCGGTGAAGAACAGATCGAACTGATCGAGCGCGCGGATCGACATGGTCTCGGCCGCCTTGCGCCGCTTGCCCGACCGGGGCGAGACGGGCACCTGAAGGTTGCGGCCCGAATCGTCGATCAGGAAGAATTCCAGCTCAACGGCACAGACCGGCGTCAGCCCGCGCGCCTTGTAACGGTCGAGCACCGCGCGCAGCGCATGGCGCGGATCGCCGGGGTAGGGGCGGCCATCTTCGCGGAACATCCAGATCGGCAGCAGGGCCGAGGGCGCGTCGAGCCAAGGCATCGGCATGAAGCCCCGCTCGGTCGGTTTCAGCACGCCATCCGCATCGCCCGTTTCGAACACCAGCGGGCTGTCGTCGATATCCTCACCCCAGATATCGAGGTTCAGCACCGAGACGGGAAAGCGGGTGCCGTCGGTCGTGACCTTATCGGCAAAGCGCGAGGGGATGCGCTTGCCCCGCGCTTGGCCGTTGAGGTCGGCGGCGGCCACACGAATGGTGCGGACCTGAGGATTTTTGCGAAGCCAGTTGTTCATACATCACCTGAAAGGGCGGTGGGCATGTCACAAAGCGGTTCGCCCGGAGAGGGGCAAAAGCGGTTGGCGCCCACGCGCCGCGTAATTTGATCAAATAATGGATACTACCGGATCAAATTAGGACGCAAGCGAATTTTACGGCGTTGGGCCTGTGGAAGGTGCCGGTTGAGGCGGGAATTGATCAAACCGAAGACGCCGATGATGCAAAGCGTCAGAAGGATGAAATAACCGGCAAGAATGGGATAGGGGACAAAGGGGTTGAAGGTTTTGTCCGCGAAATAGCTGGCGTAGTAGAGCGCATCGCCGCGCTGTTGCCATGCCGGGAAACCGCTGAAAAACACCAGTGTCGTGGCGTGAAACAGAAAAATCGCCTCGTTCGTATAGGCGGGCCAAGCGAGCCGCAGCGAGGTGGGCCAGATCACCCGACGAAAGCGTGACCAACCCGACAGACCATAGGCATCCGCAGCCTCCACATCGCCCTTGGGGATGGACTGCAGCGCGCCGTAAAAAATTTCGCCCGAATATGCGGCAGTGTTGAGAAAGAGCACGATCAACGCGCCCAGCCATGCCGCTGTGAAGGGGCCGAAAAAGGCGTATTCGGATTTCAGCGACAGAAACAGGAAGTAGCCAAAGAAGAACTGGATGAAGAGCGGCGAGCCACGGAAGATGAAGATGAACCATTCCGCAGGTTTGCGGAACCACGGGTTCGCGCTGGCCTTGCCGACGCCAAGTGCCGTGGCGAAGAAAAAGCCGGTCAGCAGGGCAACGACGCCGAAATAGACGTTCCAGATCATGCCCGAGCCAATCAGCGTGAACTGCTCGCAAAGCGTGAAGTCGTCGCGCGGCAGCAGCCGTTCGCCATAGCCAAGGGACCGCAGACCGTAGTCCTGAATCGTTTGCAGACAGCTCATGCGCCGGCCCTCCGCTGGGCTTCGCCGCCGGTGGTGGCTTGGCCGCGTGTCAGTCGTTTCATCAGACGGTCCAACGTGATCTCGGAAATGCGGGTGAAGAGAAGGTAGAACACCAGCAGCGCGAGGAAGTACCACATGCGCCAGTCAGGATGCGGGTAATCGGTAAAGCGGGGCGTCTTGGTGCCGCCCAGCTCACGCGCCCAATAGACGATATCCTCGACACCCAGCAAAAACAGCAGCGGCGTGGCCTTGATCAGCACCATCCACAGGTTGCTGAGGCCCGGAAGCGCATAGACCCACATCTGCGGCACCAGGACGCGCCAGAAGGTCTGGCGGTGGGTCATGCCATAGGCTTCGGCGGTTTCAAGCTGCGCCTTTGGCACGGCCCGCATGGCTCCGAAAAGCACATTGGCCGCAAAAGCGCCGAAAACGATGGCGAAGGTAAAGACGGCGAGGCTGAAACCATAGGTCTCATGCACCCATTGCGCGGCATTGCCCAGGGGCATCTTGGCCTCTTGGCAGACCACGAAGTCGCTGCCTTGGCGGATCGGCATGTCCCAATCCGGGCAGAGCACCTTGTGGCGCAGGTATTCGATGCCCTGATCCAAGGCGATGACGAAAAACAGAAAGAAAGCGATATCGGGCACACCGCGCACCAGCGCGATATAGCCCTTGCCGAACCAGCTGAGTGGCGCAAACCGCGCGCGCGCCATCATGGCCCCGCCAAAGCCGAAGGCCAGCGCCACGGGCGCGGTCACGGCGAGCAGCATCAAGACCTTGAGGAAGGAGATGTAGAACGACATATGAACGCCGGTTGTCAGATAACAGGCGGTCCAGAACCAGTCGTCCAGGATCGATGGATCAGAGCAGAAAGAAAACATGGGCCCCCATGGGCTGGTCCGCGCGAGGGTGCCGCGCGAGGGCTGATCCGCGCGAGCGGTGCCGCGCGAGGAGGGTCAGGCGCGCCACCGGGGCGCGCCTGAGGTTGGATCACTCGTAGACGTTGGTGTCGTCGCCGAACCACTTTTTCAGCAGTTCGTTCAACGAGCCGTCTTCCTTCATCTCGGTGATGACCGCGTCAAAGGTTTCAAGCAGTTCGCCGTCCGACTGGCGCAGCGCCATGCCGATGCCTTCGCCAAGCGGCACGTCATCGCCCACGAACATCAGCTCACCGCCGGATTCCTCGACGACCGGCACAAGGTAATCCTTGTCGGCAAAGACTGCGTCGGCTTCGCCATTGCGCACGGCGGCAACGGTCTCTTCCGGGGTCGCGAATTCGATCAGCGTGGCGCCACTTTCGGCAACATGTGCGGCCTGAATGGTGGCTGTCTGACCAGCAACAACGCCGCCTTCGATATCCGCATCTTCAGATGCCGCGACATAGGCGGAAGCGGTGGGAGGGTAGTAGTCCTGCGTGAAGGCCACGACTTCGCGACGCTCATTGGTGATGCTCATCCCGGCCATGATGTTGTCATAGTTGCCCGACACGAGGTTGGGGATGATGCTGTCCCAGTCGTTCTTGACCCATTCGCAGGTCAGTTCAGCGCGCTTGCACAGCTCGTCGCCCAGCTCACGCTCGAACCCGTCGACTTCGCCGGCGTCGTTGATGAAGTTGTAGGGGGGGTAGGCGCCCTCGGTGCCCATGCGGATGGTCTTGCCATGGGCTTCGGCCATCGCGAAGCCAGCGGTCATGCTGAGCGCGGCACTTGCCAGTAGGATCTTTTTCATTTGGTAACTCCCTTTGGTTCTTGTTTACGCAGGCTGGGTTGCCGAAAGGAACCCACGCAGACGTTCCGATTTGGGCGCGCCAAAGACTTCTTCGGGCGTCCCTTGTTCTTCGATCAGACCTTGATGCAAAAAGACGACATGATCGCTGACATCGGCGGCCAGTTTCATGTCATGGGTCACGATCACCATCGTGCGCCCCTCTGCGGCCAGATCCTTGATAACCTTGACGACTTCCTGCTCCAACTCGGGGTCGAGCGCACTGGTGGGTTCATCGAACAGCAGCGCCTCGGGCTCCATGCAGAGTGCGCGGGCGATGGCGGCGCGCTGTTGCTGCCCACCGGAGAGCTGGGCGGGATAGACATCGCATTTGTCGCCGATGCCGACCTTTTCCAGATAGCCGCGCGCGGCGCGCTCCACCTCGGCCCGGTCGCGGCCCAGCACGGTCAGCGGCGCTTCCATCACGTTTTGCAGGATCGACATATGCGCCCAGAGATTGAACTGCTGGAAGACCATCGACAGGTTGGTGCGGATGCGCAGCACCTGTTTGGCGTCCGCCGGGCAGCGCTGGTGGCCGTCGCCTTTCCAACGCACCGGCTCGCCCTTAAAGATCACCTCGCCCTGCTGGCTGTCCTCCAACAGGTTGCAGCAGCGCAAAAGGGTCGATTTGCCCGAGCCGGAAGACCCGATGAGCGAGATCACATGGCCACGCGGGGCGGTCAGATCGACCCCTTTGAGAACCTCCAGCGCGCCATAGGCCTTGTGGAGGTTCTTAATCTGGATAACCGGGGTGTCTGTGGTCACGGAAACTGTCGCCAATCTGTCATTTCAGTGCGCTATAAAGCGACGAATCGACGGAAATTGCAACGCAGAGTTTGACCCGCGTTGCATCGCGGCATCGGTGCTGACGCTCGGTCAGCTTTCCTTGGCGACGCGCTGGCGCGCCATGGCGCTGTCGGTATCGGTGACGCCAAGGAGGTTCGACACCAGCCGCAGCAGCGCGTCCTCTTCATCGGAACGGCTTCCGTCGGCCAGAACCACCTGCCAAAGCGCTTCGATGACCTCTAGCCGGTGCTCGTAGGGCACCGCATCCTTGATCGCACGGGTAAAGCGCACGGTGTCGGGGGCTTGCGCCTCAAGCGCCTCGGCCTCTTTACGCAGGGCGGTGGCGTCGGTCTCGTTCAGGCCGTAACGCTCGGCCGCGATCCGGTCGATCAGACGCCGCTCGCTCATCGCGTAGTCATTGTCGGACCGGGCGATCCGCACCAAAAGCGCGGTCAGCGCGAGGCGGGCGTCATTGTCGGCCAATGGATCGGGTTCGGGCTGGGTTAGCCGGTTGAGAAAGTCACCAAACATATATGCGTCATCATCCTGCTGCGGGAAAAGGGAATGTCATAGCTCGTTCAAAGCGTTGGCGCGGGCCGCGGCCATATCCTCATCCGACAGGCCGAGGGCGGTTTCGATGGCGACAAGCTGAATCTCCTCGTCATCGTTGCGCGCGCCATCCGAAAGGGCTACCTGCCACATCGCCTCGCCCAATGCCTTGCGGTCGGCATAGTCGACCTCTTCGCGCAGAATGCGGGTGAACTCCGGCGTGCCGGGGGCGTCGCGCTCAAGCGCTTCGCAGGTGGCACGCAGTTTCGCGGCCTCGATGGGTTTCAGGCCAAAGGTCTGCGCGAGAATGCGGTCGATCTGGCCAATCTCAGAGGCGCGGTAGTTGCGGTCGGCAAAGGCCACGCGCACCAAAAGCGCGCCCAGTGCCAGTTGGGCATTGGGCTGCGGCAAAGGTTTCGGCTGTGCCTTGCGGCGGGGGAACAGTCGGTTCAGCATGGGGCTCACTTATCGCAGGAAACAGGGTCGCCATAGAGGAAACTGCGCATCGGGGGCGCAGGTTCCTGCAAGGGGCCAGATGGGCTAGCCGTCATAGCCCTCAACGATCACCAAAGACCCGTCCGCGACGTTCAGCCGGATGTCTTTTGCACGCTGGTAGCCGGGGCTTTCGTAGCAGGCGACCGCATCGGCGTAGCTGTCGAATTCCAAAACAACGGTGCGGGCGCGCATCTGCCCTTCGCGGATCTGCTGGGTACCACCGCGGACAAGGAAGCGCGCGCCGTAATCCGCAAAGGGTTTGGCATTGGCGGCACGGTATTTGTCGTAAATCGCGGTATCGTGGATATCCATGGTGGCGATCCAATAGCCCTTTGGCATCTGTTATCTCTCCTGTTGGGTCAAAGTGGCGAAACGGGCGGTGAGGTTCTGTGCCTCATTGTCGAGCCCGTAGGGGGGATTGATCACGAACATGCCCGAGCCGACCATACCATGACCGGGCCGCGCGGGCGGAAAGCGCACTTCGTGGCGCAGCGCATCGGGGTGGTTGGCGGTAAGCTTGTCGAGCATCGGTACATGCGCGCGGTTTGTCAGGATCGGATACCACAGGGCGATGATGCCCACGTTCCACGCGCGGTTGAGTTTGGCGATCTGGCGCGGAATGGTCTCGTAATCGGTTTTGATCTCGTAAGAGGGGTCGATCAGCAGCATCCCCCGGCGCGGTGTTGGCGGGGTCAGGGCAAAGGCCATCTCGAATCCGTCGCTGAGGTGGCATTTCGCGGGGTAGGGCGACATCGCTAGATCAAGGGCGCTGTGCTCTTGCGGGTGCAACTCGGCCAGATGGATGCGATCATCGGGGCGCAGCAGTTTCGCGGCCAACAGCGGAGAGCCGGGGTAGGCGCGGGGGCCGTGGGCCTCGCGCAGCGCTTCCAGAACCTGCCTGTAGGGATGATCGGGGGCGAACCAATCGCGCACCTTGTCGATGCCCTGCCGCGCTTCGCCGGTCTTTTCCGCCGCCGCATCCGACAGGTCATAAAGCGCCCGCCCTGCATGGGTTTCCAGATAGGTGAGCGGTTTGTCCTTGCGGGCGAGATAGGACAGCATCCACGACAAAAGCGCATGTTTCTGCACGTCTGCAAGGTTTCCGGCGTGGTAGATGTGTTGATAGCTCAGCATGGCCTAGCTGTAGCGGAGTGGTTGGCGGGTGCAACGCGAAAGAGGGGGAGCCAAGGGCCAGCGCCTGTCCGCGGGTGGGCGAACCAAACCGCGATCCATGCCACTTTATGGTGCTACCGTGATGTGTTCTCGCAGAAGTACGCGCCCGTCGCGAAATCGCCTACCCGACGCACCGCAGGTGCGCCGAATGAATGATGGCATGCCTACGGCGTGGCGGGCGGGCAGGCGATGGCCCGGCGCCTGCGGCTTGATTCCGGGTCTCTTAGTGGTTGCCCGGCAGAAAAAAGGCCCGGCGCAAAACGCACGGGCCTCAAAAGCTTATACCAACCGCGAGACATCCTTGGCGGCGCGCACGAAATCCTTGAACAGCGGATGCGGGTCGAAGGGCTTGGACTTCAGCTCAGGGTGGAACTGAACGCCAATGAACCACGGGTGATCCGACCATTCGACGATCTCAGGCAGCTTGCCGTCGGGAGACATGCCCGAGAACTTCAGCCCGGCCTTCTCAAGCTGGTCCTTATAGGCGATGTCGACCTCATAGCGATGGCGGTGACGCTCGTCGATGGTGGTGGTGCCATAGGCTTCGGCCACGCGCGACCCTTCGACCAGCGTCGCGTCATAGGCCCCCAAACGCATGGTGCCGCCCTTGTCGTCATCGACTTTGCGCGCCACTTTGTGGTTGCCCTGAACCCATTCCTTGAGGTGATAAACCACCGGCTCGAAACGCTTTTTACCGGCTTCATGGTCGAATTCCTCCGACCCTGCCGTTTTCAGGCCCGCCACGTTCCGCGCCGCTTCGATCACGGCCATCTGCATCCCAAGGCAGATGCCCAGATAGGGCACCTTATGCTCGCGGGCATATTGCGCGGCTTTGATCTTGCCCTCGGTCCCGCGCTCTCCAAAGCCGCCGGGGACGAGGATCGCGTGGAACCCTTCGAGATGCGGACCGGGGTCTTCGCTGTCGAAAATCTCGGCGTCGACCCATTCAACTTTGACCTTGACCCGGTTCGCCATGCCGCCATGGGTCAGCGCCTCGGCGATGGATTTATAGGCGTCTTCAAGCTGGGTGTATTTGCCGACGATGGCGACTTTGACTTCGCCCTCGGGGTTGTAGATGCGGTCGGCCACATCTTCCCAACGCGACAGGTTCGGCTTGGGCGCGGGGGTGATCTGGAAAGCATCCAGAACCGCCTGATCCAGCCCCTCGCGGTGATAGGCGAGCGGAGCTTCGTAGATCGATTTCAGATCCTGCGCGGCGATCACCGAATCCGGGCGCACGTTGCAGAAGAGCGCCAGCTTCTCACGCTCCTTGGCCGGGATCGGCCCTTCGGAGCGGCAAACCAGAATGTCGGGCGCGATGCCGATGGAGCGAAGCTCTTTGACCGAGTGCTGCGTCGGCTTGGTCTTCAATTCGCCGCTGGCCTTTACGTAGGGCAGCAGCGTGAGGTGCATGAAGATACACTGACCGCGCGGCTTGTCTTGGCTGAACTGACGGATCGCCTCGAAGAAGGGGAGACCTTCGATATCGCCCACGGTGCCGCCGATTTCGCAAAGCATGAAATCGACCTCATCATCGCCGATGTCGATGAAGTCTTTGATTTCATTTGTAACGTGGGGGATCACCTGAATGGTCTTGCCCAGATAATCGCCGCGGCGCTCTTTCTCTAGCACGGTGGAGTAGACCCGGCCCGAGCTGATGCTGTCGGTCTTCCGCGCGGCGACGCCGGTGAAACGCTCGTAATGCCCAAGGTCGAGGTCGGTCTCTGCGCCATCATCGGTGACGAAGACCTCGCCATGCTCGAAGGGCGACATCGTGCCGGGATCG
Organism: Sulfitobacter sp. 1A12157; assembly: GCF_043557345.1. Classification (NCBI taxonomy): domain Bacteria; kingdom Pseudomonadati; phylum Pseudomonadota; class Alphaproteobacteria; order Rhodobacterales; family Roseobacteraceae; genus Sulfitobacter; species Sulfitobacter sp. 1A12157. Next base: position 527,161 of record NZ_JBIFFV010000002.1, read on the forward strand.
ACGTTCAGATAGGGGTCCAGCTTGCGCAGACGCACCGAAAAACCGCGTGCCTGAAGCAAGGCACCCAAAGCCGCCGAGGCCAGACCCTTGCCCAGCGACGAGACCACACCGCCTGTGATGAAGATATAGCGTGCCATGTGATCGGAGACCCCCGTGAATTCAAAGTTTGTTGCAGGCAAAAACCAGCCAAACGCGTTGCGGAAAACCGCAACACCACGGGATTTAAGCCTTACAGGATTCGTGCGTTTGAGGCAAGGCCCGCCGCAACATACAGTTGCGGAACCGGGCCGTGCCTCAAGGTTTTGTGTTCGTTAGGTTAATCGGCTGCAGGGACCAGCGGTGTGTTGCCATCCGCGGAAGGCGGCAGCAGATCGTCGCCCGCGGGCAGGGCTGGGCTGCCATCTTGGCTCTGGGCGGGCGGTGTCGCGCTCAGCCGGTCGATGACCGACGAGCCTGCGGATTTTTCCGCCGCGATGATGGTCAGCGTGATCGAGGTGGCGATAAAACCGGCTGCAAGCGCCCATGTCACCTTGCCCAGTGCGGTGGCTGCCGCGCGGCCCGAAACGGCACCGCCGCCACCTCCGCCCATGCCAAGGCCGCCGCCCTCGGACCGTTGCAGAAGTACCACGGCGATCAGGCCAAGAGCCAGAATCAGGTGAATGATCAGAACGACATTTTCCATGGGTACGACAGCTTTCGGTTTTGGTTGGCGGGTATCTATTCGTCTTTGCCCATGGGGGCAAGGGTGGATTGCCGCCGGGGGGGGGGATCGCATCAGGAGGGGGAGGCCTAAGGGATCAAAGGCACGAGCAAAGACCGCCGCATGGGGGCGACGGTCTTTTGAAGCAGTACTCAACCACAATATATAAGAGGGCTATCCTGGAATTAAGGTGGTGCAGACTCGCTTCGTACCCTCACTATAGCATGAAATGCGGGCAAATTCGCCCATATTCTTTGCAGAGAAATGAAGGGATTGCCCCTGATCGGCGATGGACAGCCGAGTGCCGCTGGGGCAGTCTGCCGCCATGCCACATGATCATTCGGACCACGACCACCCCCATGCCCTGCTGCCGCCCGAGCCCGCGCTCAGGGTCAAGGCGCTAGAGACACTGCTGACGGCCAAGGGGCTAATTGACCCCGCCGCCTTGGATGAGATCATCGACACCTATGAGAACCGCATCGGGCCGCGCAACGGGGCCGAGGTTGTCGCCCGCGCCTGGAGCGATCCTGATTTTCGCGCGGCGCTGCTTGAGGATGCGACCGCCGTAGTGGCCGAGATGGGGTTCTTCGGGCGGCAGGGCGAACATATGGTCGCGGTGGAGAATACGGAGGAGGTGCATAACATCGTCGTTTGCACCCTATGTTCCTGCTATCCTTGGCCGCTTTTGGGCATCCCGCCGGGCTGGTATAAATCCGATGCCTACCGCGCCCGCGTGGTGCGCGAGCCGCGCAAGGTGCTGGCTGAATTCGGCGTCGACCTGCCCGACGAGACCGCCGTGCGCGTTTGGGATTCGACGGCTGAGGTGCGCTATCTGGTGATCCCGCAACGCCCGGCGGGAAGCGACGGCATGGAGGTCGCAGCACTGGCCGATCTTGTCACCCGTGACAGTATGATCGGCACCGGATTGGCCAAAGCGCCATGACCCGCGTGCATGACATGGGCGGGCGTTTCGGCCACGGCGCGGTGACGCCCGAGGGCGAAGACGTGGTCTTTCACGCCGATTGGCACCGCCGCGCGCTGGCGCTGACCTTGGCCACGGGAACACTGGGCAAATGGAACATCGACGTGTCGCGCCATGCCCGCGAATGTCTGGCCCCGACCGATTACATGCGGTTCAGCTATTACGAGAAATGGATCGCCGGGGTGGCCGATATGCTGGTCGCGCGCGGGGTGGTCAGCCGTGAGGAACTGTCGGGCAAAGCCGCGCCCACGCCCAGCCCGCTGGCGGAAAAGGCGCTGAAAGCGCCCCAAGTGGCCGGGGTGCTGGCCCGCGGTGGCCCGGCGGACCGCCCCTCGGATATCGCGCCGCTCTTTGCGCCGGGCGACAGGGTCGTCACCCGCAAGCAGCCGGAAAACACCATTGTTCCGGGCGGGCACACCCGGCTGCCCGCCTATGCCGCGGGCGCTTCAGGGCGGGTGCTGCGGCTGCATGGCACCCATGTTCTGCCTGACAGCAACGCCCATGATCTGGGCGAGGCGCCAGAGCCGCTTTACGCGGTGGCCTTCCCGGCCTCTGAGCTTTGGGCGCATCCCGAACATCCCCGCGATGAGGTCGTGCTGGACCTGTGGCAAAGCTATTTGGCGGTCCCATGAGCGCCCCGGAACCCGTGTTCGAGGCGCCATGGCACGCGCAGCTCTTCGCGCTGACGGTGCATCTGAACGAGAGCGGTCTTTTCGACTGGTCCTTCTGGGCCGACCGCTTTGGCGCGACTTTGGCGCGCCACGGGCTGGCGCGGGCGCTGAACGGCGGGGAGGACTATTTCAACGCTTGGCTCGAAACCCTCGAAACCCTGTTGATCGACGCGGGCCATGCCCGCCCCGGTGATCTGCGCACCCTGCGCGATGGATGGGAGGCCGCCTATCTCAGCACCCCGCATGGCGACCCGGTGCATCTGAAGGCGGGGCAAAGCGTCTAAATCCGCTCCCGCGTTTTTTCGAGTTTCACACGCCTGCCACTGTCGCTATACGGGCGCGGGACATCGCAAAGGAATATATCATGGCCAATGTCGTCGTTGTCGGCGCCCAATGGGGTGACGAGGGAAAAGGCAAGATCGTTGACTGGCTCAGCGAACGCGCCGATGTGATCGCACGCTTCCAAGGCGGGCATAACGCGGGCCACACTCTGGTCATCGACGGCAAGGTCTACAAGCTGCATGCGCTGCCGTCGGGCGTGGTGCGCGGCGGCAAGCTGTCGGTCATCGGCAATGGCGTGGTGCTGGACCCGTGGCACCTGCTGAAAGAGATCGAGACGATCGAGGGGCAGGGCGTCGAAATCAGCCCCGAGAGCCTGATGATCGCGGAAAACACCCCGCTGATCCTGCCTTTCCACGGTGAGCTTGACCGCGCCCGTGAAGAGGCGGCGAGCAAGGGCACCAAGATCGGCACCACCGGACGCGGCATCGGGCCGTGCTATGAAGACAAGGTTGGCCGCCGCGCCATCCGCGTGGCCGATCTGGCCGACGCCGCGACACTGGAGGCCCGCGTCGACCGCGCGTTGCAGCACCACGACCCGCTGCGCAAGGGCTTGGGCGTCGAGGCCATCGACCGCGACGCGCTGATCGCGCAACTGCAAGAAATCGCACCGAAAATCCTGCGTTTCGCCGCCCCCGTCTGGAAGGTTCTGGCCGAGAAGCGCAAGGCGGGCAAGCGCATCCTTTTCGAAGGGGCACAGGGCGCGCTTCTCGACATCGACTTTGGCACCTATCCCTTTGTCACGTCGTCGAACGTGATCGCGGGGCAGGCGGCGACCGGCGTTGGCCTTGGCCCCACCGCCATCGACTATGTGCTAGGCATCGTGAAGGCTTACACCACCCGTGTCGGCGAAGGCCCTTTCCCGACCGAGCTTGAGGATGCGGATGGTCAACGTCTGGGCGAGCGCGGCCATGAGTTTGGCACCACCACCGGGCGCAAGCGCCGCTGTGGTTGGTTCGACGCGGCGCTGCTGCGCCAGACCTGCGCCACCTCCGGGATCACCGGCATCTGCCTGACCAAGCTCGACGTGCTTGATGGGTTCGAGACGCTGAAGGTCTGCGTCGGTTACGAGTTAGACGGCGAGCGGCTCGACTATCTGCCCACCGCCGCCGAGCAGCAGGCCCGTTGCACGCCGATCTACGAAGAACTGCCGGGCTGGTCCGAATCGACCGAAGGCGCGCGCAGCTGGGCCGATCTTCCGGCCAATGCGATCAAATACGTGCGCCGGGTCGAAGAGTTGATCCAATGCCCAGTGGCCCTCGTCTCGACTTCGCCGGAGCGGGAGGACACCATTCTGGTGACCGACCCTTTCGCGGACTGATCTGATGGCGCTGAGCTACAGAGCACGCCGCCGTTGGGCGCTGGTGATCCTGCTGATCGGGCTGCCGAGCTATATCGCCGTGGCGGTCTGGACGGTGGCCCAATTCGACCGCCCGCCGGTGCTGCTTGAGCTTGGCATCTACGTCGCCCTCGGCATCGTTTGGGCGCTGCCGTTCAAATTTGTCTTTCGGGGCATCGGACAGGCCGACCCCGATGCGGAAGATGATCGTTAGAACGCAATAAAAAAGCGCCCCGCGGGGCGCTTTTTCGTATCCAGCGGTGGGCCGTGGTTTAACCCACGGCGCGGTGATCGGGGCGGTAGCCGATTTCATCCGAGACGGTGAAACGCCCGCCTTTGATCTTTTCGATCTTGCCTGCGCGCAGCAACTGACCGAAAGAGCGCAGCCCGTCTTCGCGGGTGAAATCCGGCAACCCGATCGAGCGGACCTTGCCCATCAACTGCGGGCGAGAGAATTGGTCACGCCCCTCGACGAACGACATGTAAGATGCCGCCGCCTCAAGCAGTTCGGGCAGTTTGGTGGCGCCCATGTCGGCGGCGAAATCGGCAAAGCTTTCGGCGTCGGGGTTGGTCTTGACCGGCTCGACCACGGCGGCCACCCGGCGCGGACGCACGGGGCCGGCGCTGCGCAGCTTGTCGACATCAATGCGCTGCTCGGCCACCAGTTTCAGGGGTGCGGAGCGGGCATCGGCCTTGGGCCGTTCGGTCCGGGCCGGGCGGGTGACGGGGCGGCGCGGGCGGACCACATCGGCCAGATCTTCGCGGTAGGCGTCATCCGAGGTCGCGGTGGTGGCGCGGCCCCCCATCGCTTCGTCGGCTTTCTTGGCGGCCACGGCGGCGCGCAGATGGGCAAAGGCATCGCGGCGCGTGGTGCTTTCGGCCTCATCCATCTTGCTGTCGGTTTCCGCCATCAGGCGCGACATGTCGCGGTCGGCGTCATCGTCGATGGTGGGCAGGCTGTGACGGGCCGCTTGGGCGGGCGCGGGCCGCTCTTCGACCGGTTCCGCTGCGGCTTCGACCTCTTCGGGCTCTTCCTGAGCGGGCGCCGCTTCCGGCTCGGCCATCTCAACGGCAGGCGTCTCTTCGGCCTCTTCCGGGGCGGCGCCACCGAGTTCGGCTTCCAAAGCGGCCAATTCGCGGGCCAGTTCGTCTTCATCCTCGGGCGACAGGGAAGAGCTGCGCTTTTCCTCGGTTTTCGCGGCAGGCGCCTCTTGCGGTGCCGGGTCCGAAACCTCTTCGAGATCGCCCCGCGCCACAGCCGCTTCGAGATGTGCGCGCTTGACCTTGATCACGCGCCCTTTGCGCGGCAGGTCGGCGGCGTCGATCTCCGGTGCGGCTTCGGCTTCGGCCTCGGGCGCCTCATCGGCTTGGGCCTCGAACAGGCTCTCATCCGTCTCGGCGCTTTCCGCCTCATCCTCCTCTTCGCCCTCAAGCCGGTTGAGAATATCGGCAAGATCGTCGTCCTCGTCTTCCGCGGCCTCCTGTGCCATTTCGGTCGCCTCATCGGCCTCCAACGCGTCTTCGATGTCACGGCGGGCGGCGGCGATGGCGGCTTGGCTCTCTTCCGGCGCGGCTTGCGTTTCAGCGGTGGCGCGGGCCACGGGCGCAGCTTCTTCCTCGTCATAGCCAGCCGCTTCGTCTTCGTCCTGCTGGGCGACGACGGCACGGATGCGTTGCAGTTTTGCGGCGATGCTGTCGGCGGGCGCGGCACTTGTGGCGGGCAGATCTTCGACGCTGGCCTCCTGCGCTTCGTCCTCGAAATGGGAGTGCGGCTGCGGGCTGGCGGCAAAGAAGGCTTCGGCTTCGCTGGTCTCTTCTGTTTCGGCAACCGGCGCTGGCTCTGCGGCAGGCGTGGGCTCTTCAACGGCTTCTGCGATCTGCGCTTCCGGCGTGGCGGGCGCTTCCACCGCGGCAGTGTCGGCGATCTCAGCCTTGAGGGGGGCAGGCGCCTCTTCCTCAACCTGCGCAGGCGCTGCCGCGACGGCGGCTTGCGGTGCGGCGGCCTCGGCCTGAACCGGCGCGGCTGCGGGGGGCGCTTGGGCCGGGGCTTCGGCGCCTTGGTTCTCCAGAGCGCTCAGCACGATCTTGCCTTCCTGCTCACGGGCTTGCACCCGGCGGGAGACTTCGCGCTGTGCGATCCGGGCGAGCATCTCGGCATCGGGTTGCGGCGGTTCGGCACCGAAGTAACGGTCATCCGAGGCCAGATCGCGGAAATACTCGGCAATGGCCTTCATTGTGCCGAAGGAATCGTCGAAGCCTTCCAGCGTGCACGAAAAAGTGCCATAGGAGACCGTCAAGATTTTGTTGCTGTTCATCATCGGATGCTCGTCCTCTGCGGTGTTGCAGGTATCGTTTACCACGACGTCCAAGACCAAAGCGGCTCGAATCTGTGCCATTCAACGTATGATTTCAAGGCAAGATTAAGGCAGATTTCCAAAAGGGGCATTAATTGACCACTTCAGACTACATAGTTCGGGATAGGGGCGCCGTCACGTTGTTCGGCGGCGGAGAGGTCTTTGCAGGGGACATTAAAGCGGCGCTGGCGCTGGCCCCGACCTGCGTGGCGGCGGACAGCGGTGCTGCGGCGGCCGTGGCGGCTGGGGTGGAACTGGCGGCAGTCATCGGCGATCTGGATTCAGCCCCGGCAGAGGTCTTGGCCCAAATCCCGGCCGCGCGGTGCCACCGCATCGCCGAGCAAGAGAGCACCGATTTCGACAAGGCGCTGACGCGGATCGACGCTCCGCTTGTGCTCGGGGTCGGCTTTACCGGGGCGCGTTTGGATCATCAGCTTGCGGCTTTCAACACGCTCGCCACCCATCCGCATCACTCCTGCATCCTGTTGGGCGCGCATGAGATCGTGCTGCTCGCCCCGCCGCGGATCAGGCTGCCGACGGCGGCGGGAGATGTCGTCTCTCTCATGCCTCTGGCTCCGGTGACGGGGCGCAGCCAAGGGTTGGAATGGCCGATCGAGGGGCTGAATTTCGCGCCCGGTGGCCGGATCGGCACGTCGAACCGCGCCTTGGGGCCGGTCACGCTTGAGATCGACGGCCCAGATATGCTGCTGATCTTGCCGCGCCGTCTTATGGCGCCACTGGCGGCGCGACTGCTGCGGCCAGAGCACGCGCCGTGGCCCGCTCGCGCATGACGATGTAGAGCCCCGCACCGACGGTGATCAGAATGCCCAGCCCCGCCAGTGGGTTGGGCAGGTCGGAAAAGATCACCAGCCCAAGCAGCGTGGCAAAGGGAATTTCAAGATATTGCATCGGCGCTAATGTGGCCGACGGGGCAAAGCGCAGCGACCATGTCATCAAAAGATGCGCCACCGTGCCCAGCACCCCTATGCCGAGCAACAGGGTCCAGTCAAGCGCATCGGGCTGGATAAGCCGAAGCGGCGCGATCTGCGTCATGGTGCCAAGCGCGAGGAGCGGCAGGATCATCACCACCGCCATGACCCCGCTGACGGCCTGCAGGCTGATCGCATCGATCTCTTTCGCGATCTGGCGCGTCACCAGCATGAAGAAGGAAAAGACGACCGCCACGACGACCGGCAGCAACGCGGGCCAGCCGACATTGGCAAAGCTCGGCTGCACGATCAAAAGCGTGCCGAGAAAGCCCACGATGCTCGCGCCCAAACGTCTGGGGCCGACCTCTTCGTTCAGGATGAACTTGCCGAGCAGCAGCATGAAAAAAGGCATGACGAATGCGATGGCGACCGCATCTGCGAGGGGCAGGTATTTCAACGCGGTGAACATCGCCGCAATGCCCGCAATATGCAAAAGGGTGCGCAAAAAGGTCAGCCGCAACACCCGGCCCCGCATGTGCCAGATGCGCCCGGAGTACCAGACGAGGGGGATCAGAATCAGCGCCTGAATGGCAAAGCGCAGCAGCACCACCTGCCCCAAGGGGACCGAAGCGCCCAGCAGTTTGGCCACCGCATCGCCCACGGGCGCTACGATGCAGAAGCCCATCATAAGGGTTATTCCGACAAGGGGCCGATCCTGTTGCATTGCGTTACGCTAAGGAAGCTTTGTCACAAATGCAATTCTTGGTTGAAGTTTGGTTGCTGTTGTCCCGTGCTTTTTCTTAGAGGCAGAGGCAGAGGCAGAGGCAGAGGCAGAGGCAGAGGCAGAGGCAGAGGCAGAGGCAGAGGCAGAGGCAGAGGCAGAGG
>NZ_JBIFFV010000017.1:0-3687 GCF_043557345.1 Sulfitobacter sp. 1A12157
GGGGTCGTTTGCGGGAGGGGGCGAAATCCTACGCTAAGCCGAGCACGCGCTTTCCATAGTCCCTGAGTTCGCCCTTCGGGCCGACATATCGGTATAGGGTGACGCGCTCGATCCCGAGTTCCTTGCACAGATCGGAAACGGAAGTGTCGCGCTGCGCCATGGCAGCCTGGGCGAGACGCACCTGCGCCTTGGTGAGGGCGAATTTTCGCCCGCCTTTGCGGCCTCGCGCTCTGGCTGCGGCGAGGCCGGCCATGGTGCGCTCGCGGATCAGATCCCGCTCGAACTCGGCCAGGGTGGCGAAGATGCCGAACACCATGCGGCCGGAGGCGGTTGTGGTGTCGATCTGCGCGCCCTTTCCGGTCAGCACCCGCAGGCCGATCTTGCGGTCTGACAGATCCTTCACGGTGTTGACCAGGTGGGCAAGCGACCGCCCGAGGCGATCGAGCTTCCAGACCACCAGCACATCGTCGGCGCGCAAGGATTTCAGGCAGGCAGCCAGACCAGGCCGATCATCACGACTGCCGGAAGCGCGATCCTCGTAGATATTATCCTGTTCGACGCCGGCGGCGCGCAGGGCGTCGTGCTGGAGATCGAGGGACTGGGAGCCATCGGCTTTGGAGATGCGGGCGTATCCGATCAGCATGTTTCTTAAACGTTGGTTTGAGGCGGCGCGCCGGCCACGATCGGTTTGTTCGCTGGAAATGTATCTCAACCAGCTTCATAAACAAAGCGTCTTGAACATCGTTAAATTTTGAAAAAGGAACATAGATGCCGCGTCGCGTCACTCTAACCGATCGGCAGAAGGACACGCTGTTGCGCCTGCCAACCTCGCAGGCGGATTTGCTGAAGCATTATACTCTGAGCGATGAAGATCTCGGTCACATCAGGCAACGCCGGCGTGCTCACAACAGGTTCGGCTTCGCCTTGCAACTGTGTGTCCTGCGCTACCCCGGCCGGGTGTTGGCTCCGGGCGAACTGATACCGGCCGAGGTGGTCGAGTTCATCGGAGCACAACTCGGCCTTGGTGCCGATGATCTCGTCGATTATGCCTCTCGAGAGGAAACGCGGCACGAGCATCTTGCCGAGTTGCGGTCGCTCTATGGATTCCGCACCTTCTCCGGACGCGGAGCGCGCGAGTTGAAGGCCTGGCTGTTCCGGGAAGCCGAACTGGCGGTGTCAAACGAGGACATTGCTCGTCGCTTCATAGCCGAATGCCGTCGCACCCGCACGGTTCTTCCCGCCACATCCACGATCGAGCGGCTTTGCGCCACGGCTCTGGTCGATGCCGAGCGGCAAATCGAGACGCGGATCGCCGGTCGGTTGTCCATGCCGATCCAGGAACAGTTGCTGGCATTGCTCGAGGAGACAGCAGACGATCGGGTGACGCGCTTCGTGTGGCTGCGTCAGTTCGAGCCTGGTTCGAACTCTTCGTCGGCCAACCGGCTGCTCGACCGGTTGGAGTATCTGCAACGTGTCGATCTTCCCGAGGATCTGCTGGCCGGTGTTCCTGCCCATAGGTTGACACGTCTACGCAGGCAGGGAGAGCGGTATTATGCCGACGGCATGCGCGATCTCCCGGAAGACAGGCGGCTTGCGATCCTGGCCGTTTGTGCGTCGGAATGGCAGGCGATGCTTGCCGATGCCGTGGTCGAAACCCATGACCGGATTATAGGCAGGCTCTACCGGGCATCGGAAAGGATTTGCCAGGCCAAGGTCGCCGACGAAGCGAGCGCGGTGCGCGACACCCTGAAATCCTTCGCCGAAATTGGCGGAGCCTTGGTCGATGCACAGGATGATGGCCAGCCGCTGGACGACGTTATCGCGAGCGGATCGGGCTGGGTCGGCTTCAAAGCCCTTGTCGCGATGGCAACCAGGCTGACCGCCACCATGGCGGATGATCCGCTCAAACATGTGCTCGACGGCTATCACCGCTTTCGCCGATACACTCCTCGCATGCTGCGCCTGCTCGATCTTCGCGCTGCGCCGGTCGCAATGCCGCTGCTGGAAGCCGTAATGGTCCTACGCAACGGTTTGAACGATGGTGCACATACCGGCTTCCTGCGGCCGAGTTCGAAATGGCATCGTCATCTTCGTGCCCAGGCGGCCGGCGATACTCGTCTCTGGGAGATCGCGGTGCTGTTCCATCTGCGCGACGCGTTCCGCTCCGGCGATATCTGGCTGGTCAGGTCCCGGCGCTATGGCGATCTGAAACATGCACTCGTGCCGGCGCAAGCTGTGGCGGAAAGCGGCCGTCTCGCCGTGCCATTGCGGCCCGAGGAATGGCTGGCAGACCGGCAAGCTCGCCTCGATATCCGGTTGCGCGAGCTTGGCCGCGCTGCTCGCGCGGGCACGATTCCCGGCGGGTCCATCGAAAACGGCGTCCTGCATATCGAGAAGCTCGAAGCCGCTGCACCGTCCGGCGCCGAGGATCTGGTGCTCGATCTCTACAAGGAGATTCCGCCCACGCGCATCACCGACCTGTTGTTGGAAGTGGATGCTGCGACCGGCTTCTGCGAGGCCTTCACCCACCTGCGCACGGGAGCGCCCTGCGCCGATCGGATCGGGCTGATGAACGTCATCCTCGCGGAGGGGATCAATCTCGGCCTGCGCAAGATGGCGGACGCCACCAACACCCACACCTTCTGGGAGTTGATCCGCATTGGACGGTGGCATGTCGAGGGCGAAGCCTACGACCGGGCGCTGGCCATCGTGGTCGAGGCGCAGGCGGCGCTACCCATGGCCCAATTCTGGGGCGCGGGGATCTCAGCATCGAGCGACGGGCAATTCTTCGCGGCAACCGAGCAAGGCGAGGCCATGAACCTGGTCAATGCGAAATACGGCAATACCCCGGGCCTGAAAGCCTATAGCCACGTCTCCGACCAATATGCGGCGTTCGCGACCCAGGTGATTCCTGCAACGGCGAGCGAAGCCCTCTATATCCTCGACGGCCTGCTCATGAATGACACTGGCCGCCATATCCACGAGCAGTTCACCGACACGGGCGGTTTCACCGATCACGTCTTTGCTGCGTGCGCCATTCTCGGCTACCGGTTTGCCCCTCGCATCCGGGATCTGCCGTCCAAGCGACTCTATGCGTTCAATCCATCGGCCACCCCGGCGCACTTGCGGGCCTTGATCGGCGGAAAGATCAACCAGACCATGATCGAGCGAAACTGGCCAGACATCCTGCGCATCGCCGCCACCATCGCGGCCGGGAGCGTCGCGCCCAGCCAGATTCTGCGCAAGCTCGCCTCCTATCCGCGGCAGAACGAACTCGCGACGGCCCTGCGGGAAGTCGGCCGCGTAGAGCGCACGTTATTCATGATCGACTGGATTCTGGATGCCGATCTGCAACGCCGCGCCCAGATCGGTCTCAACAAGGGTGAAGCGCATCATGCGCTGAAACGCGCCATCAGCTTCCATCGCCGGGGCGAAATCCGCGACCGTTCCGCCGAAGGCCAGCACTACCGGATCGCCGGCATGAACCTGCTCGCCGCGATCATCATCTTCTGGAACACCATGAAGCTCGGCGAAGTCGTCGCCAACCAGAAACGAGACGGAAAGCCGCTATCGCCCGATCTGCTGGCCCATGTCTCGCCGCTGGGATGGGAGCACATCAATCTCACCGGTGAATATCGTTGGCCAAAGCCTTAGCGTAGGATTCCGCCCCCTCCCGCAAACGACCCC
>NZ_JBIFFV010000018.1:0-3389 GCF_043557345.1 Sulfitobacter sp. 1A12157
CGATGAATACGCGAGAAGCTTCGGCGTCACACCTTTAGTCCATGATGAAAAAGGCAGTGGTGCCCGGTATTGGCAAGATCGTGACGTCCTAACGCAAGTGCTGCGTGAGGCAAAAATGGACAACGCCGCGATCCTGGTGACCGCGGTGGATCGCTTGGCGCGGGAGCTAACTGTTTTTCACGAACTTGTTCGGCTGGGTATCCCCGTGTGGGTCGTCGGCCGAGGCAAGATCACCCGCAAGGAGTTGTGGGGTGAGCTGAAGATAGCCAAGGCTGAACACGATCGGATCGGGCGCGTTGCGAAGCAGGACCACCACGTCAAGAAAGCCATCGGCAAGAAGGCAGGCGGCGGCTTCATATATGAGACAAGCATTCGTGGCGGCATCGCAGGTTATTTGCGCGCCGGCGACCGTGACCGACGGATGTTCCAATTGCTCCGTGAACATCCGGAGTGGACCGAGATGTCCCACAAAGCTCTCGCGGAGCATCTGAATGCGATCGGCATCCGGAACGTCGTGACCAAAGCTGGCAAGGAGAATGACTGGACCCGCAACAGCCTTCAGAAGCTGCGCATCCGGCACCAGCAGGAGCTGGCGTTTGAAGCGGAGATGGATATTGCTGACGGCATCACGCCTCTGGACCTGGACGGTGTGCACGCTCGGATTGAGGCTGCCAAGTTGGGACAATACACCGACAACCGTGGCGGCGGGGCGCTGCAATGACTATCCGTGCGTATTCCGGAACATCCGGCCACCCATTCCGATCACATCCGGCCACCTGTTCCGACGCATTCGGCCACCTGTGTGAATCCCGGAGACAAAATGACCACAGAAACGGTCTGATGATCTGACCGTCGCGGAGCAAAATTCCGCATTCTGACACCCGATGTTGATGAGCGGAGGGTGGGGAGATGTATTCTGTGGACTTATACAACCGTGTCCGTCGGGCGTGCCATGTTGATGGTATGAGCAAAAGTGCAGCTGGTCGTCTTTATGGGATCGACCGCAAGACGGTGGCAAAGATCCTGCTGCATTCCGTGCCCCCAGGGTATCGGCGAACTGCTTTGCCTGTCCGCCCGAAGCTTGATCCGTTCATTCCGATTATCGATCAGATCCTGGAAGACGACAAACGGGTCATCAAGAAGCAGCGGCATACGGCCAAGCGCATCCATGCCCGGCTGCGGGACGAGCATGGCTTCACCGGGGGGATCACGATCGTCACGGATTATGTCCGCGAGAAGCAACGCCGATCAAAGGAAGTGTTCGTCCCGCTGTCGCACGCGCCCGGTCACGCGCAGGTGGATTTTGGCGAGACGCTTGGTGTGATTGACGGGGTCGAGTGCAAGCTGCACTATTTTGCGATGGCGCTGCCGCATTCGGACGCGTTCTTCATCAAAGCATATCCTGCAGAGACCACCGAAGCGTTCTGCGATGGTCATGTCTCAGCTTTTGCGTTCTTCGGCGGGGTGCCGTTGTCGATCCTGTATGACAACACCACGATCGCGGTGGCGAAGATCTGCGGTGATGGAAAGCGGGAGCGAACCAAGATCTTTTCCGAGTTGCAGTCGCATTATCTGTTCGACGACAAGTTCGGTCGGCCGGGAAAGGGCAACGACAAAGGCAATGTCGAAGGCGTCATCGGCTACGGGCGACGGAACTTTCTCGTGCCTGCGCCCCGGTTCAACAGCTTCGATGAGCTGAATGCCCGGCTGAAAGAACAATGCCTGAGGCGCCAGGACGATACTGTCCGTGGCCACACCGAGCCGATCGGAGACCGCCTGATGCGCGATCTGGATGCGCTGATGGCACTGCCGCCCACGCCCTATGATGCCTGCGAGAAGGTCAGCACACGGGCGACGTCGATCTCGATGGTCCGCTATCGCACCAACGATTATTCCGTCCCGGTCGCCTACGCACACCACGAGGTCCAGATCAGGGGCTATGTCCATGAGGTCGTCATCGGGTGTGGCGCAGAGATAATCGCCCGCCACCGCCGGTCCTACGACAAGGCTGACATGGTGTTCGATCCGATGCATTACCTGCCGCTGCTTGAGCAGAAAGTCGGCGCATTGGATCAGGCGGCGCCGCTGCAGGGCTGGGACCTGCCCGCCGAGTTTGCCATCCTGCACCGGTTGCTGGAAGCGCGGATGGGCAAGAAGGGCAAGCGCGAATACGTCCAGGTTCTGCGCCTGCTGGAGACCTTCGAGATGGCCCATGTTCATGGCGCCATCAAGTACGCTCTCGGTCACGGGACCATCGGCTACGATGCGGTCAAGCATCTCGTGCTGTGTCGGATCGAGAAGCGCCCGCCGCGGCTTGATCTCGACATCTATCCCTATCTGCCCAAGGCACAGGTCGAGACGACGGACCCGGCCAGCTACAATGTGTTGATGTCCGGAACAGCGGCATGACCGATACCCCTCAGGTCCTGCTGCAGCATCATCTCAAGAAGCTACGCCTGCCGACATTCAACAGCGAGTACGACAAGCAGGCACGGCAATGCGCGGCGGAGAACAAGGACCATGTTCACTACCTGCTGCGGCTCTGTGAACTGGAACTGATTGAGCGCGAACGCCGGATGATCGAACGCCGGATCAAGGACGCCAAGTTCCCGGCAACCAAGAGCCTGGACAGCTTCGACTTCAAGGTGATTGCATCACTGAACAAGGCCCTGACCATGGAACTGGCCCGCTGCGCCTTCGTGGACCGGCGCGAGAACGTCATCGCCCTTGGTCCGAGCGGCACCGGTAAGACCCACGTTGCCCTGGGGCTCGGACTGGCGGCCTGTCAAAAGGGTCTGAAGGTCCGCTTCACGACCGCTGCCGCCTTGGTCCACGAACTGATCGAGGCTGCCGATGAACGGCGCCTGCAGCGTCTGCAAAAGCTGCTGGTCAGCCAGGACCTGCTGATCATCGATGAACTCGGCTTCGTTCCGCTCAGCAAGACCGGCGCCGAGTTGCTGTTCGAGGTCATCTCCCAACGCTACGAGCGCGGATCCATCGTCATCACCTCCAACCTGCCATTCGATGAATGGACCGAGATCTTCGGCTCAGAGCGCCTCACGGGCGCAATTCTGGACCGCCTGACCCATCACGTCCATATTCTCGAAATGAACGGCGAAAGCTTCCGGCTACGCGAGAGCCGTACAGCCCAAACCTGAAATCTATAAACCCGGGATCAGATGAGCTGGCCTGCGGCCAGCGCGCCTTGGCACGCGTCAGCTATATGGAAAGCACGCGCGCCAAGGCGCCGCCTAAACCGAAATTTGGCCAATATCTCTCCGGGAAATTGACCAATTTTCCACCGGGATTGACACAAAATCATTGGCCTCTATGCAGCCGGATTATCGACCCGCGACATCCGCGCCCACCTTGAGGAAGTTTACGGCCTA
>NZ_JBIFFV010000019.1:0-2760 GCF_043557345.1 Sulfitobacter sp. 1A12157
GTAAGCATCCGGCGTAGGCCACAGGTGGGTCATCGCTCGAGATCACGGTTCATTAAGATGAGCACTTGCAGGTTTTGCATCCCAAACCGAGTGAAGGCGATCACACTATCGTTGCCGGGGCCGTAGACCCAAATTATACCATCTTCGGTTTCCATACCGATGGCGAGATCGAAGATCCGATCAACGGTTTCGCCCAGTTCGATGGCGACGCGGTCGATTGTCTTGACGGAATACACCTTGTTCAGCTGCATGGTCACGCTGCTTGTGGAAGGGATAGGGCTTTCCAGTTCCAAGGCAGAAGCTCATGGATGCGCGAGACGGGTATGTCGGGCAGCCGGGCGAGAACATCGGCGAGCCAGGCCTGTGGGTCGATGTTGTTCATTTTTGCGGTGACGATAAGGGTATACATGGCGGCCGCCCGCTCACCGCCGCGCTCGGACCCTGCAAAGAGCCACGACTTCCGACCCAGGGCAACGCCACGTAAGGCGCGTTCGGCCGCATTATTCGTCAGACAGATACGCCCGTCCTCGAGGAATGCCGTGAAGGCCTGCCAACGGCCACGCTTCTCAAACATGTAGTTGATCGCCTTGGCCACTTTGTTGTGTCTGGACAGTTTCGCGCGCTCTTCCTGCAGCCAGTCGTGGAGGCCGTTCACCAGGGGACGGGACAGGTTCTGGCGGGCGACGAGCCGGGCATCAGCATCCAGCCCATTGATCTCGCGCTCGATGTCGAAGATGGCATCGATCCGTTTTACCGCTTCCAGTGCGACCGGTGAGATCTGATGGGCAGGTTTGCCCTTGCGGACGTTGCCCGCGATGTCGGCCAGTTCGAAGAACTTCCGGCGCGCATGCGACCAGCACAGCGCACTGGTCACGGGCCCCGCGTCTCGGTCCTCTCGATAGAGGTCGTTGTATCCCCCATAGGCGTCCGCTTGCAGCACCCCTTGCCATTCTGCCAGATGCTGATTGGGATTGGTTGCGCCACGATCTCGGGAGAAGCGGAAGAACGCCGCCGGCGGCGCGCCACCATTCCAGGAGCGGTCATCACGGACATAGGTCCAGAGCCGGGCCTTTTTTGCACCGCCCCGCGCCAGAAGCGGCACGGTGGTATCATCGCCATGCAGGCGGTGAGCGGCACGCACGTGGGCCTCGATCAGCGCATGGATCGGCTGCAGGGCGACAGTCGCGTGCCCGACCAAGTCCGCCAGGGTGGACAGGCTCAGCTCTACACCTTCACGGGCAAAGCGCTCGGCCTGCCGGTTCAACGGCTGGTGCTGACCATATTTCTCGAAGATTAGCATTGCGATCAGGCTGGGCCCGGCCCATCCGCGCGGAATCGCATGGAACGGGGCTGGCGGCTGGCTGATCTTCTCGCAGGCCCGGCAAGTGAACTTCTCGCGCACGGTCTGGATCACCTTCCACTGACGCGGGATCACCTCCAGCGTCTCGGTGATGTCCTCGCCCATCTTCACGATCCGGTCCGAGCCACAGCAGGTGCAGGCGGCCGGTGCTTCGACGACAACCCGCTCGCGCGGCAGGTGATCGGGGAACGGCTTGCGCACCGGATGGCGGCGCGTGAAGGCGCGCACCGTGCTGGCTTTCTCGTTTGCTTGATCTGCGGCCAAGGCATCCTCGGTGGCCGCCGCTTCCATCTCTTCAAGCTGCAGTTCCAGTTGATCGATCAGCCGGGCGCGTCGTTCTGACGAGATGCCGTATTTGTCACGGCGCAGTTTGGCGATCTCGAGCTTGAGCTCTTGGATCATCGCCTCGGAGCAGGAGACAACCGCGCGGGCCTGCGCCAGCTCGCTTTCCGCCAGCTCTGCACGGGCCTCTGCGGCGGCCAGGGCAGCGCGTAATTTGGCGAGTTCGGAGGCGGCATCAGACATGACCAATATTTACCAGCTGGGGCCGCGAAGCACCAATAAAAACAGGCTACCTGGCGCAAATTAACCAGCCTTTGCAGGCCGTTGTGTCCAGCGTGGGTTACGCCAGTCGATGCCCTCCAGAAGATAACCCAACTGCGCCGCCGAGACCTGCACCGCTTCGCCCGACCGGCTCACGGGCCAGATGAACTTACCTGCCTCCAGGCGCTTTAGATAAAGCGACATGCCCACGCCATCATGCCACAGGATCTTGACCAGATCGCCTTTACGCCCCCGGAAGCAAAATATCTCACCCGCATGGGGATCACGGCCAAGCCCTTCTTGCACCTGTAGCGCCAGCGTGTTCATGCCCCGCCGCATATCGGTGGCACCGCCTGCGATCCACACCTTCACGCCCGCCGGAAACGCAATCATTGCCGATCCACCACAGCCAGAAGCCGAGCAAGCGCTTCGGTCTCCACGCCGATGGGGAGGATGAGTCGACGCCCATTCGGAAGAGCCACCTCAATCCGACAGTCCGGAGGTGGACTGGAATCGATCGGATTTGCCTGCGACGTGGAAACTTCCTTCGGCACAGTCACCGGCGCGAACGATACAGAGCCAGAAGACCCAAGCTCGCCATTTCTATATTGCCGCCGCCAAGTGGTCAGAAGTGACCGGCAAATGCCGTGCCGCCGAGCTGTGGCTGTCACCTGACGGTGGCCAATAAAGCTCTCCTCTACAATACGCAGCTTGTCATCATCCGACCAATACCGGCGGCGTTCACCATCGGCAGCAGACAGAACTTCGATTTGAGGGCGATTGATAAAGTCGGACATAAGGTCGGACTTACCATCGGAAAGAAACAAAGATCAGACGGCCGCCCCCGGAGGCTTACG